>NZ_JBIVXV010000090.1:0-1008 GCF_044769385.1 Streptomyces sp. NPDC090445 | reverse complement strand
GTCGTGCTGCCGGAGGACGGTCACGGTGATGCGGCCCGGTTCGGGCTCCACCCGGCACTCCTCGACGCCGGTCTGCACGCCATCGGGCACGGCGAGCACACGGACCAGGACGGTCCGGGCGCCATGCTGCCCTTCTCCTGGGCGGGTGTCTCGCTCTACGCGGTGGGTGCCTCCGCTCTCCGGATGCGCCTGACCCCGGCTTCGCCCGACGACGCCCACACCCTGGCCCTGCTGGTCGCGGACGAGACCGGCCGGCCGGTGGCGGCCGTGGAGTCGCTGATGCTCCGCCCGGCCTCCGCGGCCCAGGTTCAGGGGGCCGGTGCCGGTCACCTGGAGTCGCTGTTCCGCGTGGAGTGGGTGGACATGCCCGCGGCGGCCGCCCCGGCCGCTGCAGACCTCCGGTGGGCCGTGCTCGGCCGCGACGAGATCGGCCTGGCCGGTACGGGCGCCCGGATCGCCGAGTACGCCGACCTCGCCGAGCTCGGTGCGGCACTCACGGGCGGCGAACCGGTTCCGGACGCGGTGTTCGTCCTCCCGGCTGCCGACGACACCCGGACGGGTGACACGGTGGACGCCGTCCACGCGGCGGTGAACGCGGCACTGGCATCGGTCCAGGAGTGGCTGGCCGACGAGCGGTTCGCGGCCACGCGTCTGGTGTGGCTGACGTCCGGTGCGGTGGCCGTCGAGACCGGCGCGGGCGTACGGGAACTGGCGGGCAGTGCGGTGCGCGGTCTGCTGCGCTCGGCTCAGTCGGAGAACCCCGGCCAGCTCGTCATGATCGACCTGGATCAGGACCAGGCCTCCCCGGCGGCCCTTCCCGCTGCACTGGCGGCCGGGGAGCCGGAACTGGCGATCCGCTGTGGCGCGCTGAGCGCCGCACGCCTGGTGCGCGTCCCGTCCTCGGACAGCACGGCCGAGGTGTCGGCCGCGGTGCTGGGCGACCCGTCCGGGACCGTGTTGGTCACCGGTGCGACCGGTGGTCTGGGCCGGCTGTTCGCGCGGCACCTG
>NZ_JBIVXV010000089.1:0-1033 GCF_044769385.1 Streptomyces sp. NPDC090445 | reverse complement strand
CCGAGGTGTCGGCCGCGGTGCTGGGCGACCCGTCCGGGACCGTGTTGGTCACCGGTGCGACCGGTGGTCTGGGCCGGCTGTTCGCGCGGCACCTGGTGACGGCGTACGGGGTGCAGCGGCTGCTGCTCACCAGCCGGCGCGGCACGGCTGCCGCGGGCGCTGCCGAACTGGTCGCGGAACTGGAGCAGTTGGGTGCGCACGTCGACCTCGTCGCCTGCGACGTCGCGGACTGTGAGGCGCTGGCCGGGCTGCTGGGGTCCGTACCTGTCGAGCACCCGCTGACGGCTGTGGTGCACACGGCGGGTGTGTTGGACGACGGCGTTCTGGCCTCGCTGACCCCGGAGCGGGTGGCGACCGTACTGCGTCCGAAGGTGGACGCGGCGTGGAACCTGCACGACCTCACCCGAGACCTCGACCTGTCGGCGTTCGTCCTGTTCTCGGGCGCCGCCGCCGCGTTCGGCGCGGGCGGGCAGGCGAACTACGCCGCCGCGAATGCGTTCCTGGAGGCGCTGGCCGAGCAGCGGCGTGCCCAGGGGCTGCCCGCGACCTCGCTCGCCTGGGGCCTGTGGGCCCCGCAGGCGGGTGTCGACGGTGGCATGGCGGGGCAGCTCGACGAGGTCGACCTGCGCCGCATCGCCCGGGACGGCGTCGCAGCTCTCGCCGCCGGCGAGGGCTTGGCCCTCTTCGACACGGCGATGACGGTGGACGCGGCGGTGCTGCTGCCGATGCACCTGGACGTTGCCGTGCTGCGTGCGCAGGCGGTGTCGGCGGGTTCGACGCCGGCGCTGCTGCGGGCCCTGGTACGGGTGCCTGCGCGCCGCATGGTGGAGCGGCGCGGCGGCGGTGGCGGTACGGAGGCCGGTTCGCCGCTCGTGGCCCGGCTGGCGGGTCTGCCGGTGGCGGAGCACGAGGGTGTGCTGTTGGACCTGGTGTGCGGCCGGGTCGCGGCCGTGCTCGGGCACTCCGGTGCCGACGCGGTCGACGCCGAGCGTGCCTTCCGGGACCTCGGCTTCGACTCCCTCACCGCCGTCGA
>NZ_JBIVXV010000088.1:0-1048 GCF_044769385.1 Streptomyces sp. NPDC090445 | reverse complement strand
TGTATTGCCCAGTGAGGTTGGGGACGCGGCTGGCGGGTGGTTTGCCTGCGAGCGCGGTGTGTCCGCGGTGGTGATTGTAGGTGTGCAGCCATTGGGGGAACGCATCGCGTCGTTCCTGCTCTGACCGGTAGGGGCGTGCGTAGGCCCACTCGTCCAGCAGGGTCCGGTTGAGGCGTTCGACCTTGCCGTTGGTCTGGGGCCGGTAGGGCCGGGTTCGCTTGTGGGTGATCCCGGCCGCTGCCACGCCGTCGCGCCAGTCGCGGGAGCGGTAACAGGCACCGTTGTCGGTCAGGACCCGTTCGACGGTGATCCCGACGCTGGCGTAGTAGGCGTGGGCCCGTTGCCAGAAGCCGGTGGCGGTTTCCTTCTTCTCGTCGTCGAGGATCTCTGAGTAGGCGAGGCGGGAGTGGTCGTCGACGGCGGTGTGGATGTAGCTGTAGCCGGCGTTGGCACGGTTCTTTCGGCCGGCCTGGCGGCCGAGGGTCCTGTGGCCGCCGCCGTCGGGGATGTTGCCGAGCTTCTTGATGTCGACGTGGACCAGTTCGCCGGGCCGGTCGCGTTCGTAGCGACGTATGGGCTGGCCGGTGGTCCGGTCCAGGTGGGACAGGCGGGCCAGCCGGTACCGGGTCAGGACCCGGTGCACGGTCGAGGGCGCCAGGTGCAGCAGGTGGGCAATGCGGGCTGGCCCCCACCGGCGCGTGAGGCGGACCTTGATGATCCGGCGCTCGGTCCGGGTCGGTGTCCGGCGCGGGCTGTGGTGTGGCCGGCTGGAGCGGTCGGACATGCCGGCCTGGCCGGATGCCCGGTAGCGGTCGGCCCACCGCTGGGCGGTGGTGGGTGAGACCTGGAAGCGTTCGGCGGCGCGTCGCAGGGGCCAGCCGTCCTCGACCACACAGCGGGCCAGGCGGAGGCGTCCGGTCTCGGTCAGGGGTGCATTACGGTGGACCACGAGGGCCTTTCTGGTCGGTGTAGACGTCGCAATCCACACCGAACCCGGAAGGCCCTCACCCGTTCAAGACACCTCAGCCGAGACCTGCATCACCCGTCC
>NZ_JBIVXV010000087.1:0-1094 GCF_044769385.1 Streptomyces sp. NPDC090445 | reverse complement strand
CGGGTCGCGGCCGTGCTCGGGCACTCCGGTGCCGACGCGGTCGACGCCGAGCGTGCCTTCCGGGACCTCGGCTTCGACTCCCTCACCGCCGTCGAACTGCGGAACGTGCTGAAGGCGGAGACGGGGCTGCGGCTGCCCCCGACCCTGATCTTCGACTACCCGACCCCGACCGCGCTGGCCCGCCACCTGCTGACCGAGCTGGGCGTGACCGGCGGGACCGGTGACCACGCGGGCACGGCGCCGGGTGCACGGATGCCGGTGCGGGCTGCTGCGGGGGTCGCGGACGATCCGATCGTGATCGTCGGCATGGGCTGCCGCTTCCCCGGCGGGGTCCGTACGCCCGAGGACCTGTGGCAGCTCGTCGCCACGGGCGGTGACGGCATCACCGCCTTCCCGACCGACCGCGGCTGGGACACGGAAGCCCTGTACCACCCGGACCCGGACCACGTGGGCACTTCGTACACGCGTGAGGGCGGGTTCCTGCTGGAAGCGGCGGAGTTCGATGCGTCGTTCTTCGGGATCTCGCCGCGCGAGGCCCTGGCCATGGACCCGCAGCAGCGACTGCTGCTGGAGACCTCGTGGGAGGCCTTCGAGCGGGCCGGCATCGACCCGACGGCGATGCGCGGCAGCCGGACCGGCGTCTTCGCCGGCGTCATGTACCACGACTACGCGACCGGCTATGGAAACGGCGAGGAGCTGCCCGAGGGCGTCGAGGGCTACCTCGGCACGGGCAACTCCGGCAGCATCGCCTCCGGCCGCGTCTCGTACGCCTTCGGGCTGGAGGGCCCGGCGGTGACGGTCGACACGGCGTGCTCGTCGTCGCTGGTCGCGCTGCACTGGGCGATCCAGGCGCTGCGCAACGGCGAGTGCGACATGGCCCTGGCGGGCGGCGTGGCGATCATGGCGACGCCCGAGACGTTCGTCGACTTCAGCCGCCAGCGCGGGCTCTCGGCCGACGGCCGCTGCAAGTCCTTCGCGGAGGGCGCGGACGGTACGGGCTGGGCCGAGGGTGCGGGCATGCTGCTCGTCGAGCGGCAGTCGGACGCCGTACGCAACGGCCACCCGATCCTGGCCGTGGTCCGCGGCTCGGCGAT
>NZ_JBIVXV010000086.1:0-1108 GCF_044769385.1 Streptomyces sp. NPDC090445 | reverse complement strand
CCGAGCCGTCCGGGATGGCGGCGAAGCTGCCCAGCGGGGTGGTGCCCACGGCCGGCTTGGTGGTGTAGGAGGTGGTGTCTCCGCTCCAGGTGCCGGTGACGGGGACGACGGAGACGGTGTCGGCGGTGCCGGCCCCGCTCTGGGTCGAGGTCTTGACCTGGAGGGCGGCGGACTTCAGGACCTGCCCGGCCGGCGCGGCCGGCACGTTGAAGCGGAGGTAGGTCTGGTACAGCGGGTTGCCGCGGACGGCGAGCGAGGTGGCGGCGCCGTTGGCGGCGCTGGGGGCGCCCTGGTTGACGTAGGTGTCCTCGGTCGCGGTGACCTTGGAGACCGTGTCGGTGGGGGCCTTCGCCAGGTCGAAGTGGTTCTTGACCTGGGCCGCGGTGAGCACCTTCGGGTAGACGGCCGTCTCGTCGATCTGGCCGGCGAAGAAGTTGCTGGTGGGGCGGTTCGGCCAGCCGGACAGGTTGTCGCCGCCGACGTGCCAGTAGCCGGCGTACGACGCCGAGTCCGTGACGTTCAGGGTGCCCTTGTTCTGGCCGTCGACGTACAGCGCCATGCCCGACGGGCCCTGGGT
The DNA here is from genome assembly GCF_044769385.1 of Streptomyces sp. NPDC090445. Lineage (NCBI taxonomy): Bacteria > Bacillati > Actinomycetota > Actinomycetes > Kitasatosporales > Streptomycetaceae > Streptomyces > Streptomyces sp. NPDC090445. The sequence goes on along the minus strand of NZ_JBIVXV010000086.1, from coordinate 531 downwards.
GGCGACCACGTGGTGCCACTTGTTGTCGTTGTACATGTCGAGCAGGCCGGTGCTGATGGTCTTCGACGAGCCGCTGTACACGCCGAACACCAGGCGGCCGGTGTTGGTCATGTAGATCTGCTTGTCGAACGAGCTGCTGTTGCGCGTGGTGTTGTTGCCGAAGCCGACGAGCTTGCCGCCGCGCGTGGTGTTCGTCTTGAACCAGGTCTCGACGGTGTACGTGCCCGAGACGGTCTGGCGGTGGTCGCTGTGGACCTGCTGGCTGGTCCCGTTGAAGCCCATCGCGGTGCTCGCGCCGCTGACCGCGCCGGGCGTCTGGCGCAGGGCCGGGGCGTTGACCTGGACGCCGCTGGTGTTGCCGCCGTCGGAGGAGTCGGCCACGTACGGGCTGACGGTGTCGTCGTAGCGCCAGTACAGCTGGGCGCCGTCGGCGCGGACCTGGGCCGGGTAGGCCTGCGGCGTGCTCGGGACGGTCACGGAGGCGGTGGCCGACAGGGCGCTGGTGTTGCCGGCGGCGTCGGTGGCGGTGAC
>NZ_JBIVXV010000085.1:0-1112 GCF_044769385.1 Streptomyces sp. NPDC090445 | reverse complement strand
CGGGTCGCGGCCGTGCTCGGGCACTCCGGTGCCGACGCGGTCGACGCCGAGCGTGCCTTCCGGGACCTCGGCTTCGACTCCCTCACCGCCGTCGAGCTGCGGAACGTTCTCAAGGCGGAGACGGGGCTGCGGCTGCCCCCGACGCTGATCTTCGACTACCCGACCCCGACCGCGCTGGCCCGCCACCTGCTGACCGAGCTGGGCGTGACCGGCGGCCTCGACGGCAGGGACGGCGCACGCGGGCAGCTGATGGCGCCTGTACGGGCGACCGCCTCCCTCACCGACGACCCGATCGTGATCGTCGGCATGGGCTGCCGCTTCCCCGGCGGCATCCGCACCCCCGAGGACCTGTGGCAGCTCGTCGCCACCGGCGGCGACGGCATCACCACCTTCCCGACCGACCGCGGCTGGAACGCGGAGGCCCTCTACCACCCGGACCCGGACCACGCAGGGACCTCGTACACGCGTGAGGGCGGGTTCCTGCTCGACGCGGCCGAGTTCGACCCGGCGTTCTTCGGGATCTCGCCCCGCGAGGCCCTCGCGATGGACCCGCAGCAGCGTCTGCTGCTGGAGACCTCCTGGGAGGCGTTCGAGCGGGCCGGCATCGACCCGACGGCCGTGCGGGGCAGCCGTACGGGTGTCTTCGCCGGCGTCATGTACCACGACTACGTGTCGGGCATCGGCATCGGCGACGGCGCAGGATCCGGCGACGACCTGCCCGAGGGCGTCGAGGGCTACCTCGGCACCGGCAACGCGGGCAGCATCGCCTCCGGCCGGATCGCCTACACCTTCGGGCTCGAAGGCCCGGCGGTCACCGTCGACACGGCCTGCTCGTCGTCGCTCGTCGCCCTGCACTGGGCGATCCAGGCACTGCGCAACGGCGAGTGCGACATGGCCCTCGCCGGCGGTGTCGCGGTCATGGCGACCCCGGAGACGTTCATCGACTTCAGCCGCCAGCGCGGGCTCGCCGTGGACGGCCGCTGCAAGTCGTTCGCCGAAGGCGCGGACGGCACCGGTTGGGCCGAGGGTGCGGGCATGCTGCTCGTCGAGCGGCAGTCGGACGCCGTACGCAACGGCCACCCGATCCTGGCCGTGGTCCGCGGCTCGGCGAT
>NZ_JBIVXV010000084.1:0-1281 GCF_044769385.1 Streptomyces sp. NPDC090445 | reverse complement strand
CGGCACGGCTGATGGTCCGGTGCGTTGTGCGGTGGTGTTCACGGGGCAGGGGAGTCAGCGGCTGGGGATGGGTCGTGGCTTGTATGAGGCGTTTCCGGTGTTTGCGGAGGCGTTGGACGAGGTCGTGGGGTTGTTCGCGGCGGAGTTGGGTGGGCCGTCGTTGCGTGGGGTGATGTTCGGTGAGGACGGCTCTGGTGAGGGGTTGTTGGACCGGACGGTGTGGGCGCAGCCGGCGATCTTCGCGCTTGAGGTGGCGTTGTTCCGGTTGGTGTCGTCGTGGGGTGTGCGGCCGGATTTCGTGATGGGTCATTCGGTGGGGGAGATCGTGGCTGCGCATGTGGCCGGGGTGTTGTCGCTGGGTGATGCGGTGCGGTTGGTGGCGGCGCGGGGTCGGTTGATGCAGGCGTTGCGTGCGGATGGTGCGATGGCTGCGGTCGAGGGCGGCGAGGAGGAGGTGCGGGCTGTTCTTGCTGCCGGTGGGTTCGGGGGCCGGTTGGAGATCGCGGCGGTCAACAGTGCGGTGTCGGTGGTGGTGTCGGGTGATGCGGATGCGGTGGAGGAGTTCGCGGGGCTGTGGAAGGGGCGGGGTCGTCGGGCCAAGCGGTTGACGGTCAGTCATGCGTTCCATTCGCCGCACATGGACGGGATGTTGGAGGAGTTCCGGGGGGTCGTGGAGGGGCTTGGGTTCTCGGCTCCGGTGGTGGCGTTGGTGTCGAACGTGTCGGGTGGGCTTGCTGATCCGGTTGAGGTGTGTTCGGCGGAGTACTGGGTGCGTCATGTGCGGCGTGAGGTCCGGTTCCTGGACGGGGTGCGGGCGTTGCGGGCCGAGGGCGTCTCGGTGTTCTTGGAGTTGGGTCCGGATGGTGTGTTGTCGGCGTTGGGCCCGGACTGCCTGAGTCCTGAGGATGCCGAGGGCGATGTCGCGCCGGTGTTTGCGGCGACGTTGCGTGGTGATGGTGGGTCGGAGCCGGGTGCGGTGCTGGAGGGGCTCGCCCGGGTGCACGCGCAGGGTGTGGGTGTGGACTGGGCCGGGGTGTTGGGTGCCGGGCCGGTCGGGGAGGGGTTGCCGACGTATGCGTTCCAGCGGGAGCGGTTCTGGCTCGATGTTCCGGCTCGTTCGGGTGATGTGGCCGGTCTGGGTCTGACGGCGGCGGGGCATCCGCTGCTGGGTGCGGTGGTGTCCCTGCCCGATGGCCGCGGCACCCTGTGGACCGGCCGCCTGTCCACGGCCGAACACCCCTGGCTCGCCGACCACACGCTCTACGGTCAGGCCGTCCTGCC
>NZ_JBIVXV010000083.1:0-1348 GCF_044769385.1 Streptomyces sp. NPDC090445 | reverse complement strand
GGGCCTTCCCCCGTGAAGGTGGGCACGCGGGGATTGATCACGCGGCGAGCGTGAGTTTAACGCTGTGGTGTCGGCGTTCGTATTCGTCGGGGCTGAGGTGACCGTTGGCGGAGTGCCGGCGGCGGGTGTTGTAGCGGGTCAGCCAGGCGAAGACAGTCTGGCGGCAGGTGGTGGCGTCGCCGTAGTCGTGGGCGCCTTTGAGGGTCTCGCGTTTCAGGGATGCGTGGAAGCTTTCGCAGGCCGCGTTGTCGGCGCTGGTGCCCACCATGCCCATCGACCGGGTCACCCCGAGCCGGCCGCAGAGGCCGGCGAAGGCCCGGGATCCGTATTGGGCCCCGTGGTCGGAATGGAACACCGATCCCTCCAGGCGGCCGCGGGTCGAGGCGGCCATCCGCAGCGCGTCGGCTACCAGGCCGGTCCGCATGTGGTCGGCGATGGACCAGCCCACGACCTTGCGGCTGAAGCAGTCCAGCACGGTCGCGAGATAGAGGAACTTCCCGCCCGCAAGCGGGAGATACGTGATGTCGCCCATGTACTTCCGTCCCGGCTCGGTGGCGGTGAAGTTCCGCTGGAACAGGTCTGGGACCGGTGAGGCTGCCGGGTCGGGGACGGTCGTGCGCACGCGTCTGTGCAGACGGATCCCGGTGATGGAGAACGTCCGCATGATCCGTGCGACCCGCTTCTCGTTGACCCGTCGCCCTTTCTCGCGGAGCTCGGCGGTCACGCGCGGGGAGCCGTAGGCGCCGCCGGACTCGCCGTGGACCTTGCGGATCTCCTCGGCCAGGACCCGGTCCTGGCGCTGCCGGGCGGCCCGGGCCTCGGCGCCGGCGAGCCACTTGTAGTAGCTGGACCGGTTCACGTCCAGGATCTCGCAGAGCCGCTTCACCTCGTAGGTGTTCCGGTGGTCGTCAACGAACTGGAAGCGGCTCCTCACCAGCTCGTCTCTCCGGCGAAATACTTGGCCGCCTTGCGGAGTATGTCCCGCTCGGTGGCCAGCTTGCGCTCACTCGCCTCGAGCTCGGCCACCCGTGCCTCCAGCTGCCGGACCCGCTCGTCCGGATCAGCGGGCGGCACCGCCGCCCGGTGCCGGGCAGTCGGCTTCGCAGCCGCGGCGGTGACGCCGCGGCGTTCGCGGTCCCGCAGCACCCACTCGCGCAGGGTCGCCCGGTTGACGCCCAGGTCAGCGGCGATGCTCTTGTACGTCGCGCCGGGTGTGGACTCGTACAGGGCCACGGCATCGGCCTTGAACTCGTCCGAGTAGTCCCTCATCGCCATCGGCGGTCTTCTCGCTTCCTCCGGATCAAGCAGATCCAGTATCAGCGTGTCCACCACTCAGGGGGAGGCCCCG
>NZ_JBIVXV010000082.1:0-1387 GCF_044769385.1 Streptomyces sp. NPDC090445 | reverse complement strand
CATTTCCGTCAAGCCACGGGTTCGAGTGGCGTGACCCGTCTCCACCGGTCGGGTTTATTGGAAGTACGCCCTCACCGGGAACCCCCGGAAGAGAAGGAACCGGAATGGAATTCCCGGCCCGCACTCTGCGGGGGCGGCTCACAAAATCCCCCTTCTATACCGAGTGGAGAATTCTGATGTTCGAGCGTTCTTGGACCCGTCGCATCGTCCTGGCCGGCGCCTCCGCGGCCCTCGTCGGCGGCGGTATCGCCCTCCCCGCCACCGCCATGGCCGCCCCGGCCGCCGCCCCACAGCAGGCCGTGTCCCTCCTCCAGGACGACAGCGCCGACGGCATCGGCACCAGCGGTGACGCCACCGCCAACAACACCACCGTCGGCGGCGAAGCCACCAGCGGCGCCGCCAACTCCGGCGTCGCCGGCTGTGACGGCGGCTGCGACATCGACACCGGCAACGCCACCAGCGGCAACGCCAGCGCCGACGCCATCAACAGCGGCGACGCCACCGCAGTGACCGGAGACGCCACCGGCACCGGCGGCAACGTCACCAAGCAGGAGATCAAGAAGACCCTGAAGGAACAGCTGAAGGCCAAGCTCGGCCAGTGAGCCGGCCACCCCGCACACAGCCCCCGGGACCGAACGCGTCCCGGGGGCTGCTCGGCATGCCCGAACGCATTCCACACACCGCGGCTACCAAAATCATCCACGACCGTCAAGACACGGATTCGAGTGGCGTGACGCATCCCCGCCCATCGGGTTTATTTGAAGTACGCCCCACCGGGAACCCCCGGAGGACCCGGAACCGGAAGAAAAACCCCGGCCGATTCCACGGGGCGACCGATAAGAAACCTCTTTTGTCACCGAGTGGAGAATTCCGATGTTCGAGCGTTCCTGGACCCGTCGCATCGTCCTGGCCGGCGCCTCCGCGGCCCTCGTCGGCGGCGGTATCGCCCTCCCCGCCACCGCCATGGCCGCCCCGGCCGCCGCCCCGCAGCAGGCCGTGTCCCTCCTCCCGGCCGACAGCGCAGACGGCATCGGCACCAGCGGTGACGCCACCGCCGACAACACCACCGTCGGCGGCGAGGCCACCAGCGGCGCCGCCGACTCCGGCGTCGGCAGCTGCAAGGGCAAGTGCACGATCAACACCGGCAACGCCACCAGCGGCAACGCCAGCGCCGACGCCATCAACACCGGCGACGCCACCGCAGTGACCGGCGACGCCACCGGCACCGGCGGCACCGTCACCAAGCAGGAGATCAAGAAGCAGCTGAAGGAACAGCTGAAGGCCAAGCTCGGCAAGTGAGACCCGAACACCCCACCCCCACCCCACCCCGGATGCCGGAGAGGCCCCCAGCCTCTCCGGCATCCGCATGCGACGGCGCCGCGCGGGC
>NZ_JBIVXV010000081.1:0-1482 GCF_044769385.1 Streptomyces sp. NPDC090445 | reverse complement strand
GCGGAGCATCGCGAGGGCGCCGATCAGCGTCTCGCGGGTCTCGGCGGGGTCGATGACGTCGTCGACGAGGCCGCGTTCGGCCGCGTAGTACGGGTGCATCAGCTCGGCCTTGTACTCCTTGACCATGCGGGCGCGCATGGCCTCGGGGTCCTCGGCCTCCGCGATCTGCTTGCGGAAGATGACGTTGGCTGCGCCTTCGGCGCCCATGACCGCGATCTCGTTGGTCGGCCAGGCGTAGGTGAGGTCCGCGCCGATGGACTGGGAGTCCATGACGATGTACGCGCCGCCGTAGGCCTTGCGCAGGATCAGGGAGATCCGCGGGACGGTGGCGTTGCAGTACGCGTAGAGCAGCTTGGCGCCGTGGCGGATGATGCCGCCGTGCTCCTGGTCGACGCCCGGGAGGAAGCCGGGCACGTCCAGCAGGGTGATGATCGGGATGTTGAAGGCGTCGCACATCTGGACGAAGCGCGCGGCCTTCTCGGAGGCCTCGATGTCGAGGACGCCGGCCAGGGTCTGCGGCTGGTTGGCGACGATGCCGACGACCTGCCCGTCGAGGCGGGCCAGGGCGCAGATGATGTTGCGGGCCCAGCGCTCGTGGATCTCCAGGACGTCGCCGTCGTCGACGAGCTCCTCGATCACCTTGTGCATGTCGTACGGGCGGTTGCCGTCCGCGGGGACCAGGTCCAGCAGGACGTCCGAGCGGCGGTCGGCCGGGTCGGAGGTCTCGTGGACCGGCGGGTTCTCGCGGTTGTTGGAGGGCAGCATCGAGATGAGGTAGCGGACCTCGGAGATGCAGGTCTCCTCGTCGTCGTACGCGAAGTGCGCCACGCCGGAGGTCTCGGCGTGGACGTCGGCGCCGCCCAGGCCGTTCTGGCTGATCTCCTCGCCGGTGACGGCGCGCACGACGTCGGGGCCGGTGATGAACATCTGCGAGGTGTCGCGGACCATGAACACGAAGTCCGTCAGCGCCGGCGAGTACGCCGCGCCGCCCGCGCACGGGCCCAGCATCACCGAGATCTGCGGGATGACACCCGAGGCCCGGGTGTTGCGCTGGAAGATGCCGCCGTACCCGGCGAGCGCGGAGACGCCCTCCTGGATACGGGCGCCGGCGCCGTCGTTGAGCGAGACCAGCGGGGCACCGGCCGCGATGGCCATGTCCATGATCTTGTGGATCTTCGTGGCGTGGGCCTCGCCCAGCGCACCGCCGAAGATCCGGAAGTCGTGCGCGTAGACGAAGACCGTGCGGCCCTCGACCGTGCCCCAACCGGTGATCACACCGTCGGTGTACGGCTTCTTGCCCTCCAGGCCGAAACCGGTCGCCCGGTGCCGGCGCAGCTGCTCGACCTCCTTGAAGGAACCCTCGTCGAGGAGCAGCGCGATGCGCTCGCGCGCCGTCAGCTTGCCCTTCGCGTGCTGGGCCTCGGTCGCCCGGTCACTCGGTCCACGCCGCGCCTGCTCGCGCAGGGAGTGCAGCTCGGCCAC
>NZ_JBIVXV010000080.1:0-1520 GCF_044769385.1 Streptomyces sp. NPDC090445 | reverse complement strand
CAATACCAGTGACTTAAGAATCCCGGGTGCGTGGGACCTTCACAGGTGGGTTGATCGGGGCCGTTTTGTGGTGCGGGGCGATGGCTACGGCCTCGGCTGGGTCGAGTGTGGGTTGTGGCCATTGCCGGTGTGCGGCGCGTTTGACGCCGAAGTTGGACATCTTGCGTTTGACGACGCGGGCGTTCGAGCGCCGGCGGCGTGGGGGCAGTAGATGGCGGGCTATCTCGCGCAGTCCGTCGGCGAGTGCTGTGGCCAGGTGCTCAGGGGGAAAAGGCCGCCTGCGCGGTGACCTGGCGTCGGGCGAGGCGGAGGGTGCGGGTGAAGGAGAGCCGGTCGGTATCGGTGCCTTCGGCGGCGGTGTGCATGAGCTGGCGGATCGCATGGTGAACGAGGAGGTGGCCCCACACTTCCTGCTCGACGCCTTCGGGTGAGCGGGAGCGCAGGACCTGGGCGGGGCCGCGCTGGTGGGTCTTCAGCTCGTCCAGTGTGGTCTCGATCTCCCACCGCTCGTTATAGAGGGCGGCCAGCTCCATCGCGGGTGCGGCCTCGTGGTCGAGGATGGTGGTGATCAGCCGGTACGGTGCCGGGTGCTGCGGGCGCCCGGGGTCGTCCAGGGTGTACTCGATGACCCGCACCACGGTCGGGTCGGTGCGTTTGCGATGATCCTTGGCCGCCACGATGTCGGAGAGGTAGGAACCGTCGGGGAGCTCACGGCGCACGGGCAGGACCGCGGTCGTCTTGATCCGCCAGAGCAGGTCGGCCCCGCCGGCGGAGGCGGCGCGCCACTGGTCCAGGCCGGCGAAGCCGCGGTCGGCCATCAGCAGGTCGCCCGGCGCGAGGGCGTCGAACAGCTCTCGCGCGAGCACGGACTCGGCGGTGGTGAACGGCCCCAGAGCCGCGTGGGTGATGGCGTGCGTGCCGCACTCGGCCAGCGCCACCACCCGCACCTGGGGGAAGGCGGTCCGCTCACCCCGGTGGGTGGCGGGGCGGCCGAACCGCGCGTCGTTCTCCTCGCTGTCCGGCACGTCGAACGTGGTCCCGTCGACCGCCATCAGACGCCAACGTCCGTACCAGGCACCGGGAGTTGACTTGGTCGCCACAGGCCCAGCGGTCTGCTCGAACAGCACCTTGAGCGGCTCCGGCCCGAGCTTGACACGGGCCCGGGAGATCGCGCCAGGCGTAGGCACCTGCCACGACCCCGACCAGCGCCTGGCCCACGAAAGACCCTCGGTCAACAGCCGCGCGACCTCCTCATAGCCCTGCCCCGAGAACAGGCACATCGCCAGCACGAAATAGACGACCACCCGCGGCGGCAGCAACCGGTTGCGCTGCCCGGACTTCCCGCACTCCGCCACGATCCGGTCCACCAGCTCCGGCGGGAACGTACGCGTCAGCAACCCGATCGCGATCCGGTCAGACAACCGCTCGTCCGTCTCCGGCTTGACCTGCCCAGGGCGTGGCATCTCGGCACCTCCTGGACAGACAGCCTACCAGCCAAGATCCTTAAGTCACTGGTATTG
>NZ_JBIVXV010000079.1:0-1591 GCF_044769385.1 Streptomyces sp. NPDC090445 | reverse complement strand
CCCAATACCGGGAAGTTTGCAGTCAGGGGCTGCTGTCAAGTGGTTCGGGAATGTTGATGTAGAGGGGCGGGGCTCCGCGTAGGACGGAAGTCGACCAAGACACCGTTGCTACGAGGAGCCCCGTTGGTTCAGTCTGGCATGCCCGAACACGTCGATGCCGGTGGAAAGGCTTTCGCGGCCGGGCACTTGGGGGAGTTGACGCAGATCATCACGCCGTCTCTGGTGGACGCCGTGCTGGCGCAGACCGGGCGGGTGCAGTCGCGTGTGCGGAAGCTTCCTTCGCGGGTGGTCGTGTACTTCGTGCTGGCCATGGCTCTGTTCGGCGAGTGCGGGTATCGGGGTGTGTGGGCCGCGCTGGTCGCCGCGCCTGGCATGCCGGACGTGGACCCATCCGCGGCGGCCTTGCGGCAGGCCCGGCGTCGGCTCGGATCGGCGCCGCTGTCCGTGCTGTTCGACCAGGTCAAGGGGGCGGTAGCGGCCGAGGAGGCGGCCGGATCCTGGTGGAAAGGGCTGCGGACGGTGGCCTGGGACAGCACCGGCATCCTGGTCGCGGACAGCGAGGCCAACCGGTCGTACTGCGGCCGGGCTACCGGCCGCAACGGGGTCTGTGGATTCCCCATGATCAGGCTGTCCGCACTGGTCGAGTGCGGCACCCGGGCACTGATCGACGCGGTGCTCGGGCCGTGGACCCAGGCTGAGGAGTCCCAGTGCACGATGCTGTGCCGGGCACTGAAACCAGGAATGCTGTTGCTGGCCGACCGCGGCAGCAAGGGCTTCGCGCTGGCCCGGTCTGCTGCGGCCACCGGCGCGCAGCTGCTGTGGCGGATGAGCGCCGACCTGCAGCCGCCGGTACTGCATGCTCTCCCCGACGGTACGTACCTGTCGATGTCCACCGGGATCAACGAACGCGACCGTCTGCGACGGTGGTCCCGCCACCGGCGCACGATTGCGCCGCAGATCGCCGGCGTGGCCATCCGCGTGATCGAGGCCACGGTGGCGGTCCACGCCGCTGACGGCACGACGACGACCACGAGCCTACGGCTGTTCACCACGCTGCTGGACCATCGGCGCTACCCGGCAGCCGAACTTGCCGAGCTCTATCACCGCAGGTGGCAGGCGGAGACCGCGTACTTCGGGTTGAAGGTCACTCTGCGCGGGTCGGACCGCGTGTTGCGCTCGCACCACACCGACGGCGCCCGGCAGGAACTGCTCGGTCTGCTCGTCGTCTACCAGGCCGCCCGGCTGATCGTTGTCGACGCTGCTCTGCAGGCCGGGATCGCTCCCTCCCAGATCTCGCTGGCCGTCACCATCCGGACCGCCCGCAACACAGTGATCACCGCAACCGGGACCATGCGCCAGGGATGCCGACTCACTCCCGTGATCCATCGCGCCATCCTGCACCCCCGCGAGCTGGCCCCGCAGGGCCGCCCAACCAGGATCCAGCCCCGCCGCGTCAAACGCCCGATCTCGACCTTCGCCTACAGCCCGACCAGGAAGAACACCCCGATCCCCAACGCGGAGATCACCTTTACCATCACCACAGCCACCGACCGAACACGACGATGGCGAACCTAAACTTCCCGGTATTGGG
>NZ_JBIVXV010000078.1:0-1708 GCF_044769385.1 Streptomyces sp. NPDC090445 | reverse complement strand
CGACCCGACGTTCTCGACGGCTTCATCGCCGAGACAGGACTGACACTGGAGCCCCCGTAGCCTGTCACCCCACCCTTTCAACCTCAGCGGCAACAACCACGGATTTCCACGCACTTCGACGGACGTCAGCGAACCAACAAACCACCGCCCACCTGCATATACGCAGTTGAGGACGTGTCAGCCAGCACACGTACTATGTGCTCGCCGGCACAACGCCGGTGCTGGTGCACAACGACAACAATGTTCCTGGGTGGGCTGCAGGCGAGCTTGCCAGGATTAAGGCCGGGCAGGGGACCCCACGCACGGTAAGCCTCACGAATCCTACTCAAAAGCTTTATCAAGGGCGCGAATCGGCGAAGCACGCGGCCAAGTGGGGTCCTCACGCGCAGTCGGGTTTCCAGGGCTCGCCCGAATGGGAGGTTCCCGGGAAGGGCAATACGTACAGGATCGTCGGTCCGAACCGCTTCGGGGAGTATGGCCACACGGACCCGAAAGTCAAGTACGATAAGATCACCGTTATTCCTTCCTGTTGATTCGACGTGTTCCCAGTAGAAGGTGGGCGACGTTGTTGGTGAAATATTCCGTCCGGTTCGAGGAAAGTGACGCATTCGCATTCGCTTGCGATCTGGAAGGGTTTTTTGTCGGGCACTACAGCTACGACGACTTCGGCGCGTTCCTTGAAGCCGAGAACTCCCGAGTCACCTTCAGGCTTGTGCGGCCGACCCTAGACGCGCCGATCGAGACGCTTAGGGGTGACATCGAGGTCCTTGTCCTCGACACCGAAGGTCGACCCATGGGGCGCTACGCGCTGTGGGGCACCAAGCTAGCGGTCGGAGATACGCCGGAATATCTAGTCGTCACGGCACAAACGGGGTTGCCTCCGCATGCCGAGGCCCGCAGGTTGTGGGACAGGTTCCGCATTTCCCAACCGCGGCATGGTGAATGGTGCACGCTTCAGGTCGGAGCCCGTGAAGCGTGGCTAGAAGTAGCCGGGCTTAGGTACGCCGAATCTGCCCCTAAGGGGGAGTATTCGGCTCCCCCTCGAGAGATCGTTATGGGAGGTGACGAAATCAAGGATGTCGCGAGTTTCTTCTGTGCAATTGGCGAGGCTTTCCGTGGTCCAGGAGGGTACATCGGGCAGAGTTTTACCGAATTGGAAGAGTCTCTTGGGGATTACCTCCAAGGCGCCCCGGTTCGGCTGATTTGGCGAAACATTTCCGTCGCGCGTTCTTCCTTGTCTGCAGTAATGGATATTCCCGGCGGGCCAATTTTCAAATTCGATTTGCTTCTTGAGATTCTGTCGCAGAATAATGTTGACGTCATTCCTGGATAGCGTACGTGCCTCCTGGGGGAATTCACTGGACTTGGTCTGGCGCGTTGCCGTGGAAACTCACATCTCCTCGGCCACTGTCCCTGGGAGTTGCAGGACGGACACTCGCCGAATGAAGTCTCCATTGATGACCTGAATCTGGGCTGATTGGTAGGCCACAGTCACTTGGGTGGCTTATCGCGGCTTGAGAGATACCAAGGAGTCCCACCGAATTTCTTCTCGGTGGGGCTCCTTGCGTGTCTTGACGGCAGTAGTTGCCGCTGAGGTTGAAAGGGTGGGGTGGCAGGCTACGGGGGCTCCAGTGTCAGTCCTGTCTCGGCGATGAAGCCGTCGAGAACGTCGGGTCGGCGTTGGATACCCCGAAGCCGGTTCTTCACG
>NZ_JBIVXV010000077.1:0-1742 GCF_044769385.1 Streptomyces sp. NPDC090445 | reverse complement strand
CAATGCCACGAAGTTAAGGGCTCGTTGGCGGTGTCAAGGCATCGGGGAGCGTGATCTTGTAGGTGTTCGGTGCCGTGCGGGTGAGCCGGCCGTTGCGGGCCCAGTAGCAGAGTTGCGCGGTGAGGCTGCTGAGGGGGCGCCCCGCGGTGGCGAGGCCGAGGTGCTGTGCGATGTCGCGGGTGTGCATGGCCTGGTTGGAGCGCGCGGCCAGGATCTGGCAGACCTGGCCCCAGCGGCCGGAAGGGGCTCGGCTCGGATCCTGTGCGCTAGGGAGGGTCGGTGGGTGCACGGTGATATCGATGGCGGTGACCGGCGTGCTGTCGCGAGGGCGTCCGTCGCGGTTCCAGCTGTGGTAGCGGGAGATCCCGCCCTTGACGATGCGGGTGGACAGCCGCATCCGGCGCCGGGGAAGCAGTGCCTTCAGGATGCGGGCGCCGATGAATCCGACCAGGTCAGGGAGGTTGCCCGGCCTTGAGGCTGCGGTCGTTCCGGCGAGGCTGACGACCGTGTCGCGTGCGGCTTCCAGAGCGATGGTGAAGCCGGCCCGGTCGGGATCGCAGCCGGGCGTTGTCTCCACGGCGGTCACCATTATCGAGCGCAGGGCCTGGTAGAGGGTGAGCAGTCCCCACATCTCCTGGGTGAGACCAACCGGGTCCTTCGATCGCAGCACCCGGCCCTTGAGCAGGGTGTGACGTAGTGCCAGGTAGGTGGTCTCGATCTCCCAGCGTTCGTGGTAGAGACGCATCAGCTGGTCGGCTGGATCGGTGTGGTGGTCGCTGAGCGTGGTCAGCAGTCGGTAGGTCCCGCCGAAGTCGCCGCCGTCGGCGGTGCGGGTGCGGACGTCGGCCTCGATCACCCGCAGTGGGAGGCCGCCGATGCGGGTGAGGTAGGAGCCGTCGGGCAGCAGTGCCAGCACCGGCGGGCGTCGGACGCTGGTGGCTCGAATCAGGAACTGTGCCCCCTGAGCTGCGATGTCTGCGAGCAGTTCGTTGCTGTCGAAGGCGCGGTCCGCCAGGAGGAGCATGTCCGAGGTCAGGTGGCCGACCAGGTCGTGGGCGTAGTCGGTCTCGCCCTTGGTGGCGGGGCCGAAGACGGCGGCGATCAGGCCGCGGGTGCCTGTTTCGCACAGGGTCATGAGCATGAGCCGGGGGTAGCCGGTCGGGCCGTGGCGGCGTTCGGTGCGGCCGAGCCAGGACTGGTTGCGCCCGTGGTCGGGGACGTTCAGGCTCCCGCATCCGTCGAAGGCGACAGTTCGCCAGCGGCGGTAGCGCACTCCGGGCGTGGACGGCTGGGCGAGCGGGCCAGCCAGCACGTCGAACAGCCGCTTGAGCGGGGCCACGCCGACTCGGCGACGCAGATCGCGAAGTGCCTTCTCCGACGGCTGCGGCACCATTGCGGCCAGTCCGGCCACGAGCTTGCCCCACACCAGTCCGGTGCCCAGATGCTCGAACAGCCCGAGCGCGAGCACGAAGTACACCCCGACGCGCGAAGGGAGGCTCCGCAGTCGTCGCTCGCGAGCCCCGGTCTCATCCAGCACCGCATCCACCAACTCGGGTGGGATGACCTGCGTTAACTCACCGATATGACCGGGCGCGAACACGTCGGTTCCGCCTGTGACAGACTGGGCCACTGGGTCTCTGCTTTCTCAGGAAGATCTTGGTCGAACCCCTGGATAGCAGAGGCCCCTCCTGCATCTCGCCCACCCTTGACACCGCCGCCGAACTCTTAACTTCGTGGCATTG
>NZ_JBIVXV010000076.1:0-1745 GCF_044769385.1 Streptomyces sp. NPDC090445 | reverse complement strand
TGGGCCGAGGGTGCGGGCATGCTGCTCGTCGAGCGGCAGTCGGACGCCGTACGCAACGGCCACCCGATCCTGGCCGTGGTCCGCGGCTCGGCGATCAACCAGGACGGCGCGAGCAACGGCCTGACGGCCCCCAACGGCCCGTCGCAGCAGCGGGTGATCCGCGAGGCGCTGGCGAGCGCGGGCCTGTCGGCTGCCGATGTGGATGCGGTGGAGGCGCACGGTACGGGTACGCGGCTCGGTGACCCGATCGAGGCGCAGGCGCTGCTGGCCACGTACGGCCAGGACCGGGCGGCCGACCGTCCGCTGCTGCTCGGCTCGATCAAGTCGAACATCGGACACACGCAGGCTGCTGCCGGTGTTGCCGGTCTGATCAAGATGATCATGGCGATGCGGCACGGAGTGCTTCCGCAGACCCTCCACGTCGACGCGCCGTCGAGCCACATCGACTGGGAGGCCGGCGACGTCGAGCTGCTGACCGAGGCCGTGGACTGGCCGGAGACCGGCCGTCCCCGCCGGGCCGGTGTCTCGTCGTTCGGTATCAGCGGCACCAACGCGCACACGATCATCGAGCAGCCGCCGGCTGCGGCACCGGCGGAGCCGCCCGCGGCGGACTCGGCCCTGCCGATCGTCCCCTGGGTGCTCACGGCCAAGGGCGACCAGGCGCTCCAGGCGCAGGCACGCCGACTCCAGGACTTCGTCCTTTCCGCGCCGGACGCGCTGCACCCGGTCGACATTGCCTGGTCGCTCGCGGCGGGCCGGGCACAGTTCGAGGACCGCGCGGCGGTCGTGGCCGCGGACCGCGAGGGCCTGTTGGCCGGTCTGGCCGCGCTCGCGGAGGGCGGTTCCGCGGCGGGCGTGGTCATGGGCTCGCCGGTGGGCGGGAAGGTCGCCTTCCTGTTCACGGGGCAGGGCAGCCAGCGCCTCGGCATGGGCCGTGGGCTGTACGACGCCTTCCCGGTGTTCGCGGCCGCGCTGGACGCGGTGTGCGAGCGGCTGGAACTCCCGCTGAAGGAAGCCCTGTTCGGGCAGGACGCGGAGCTGCTGGACCGGACCGAGTACACCCAGCCCGCCCTGTTCGCGGTTGAGGTCGCGCTGTTCCGCCTCGTTGAGTCGTGGGGCCTGAAGCCGGACTTCGTGGCCGGTCACTCCATTGGTGAGATCGCTGCCGCGCATGTGGCCGGGGTGTTCTCCCTGGACGACGCGTGTGCCCTGGTCGCGGCCCGCGGCCGGCTGATGCAGGCGCTCCCGGCCGGCGGCGTGATGATCGCCGTCCAGGCGTCGGAGGATGAGGTCCTGCCGCTGATCGGCGAGGGCGACCGGGTGAGCATTGCCGCGATCAACGGCCCGCAGTCGGTGGTCGTGGCCGGTGACGAGGACGCGACGGTCGCCGTCGCGGAGTCGTTCGCCGCGCAGGGCCGGAAGACCAAGCGGCTGATCGTGAGCCACGCGTTCCACTCGCCGCACATGGACGGCATGCTGGACGACTTCCGTGAGGTGGTGGCGGGGCTGTCCTTCGCCGCACCGCGGATCCCGGTCGTGTCGAACCTGACCGGTGCTGTTGTCGCCGACGAGATGGCTTCCGCCGAGTTCTGGGTGCGGC
Organism: Streptomyces sp. NPDC090445; assembly: GCF_044769385.1. Lineage (NCBI taxonomy): Bacteria > Bacillati > Actinomycetota > Actinomycetes > Kitasatosporales > Streptomycetaceae > Streptomyces > Streptomyces sp. NPDC090445. The sequence goes on along the minus strand of NZ_JBIVXV010000076.1, from coordinate 145 downwards.
ACGTCCGCGAGGCCGTGCGCTTCCTCGATGGCATGCGGGCGCTGGAGGACGCGGGCGTCACGACGTACCTCGAACTCGGCCCGGGCGGTGTGCTCTCGGCCATGGGCCAGGAGTGCGTGACGGGCGAAGGCGCCGCCTTCGTGCC
>NZ_JBIVXV010000075.1:0-1876 GCF_044769385.1 Streptomyces sp. NPDC090445 | reverse complement strand
GTCGCAATCCACACCGAACCCGGAAGGCCCTCACCCGTTCAAGACACCTCAGCCGAGACCTGCATCACCCGTCCACAACCTCCCGAGGCAATACAGCTAGAGCTCCTCGCGGTCCTGGCGTCCCGCCGAGGTCAGTGCCCTGAAGCGTCGCCTCGGCCAGGCCGCCCTCCCGCCCCATCCGCGAGTACCTGCGACGGCGGGGAATCCGCCACACCATCCCGGAGAAGTCCGACAGCCAAGCGGCCCGCCTGCGCAAAGGCGCACGTGGCGGACGGCCACCAGGCTTCGATGAGGACCGCTACAAGAAGCGCACCACCGTCGAGCGGGCGATCAACCGCCTGAAGCAGTCCCGCACGGTCGTCACTCGCTACGACAAGCGCGGCTACGTCTTCCTCGGCGCCGCCACCGAGGAGGCCGTCGCCATCTGGCTCCGAACATGACCCCCAATGCAACCCAACAGTAGACACTTCGGGTTCTGGCGCCTGGCGCTGCTGATGCGAACAGCCAGATCGCTCACGATCGCGTCGGCGATCTCAGCGACGTATTCGGCTGATCTCAGTAGGCCCGGTGTCACAGGCGCGCGGGCATGGCTCAGGCCGAGACTGGCGTACGGGACAGGGCGGTGCGCAGCGCGAAGACGCCGAGCAAGCCGCCTGACGCGAACCGCTGAGCGGTCATCACGCGGGGCCGGGCGGTCAGAAACCCCGACACCCGTGCTGCGCCCAGCATGATCAGAGCATTCACGGAGATCCCCACGATGATCTGCACACCACCGAGCTGGAGCAGTTGCGCCCAGTCCGGGCCCGCCTGTGGATCCATGAACTGGGGCAGAAGAGCGGCGTACATGAGAGCGATCTTGGGATTGAGTAGGTTGGTCAGGAGCCCCATCGAGAACAGGCGGGCATCGGAGACCGGAGGCAGGTCGTGGGCCGGAGCGAAGGGCGAGCGGCCACCGGGCTTCAGCATCCCCCAGGCCAGGTAGGCGAGGTAGGCGGCCCCAGCGAGCTTGACCACCGTGAACGCCAGCGGCACGGCGGCGAACAACGCGGACAGTCCTACGGCCGCGGCCAGCAGATAGCACAGGAATCCCACCGCGGTCCCGCTCAGGCTGACCAGGCCCGCCCTGCGGCCCTGGGTGATCGCGCGAGAGGCGAGGTGGATCATGTTCGGCCCCGGAGTCAGTGCCATGCCCAGTTCGACCAGGGCTACTCCACCCACCGCGGCCAGACTGATCACCGGTCAACTCCCGATCATTTGCCGGGTACCTGGTACCCGGAGTGGGGCGGCGCCCGGCTGTGACGGGCGGCTGCGACGCATCGGCAGTGCCTGCATCGCCTTCCTCAGGATACGGCCCCGCCGTTCAGTGTCTCCGTGCACCCCTCACTCCCGTCGGCCGACGAGACCAAGCGACTGCCCGCCGGATCGCCCACGATCGCGTCGGCGATCTCCGCGTGATCAGCCGGACAGGTCCTCTAGTGTCCTGAGTCGGAGATTCGGCGGAGGCCACCCCGGTCCCGGCGGCTGGCTGCTCAGAATTTGCCCATGTGCTGTACGGTGCGGTGCCCGAGGACGCGCCCGAGCTCTGCCACGAAGTTGTCCGCCCGCGGTGGCCAGCCCCAGAACTCGAACGTGAGGGCCCCCAGGGCGTAGTAATCGGGCCACTGCCACTCCGTGACGGGGGCGCTCTCGTCGCAGGCCGGGCAGTCCACGTGTCCTGCTCCTGTGGACTCCCAGGCCTCGACCGCCGTACCGAAAGGGGCCCAGAGAGCCTGGTCCGGCTCCCATCCCTGATCTTGCGTGGGTATCCCCGGCTTCAGCCGGGGAGGGAAACGCATCCTTGGCCCGGAGGCGCGGAGCGCCGGAGTTCGCTGCGCCT
>NZ_JBIVXV010000074.1:0-2096 GCF_044769385.1 Streptomyces sp. NPDC090445 | reverse complement strand
ACGATCCTGGTGAACATCGACGCGAACACCACGCCCGAGGTCATCGGTGGTCTGGGTCTGTACGCTCGCGTGTCCTCGCACGATCAGAAGACCGATCTGGAACGCCAGGTCGCGCGGCTGTCGGCGTGGGCGGTGAAGGCCGGTCACCGAGTCGTTCGTGTTGAGACGGAGATCGCTTCCGGGATGAACGGCTGCCGTTCCAAGGCCCGGCGTCTACTGGCCGACCCGAACGTGACCTGCGTGGTGGTGGAGCACAAGGACCGGCTCGGCCGGATGAACGTCGAACTGGTCGAAGCCGCCCTGTCCGCGACGGGCCGTCGGCTGCTGGTGCTGGACGACGGCGAGGTCGAAGACGACCTGGTGCGGGACATGGCGGAGGTGCTGACGTCGTTCTGTGCCCGCCTGTACGGGCGCAGGTCGGCGAAGAACCGTGCCCGCAAGGCGCTGGAGGCCGCCGAACATGGCTGACCTCCGTCCGATCGCCGCGCCGTTCGTCGTCCTCGGGCCGTCCGGTGTGGCGATCCGCGACCGCCTCAAGGACCTGACGCCCGAGGATGGGAAGGTGCTGCGGCTGGTTGGCGCGCACCTCGGATCACTCGCGTCGAGGGATCTCAAAGCGCGCTGTGCTGACGGCCTGGAGCACTCCAAGGAAACCTGGGCGGCCCGGAAACAGGGCCTCACTGCCGAGTCGTCCTCGCGGTGGGCCGGTGCGCTCACCAAGGCCACTCACGACCAGTGGGCCTTGTCGCGTCGCTGCCAACTCGCCCACATCCAGCACCTCGAAGCCGGGATCCGCACGATCCGGCACCGCCTGTCCCAGCCCATCGGATCGAAGGGCACCAAGAAGGTTCCCGGTGGCTACCGCTCGAAGAACGAGTGGTTCCACAAGACCCGACGCCTGCACGTCCTCGAAGAACGCCTGGAACAGCGATGCGCCGACCACGAAGAGGGCGTCGTGCACGTCGTGCGGGGCGGCAAGCGCCTCGCACGCAACCGTCACAACCTCGACACCGCACAGCTCACCGAGGCCGAGTGGCGGACACGGTGGGAGGCGGAACGCTGGTTCCTCCAGGCCGACGGCGAGTCCGGCAAGCGCTTCGGGAACGAAACCGTCCGAGTCACCCCGGACGGCGAGGTGTCCATCAAGCTCCCGGCTCCCCTTGCCGGGTACGCCAACACCAAGCACGGCCGGTACGTCCTCACCTGCACGGTGCGCTTCCCGCACCGGGGCACCGAGTGGGCCGACCGGATCGAGGCCAACCGGGCGGTCGCCTACCGCATCCACCCGGACGTGGCCAAGGACCGCTGGTATCTGACCGCTTCCTGGCAGATCCCGCCGTCGAGGACCGTCCCGCTGGATGCCGCCCTGGCCGACGGTGTGATCGGTGTGGACACCAACGCCGATCACCTCGCGGCCTGGCGCTTGGACACACACGGTAATCCCGTCGGGCACCCGCGGAGGTTCTTCTACGACCTCAGCGGGTCGGTCGACCACCGAGACGCCCAGGTCCGCCACGCCCTGTCCCGGCTGCTGAACTGGGCCAAGACGTGCGGCGTGAAGGCCATCGCGGTCGAAGACCTTGATTTCCAGGCCGAGAAGACCAGGGAGAAACACGGTCGGCGCCGCACGTTCCGGCAGCTCATCTCCGGTATGCCCACCGGCAGGCTCCGCGCCAGGCTGACCTCGATGGCCGACCAGACCGGTATCACGGTCATCGCCGTCGATCCGGCCTACACCAGCAAGTGGGGCGCCCAGCACTGGCAGAAACCCCTCACCGGCAGGACCCGTAAGACGACCCGTCACGATGCGGCAAGCATCGCGATCGGGCGACGCGCCCAAGGGCACCCGATCCGGCGACGGACGACACCGCCCCGCGACGACCAGAGCGATCGTCGCGGGCATCGGACCGTCCAGGCCCGACCGGAAGCCCTCGGGCGTGAGGAAACCCGCCCCCGCATCCCCGGACCACGCACCAGATGCGTGCAGCCGGACGCGGCGAGTACGCGGGCGACCAGGACACCCAAAACCGTTCGGGATGTCCGCAGAGAGCAGGAATGGGTCCAAGACTCACTCCTGCTCACTGATTAGGAACGGT
>NZ_JBIVXV010000073.1:0-2102 GCF_044769385.1 Streptomyces sp. NPDC090445 | reverse complement strand
CCACACCGTCCGACACCAGCCGCCACAGGTCCTCCGGCGACCGCACACCGCCCGGATACCGGCACGCCATTCCCACGATCACGATCGGGTCGTCGGACGCGGATGCGGCCGAGGCGGCGAACGCTGCCGGTTGCGCCTCCGTCGTGCCCGACAGTTCTTGCGTCAGGTACTCGGCCATGCGCTTGGGCGTCGGGTGGTCGAAGACGAGGGAGGCGGGCAGGCGCAGCCCGGTGAGCCGGTTGAGGTGGTTGCGCAGCTCGACCGCCATCAGCGAATCGAAACCCAGCCCCTTGAACGGCGTGTCCACCGCCACCGGCCGACCCGGCCCGTACCCCAACACCTCCCCCACCTGCCGCTGCACCACGTCCAGCACCACCCGACGACGCTCGACCTCGCCCAGCCCCACCAACCGGCCGGCCAGACCCGCCACCTCCGCCGGACCACGCCCACCAGCCGAACGACGCCCACCCGAACCACGCACCAGCGACCGCAACACCACCGGCACCTCGTCGGCATCACGCCGCCGCAACCCGGCCACGTCCAACGCCGCCGGCACCACCACCGCACGCCCCGACGCCACCGCCGCATCGAAGAGCGCCAGCGCCTCCTCGGCGGACATGGGGAGGGCGCCTTCGCGGCGGAGCCGGGCGAGGTCGGCGCCGGTGACCTGGCCGCCCATTCCGCGCTCCTCCTCCCACAGGCCCCAGGCCGCGGACAGCGCCGGCAGCCCCTGCGCCCGCCGCTGCTGGGCCAGCGCGTCCAGCACGGCGTTGGCCGCGGTGTAGGCCGCCTGGCCCGCGCTGCCCACGACACCGGCGAAGGAGGAGAAGAGCACGAACGCGGTCAGGTCGAGCCCGGCGGTCAGCTCGTGGAGGTGCAGGGCCGCTTCGGCCTTCGGGCGCAGCACTCCCGTCAGCCGGTCGGGGGTCAGCGATTCCAGGACCCCGTCGTCGACGACGCCCGCACAGTGCACCACCCCGGTGAGCGGCCGGTCCGCGGGGATCGAGTCGAGCAGTACGGCCAGTGCCGTGCGGTCACCGACGTCACAGGCCTCCACCCGCACCCGCGCCCCGGCCTCCGCCAACTCCTCCACCAGGGCGTCCACACCCTCGGCGGCGGCACCACGGCGCGACACCAGCAGCAGGTCCCGCACCCCGTACGCCGACACCAGATGCCGGGCCACCAACGCGCCCAGACCACCCGTGCCACCCGTCACCAGCACCGTCCCCGAAGGACCGAACGAACCCTCCGACCGGCCCACCGGCACCTCACCCACCCGGGCCAGACGCGGCACCACCACCCGGCCGCCGCGCACCGCCACCTGCGACTCGCCCACACCCAGCGCGAGCCCCAACGCAGCCGCCTCCGCGTCCGCCGACAGCCCCGGCTCCACATCCACCAGCACCAGCCGGCCCGGATGCTCCCGCTGCGCCGAACGCACCAGACCCCACACCGACGCCGCACCCAGAGCAGGCGCGCCCTCCTGCGAGGACACGGCCACGGCGCCCCGCGTCAGCAGCACCAGCCGCGAACCCGCGAACCGCTCCCCGGACACGAACTCCTGCACCACGGACAGGGCCTGCACGGCCTCAGCCGCATCACCCCCGGACCCGGCCTCCCAGACCACGAACCCCGAGGCCTCCGCAGACCCCCAGCCAGTCCACTCCACCGTCGGGCCGGTCACGGAGGTGACCGGCTCCCACACGAGGTCGAACAGTGCGTCGCGCAGGCCGCCGCCCGCGGCGGCGCGCAGCTGCTCCCGCTGCACGGGCCGCGTCACCAGCCGGCCCACCGACAGCACCGGCGCACCCGACTCATCGGTCGCCCGCACCGCCACCGCGTCATCGCCCGCCGGTACGAGCGCCACGCGCAGTGTCGGGGTGTGCAGCGGGACGAGTTCGACGTCCGACCAGGTGAAAGGCAGGCGCAGCTCTTCGTCGGCGGGATCGATCGACGTGTGGAGCGCGGCGTCGAGGACGGCGGGGTGAACGCCGAAGCCCGTCGTGCCGCCGTTCACCGCGTCGGGCAGGGCGATCTCGGCGAAGAGTTCCTCGCCCCGCCGCCACGCGGCCCGCACACCCTGGAACACCGGCCCGTACTCG
>NZ_JBIVXV010000072.1:0-2372 GCF_044769385.1 Streptomyces sp. NPDC090445 | reverse complement strand
GCGAACCGGTTCGCGCATGCGCTGATCGCCCGCGGGGTCGGCCCGGAGCAGACCGTGGCCGTGGCCCTGCCGCGGTCGGTGGAGTCGGTGGTGGCGGTCCTGGGTGTGCTGAAGGCCGGGGCCGCGTACCTGCCGGTGGACCCGGCGTACCCGCAGGCGCGGATCGCGTTCATGCTGGAGGACGCCCGTCCGGCGTTGACGGTCGACGACCCGGCGATGACGGTCGAGGGGGACTGGCCGGACACCGATCCGGCCGTCGCGCTCGACGTCCGGCACCCGGCGTACGTGATCTACACCTCGGGCTCGACCGGCCGGCCCAAGGGCGTCGTGGTCGGCCACGCCGGCGTGGCGGGCCTGGTGGCGGCGCAGGTCGAGCGGCTCGGCGTGGCGCCGGGCAGCCGGGTGCTCCAGTTCGCCTCGCCCAGCTTCGACGCGTCCTTCTGGGACCTGTGCAGCGCCCTGCTCACCGGCGCCGCCCTCGTCCTGGCCCCGGCAGAAGCCCCGCTGGAGGCCCTGACGGACCGCCGGCTCGACGTCACCCACGTGACGCTGCCGCCCTCGGCCCTGGCCGCGGTGGAGAGCGCCGACCTCACGGCCTCCACCCTGGTGGTGGCGGGTGAGGCCTGCCCGCCGGAGCTGGTGGCCCGGTGGGCGCCCGGACGCCGGATGATCAACGCGTACGGTCCGACGGAGACCACGGTGTGCGCGACCATGAGTGACCCGCTGTCCCCGGGGTCCGGTGTACCGCCGATCGGCCGACCGGTCGCGGGTTTCCGGGCCTACGTGCTGGACGAGCGCCTGCGCATCGTGCCGCCGGGTGTGGTGGGAGAGCTGTACGTCGCCGGGGCGGGCCTGGCCCGCGGGTACCTGAACCGGCCCGGGCTCACCGCCGGGCGGTTCGTCGCCTGCCCGTTCGGCGCCGACGGCGAACGCATGTACCGCACCGGCGACCTCGTCCGCCGGCGCGCCGACGGCGACCTCACATACGCCGGCCGCGCCGACGACCAGGTGAAGGTCCGCGGCTTCCGCATCGAACCCGGCGAGATCGAGGCAGCCCTGGCCGAACACCCCGCCGTCGCGCAGGCCGCCGTCCTCGCCCAGGACGACCGGCTCGTCGCCTACACGGCGGCGCGCCCCGACGCGGTCGCAGGCCCGGCGGAGCTGGCGGCGTATCTGCGCGACCGCCTGCCCGACTACCTGGTGCCGTCGGCGTTCGTGCTGCTGGACGCGCTGCCGCTGACGCCGAACGGGAAGCTGGACCGTGCGGCGCTGCCCGCACCCGAGGCGGTGACCACGGTGACGGGCCGCGCGCCCCGCACGCCGCAGGAGCAGATTCTGTGCGGGCTGTTCGCCGAGGTGCTGGGCCTGCCGCGGGTCGGTGTCGACGACGACTTCTTCGACCTGGGCGGGCACTCCCTGCTCGCCACCCGGCTGGTCGCGCGGGTGCGCTCGGTGCTCGGTGTGGAGCTCGGGCTGCGCGCGCTCTTCCAGGCGCCCACCGCGGCGGGCCTGGCCGAGGCGCTGACCGGCGCCGGCCACGCCCGCCCGGCGCTGACCGTGCACGAGCGGCCGGAGGCGGTGCCGCTGTCCTTCGCCCAGCGCCGGCTCTGGTTCCTGCACCGCATGGACGGCACCGCAGCGACGTACCACATCCCGCTGGCGCTCCAGCTGACCGGGACGCTCGACCGGTCCGCGCTGGACGAGGCGCTGGCCGACGTGGTGGCCCGGCACGAGAGCCTGCGGACGGCGTTCCCGGAGGTCGACGGCGTACCGTGCCAGCGGGTCCTGGACCCGGCCGAGGCCCGGCCCCGGGCGCGGCTGACCGAGGTGTCGCAGGCCGAACTGCCGGAGCGGCTCGCCGAGTCCGCCCGGCAGCCCTTCGATCTGGCGGCGGAGCCGCCGCTGCGGGCGGAGCTGTTCGCGGTCGCGCCGGACGAGCACGTGCTGCTGCTGGTCATGCACCACATCGCCGGCGACGGCTGGTCCACCGGCCCGCTGGCCCGCGACCTGGCCGAGGCGTACGCCGCCCGGTGCGAGGGCCGCGCGCCGCACCGGCAGGCCCTTCCGGTGCAGTACGCCGACTACACGCTGTGGCAGCGCGACCTGCTCGGCGACGCCGCCGACCCCCGGAGCCGGTTCGCCGAGCAGCTCGACTACTGGAAGCGCCAGCTGTCCGACCTGCCGGAGCTGCTCCGGCTGCCCGCCGACCGGCCGCGGCCGGCCGTCGCCGGCTGGCGCGGGGACCACGTCGGCCTGGAGCTGAGCCCCGAACTGCATGCCGCTCTGGTGGAGTTGGCCCGGGGGTCGGGTGCGAGTCTGTTCATGGTGCTGCAGGCGGCGTTGGCGGCGCTGTACACGCGGTTGGGCGCGGG
>NZ_JBIVXV010000071.1:0-2915 GCF_044769385.1 Streptomyces sp. NPDC090445 | reverse complement strand
TTGTAGAAGCCGTCGATGACCCTGTTGCCTAATTGATGTCATGCTGCGAGGTCGAGGGCGGCGAGTCGGGAGGCACGGGTGCGGGCGAGCGGGGTTTCGTTCCACCAGGCGTCGAGGCGGATCAGGTTGACGGCGGTTGCTGTGAGCACGTGCGCAAGGTGGGTCTTGGGCAAGCCGACGTAGCGGGTCCGGCGGGCTCCAGCAGTCGCGACGGCCTGATGGATGGTGCCTTCCACCCCTGCTCGGGCCGCGTAGCGTTGCTTCCACTCGTCCGTGGACTGCTCGGCGCGGACGCGTTCGAGCATCGCGTCCTGGTCCTGCGGGCGGACGGTCAGCTGCCGTCCGTATTGGGTGGAGCGGGTGCACTGATCGCGTACGAGGCAGGGTGCGCAGGTGGCGGTCGCGAAGCGGATTCGGATCGCGTCCCGGCCGTTGTTGTCCAGGCCTTCTGTCCAGTACCTGCTCGTGGCACCTGTCGGGCAGACAGCCTGCTTAGCAAGCCAGTCGATGGTGAAAGCGGTCTTGCCGAAGCCGCCGCCGGCCGCCTGTCGGGTGGTGTTTGACCGCACCGGCCCGGTGACGGTGACGCCATGGGAGACCGGTGCGGTCAGCAGCAGTTCGGCGGAGGTGTATCCGGCATCCAGCAGGTGTTCCGCCGGCAGGAGATCCCTGCTGGCGAGACGGTCGTGGACCTCGTCGACGACCATCGCGTCGTTTACCGTGGCGTCGGTCGTGACGACGTGGGTGATCAGGTGTGGGCGCTTCGACTCTTTGGGGTCGTCACAGCTCTCGCTGATGTGGATCTTGTAGCCGACCCAGGCGGATCCACGTTTCTTCGAGTACCGGGCATCGGGGTCATAGGGCGAGGCGATCAGCACTCTGCTCGGCGGGAGATCGTCCTTCCCCCGCCATGCCACCTCCTCGTTTCCATCGGCGATGGTGCGGGTGAACTGCTGCACCCACACGGTGCGCAGGACGGTGACGGCCGGCACCTGACGCAGCCATGCCGGCGCCCTCGACGTGAAGACGCTTTCAAGCAGGCAGTAACCGTCGGCGGCGATCTGCCGGGCGAGTTCACGCCGCTCCTGCTCGTCCGTCGGCAACCGGTAAGCATCGACCCTGGCCCCGTAGCGTTCCTGCCAGGCAGGGTCCATCGATGTCCGCATCCAGTCCGGCGCCGCGGTGGCGAGTGCTTCCAGCGCAGCCCGCAGCGTCTCCCCGACGAACTCCAGGCGGTTGAGGGTTCTGACCGAGGCCAGGACGTGTGTCGAGTCGGTGCGCTGCCGTCCGCCTGAGGCGACCAGCCCCATCCCGGCGAGCCGCTCCAGCAGCAGGTCCAGGACCTTCTCCTCGAGACCGTGCGCAAGCAGTCGACCCCGGAATCCGGTCAGCACGGTGTGGTCGAAACCAGGATCGGTGAGCTCCAAGCCCAGCAGATACTTCACGTCGATCCTGGCTCGCACCGCGTGTGCTGCCTGGCGATCAGTCAGGTTCTCGGCGAACTGCAGGATGCTGACCAGCGCCAGCTGGCCAGGCGAGATGCCAGGGCGCCCGCGGACCCCGAAAGCCTCCTTGAACTCCTTGTCCGCGAACAGCGGGCCAAGGTTGTCCCGGATCCTCATCGCCAGACAGCCCTTGGGGAACGCAGCCCGAGCGACGTCCCTCGTCACCGCAGGCACCTCCGCCCCTGATCCCGGCTTCATAGACACCGCACCACCCCCCAGTCCCGCAGCCGGACGCCCGGTCTCACGCCCCCGAACCGCTCCGCACCACACTCCCGGGCTGGCAGGCCACATGACCGATGATCACGCCAGAGTCACCCAATTGGGCAACAGGGTCCGTCGATGTACTCGAAGAGCGCGAGGTTCGCCTCGGCGCGTGTGGCGAAGACCCGGCCGCGGATGCACTCGGTCTTGATCACCATCCACAGGTTTTCCGCGAGGGCGTTGTCGTACGAGTCGCCGACCGAGCCCATGGACGCCTGGATACCGGCCCTGACCAGGCGTGTTGTGAGCTTCACGGACGTGTATTGGCAGCCGTGGTCCGCGTGGTGAATGAGTTCACCCGGCGCGACTTCGCGGCTGGCCAGGGCATACTCCAGCGATGTCAGGACCAGGTCGGCGTCCGCATGGGCGGAGGTCTCCCAGGCCACCACCCGGCGGGAGAACGCGTCCCGGATCGCGGAAAGCCACAGCGGGCCCTCCAGCGTCGTGACCATGGTCAGGTCGGTGACCCACAACCGGTTCGGCCCGCTCGCGGTGAAGTCGCGTTGCACCAGGTCAGGGGCGAGATCGGCGTAGGGGTCTCGGCGGGTGAAGCTCTTGCCCCGTCGGGGGCTGATCCCGGCCAGGCCGGCCTGGCGCATGAGCCGTTCGACGCGCTTGCGGCCGACGCGAGTGCCCTCACGCTTGAGGACGGCGTGCACGCGGGGTGAGCCGTAGATGCCGCCGGACTCGTCGTGGACCTGGCGGATCATGCCCGTCAGCTCGGCGTCCTGGCGGTGCCGTTCGCACGGCGCGGTCTCGGCCTGGCGCCATCGGTAGTAGGTGGAGGAGGGGATGGAAAGTTCCCGGAGTACGGGCTCGACCCCCAGGTGCGGGTGCTCGTCGAGCAGTCCTGTCACCTGGGCCGGGTCGGGTCGAGCTGGGCCGCGAAAAAAGCCGATGCCGTCCGCAGGACCTCGTTCGCCCGCTTGAGCTGGGCATTTTCCTTCCGCAGGGCGGCCAGCTCGGCACGCTCTGCGGTGGTAAGCATGTCGCCGCGTTCGCCCGCGTCGGCCTCGGCCTGGCGGATCCAGTTGCGCAGGGCCTCGTGGTGCACGCCGAGTTCCTCGGCCATCCGGCGGATCACCGGCTTCGGCTCGGCAGCCCGGTACATCTGGACCGCCCGGTCACGCAACTCCAGCGGGTACTTCC
>NZ_JBIVXV010000070.1:0-3061 GCF_044769385.1 Streptomyces sp. NPDC090445 | reverse complement strand
GGCGTGGCCGGAGACCGGCCGTCCGCGCCGGGCCGGTATCTCCTCGTTCGGCTTCAGCGGCACCAACGCCCACACGATCATCGAACAGGCACCGGAAGCCGACGGCGTCACGCCGGACGGGCCTCCGCAGCAGCAGCCCGGTGTCATGCCGTGGGTGCTGTCCGCCAAGACCGACTCCGCCCTGCAGGTCCAGGCCGAGCGGCTCGCCGCCCGGATTGCCGAGGACGAGTCCCTCGAACCGATCGATGTGGCCTTCTCCCTGGCCACGTCCCGGTCGGCCCTCGACCGCCGTGCCGTTGTCGTCGCGGGGGAGCGGGACGAGTTCCTGGCGTCCCTCACCGCGGTCGCTGCCGGTGAGCAGGCGCCCGGCGTGTTGCGTGGAACCGTGGCCGGCGGCGGCGCCTCGGCCTTCCTGTTCACGGGCCAGGGCAGCCAGCGCCTCGGCATGGGGCGCGAGCTGTACGAGGCCTTCCCGGTGTTCGCCGATGCCCTCGATGCCACCTGCGCCCGGATGGACGCCCACCTCGAACTTCCGCTGAGGGACGTGCTGTTCGGTGCCGATACGGCGGTGCTGGACCGGACGGAGTACACGCAGCCGGCGCTGTTCGCGGTTGAGGTGGCGCTGTTCCGGCTGGTGGAGAGCTGGGGTGTGCGGCCGGACTACCTTGCCGGCCACTCCATCGGTGAGATCGCCGCCGTGCATGTGGCGGGTGTGCTGTCCCTGGACGACGCGTGTGCCCTGGTGGCGGCCCGTGGTCGGCTGATGCAGGCGCTTCCGGCCGCCGGTGTGATGATCGCGGTGCAGGCGTCTGAGGATGAGGTTCTGCCGCTGATCGGCGGGGGCGACCGGGTGAGCATCGCCGCGATCAACGGCCCGCAGTCGGTCGTCATCGCCGGTGACGAGGACGCCGCGCTCGCCATCGCCGCGGCCTTCGAGGCCCAGGGCCGGAAGACCAAGCGGCTGACGGTCAGCCACGCGTTCCACTCGCCGCACATGGACGGCATGCTGGACGACTTCCGCGAGGTCGTGGCGGGGCTGGCGTTCGCGGCCCCCGCCATCCCGATCGTGTCGTGCCTGACGGGTGCCGTCGTCACCGACGAGATGAGCTCGGCCGAGTTCTGGGTCCGGCACGTCCGTGAGGCCGTGCGCTTCCTGGACGGCGTCCGCACGCTCGAAGCCGCCGGTGTGACCGCGTACATCGAGCTCGGCCCGGACGGGACCCTGTCCGCACTGGCCCAGGGCTGCACGGCCGGCGACGCCGACGGCATGGTCTTCGTACCCGTGCTCCGGAAGGAGCGCGACGAGACCGAAACGGTCACCACCGCCCTCGCCCGGGCGCACGTTCACGGTGTCGCCGTCGACTGGGACGCCTTCTTCGCGGGCACGGGTGCCCGCCGGGTGGACCTGCCGACGTACGCGTTCCAGCGGCAGCGGTTCTGGCCGAGTGCGGCGGCGTTCGTCGCCGGGGACCCGGAGTCCATCGGTCTGGGCGATGCCGCGCACCCGCTGCTCGGTGCGGCGGTGGCGCTCGCCGACTCGGAGGGTGTGCTGCTCGCCGGCCGGCTGTCGCTGGACACGCAGCCGTGGCTCGCCGACCACGTCATCCACGGCAGCGTCCTGCTGCCCGGTACGGCCTTCGTGGACCTGGCGATCCGTGCCGGTGACCAGGTCGGCTGTGATGTGGTGGAGGAGCTGACGCTGGAGGCGCCGCTCGTCCTGCCCGAGCGGGGCGGCGTGCAGCTCCAGGTGGTCGTCGAGGCGCCTGCGGCGTCCGGTGGCCGGCCGTTCGCGGTGTACTCGCGCCGTCAGGACGCGCTTGCCGAGGAGTCGTGGACCCGCCACGGGTCCGGTGTCCTGGCGGCCGGTGCCCGGCCCGAGGCCGAGCAGGGCTTCGACGAGCTGGCCGCCTGGCCGCCGGCCGGAGCCGAGCCGGTCGACGTGCACGGGCTCTACGCGGAGCTGGCCGAGGAGGGCGTCTCCTACGGGCCGCTGTTCCAGGGCCTGAAGGCGGCCTGGCGCCGCGGCGGCGAACTGTTCACGGAGGTCGTGCTGCCGGAGGACGGTCACGGTGATGCGGCCCGGTTCGGGCTCCACCCGGCACTCCTCGACGCCGGTCTGCACGCCATCGGGCACGGCGACCCCGCCGCACAGGCCGATGCCGGTGCCCTGCTGCCGTTTTTCTGGGCGGGTGTCTCGCTCTACGCGGTGGGCGCCTCCGCCCTCCGGATGCGCCTGACCCCGGCTTCGCCCGACGACGCCCACACCCTCGGCCTGCTGGTCGCCGACGAGACCGGACGCCCGGTGGCGGCCGTGGAGTCGCTGACGCTGCGCCCGGCCTCCGCCGACCAGGTGCACGCGGCCGGCGGCAACCTGGAGTCGCTGTTCCGGGTGGAGTGGCTGCCCGTGCCTGCTGCGCCCGTCGCGGCCGCTGCCTCCGGCGACCTCCGCTGGGCCGTGCTGGGGCAGGACGGGATCGGGCTGGGCGGGCCGGCCGGTCCGGGCGCCCAGGTCACCGAGTACGCCGACCTCGCCGAGCTCGGTGCAGCCCTTGAGGCGGGGGAGCCGGCTCCCGATGCCGTCTTCGTCCTCCCGGCCGCCGCCGAGCAGCCCGAGGACATGGCCGGCCGCGTCCACGGCGCGGTGAACGCGGCGCTGGCCGCCGTCCAGGAGTGGCTGGCGGACGAGCGGTTCGCGGCCACGCCCCTGGTGTGGCTGACCGCGGGCGCCGCCGCCGTCGAACGCGGTGCGGGGGTGCAGGACCTGCCGGGCAGTGCGGTGCGCGGTCTGCTGCGCTCGGCGCAGTCGGAGAACCCCGGTCAGCTGGTCATGATCGACCTGGGTTCGGACCCGGCGTCGCCGGCGGCCCTTCCCGCCGCGCTGGCAGCGGGGGAGCCGGAGCTGGCGATCCGCGGCGGTGTCGTCACCGCCCCGCGCCTGGTCCGTGTGGCGTCGTCCGAGAGCGTGCCCGAGGTGTCGGCCGCGGTGCTGGGCGACCCGTCCGGGACCGTGTTGGTCACCGGTGCGACCGGTGGTCTGGGCCGGCTGTTCGCGCGGCACCTG
>NZ_JBIVXV010000069.1:0-3092 GCF_044769385.1 Streptomyces sp. NPDC090445 | reverse complement strand
GCGGGCGTCACGACGTACCTCGAACTCGGCCCGGGCGGTGTGCTCTCGGCCATGGGCCAGGAGTGCGTGACGGGCGAAGGCGCCGCCTTCGTGCCCGTCCTGCGCAACGGCCGTCCCGAAGCCGACACCGTCGTGGCCTCGCTGGCGCAGGCCCACGCACGCGGCGTCGAGGTGAACTGGACGGCGTTCTACACCGGTTCGGGCGCGCGGCGGGTGGAGCTGCCGACGTACGCCTTCCGGCGGCAGCGCTACTGGCTGCCGATGGCGAACGGCAGCAAGCACATCGGTGCTGCCGACGAGCTGGACTCCCGGTTCTGGGACGCCGTCGAGCGCGAGGACCTGGAGTCGCTCGCCGCCACTCTGGACGTGGCCGACGAGAACGCCTGGAACACCGTCCTGCCGGCGCTGCCGACGCTCTCGGCCTGGCGCCGTGGCCTGCGGACCCAGTCCGAGGTGGACCGCTGGCGCTACCGGGTGTCGTGGAAGCCGCTGGCCGACGGCACGTCCGGTGCGCGGCTGTCGGGTTCCTGGCTGGTCGTGGTTCCGGCCGACGGCGTGGACGACACCGGCGTGGTGGGCGCCCTCACCGGGCGCGGCGCAGAGGTCCGCCGGATTGTGGTCGAGGCCGGTACGGACCGTGCCGCACTGGCCGGGCTGCTGGCCGAGGGCGAGGCCGAGGGTGTCGCCGGCGTGGTTTCCCTCCTTGCCCTGGACGAGGTGTCCGGTGTTCTCCCGACGGCCGGACTGGTGCAGGCGCTGGGTGATGCCGGGGTCGAGGCGCCGCTGTGGTGCCTGACCCGGGGCGCGGTCAGCGTGGGCCGTTCGGACCGCCTCGTCTCGGCGGTGCAGGCCCAGACGTGGGGTCTGGGCCGGGTGGCCGCCCTGGAGCTGCCCGGACGCTGGGGCGGTCTGGTCGACCTGCCCGAGGCCTGGGACGAGCGGGCCATGGCCCGCCTGGCGGGCGTACTGGGCGCCGGCAGCACCGGCGAGGACCAGGTCGCCGTACGTTCCTCCGGGGTCTTCGGACGCCGACTGGTCCGTGCCTCCGGCGGACAGGCCGACCGGGCCTGGACTCCGTCCGGGACGGTCCTGGTGACCGGCGGCACGGGTGCGCTCGGTCGGCGCGTGGCGCGCTGGCTGGCCGGTGCGGGTGCCGAGCGGCTGGTGCTGACCAGCCGCCGGGGCGCTGACGCTCCGGGGGCCGCCGAGCTGGTGGCCGAGCTGGCAGAGCAGGGCGTCAAGGTGTCGGTCGTGGCGTGCGACGCCGCCGACCGCGAAGCCCTTCGCAGCCTCCTGGCCGCCGAGGCCGAGACGCTCACCGCGGTCGTCCACACCGCCGGTGTGCTCGACGACGGTGTCCTCGACGCCCTGACGGCCGAGCGGTTCGAGACCGTGCTGCGCGCCAAGGCCGTCTCGGCGCTCCACCTGCACGAGCTGACCGTCGAGCTGGGCATCGAGCTCTCCGCCTTCGTGCTGTTCTCGTCCATGAGCGGCGTGACCGGCTCGGCCGGCCAGGCCAACTACGCCGCAGCCAACGCCTACCTGGACGCGCTCGCCGAGCAGCGGCGCGCCGCCGGGCTGGCCGCGACCTCCCTCGCCTGGGGTCCGTGGGCTGAAGGCGGTATGGCCGCCGACGATGCGCTGGACGCGCGGATGCGTCGCGAGGGTCTGCCGCCGATGGCGCCGGAGACGGCGATGGCCGTGCTGCGGCAGAGCGTCGCGTCGCCTGCGGATGCTGCCCTGCTGGTCGCCGATGTGGACTGGGAGCGCTTCGGCCCCGCGTTCACCGTCGTCCGTCCGAGTGCCCTCTTCGCCGAGCTGGTGGAGACCCGGCCTGCCGGGCCTGCCGCCGCCGGGGCCGGGACCGGTTCGCCGGTCGAACGGTTCGCCGGACTCGGTGCGGCCGAACTGGAGCGGGAGCTGCTCGGCCTCGTCCGTGCCCAGGTCGCGGCGGTCCTCGGACACGACGGTATCGACGCCGTCGGCGCCGACCGTGCGTTCAAGGAGCTCGGGTTCGACTCGCTGACCGCGGTCGAGCTGCGCAACCGGCTGGGTGCGGCGACCGGCGTGACGCTGCCGGCGACTCTGATCTTCGACTACCCGTCCGCGTCGGCCCTGACGGCGTTCCTCCGGGACGAACTGCAGGGCACGCAGGTCGAGATCGCCGGTCCGGAGACTGTGGCCGTCGATGACGACCCGATCGCGATCGTGGCGATGAGCTGCCGCTTCCCGGGCGGGGTCCGTACCCCCGAGGACCTGTGGCAGTTGCTGGCCGGTGGCGGTGACGCCATCGGTGAGTTCCCGGCCGACCGCGGTTGGGACCTGGAGCGGCTCTACAGTCCGGACCCGGACCGGCAGGGCACGTTCTACGCCCGTGAGGGCGGCTTCCTCTACGACGTTGCGGACTTCGACGCCGACTTCTTCGGCATCTCGCCGCGTGAGGCGCTGGCCATGGACCCGCAGCAGCGTCTGCTGCTGGAGACCACCTGGGAGGCGTTCGAGCGGGCCGGGATCGACCCGGCGAGCGTCCGCGGCAGCCAGGCCGGCGTGTTCGTCGGCACCAACGGCCAGGACTACGGGACCATGCTCGACTCCGTTCCGGACGGCATCGAGGGTTTCCTCGGTACCGGCAACGCGGCGAGCGTCGTCTCCGGCCGGCTCTCGTACGCGTTCGGGCTGGAAGGTCCGGCCGTGACGGTGGACACCGCTTGCTCGGCTTCGCTGGTGGCGCTGCACTGGGCGATCCAGGCCCTGCGCAACGGCGAATGCGACCTCGCCCTCGCCGGTGGTGTGACGGTGATGTCGTCGCCCGGTGCGTACATCGACTTCAGCCGTCAGCGCGGGCTGGCCGCGGACGGCCGGATCAAGGCCTTCGCCGCGGACGCCGACGGCACCGGGTGGGGCGAGGGTGTCGGCATGCTGCTCGTCGAGCGCCTGTCGGACGCCCGGCGCAACGGCCACCCGGTCCTCGCGCTCGTCCGCGGCTCGGCGATCAATCAGGACGGCGCCAGCAACGGCCTGACGGCGCCCAACGGCCCGTCCCAGCAGCGCGTCATCCGCGCCGCCCTCGCGAACGCCGGACTGTCGCCCGC
>NZ_JBIVXV010000068.1:0-3092 GCF_044769385.1 Streptomyces sp. NPDC090445 | reverse complement strand
GCGGGCGTCACGACGTACCTCGAACTCGGCCCGGGCGGTGTGCTCTCGGCCATGGGCCAGGAGTGCGTGACGGGCGAAGGCGCCGCCTTCGTGCCGGTGCTGCGGAGCAGGCGCTCCGAGGCCGAGACGGCGGTCGCTTCGCTGGCTCAGGCCCACCAGCGCGGCCTGGGCGTGAACTGGCAGGCCTTCTACGCCGGTTCGGGCGCGCGGCGGGTGGAGCTGCCCACGTACGCCTTCCAGCGGCAGCGCTACTGGCTGCAGTTGACGGGCACGGGCCGGACCGCTTCCGGCCATGACGTCGACGCCCGCTTCTGGGATGCGGTCGAGCGCGAGGACCTGGAGTCGCTCGCCGGCACTCTGGACGTGGCCGACGAGAACGCCTGGGGCCAGGTGCTCCCTGCCCTGTCGGCCTGGCGTCGCGGCCTGCGCACGCAGTCCGAGGTGGACCGCCTGCGCTGCCGGGTGTCCTGGAAGCCACTGACGGACATCGCCTCCGGTGCCCGACTGGCCGGGGCCTGGCTGGTCGTGACCCCTGCTGACGCGGGCGTGGCCGACACCGCTGTGGCGGGCGCCCTGGCCGGGCGCGGCGCCGAGGTCCGCCGGGTTGTGGTCGGGGCCGGTACGGACCGTGCCACGCTGGCCGGGCTGCTGGCCGAGGGCGAGGCAGAGGGCGTCGCCGGTGTGGTCTCCCTGCTCGCGCTGGACGAGGCTGCGGGCGTGGTGCCCACGGCCGTGCTCGTGCAGGCGCTGGGCGACGCCGGGGTGGAGGCTCCGCTGTGGTGCCTGACCCGGGGCGCGGTCAGCGTGGGCCGTTCCGACCGCCTCGTCTCGGCGGTGCAGGCCCAGACGTGGGGCCTGGGCCGGGTGGCCGCCCTGGAGCTGCCCGAGCGCTGGGGCGGTCTGGTCGACCTGCCCGAGGCCTGGGACGAGCGGGCCATGGGCCGACTGGTCGGCGTACTGGCCGGTGGTGCGGCCGGTGAAGACCAGGTCGCGGTCCGGTCGTCCGGTGTCTTCGGACGCCGCCTGGTCCGCGCGGCCGGTGGCAGCACGGACTCGTGGGCCCCGTCCGGGACGGTCCTGGTGACCGGCGGCACGGGTGCCCTCGGCGGGCGGGTCGCTCGCTGGCTGGCCGGTGCGGGTGCCGAGCGGCTGGTGCTGACCAGCCGCCGGGGCGCTGACGCGCCCGGCGCCGCCGAACTGGCCGCCGAGCTGGCGGAACTCGGTGCCGAGGTGTCGGTCGTGGCGTGCGATGCCGCCGACCGTGACGCCCTGCGGACCCTGCTCGCGGCCGAGGCCGAGAAGCTCACCGCTGTCATCCACACCGCCGGTGTGCTCGACGACGGCGTCCTCGACGCCCTGACGGCCGAGCGGTTCGAGACCGTGCTGCGCGCCAAGGCCGTCTCGGCGCTCAACCTGCACGAGCTGACCGTCGAGCTGGGCATCGAGCTCTCCGCCTTCGTCCTCTTCTCCTCGATGAGCGGCATGATCGGTGCGCCGGGCCAGGCCAACTACGCCGCCGCCAACGCCTACCTGGACGCGCTCGCCGAGCAGCGGCGCGCCGCCGGGCTGGCCGCGACCTCCCTCGCCTGGGGTCCGTGGGCCGAAGGCGGTATGGCCGCCGACGATGCGCTGGATGCGCGCCTGCGGCGTGAGGGTCTGCCGCCGATGGCGCCGGAGACGGCGATGGCGGTCCTGCGGCAGAGTGCCGCGGCTTCGTCCGATGCGGCTCTGCTCGTCGCCGATGTGGACTGGGAGCGCTTCGGCCCCGCGTTCACCGTCGTCCGTCCGAGCACCCTCATCCGCGAGATGACGGAGAAGCCGGCCGCCGGGCCCGTTGCCCGTGCCGAGGCCGGGACCGGTTCGGCCGTCGAGCGGTTCGCCGACCTCGGCGCAGCGGAGCTGGAGCGGGAGCTCCTCGGCCTCGTCCGGGCACAGGTCGCGGCGGTCCTGGGCCACGACGGTTCGGAGGCGGTCGGCGCCGACCGTGCGTTCAAGGAGCTCGGGTTCGACTCGCTGACCGCGGTCGAGCTGCGCAACCGGCTCGGTGCGGCGACCGGCGTGACGCTGCCGGCGACTCTGATCTTCGACTACCCTTCCGCGTCGGCCCTGACGGCGTTCCTCCGGGACGAACTGCTGGGCACCCGGCCGGAGATCGCCGGTCCGGTGACCGTCGCAGCCACTGGCGTGGACGACGACCCGATCGCGATCGTGGCGATGAGCTGCCGCTTCCCCGGCGGCGTCCGGACCCCCGAGGACCTGTGGCAGCTGCTCGCGTCCGGTGGCGACGCCATCGGTGAGTTCCCGGCCGACCGTGGCTGGGACCTGGAGCGGCTCTACAGCCCGGACCCGGACCGGCAGGGCACGTTCTACGCCCGCGAGGGCGGCTTCCTCTACGACGTGGCCGACTTCGACGCCGACTTCTTCGGCATCTCGCCGCGCGAGGCCCTCGCCATGGACCCGCAGCAGCGCCTGCTGCTGGAGACCACCTGGGAGGCGTTCGAACGGGCCGGGATCGACCCGGCGAGCGTCCGCGGCAGCCAGGCCGGCGTGTTCGTCGGCACCAACGGCCAGGACTACGACTCGTCCTTCCAGGTCATCCCGGACGGCATCGAGGGCTTCCTCGGTACCGGCAACGCGGCGAGCGTCGTCTCCGGCCGGCTCTCGTACGCGTTCGGGCTGGAAGGTCCGGCCGTGACCGTCGACACCGCTTGCTCGGCGTCGCTCGTGGCGCTGCACTGGGCGATCCAGGCCCTGCGCAACGGCGAGTGCTCCCTGGCGCTGGCCGGTGGTGTGACGGTGATGTCGTCGCCGGGTGCGTACATCGACTTCAGCCGTCAGCGCGGTCTGGCCGCGGACGGCCGGATCAAGGCCTTCTCGGCAGACGCCGACGGCACCGGGTGGGGCGAGGGTGTCGGCATGCTGCTCGTCGAGCGCCTGTCGGACGCCCGGCGCAACGGCCACCCCGTGCTGGCGGTGATCCGCGGCTCGGCGATCAACCAGGACGGCGCCAGCAACGGCCTGACGGCGCCCAACGGCCCGTCCCAGCAGCGCGTCATCCGCGCCGCCCTCGCGAACGCCGGACTGTCGCCCGC
>NZ_JBIVXV010000067.1:0-3097 GCF_044769385.1 Streptomyces sp. NPDC090445 | reverse complement strand
GCCGAGTTCCTCGGCCATCCGGCGGATCACCGGCTTCGGCTCGGCAGCCCGGTACATCTGGACCGCCCGGTCACGCAACTCCAGCGGGTACTTCCAAGACCACGGAGTTATGGCTTGTCCGCCGCTGTCAACAGGTGGCGGGGAATTCGGGAGAAGGCCGGTCACAGCAACGGGACTCCTGGCGGCAGGATCCGCCATCGGGACCGTATCGCCTTCAGGTGGCGCCGCAGCAGACCGGCGAGGTGGCTGACCGTGCTCGTGGACAGCGGCAGACGGCACTGATAGACAAGCGGGCAGGTGTCCTCGGCGTGTTCTTTGGTTTCCGTCACACAATTCCAACATCCGCCGGAGGCACCGTGGTTACGCCTGCATCGCGCTTCTCCAGGTGGTTCTGTTCACTCTGTTTCGACAGCACTCGGGCTCCAGGAGCTACTGGATGCTCCAGCGGTGCGGATGCTCGGGATTGTTGGGGCAGGAGAATACGTTGAGCTCACCCCAGCGGCCCACAGTGACCTCCGTCGGGGTGGCGCACCGGTGAGTGGGCTGGTTCTGGTCCTCCAGCGGTTTCCAGCTGCCGCTGCCGCCGTCCCACTCCGAGCTGTCGATGGTCACCAGCAGGTGCATCGGTGTCGTGCAGGTCAGGCAGTCCATGGGATACGGGTCGGTCGCGTGCCAGGAGGCGAAGCCGCCCACTCGCCAGCCGGGCGGGATGGACAGGTCGTACTGGTACCCGACCGGCTCTGTCGTACCCCCGTCCGCCGACTGCTCGGCTTCCTCTTCAAGAGCTTCCTCCCAGGCGTCGATCCGGGCGCACAGTTCCTCGGGTAGAACTCCAGCAAATGGATAGGTGATCACCTGCTCCGGGTGCAGCACACAGGGCTCGGGCACGAAGCCGTCGGCCCCGACGACCACCGGCTGCGGCGGCGCGGTCAGCACCTCGCCGACTTCCCGCCACCGCCGCCAGCGCAGGTGCAGCTCCAGGTCGTACCGGCCCGGGCCGTGCGCGTTGAACGGACACCAGAACACTTGAAGCAGATCGCAGTCGCCCGGCCCCTCCGGCAGGTCAGGCAAATCCCGCCGGTACAGCTGCGCGAGGCCGATCATCGGCAGCGGGTCGGTCTCGGAGACCCCGGGGATCCTCTGCTCCTGGTGCAGCTCACCCAGGAGCTCCCGTTCCTCGTCCGTCGGGCCGGGAGCCTGCTCGCGGGCCCACGCGGAAGCCAGAACCTGCCGATAGCGGCGGATGTCGGCAGGGCGCCGACCACGCCCACGCCCGTGGGCCTCGCCGCACACCGGCCACGGCTCGTCCGCCGGCCACAGCATAGGACCGCCCACGGAACTGGCCGACAGATCTGGTCTGCCCGGCCGTGGATGGAGCCGAGTCGTCGTCCCTCGAAAGGCGGCCAGTTCCGGGAAGAGCGCCTCGACATCGAGAGGGCGCGGGGGCGTGGTCCTCGTCATGGACGCGACCTTAGACACCTGACAGCACGGGACAGCGACCACCCCCGGCAGCTACCCGCCCGCACGCTGCTCACAGGCGGGTGGTGAACCGGCCGTCGGGCAGTTTCCGTAGCCAGCCGCGGTCAGCCAGTCTGACCAGCCTCCCGCGCAGCGGTTCCAGCTTGGACCGTACGCTGACGTCTACTCCAAGCATCTCGCCGACCTGCCGCGTCATGACCGGTCCGGCGGCCTGCCGCACGGCGGCGAGAATGCGCTGGTGCTCCGGCGGAAGCACGACCTCCTCCACGCCTGGCTCGCGGTGTGGGATCAGCATCACCGCCCGTCCGCCCACCTGCCCGAGCATCGGCGCGACCGAAGCGCGTTCGCCGGTGATCTGTTCGCTCACCCGCTCAAGAACCCGTTCGGCGACAGCGAGCTCGTCGCGCTCAGCTCGCACCTCCTCCAGCTGCTTGACCAGCTGTTCTTCGAGTTCATCCAGTTCCGCACGCCGCGCGGTGATCCGTTCCAGCAGCTCGGGATCCAACATGGACAGGATCGTAGAAGGGCGACGGCCTCAGCGAGCAGGAACTGGGCGAACCGACCGCTCCGCCAGACGATCTTCTCCGTAGACAGCGGCCCATGACCAGCGTAAGTAAACCGAGAGCCGGTCACACCAGCCCTTTGACCTGCGATTTCAGGTTGGTGGAGGCTCACCGGGCACCACGATGCGGACCACCGTGCATCGCACCAGGTGCGCGGCCGCGGGGCGGCCCTATCACACACCCCCTTGACCACGCCCTGATCGGCGTCCGGAGCTGTGTCAAGGAGAAACGTGCCAGGTGGCGCACCTGGTCAAGGGGGGAGTGCGCGCCCTGCGGAACCTGGTCAAGGGGGTGCTGGTGGCGCGCCCACCCGTGGGTGTGGGGCGTCGGGTGCGGCGCACCCGAGTGCAGGCGAGAGTGCCGGGCATCGCCGTCCGGGGCGCGCCCCGGACGGTGCGGAACATCGTGGTGCACGCGAGTCCGATTCGTGCGCATCGGGTCACTGCCCCGCACCGGTGCGGACTTGTGCCTCGTTCAGAACGGTGGCGCAAGCCCGCGGCCGGGGCCCGTGCGGGGATCAGCCGAGCTTGAGGGAGGCGGCGATGGCCTTGTCGGCCTTGGCCAGGCTGGCCTCGGTCTGCTCCGGGGTCGGGCCGTTAACGGAGATGAACTCGACATCGGTGATACCGAGGAAGCCGAGGACACCGCGCAGGTAGGGCGTGTGGAAGTCGAGAGGTGCGAAGGCGGGGTTGTCGAAGTCGCTTCCCGTCGCGCGGACGATGACGGCCTTCTTCCCGCTGAGAAGCCCGCGCGGGGGGGTGTTGGCGGTGTAGGCGAAGGTGCGGCCGGCCATGCAGATCTGGTCGATCCATGCCTTGAAGGTGGCCGGCACGTTGAAGTTGTACATCGGCACGCCCAGAACCAGCACGTCTGCGGCCTCGACCTCCTCGATCAGGGCGATAGAGGCATCAACGGCGGCCTTCGTCTGCGGGGTGTGGTACTCGGCAGGGGCGAAGACTCCGGTGAGGTTGATCCCCGGGAGTGGACACCGGGTTTCATGCGGCGAGTGACAGAGTACGTGACGTGATCAGTTGCTGTTCGAACTCGGCCGGTGT
>NZ_JBIVXV010000066.1:0-4488 GCF_044769385.1 Streptomyces sp. NPDC090445 | reverse complement strand
GAGAGTAGGACGCCGCCGAACAATCATTGCGGGAAGCCCCGCACCAAACCCCTCTCGGGGGGTTCGGTGCGGGGCTTTTCTGCGTTCACCGGCATGCCCGCGGGTCGCTCGGTATCCTGGCCGCGTTCCCACGGAGGAGTCGATGACAGCACAGCACGTGGAAGACGGCGGCCCGCTCATCCCCCAGCCGGCCATGACGCGGGAAGCGCTGCGGGACGCCGTGCGGCGAATCGACATGGCGAGCCTCGCCGTGCTCGACAGGGAATGCAACGAGGCCTTCGACCGGGCCGCCGAAACCGGGGCGATCAACCCCCTGCGGTTCTTCCTGATCAAGTGGGCCACGCATGTCGCGATCCACCGGTGGCCGGCGCGGGTAGCGGCCCTGCGCGAAGCAGAACGCATCGCCGGCGACCCCGCCTCCACCGAGAGCGAGTTCCAGGCCGCGATGCGGACCAGCAGCCGCATCCTTGCCGAGGCACAGCGGGAAATCGGTCTGTGAGCCCGCGGGGCGAAGGCGTCGAGAGCGACAACGGCTGGGCGTGGGAGTGCGATCCCAGCCGGGTGTGGGTCCTGGGAGACATGCCGTCGGCGCAGCAGGGCTTCGTGGGCGCCGTCATGGACGGCCTGGTGGACCTGGCGTCCATGGGCATCGACCCCAAGGACGGCAGCCTGTACGAGGACCCGAACCCGATGCGGGTGCGGACGTACGAGGACGAGCACCTGATGCTCTGGTACCAGACCATCCCGCACCGCAGCCGCGTCTACCTCAAGCGGGTCAACCTCTGACCAGTCGCCCGGACCGGCCCTCGCTCCCGGCTCAGCTCGACGGAGCGGGCTCGGCGGGGCAGTCGCGCAGGAGGGCGGCGAAGGGCTCGTAGGCGGATTCGTCGGAGAACACGCGCAGGACCCGGCCGCGGTCCGGCGACACGATCACGTAGTGGCGGGCGAGGTACGAGAGCTCTCCCCACGGCTCCAGGGCATGGGCCCGCATCAGGACCCGCCCGCAGCGCGTACATGCGACGACCGCCGGTTCCGCCCGCACCGTCTCGCTGATGGCCGTCCCCTCGTCGAGGAGGCCCGCGACGGGCATGCCCAGCCCGGGCCTCCTGCTCTCCGATGGCCCAGCAGTCCGGTGACAGCACTGGCTGGTGCTGTGCTGTGACCGGAATCGTTCACCGGTTCTGATGCCGTGCTGGCAGGATCGTTCTGTGGATCTTTCTGAGAGGCTGGTTGACTGGACGGACTGGGACGGTGCCGCCTTCGCGGTGGGCCGCTCGCTGGGGATCTTCGGCGAGTCCGAGACGTTCACACGGGTCAAGGGGGTGTTCTGGACGGACAACCCGTTGGGGAATGCCCTGCATGAGGTGCTTCTGCAACTGGCTGCCGCGGGAGTGCTGGAGCGGCGGGAGGAACCCGACGACGAGCAGTTCCGGTGGTCCAAGCGGTGAGTCAGGCCGCTTTGGCACGTGGGCGGCCGCCGAAGCGGACGCCTCTCTCGCTGAGGATGCGGGCGCGCTCGCGTCGTTGTGCTGCGAGGACGTCGGGGCGGCGGGCGCTTCGGTTTGCGCCAGAGTAAGTCGCCTGCAGGGCCCGGGGCCCGTAAGGACCGCAGGGCCTCGCGGCCGATCCGGACTGCCGGCCACGTTGCGCCGCAGGTGATCGGCGAGAGCCCGATCTCGTGAACCGGTGGATCACGTCGCGGACGGTGTCCTCGTCCGCCTGGACCAGCTGTCCGATGACCGGGACGGTGCTGCCGCCGGCCGAGGCCGGCAGCATCGTCGCCCGACGGAACCGTACCGAGCCGGTACTGCCCCTCCGCGCGATCTGCTGCAGCTTCTGGCCTTCCTGCTCGGTCAGCCTGCGGACCCGGACCCAACCGGTTGCGCCAGACCGCCTCCCGGCCCTGGTCGGAAGCGTCATCACTTCCAACCGGCACAACGAACAACCAGGCAAACCTTCCCGGTGACAGCACGGCCAGTGCTCTGACCACGAACGTCCACCGGGTTGCGTGGCTTGGTGACGTGTATGAGTAGTGTCTGTTGGATGGACAGCACGATGCATTTATCGGAAGAAGATCTGGAGCTGGTCGAGTTCGCCCAGCGCGTTGTTGAGACGAACGGTGATGGTGAGGTGCACACCGTCGGGGCAGCTGTGCGAGACGCACAGGGCCGGATATTCGGTGGCATCAACCTCTATCACTTCACGGGCGGACCCTGCGCGGAGTTGGTGGCGCTCGGGCATGCGCGTGCTGCGGGAGCACGTGACCTGACGGCGATCGTTGCCGTCGGTGACATGGGGCGCGGTGTGCTCGCGCCGTGTGGCCGGGACCGGCAGGTCCTGCTGGACTACCACCCGGGTATCCGTGTCCTCGTGCCGGTGGCTGGCGGCATTCGGAGTGTCGCGATCACCGACCTGCTGCCTCATGCCTATGTCTGGGGGGAGCAGTCCGCAGCGTCCGACCGAGCGCTGGGCTCGGCTGCGATGCAGGCCCTGCATTTCCATCGCACCTATCTCGATGCTGTACGCACTGGGCGGAAGACGAGCACGGTGCGGTTCCGCGACCCGGTGGAGACGGGCCCGGTGAACATGGTGTTCGAGTTGGATGACGAGGTAGTGCTGCCCGGTGTGGTCACTCAGATCACTTCCAAGAGCGTTGCCGAGTTGACCGAGGCGGACGCTCTCGCCGACGGGTTTCGCGATCTTGCCGAGCTGCAAGACAGGCTGCGGTTCCACTACCCCGACATCAAGTCAACCGATGGAGTCACCGTCGTTCACTTCCGTCTGGCGCTGTGATCGCCTGGGTTCACCGCGTTCTTCAGGCTGCGATTGCGAGGGGGCGTCCGCCCCAGCGGATGCCCTTCTCGCTGCGGATGCGGGTGCGTTCCTTGCGTTGTGCGGCGAGCACGTCGGGGTGGCGGCGGTGGAAGCAGGTGACGCCGTGGGTGCGGCGGAAGGTCGCCGGCAGGCGGTCGGGCCTGCCCTGCTTCGCCCAGCAGGAGCCCGCGGTGGGCCGGATACCAAGGGGCAGGCGGGGACGGCCTCCCGCCCACTGAGGGTCCAGGCAGGCCAGGCCGATCTCGTTGAACTGGTGGATCACATCGCGGGCGGTGTCCTCGTCGGCGTGTACCAGTTGGGCGATCACCGGCACCCGGTTTCCGCCGGCCGAGGCGAGCAGCATCATCGCGCGCCGGTAGCGCACCGAGCTGATGTGCGTGTTGGCCTCGGCCCGTACGAGGTCGTTGGCGTACGGTGCGAACCGCTCGGGGGAGCGGGGTAGGTGCTCGTACTCCTGGCGGCCGGCGGCCACGACGGCGGCGCGGGTGTAGACGAACGCGTCTCCGACAGCTCTTCGCCGTACTTACTCCTTGTGGCGGTAGCCGGCTGCCGCCGTACGCTGAGTCTCGCGTGTGACGGATGGGAGGCTGCGGTGGCCGAGACGACGCTGGCCGAGGTGATGGCCGAGCTGGCCGCGCTGGAGGACCCGAAGACACGCGCGGTGAACGAGAAGCACGGCGACGATCACGGCGTGAACCTCGGCAGGCTCCGCGCGCTCGCGAAACGGCTGAAGACGCAGCAGGACCTTGCCCGCCGGCTCTGGGACACGGGTGACACCGCGGCGAGACTGCTCGGCATCCTGATCTGCCGCCCGAAGGCGTTCGAGCGTGACGAGCTGGACGGCATGCTGCGCGAGGCGCGCACACCCAAGGTGCACGACTGGCTCGTCAACTACGTGGTGAAGAAGAACCCGCACGCCGAAGAGCTGCGCCTGGCCTGGTTCGCCGATCCGGATCCGGTGGTCGCGAGTGCCGGCTGGGCGCTGACCACCGAGCGTGTGGCGAAGAAGCCCGAAGGCCTCGACCTCGCGGCACTGCTCGACATCATCGAGGCGGAGATGAAGGACGCCCCGGAACGCCTCCAGTGGGCGATGAACCACTGCCTGGCCCAG
The DNA here is from genome assembly GCF_044769385.1 of Streptomyces sp. NPDC090445. Classification (NCBI taxonomy): domain Bacteria; kingdom Bacillati; phylum Actinomycetota; class Actinomycetes; order Kitasatosporales; family Streptomycetaceae; genus Streptomyces; species Streptomyces sp. NPDC090445. The sequence goes on along the minus strand of NZ_JBIVXV010000066.1, from coordinate 542 downwards.
ATCGGGATTGAGCACCCCGAGTACCGCGCCCGCGCCGTCGGCATCGGCGAGCGCCTGGAGGTGCTCAAGGACTACCCGACCTCCCGGGGCTGCATGTCCCCGTTCGCACCCGTCTGGATCACCGAGATGGTGCGCCGACAGGGCGACACGACGGTGGCCTGACCGCATGCAGGGGGCCGGAGCAGGGACCTTTGACACCCGTCGGGGCAGGTTGTAGTATGTAGCGGTTGCCTGGAACGGAAGAGTTCGGCGACAACCCACAAGCAAGATCCTGACACCCGGTGAATCTGATTCCTCGGGTGCGCAGTCGACTCCTTCCTCAGGAATCCGAAGCCGGGAAATCCGGTGGAAAACTTCTGATAGAGTCGGTCTCGCCGGAAAGGGAAACGCGAAAGCGAGGCCCTGGAAAGCGAAACCCGCTTCGACCGGGAATCGGACACGAAAGAGTCTGATAGAGTCGGAAACGAAGAACGAAAGCCCGGAGGAAAGCCCGAGAGGGTGAGTACAAAGGAAGCGTCCGTTCCTTGAGAACTCAACAGCGT
>NZ_JBIVXV010000065.1:0-4695 GCF_044769385.1 Streptomyces sp. NPDC090445 | reverse complement strand
AATGGCTGCACACCTACAATCACCACCGCGGACACACCGCGCTCGCAGGCAAACCACCCGCCAGCCGCGTCCCCAACCTCACTGGGCAATACAACTAGGTGTCGTCGAGGCGGCCTTCCTCGTCCTGCAGCCTGCGCCACAGGCCGGTGCGGTGCAGTACGAGGAGCGCGGCGGCCAGGAAGACCACTTGCAGCCCCACGGCGAGCAGCCAGAAGATCGCCCTGCTCTTCAGCTCGTTCGTCAGGTATTCGAAGTTCATGCCGAAGAACCCCGTCACGAAGGTCAGCGGCAGGAAGATCGTCGACACGATCGCCAGGCGGTTGATCACGCCGTTCTGGTCGCCCGACACCAGGGAGGCGTAGCTGGCGAAGGCACGGCGGGCCGCCTCCTGGAGCGACTCGATGGCGGTGAGCGTCAGGTTCGCACTGCGCTGGAACTCATGCGCGAGCCGCTGGCGCGCCTCGGGGAAGCTGCCGCTCATCATGCGGCGAGTGAACGCCTCTTCCGTCACTTGGTGGTAGGGAAGGAGCGTGTGGTGCAGGAGGGCCGCGGTCCGCCGCATCCGCGCCAGCCGGTAGAGCTGCTCGGGCTGCCTTCGGCGGAACATCTCGTCCTCCAGGTCCTCCACGTCCAGCAGGGCCTGGATCGCAGACCGGCGGTAGGTCTCCAGACCCTCGTCCAGCAGGAGGAACAGCATGCCCACCGCGTCCGGGGGACGTTCGTGCGGGAACCGTGCGGTGAGGCTCGCCAGCAGTCCGACCGCGCCCCGGTGCGCCGTCACCAGGTACGTCTCGGTCACCACGGCGTGGACGTGGACGATCCGGCCCTCCTCGACCGCGGGCAGGACGAACGCGGCGCTGTCCCCGAGGAACTCGGCCCGCGCGGCCTCCCCCTCCCGGCCGAGCCATCCCAGCTTCGCAGCGTCCAGGCCCAACAGGTGTACGAGCGGCTGCTCGTCGGGCGCGGTCTCCTCGGGCAGTTCCACGTCCACGAGGAGGAACGGGGATGTCGCGAGGCGCTCGCGCACCTCGGCCGGCCGGATACGCGTCATGACGCCGTCCGGCATGGACATCACCGATACGATCATCGCTCCTCGCCGTACGTCGTCGGATGCGCTGCCTTCCAGCCTGTACACGCGAAGGTGCGGCGCAATCGCAGTCACGCGTTCGCACGACAACGCACCTCGAACAGGTGAGGGAGCCGGCTGCGGGCTGCCGCGCCGCGCAGTTGATCTTCGGACATTGTCGTCGCGCCGTGTCCGGCCGGATACGCACGCATGCCCGTGCCCGGCGGAACGCCCCGGCGGGGAGCCGGGACGACGGGCACCGCACACGGGGGCGGGCCCCTACGGACGCTGCCGTAGGGGCCGCCGAGCGGGACCGGCCGCGCTCACTTCTGCCAGTTGGTCCAGGAGCCGCTGACCAGGCGGTGGCGGTACCAGCGGTCGCCGTCCGTGCCGACGTGGGAGATGGTCGGGTTCCAGGTGTTGTTCCCCTCGACCCGCACCCCGCTGGCGGCCCTGCCGCCCATCGACTGCCAGTCGCTCCAGTTGCCGTTGGCGTGGCTGTAGCGGGTCCAGACCGCGAAGTCCGTGCCGACGATGAACACCTGCCGCTGCCCGTTGGGGTAGGTGTGCCAGGACTCCCCGTACTCGCAGATGTAGTCGCCGCCGAGCCCCGACACGTGGCAGTAGCCCGACGCGGTCGGCGCCGGGGCGGCGGAGGCCGTACCGGCGGTCAGTGCGGCACCGGCCAGCGCGAGGGCGGTGGCGGCGAGCGCCGAGCGGCGGAGGATGGCTAACGTCATGATCGCTCCTGTGACTGAATGAGGCCGTTCCGAAGGGTGGCAAGGGGGGTGTGCCGGACAGGCCCCCCGTGTCCTGATCCGGCACACGACGACCGTACGGCCGTTGACGCACCAGGAGACCTCGTGGAGCGTTGCCGGTCGTTGCCAACCGTCCTTGGCAACGACCGGCAGCGGTTCGGAAGGAAAAGGGAAAGCGAATGGCGCGTCTGAGCCGAAGGCCGCGACGCACGGGGGTCGCAAGGCGTTGACCGGCGAGCATCTCCGTGCACTGCGCGTCCGGCGCGGCTGGTCGCTGGCCCGGCTGTCCGGGCAGGTCCACTACAGCAAGAGCTACCTGAGCCGGGTCGAGAACGGCCTGCGCCCCCTCACCCTCGAACTCGCCGAGCGCTGCGACCGGGCCATGGGCTCGGGCGACGAACTGGCCCGGCTCGTCCACGACCGGCTCCTGTCCGAGCAATCCGACGACGCGGCGGCCCCACCCGTACCGGACGAGCCCCGCACCGGGAACCCGGTCCCCGCCCAGTTGCCCGCCGTGGGGCGGATGTGGGGCCGGGAGGCGGAGATCGGCCGGGCCCGGGCCTTCCTCGACGGGCACGGCGGGCCCGCCGTGATAGCGGTCGACGGGATGGGGGGCGTCGGCAAGACGACGTTCGCCGTCGCGCTCGCCACAGGCCTGGCCCCGTCACGGCCGGACGGGACGCTCTTCGCAGATCTGGGCGCACACGGTCCGTCCGGGAACCGGGCGGCGCCGGAGGAGGTGGCGTCCGGGCTGCTCCACGCCCTGGGGCGGCCGCCGCAGACCGTCCCGGTGGAGCCCGCCGAGCGGATGGCCCTGGTCCGCAGCATGCTCGCGCAGCGCCGGGTGATCGTGGTGCTCGACGACGCCGCGGGCGCCGCCCAGGTGGCACCGCTGCTGCCGGCCGTCGGCGACAGCCTGGCCATCGTCACCAGCCGACGGCGGTTGACCGCCCTGAGCGTACGGCACGGCGCCCTGCGGGTCGGCCTGGAGCCGCTGCCGGTCGACGAGGCCGTGGGGTTCCTGCGGAGTGCGCTCGGCCGGCGGACCGTGCCGGGGGCCCGGGCGGCGGCCGCACCGCGGGCCGGGGCGACCGCTGCCGTCCCGGACGCAACGGATGAAACAGGTGAACGGGACGACACGGACGCCGGGCTGTCGGCCATCGCGCGGTACTGCGGATGCCTGCCCCTCGCCATGATGATCGCCGCCGAGCACGTCATCGAGTGGGGTGACCCGTTCACCGCCGCCCTGGCCGGGCAACCGGACACCGCAGGGGCGCGGCTGGACCTCCTGACGGTGCCGGGAGAGAACAGCACCGCGGTGCGGTCGGTCTTCGCCTGGTCCTACCGGGCGCTCCCCGCCGACCAGGCGCGGGCGTTCCGGCTGCTCGCCCTGCACCCGGGCGCCGAGACGGGCGTGGCGGCCGCGGCCGCCGTCGTGGGGGAGCCGGCCGCGGCGGCCGGTCGGCTCCTCGGCGAACTGCGCGCCGCGAACCTCGTGATGGAGGTGCGGCCCGGCCGCTTCCGGATGCACGACCTGGTACGCGACTACGCCCGCGAATGCGCCCGGGCGGACGAACCCCGGGAAGAGCTGGAGGCCGGCACCGTCCGGGTCCTCGCCTGGTACGCGCACTCGGCCGAATCGGTGGCGGACGTACTGCTGGGCCGGGCACGCCACCGCGTGGACACCGCGGCCGCACCCGACGGGTGCGTGCCGCTGCGGTTCGCCTCGCTGACGGAGGCGCTGGAGTGGTGCGAGGCCGAGAGGGCGAACCTGAAGGCGTGCGTCGAGGCCGCACACACGGCCGGGAACCCGGTGGCGTGGCAGTTGCCGTACGCCCTGTGGCCCTTCCTCTACCTGCGCCACCACCACGGTGACCTGCTCAGCGTCGGAACCGTGGCCCGGAAGGCCGCGGAAGGCGACGGGCCGCGCGCGGTGGCCTGCGCCGAAAGCGTGCTCGCCGCCGCCCGGGCCGGGCTGCGGGACCACGTGCGGGCCGACGGGCACTACAGGCGGGCCGTCGAGCGGTTCGCGGCGGCGGGCGACGCGGTCGGGGAGATCACGGCGCTGGTCGCGTACGCGATGTCCTGCGTACGGCAACGGCGTGACGCGGAAGCCGACGCCCGTATCGCCCGTGCGGTGGAGCTCTCCGCGGGCGCGGGCGACACCTGGGGAACGGGCGTGGCCCTGACCGGCCTCGGCGAGGTACTGCTCGCGCTCGGCCGGCCCGGACAGGCCGTCGCCCCTCTGGAGCGGGCGGAGCAACTCCACCGTGCGCACGGCTCGCTGTGGTTCCAGGCCTCGACCTGGACGCTGATCGCCACCGCACACCGGGACAGGGGGGACCACCGCCGGGCCGAGGCGTGCTACGGGACGGCCATCGGCCTCCACGAACGCACGGGCATGCGCGCCGGAACCGCGCACGCCCTGCACCAGCTGGGCATCTGCCTCCGGGCCCGGGGCCGTGCCCCGCAGGCCCGGAGGGCATTCCGGCGGGCCCTGGAGCTGTACGCCTCGCTCCAGGACCCGCGCGAGCGGACCGTCGGGGAATCCCTGGCCGAAGCCGAAGCCGAAGCCGAAGCCGGGCGGCCGGGTTGAGCTTCTCCTCCGGTTACTTCGGGCCGAAGGTGAGGATCAGCTGCGGAGCGGCGTCCGCGGCGGTCGCCTCCTTGGACCACAGCCACAGCGGGTCCGTGCCCTTGCCGGTCAGCGCGAGGCCGTGGCTGCCGCCCAGCAGCGCCGAGACCGCGGCGGTGTCCAGCGGGGCGCTGTGCAGGCCCGAGCCGTCCGGGATGGCGGCGAAGCTGCCCAGCGGGGTGGTGCCCACGGCCGGCTTGGTGGTGTAGGAGGTGGTGTCTCCGCTCCAGGTGCCG
>NZ_JBIVXV010000064.1:0-5066 GCF_044769385.1 Streptomyces sp. NPDC090445 | reverse complement strand
GTTCGTTGCTTCAGAACTAACACAGTGGACGCGAGCAACTGAGGACAAGCCCTCGGCCTATTAGTACCAGTCAGCTCCACCCGTTACCGGGCTTCCACATCTGGCCTATCAACCCAGTCGTCTACTGGGAGCCTTACCCTCTCAAGGAGGTGGGAATACTCATCTTGAAGCAGGCTTCCCGCTTAGATGCTTTCAGCGGTTATCCCTCCCGAACGTAGCCAACCAGCCATGCCCTTGGCAGGACAACTGGCACACCAGAGGTTCGTCCGTCCCGGTCCTCTCGTACTAGGGACAGCCCTTCTCAATATTCCTACGCGCACAGCGGATAGGGACCGAACTGTCTCACGACGTTCTAAACCCAGCTCGCGTACCGCTTTAATGGGCGAACAGCCCAACCCTTGGGACCGACTCCAGCCCCAGGATGCGACGAGCCGACATCGAGGTGCCAAACCATCCCGTCGATATGGACTCTTGGGGAAGATCAGCCTGTTATCCCCGGGGTACCTTTTATCCGTTGAGCGACGGCGCTTCCACAAGCCACCGCCGGATCACTAGTCCCGACTTTCGTCCCTGCTCGACCCGTCGGTCTCACAGTCAAGCTCCCTTGTGCACTTACACTCAACACCTGATTGCCAACCAGGCTGAGGGAACCTTTGGGCGCCTCCGTTACCCTTTGGGAGGCAACCGCCCCAGTTAAACTACCCATCAGACACTGTCCCTGATCCGGATCACGGACCGAGGTTAGACATCCAGCACGACCAGAGTGGTATTTCAACGGCGACTCCACAACCACTGGCGTGGCTGCTTCAAAGTCTCCCACCTATCCTACACAAGCCGAACCGAACACCAATATCAAACTGTAGTAAAGGTCCCGGGGTCTTTCCGTCCTGCTGCGCGAAACGAGCATCTTTACTCGTAGTGCAATTTCACCGGGCCTATGGTTGAGACAGTCGAGAAGTCGTTACGCCATTCGTGCAGGTCGGAACTTACCCGACAAGGAATTTCGCTACCTTAGGATGGTTATAGTTACCACCGCCGTTTACTGGCGCTTAAGTTCTCAGCTTCGCCCCACCGAAATGGAGCTAACCGGTCCCCTTAACGTTCCAGCACCGGGCAGGCGTCAGTCCGTATACATCGCCTTACGGCTTCGCACGGACCTGTGTTTTTAGTAAACAGTCGCTTCTCGCTGGTCTCTGCGGCCACCCCCAGCTCAGAGTGCAAGACTCATCACCAGGCGTGGCCCCCCTTCTCCCGAAGTTACGGGGGCATTTTGCCGAGTTCCTTAACCATAGTTCACCCGAACGCCTCGGTATTCTCTACCTGACCACCTGAGTCGGTTTAGGGTACGGGCCGCCATGAAACTCGCTAGAGGCTTTTCTCGACAGCATAGGATCATCCACTTCGCCACAATCGGCTCGGCATCAGGTCTCAACCTTCATGAGGGACGGATTTGCCTACCCCTCGGCCTACACCCTTACCCCGGGACAACCACCGCCCGGGCTGGACTACCTTCCTGCGTCACCCCATCGCTTACCTACTACAAGTCTGGTCCGTCGGCTCCACCACTCCCCTTCACCCGAAGGATCCAGGACGGCTTCACGGACTTAGCATCGCTCGCCTCGATATTGGGCGTTTCAAAGCGGGTACCGGAATATCAACCGGTTGTCCATCGACTACGCCTGTCGGCCTCGCCTTAGGTCCCGACTTACCCTGGGCAGATCAGCTTGACCCAGGAACCCTTAGTCAATCGGCGCAAGAGTTTCTCACTCTTGTATCGCTACTCATGCCTGCATTCTCACTCGTGAACCGTCCACAACTACCTTCCGGTGCTGCTTCACCCGGCACACGACGCTCCCCTACCCATCACAGCAGGCGTTGGCCCTATTGCTGCAATGACACGACTTCGGCGGTACGCTTGAGCCCCGCTACATTGTCGGCGCGGAATCACTTGACCAGTGAGCTATTACGCACTCTTTCAAGGGTGGCTGCTTCTAAGCCAACCTCCTGGTTGTCTCTGCGACTCCACATCCTTTCCCACTTAGCGTACGCTTAGGGGCCTTAGTCGATGCTCTGGGCTGTTTCCCTCTCGACCATGGAGCTTATCCCCCACAGTCTCACTGCCGTGCTCTCACTTACCGGCATTCGGAGTTTGGCTAAGGTCAGTAACCCGGTAGGGCCCATCGCCTATCCAGTGCTCTACCTCCGGCAAGAAACACACGACGCTGCACCTAAATGCATTTCGGGGAGAACCAGCTATCACGGAGTTTGATTGGCCTTTCACCCCTAACCACAGGTCATCCCCCAGGTTTTCAACCCTGGTGGGTTCGGTCCTCCACGAAGTCTTACCTCCGCTTCAACCTGCCCATGGCTAGATCACTCCGCTTCGGGTCTAGAGCGTGCAACTCAATCGCCCTATTCGGACTCGCTTTCGCTACGGCTTCCCCACACGGGTTAACCTCGCTACACACCGCTAACTCGCAGGCTCATTCTTCAAAAGGCACGCAGTCACGAAGATCCGAAGATCTCGACGCTCCCACGGCTTGTAGGCACACGGTTTCAGGTACTATTTCACTCCGCTCCCGCGGTACTTTTCACCATTCCCTCACGGTACTATCCGCTATCGGTCACCAGGGAATATTTAGGCTTAGCGGGTGGTCCCGCCAGATTCACACGGGATTTCTCGGGCCCCGTGCTACTTGGGAAATGAGCAAGCAAGCCGTACAGATTTCAGCTACGGGGGTCTTACCCTCTACGCCGGACCTTTCGCATGTCCTTCGCCTATCCATACGGTTTCTGACTCGCCTCACAGCCGGCAGACTGCGAAAGCTCACTCCCACAACCCCGCATGCGCAACCCCTGCCGGGTATCACACGCATACGGTTTGGCCTCATCCGGTTTCGCTCGCCACTACTCCCGGAATCACGGTTGTTTTCTCTTCCTGAGGGTACTGAGATGTTTCACTTCCCCTCGTTCCCTCCACACTGCCTATGTGTTCAGCAGTGGGTGACAGCCCATGACGACTGCCGGGTTTCCCCATTCGGACACCCCCGGATCAAAGCTCAGTTGGCAGCTCCCCGGGGCCTATCGCGGCCTCTCACGTCCTTCATCGGTTCCTGGTGCCAAGGCATCCACCGTGCGCCCTTAAAAACTTGGCCACAGATGCTCGCGTCCACTGTGTAGTTCTCAAACAACGACCAGCCACCCACCACCCCACCAGACAAGCTGGCGAGTTCACTGGGGCCGGCACTGAAGACTGACCAACGGCCGTGCCTTCAGGACCCAACAACGTGCCAAGCGCAAGCGCTCTCCGTGAACTCCGTTCCACGCCCGAGGGCAGTACTGGGAGACCTTCAAGTCACTCGCGCCAACTAATCAACGTTCCACCCATGAGCTGACCGTGCAGAACGTTTGTCTGCAATCGGTACTGTGCTCCTTAGAAAGGAGGTGATCCAGCCGCACCTTCCGGTACGGCTACCTTGTTACGACTTCGTCCCAATCGCCAGTCCCACCTTCGACAGCTCCCTCCACAAGGGTTGGGCCACCGGCTTCGGGTGTTACCGACTTTCGTGACGTGACGGGCGGTGTGTACAAGGCCCGGGAACGTATTCACCGCAGCAATGCTGATCTGCGATTACTAGCGACTCCGACTTCATGGGGTCGAGTTGCAGACCCCAATCCGAACTGAGACCGGCTTTTTGAGATTCGCTCCACCTCACGGTATCGCAGCTCATTGTACCGGCCATTGTAGCACGTGTGCAGCCCAAGACATAAGGGGCATGATGACTTGACGTCGTCCCCACCTTCCTCCGAGTTGACCCCGGCGGTCTCCTGTGAGTCCCCATCACCCCGAAGGGCATGCTGGCAACACAGGACAAGGGTTGCGCTCGTTGCGGGACTTAACCCAACATCTCACGACACGAGCTGACGACAGCCATGCACCACCTGTATACCGACCACAAGGGGGGCACTATCTCTAATGCTTTCCGGTATATGTCAAGCCTTGGTAAGGTTCTTCGCGTTGCGTCGAATTAAGCCACATGCTCCGCCGCTTGTGCGGGCCCCCGTCAATTCCTTTGAGTTTTAGCCTTGCGGCCGTACTCCCCAGGCGGGGAACTTAATGCGTTAGCTGCGGCACCGACGACGTGGAATGTCGCCAACACCTAGTTCCCAACGTTTACGGCGTGGACTACCAGGGTATCTAATCCTGTTCGCTCCCCACGCTTTCGCTCCTCAGCGTCAGTAATGGCCCAGAGATCCGCCTTCGCCACCGGTGTTCCTCCTGATATCTGCGCATTTCACCGCTACACCAGGAATTCCGATCTCCCCTACCACACTCTAGCCAGCCCGTATCGAATGCAGACCCGAGGTTAAGCCTCGGGCTTTCACATCCGACGTGACTAGCCGCCTACGAGCTCTTTACGCCCAATAATTCCGGACAACGCTTGCGCCCTACGTATTACCGCGGCTGCTGGCACGTAGTTAGCCGGCGCTTCTTCTGCAGGTACCGTCACTTTCGCTTCTTCCCTGCTGAAAGAGGTTTACAACCCGAAGGCCGTCATCCCTCACGCGGCGTCGCTGCATCAGGCTTTCGCCCATTGTGCAATATTCCCCACTGCTGCCTCCCGTAGGAGTCTGGGCCGTGTCTCAGTCCCAGTGTGGCCGGTCGCCCTCTCAGGCCGGCTACCCGTCGTCGCCTTGGTAGGCCATTACCCCACCAACAAGCTGATAGGCCGCGGGCTCATCCTTCACCGCCGGAGCTTTCCACCACAGGAGATGCCTCCCGCAGTCGTATCCGGTATTAGACCCCGTTTCCAGGGCTTGTCCCAGAGTGAAGGGCAGATTGCCCACGTGTTACTCACCCGTTCGCCACTAATCCACCCCGAAGGGCTTCATCGTTCGACTTGCATGTGTTAAGCACGCCGCCAGCGTTCGTCCTGAGCCAGGATCAAACTCTCCATGAATGTTTACCGGTAATCCGGTGCAACATCAGGTGAGCGGGTCAGCCACGGTCGGAATATGACCGACTGACCACTGCGTCCTCGCTGTGTTGTTGCCTACAAGCACTC
>NZ_JBIVXV010000063.1:0-6826 GCF_044769385.1 Streptomyces sp. NPDC090445 | reverse complement strand
CGTATAACGAGAGATTGTTACGTACGGTTCCGTGAGAGCCGGGGGCTGTGATGCCCCCGGCTACTCGACAGCATCTTGATCCGGTTGACGTGTCCTTCGACCACGCCTGAGTTCCAGGGGAGAGTCAGACCAGCGATCACGGCGTCGCGGTCGCGGTCGATGCCTGCGGCGAGGGTGTGAAGGCTGGGAAGGTCATCCTGGCGGACGGCGTCGAGCCACTCGGGAAGTCGTTCTCCCTGGCGCTCGGTGAGCATCTGGGCAAAGGACCGGACGTGACCGGTGAGGGCGTCGAGTTCGGGGCAGTGGACCAGGACCGCCTTGAGTCGAAGGTGGTCGGTCTCTGTCAGGGACTCGGGCCGGCGGAGGATCCATCCGGCGACGACGCGGGGTAACGGTGGCCGAGCTGTGACGGGGTTGGGAGAGAGCCGCTTCTCCCGGAAATAGGCGCGAACGCGCTGGTAGCTGCCCTGATAGCCGAGCGGCACGATCTCCTCCCACACCGTCCAGGCCTTCGTACAGCCCTGGTTCCAGCGGTCATCCAGGTAGGGCTTGAACGCGTCGAGCTTGGACGGCCGCCCCTGCCACTGCCCGCGGAAGAGGTCCTCCGGGGTGGCTGCGTCGGCGAAGAGCTTCACGGTGCGGGATGTCATGTGGAGCTGGCGGCCGATCGCCCTCCGGCTGAGCCCGGCGGCCAGGAGTTCGTGGACGGTCGCGTGCTTGGCGCGGGTGCGGTCTGCGAAGCGGTGGCCGGTAGGCCAGGGCGAGCCGGTCGGGTCTTGGACCTTGTCGGGCTCGGGGGCTGGCTCGGCAGGATCGGGTGCCAGAACCCGCAGGCAGCCCCGGTGGTCGGCGACGCACTTCTCGGCGGCCTCGCTCAGGTTGTGCCAGAGATGCCACCTGTCCGCCACCTGCACCGCCTGGGGTGCCCCGGCTGTAGCGCCTTCGGCGAAGAACGGTGCGCGATCGCGGCAGACCACCTCGATCCCTGGCCGTTGCGCGAGCCAAGCGGCAAGGATGGATGCCTCCCGGTCAGGCAGCAGGTCCACCGGCCGCCGGCTTTCAACGTCGACGAGGATCGTCCCGTAGTTGCGACCCTTGCGGGTCGCGTACTCGTCGACCCCGACCACCCGTGGGTCTGGAACCTGAGGATCGGGCAATGCCTCGACCAACCGTAGCACCGTGCTTCGGCTGACGGGCACTCCGAAGACTCTGGCAAGCCGGGCACCGGCCCGGCCGGCGAGCGCGAGGCCGACCGCGGCCAACGTCGACCGCAGCCGTTCGGTCCGCCTGCCGTAACGACGGGTCAACCCTGACAGCTGTTCAGCGAAGGTCCGCCGTCCGCACGCGATGACCGGGCAGAGGAACCTGCGGACGCGTAAACAGAGCGCGACCCGCCTGCCTCCGCTGGGCACATCAGCGGGAAAGCGCAGGTAGGAGCTGTGAATCCGCCTTGACCAGCTTCCGCATCCGGGGCAGACGGCCCCAACCACCGTACTTCGGGCCTCTATGTGCACCGCCTCGTCGTTCACGTCGACCGACAGCACCGCCACATCGGCGATCGACGGGAACAGCAACTCCTCCAGCCGGAGGCCCACTTCTTCCACGGGCCGAACTGTCAGCCATACCGCGCCCGGTACGGCTCAATTCCGGGCAACCTCCCCAGGGCTCGCTCGCTCGATCACCGTCACTGAGCGTGCATGTTCCACGGAAAGTGAGCCAGAACCCGTCGACTGACAGCACCGCGACGTCCGCGATCGACGGGATCAACAACTCCTCCAGCCGGAGCAAGATCTCATTCACAGCCCCGAACTGTCTGCCCACCCACTCCTGCCCCTGCTCGTTTTGAGGCAACTTCCCGAGGCGCCACAGGGAGTTCAGCCGTCACTCACAGTGCACGGATCACACAACCTGAGCCAGAACCACAACCCGTGAACAAAGCCAGGCACCGAAGCCGAGCTCATCGACCTCGGCAAGAGCCTGCGACGCCGCCAGATCCAGGCATGCCCCGCCGTCAGCCGCAGCGCCTACCTGAAGCTGTGGCCCGACCACGCGAAGCAGATCGGGGACGTCGACTACGTCCTGGTCGCGGGCGAGCGTCGATACCGTGGCGCCACCGCCGCCGGCAACCCCACCCTGAACTGCGTGGTCGACGACGGCTTGGCCACGGACCGCAAGTCCTTCATGGAGGCCGTGGTCTCCGAGAACTTCGACCGGCAAAACTTCAACGCCATCGAAGAGGCGTACGCGGTCCAGTCCCTCGTCGCCGAGTTCGGATCCAACCGCGCCGTGGCCCAGCACTTCGAGCGGGTCGACGGGTGGGTTACCCAGCGCATCCTGCTCACGCACCTGGCCCCTGAAGCTCAGCAGCCAGCCCGCAAGCCGGGCCCCGTGGCGATAGGGCAGAAGCCCACAGCCCTGTGCCGCGTGGGGGCACTCCGCAGCCGGCCCTGGTCGGGGCGCCTCTCGCATGCCCCGCCGGGGACCTCGCTACAGCGGCTCGGCGCCCGGACGGAGGACGTCCGCATAGACCCGGGCGCGTACGCCGGGTTCGCCTGGAGTGCGGCGGATCGGGGCGATGCCGGATGTAGCCCACACCTGCTCCAGGCACTTCATCGCCGTCGTGACGGTGTCCTCGTCCGAGCCGGTGATGTCCAGCACCACCAGACCTGGTTCTGCGATGTGCTGCTCGTCGATCTGCTCCATGTCCTCCCCGACGACCCGCCCCTGGTGCCGGTTCGCCAGCAGGGTTCATTCACTCGAACGAGCCCTTGATGCCGAGCCGACGCCGGGGTCGGCGGCGAAAACTGGAAGCCGAGTGTCGGTGCGGCACGTCATCCTGAGCACATGAATGAGGTGAGCGAGCCGGCCAGCACGCGTGATCGGTCGGACGCGACGGCGGCAGAGCAAGGGCCCGTCCAGAATGTCGCGGTGAACGTGCTGGTGGCAGACATCTTCCGCAACTTCGACCCGCTCGCGAACTTCCGTGCCCAGATCGCCGAGTTGAGCGCGTCACTGGGGCCGCAGAAGAACCTGGGGCGCCTGGTCGCTGAGGCAGCCGGCACCGTGAGCGTTCTTCCGCAGCTGGAGCGCAGCCTGGGCGCGGTCCAGGGCTTGGCCAGCGCGCAGGACGCGATCCGCCGGCTGGTCGACTTGGGCAGCATGCCCGGGACGGTCGCCAGCTTCCAGAGGAGCATCGCCGCGCTGCCGAAGCCCGCGCCGCTCCCGTTCGAGCTGCCCAAGAGCGTCCTGGACAGCATCACCCGAAGCCAGGCAGAGCGGAACCGCGCCTTCGCCGCCGCAGCGACCAAGGCCCTCGGCCCGTCGCTGGCCCTGCCGCTGCTCTCCGACCACCTCCGGGCAAGCCTCGTCCAGCTGCAACCAGTGCCGCTCCGTTTGCCAGGTCTGTTCGACGCGGCCCCGTGGCGGACCATGCTGGCTGAGATCGGTGAGCGGAACCGCCTCCTGCTGACCTCCGGGCTCCTCGAGACCTTCAGCAAGATCGGCACCGGCATCAAGGACCTGCTGCCGGAGAACCTGCAGGCACTGCGTACCGCGGAGTGGGCGAAGCTACGAGCTCTTGGTACTCGGAGGCAGGTGCTTCGCCATCTGCGAGGAGGACGGCGTCTGCCCGGCCGACCAGGACGCTTCAACAAGATCGTGCTACGAGCTCTTAGAGTTCGACCAAACCAGGACCTGGCCCATTACGTGAACACGTGAACACGAGGCCGGGGAATATCGCGAACGTTCACAGGAACATCAGCCGAGCTCGTCGGCGCAGACAACCGTGGCGCCGGGTTGAGGGTCGGTGTACAGGCCGATGATCCGCGTCCTTGTAGGACGAGGTCCGGGTTCCGTCGAGCGGGTCCAGGAAAAGGGTGCGCCGCCGGCGCACCTCCTCCGCCAGGAGAATCTCCGGACTTGGGAACGACCCACCTGGATGTCCTCGGCCTGCGCCTCCACGGCCAGTGCGGACAGTGTCCGTTCCGCCGAGCGCGGGAGTGTCATCGCCGGGGTCGTCCGACCGGGGAAGCCGCCTGGCTGTGACCCGGTTGAGCGGCCTGGTGTCGTACTGGCAGGAAGCTGTAGACGAGTTCTGCCATCTGCGCGGCGGGGACGGTGAGACCGTCGCGGCTCCAGGAGCGCAGCAGCATGTACACGCCCCCGGCGAGGAAGTCCGCCACGTACTCGCGGTACTCGTGCGTTGGTGACGCGCTGGTGTCCTCCCGGCCGTACCGATCGAATGCCTGCATAAGGTCGCTGATGTGGAGCCTGATGCGTTCGATGACGTGGTCCTTGTCCTCGATCTGCAATGCGAGCGCGAGTGAGTCGGAATGCGTGGCCCACTCGCTGAAGGTCGTGGCGAGCAGTTCCTGGACGCCGACGCGCCGGTTGGGTGAGGGCAGCGCCGCGGCGCGGACTTCGTCGAAGACGTCGTCGACGTGGCTGAGCAGCAGTTCCTCCTTCGAGTTGAAGTGCAGGTAGAACGCCTGCCGCGACACGTCGGCGCGGGCTGCGATCTGGCTGATGGTGAGCTTTGAGAGTGGCTCTTCGTCGAGCAGCTCAAGGAGCGCCTGCTGCAGCAGGCGCCGAGTACGCCGGACCCTTCGGTCGCGAGGCCGCTTGCTTGACATCACTGTAATTTCGTCCACTAACTACCATCCGACTAAATGTGACGTTGCCCGAATTGAATCCCTTTCCTAGCGTCACGTTATGCGACACGCGTCAAAAAAAGTACCACTGTTGCGTAGGGTGAGGAGTGCAAGGTGACACCCGAGGTGACCGGCGGGCTCTCCGGTCAGCTCGGCCGTAAACGACCACGGTGGCGCCGCCGTCCCGCAGCCCGCACCTGCCAGCCGACCAGGCAGCGCATCTCAGCGCTCAAACGAGCGGTGGTACACCGTGGGCCACCTCTACTCCCAAGGGCACGAGTACGGCTACGACGTCACTCTCACGAGGCGGGGCACCGCACCGCTGGGCATCACCGACGTCACGGCGCGCAAGCACTCAACGCAGTGCAGCGTCAACGCGTCCGCCTCCACCGCGACGGGCACCTACCAGGGCAAACCAGTCGCCGGCCAGGCCTACGTCGAGCAGGCCGGCCACTGGAAGTAGAAACGGAGCCGATTGGCCCTGCGAGCCAACCGACCCCCTCGGCCACTTCGCAGGCGTGGCCACCCATCACCCCATCACACCCCTGGAGTCCCCATGGACGCTCACGCTCCGTCCGCGACCGCACCGAATGACCGCATGGCAGCCAGACTCGCGGCAGCCGTGGTCCTCGCCGCGACCGCGTCCGTGCTCGTCAACGCCGTGATAGCCGCGATCGCCCACGCCGCTGGAGCCTCGCAGCAGTTCCCGCCGCTCACACCGGGCTCCTACGCCGCGGCGACGGTCATCGGCGTCCTGGCCGGAGCACTCGCCTGGCAGGTCGTCCGCTGGCGCGCCGCGGATCCCTCCCGGGTGCTCCACAGACTCGTGCCCCTAGCGGTCACCGTCTCACTCGTACCGGACGTAATCGTCGGCCTAAACCACTCCGAGCCGGGCACCTCCTGGGGCGCCGTCACCGCGCTCATGGTCATGCACGTGGCCGTGGCCGCCGTGTCCGTGCCCATATTCCGACGCTTCCTGCCGCTGCGCTGAGGACGCACACCCTGCGGCGAGCTCCCCTGGGCGACTGGAGAATACCGGGAACGATCGGGAAGCCGCCCGGTGTGATCGATCCCGACCGGGACGACGCCTCGGCAAGGTTCCCATCGCCCTCAGGCCACCGAGCCGGGCAAGGCCCAAAGCAGCAGAAGCACGCCGGGAACCGGCAGGCCGGCAGCCTGCCCAGAGGCGGTCACGAGCCCGGGCGTAAGCAGTTGGGATACAGGAATCCCGGTGAGAACGATCATGTCTGGTCAGCGCCAGTGCAAGGAGGCTTCGCCATGAGCTGTCGGGCCTTCGGCCCTGACCTTCGAAGCTCACAGCCTCTGCGGAGGTCTTCTGGCCGCGACGGCGGGACGCCGCTTGCGGCCTGGGGCCTCGGCGGCGCGCAGTCCGTGTAGGTCGCGGGCGGATCGTTCCCCCGACCAGGTCAGGTCCCCGTCGGCTGTCGGGGTGAACGGGCGCATCCGCAGGGGCGGGGTGTCGTTGTGTCCCGGGGTGGGCCCCGCCCCGGCGACGACGGAGGACGCATCGTGTACGTAAAGAAGACGTGGGGGGCGGTGGGTATCTGGGGCCCGGCGCGAACTGCACGTCCACTGCAGGGATCGACGCCAGCCGACTCGCCTCGAAGAACGGTGGAAGCGGCACGGCGGGCGGCGACGGCACCGACGGCAGCTACGGCAGCTACGGTTTCCTCGGAATCGGAGGCAGCGCGGGCCGGGGCGGCGACGGCGGCCGGGGCGGCGACGGCGGGGCCGGTGTCGACGGCGGAGCCTACATCGGCGGCCACGGCGGCGGAGGCGCGGGCGGGGGCGGCAAGGGAGGCAATGGAGGCCGTCCCATGTATGGAGACAGAGCGAACGGGACCGACGGGATCAACGGCAAGGCCGGAGCCGGAGCGAAGGGAACGAAGGGAGCCAATGGCTACGCCGTGATCGCCTGGTAGCAGGGGTAAAGGGACAACTGAAGTTTCCCCGT
The DNA here is from genome assembly GCF_044769385.1 of Streptomyces sp. NPDC090445. Taxonomy (NCBI): domain Bacteria; kingdom Bacillati; phylum Actinomycetota; class Actinomycetes; order Kitasatosporales; family Streptomycetaceae; genus Streptomyces; species Streptomyces sp. NPDC090445. The sequence goes on along the minus strand of NZ_JBIVXV010000063.1, from coordinate 202 downwards.
GTTCTCGGACACGTGATCGTTATGCCGCGAGGGCGTGCTGGTGTCGCTGCCGGGTCTCGGCTGGGGTGAGATAGCCGAGGGTCTTGTGCTTGCGTAGTCGGCGGCGGTTGTAGAAGCCGTCGATGACCCTGTTGCCTAATTGATGTCATGCTGCGAGGTCGAGGGCGGCGAGTCGGGAGGCACGGGTGCGGGCGAGCGGGGT
>NZ_JBIVXV010000062.1:0-7936 GCF_044769385.1 Streptomyces sp. NPDC090445 | reverse complement strand
GTCGACTTCCGTCCTACGCGGAGCCCCGCCCCTCTACATCAACATTCCCGAACCACTTGACAGCAGCCCCTGACTGCAAACTTCCCGGTATTGGGGCAAGACCGACGCCCGCGACGCCTACGTGATCGCCGACCAGGCGAGGATGCGCCGGGACTTGCGGCCCATCCGTCCCGGCGACGAGGCCGCCATCGAGCTGAAGCTGCTGACCGGCCGCCGGGCCGATCTGGTCGAGGACCGCACCCGCGCGGTCAACCGCCTGCGCGGCACCCTGCTGTCCATGTTCCCGGCCCTGGAGCGGGTCTTGGACGTGACAAACACAGGCCCGCTCAGGCTGCTGACGGGCTAGCAGGCCCCGGCCGCGATCCGCCGCGCCGGGGTCATCCGGCTGACGAAATGGCTGGCCAACCGCAAGGTCCGAGGCGCCAGAGCCCTGGCCGAGGCGGCGGTCGAGGCCGCCGAGCGGCAGCACACCGCCGTCCCCGGGGAGAAGACCATCGCCAAGCTGGTCCACACCCTGGCCGAGGAGGTGATGGCCCTCAACGAGCAGATCGCCGAGATGGACAAGCTCATCGAGGGCCGGTTTCGCGAGCACGAACTCGCCGGCATCATCCTGAGCGTCCCCGGCATCGGCACCGTGCTCGGCGCCGAGTTCCTCGCCGCCGTCGGCGGCGACCTGGACGAGTTCGACTCGCCGGACGCCCTGGCGGCCTTCGCCGGCGTCGCCCCGGCACCACGAGACTCGGGCAAGGTCAGCGGCAACCTTCACCGGCCCATCTCCTACCACCGACGACTCCAGCGCGTCTTCTACACCTCCGCGCTGGTCAGCGTCCGCTACGACCCGAACTCGCGGAAGTTCTACGACCGCAAACGCGCCGAGGGGAAGAAGCACGTTCAGGCCGTCCTCGCCCTCGCCCGCCGACGTGTCAACGTCATCTGGGCTCTGATCCGTGACCGACGGTGCTACGAAGTGGCACCGCCAGTCACGGCAGCCGCTTGACAACAGCATTAGGAAGCGGTGTGCATCGTGAGACTCGCAGGTCAGCGGTCCAGCGCACCTTCGGTGCGCTGGACCGCTGACCTGCGAAGAGACAGTTACGAGTTCCCGGAATCCAAGAAGAGCGTTCCTGGGGGTTCTGGAGGCAGGCTCTTGAGCTGCGGCTTCGGAGTTTTCCGCAAGGCCCACGAAGGCGGGGCCTTGCACGAAACGTAGCCGAATACTCTGCGTGAGCGTCCGGCTGGCCTCTGCAAGGTCCTGGGCTGCTACGAGGGCAGCCCAGGAACAGCGTAGCGGATCAGATGGCGGCTTTGCGGCTCAGTTCTTGGGAGAGCGCTGCGCTGGTGCGTGCCAGTGGCTTTGCTCGCAAGGTGGTGCGACTGGCGACGTCGTCATCACGCAGCTCAGTGACGCTTTCTCGGGAGAAAGGCGTCTGGCTCTCCTCGCATCGCCGTACCGTCTGCCGCGTGGTGTTTCCCTCCGTCGCGGTGGCCGGGTAGCTGCTGCTCAACTGATCCCGGAGCCCGGCCGGCGGCGAGGGATCCAGCCCCAGCGCGGTGCGGCCACCAGACCATGACGAGGTTACAGCGGTCGCAGCAAATTTCCGTCACGGCCCAGCCGCCACCTCAGGTCGTACCGGTGTCCACACGGTAGACGATCTTCCCGTCGAACTCCGCGAACCCCAACGACTTGTAGAAGGCCCGTGCGCCGGGGTTGTCGCGGTCCGTCATCCACTCGACCCGACTGCACCCGGGGCGTGCGGCGGCCAGAGCGCGGAGCTCGCCCATGAGGCGGGCACCGACGCCCTGGCGGCGGAGGGTACTGCGGACATAGAGCTCTTTCAGGAATAGGGAGTGGGAGGAGCCGGCCGCAGGCCAGAGGAACGAGTAGGCGGCAAGTCCGACGAGATCACCGGTCTCGTCCTCGACCAAGAGCGCCGACGCCAACGGCGGGGAGCCGAAGAGCGCCTCCTCCACCTGAGAGCGGCGCTCTTCGAGCGGCTGGATCTCGACCGATCCGTAGAACCGCTCAACTTCCTCGATCAGTTCGGCCAGGGCCTCGATGTCGCTCCTGTCGGCAGGGCGGATCGTCACGCTCATCGAGATCTCCTGTCGCTCTTCCATCACTTCACTCGCTTGTTGCAACGCGTGGTCCGGGTGTGACGCCGCGGCTTGCGGCTACGGGGCTGTCGCCGTGTGCGGGGACCAACCGTACTGGCGCAGGGAGTCCTGGACATGCCGGATGAGGTACTCCAGATCCGCGCAGTAGACGGAGGGATTTTTGTAGTTGCGGTCGGTGCTGAAGCGGTGCGGGAGGTAGCCCCCGCCGCACACGTCCACCAGAGGGCAGCTCTGGCACTGCTCGGCGAGTGCGGCCTTCCCGTATTGCCGGTGCAGCAGCTTCGGATGATGAAGGACCTCGTCGAAGGAGTTCCCGAAGACGTCGAGTCCCAGCCAGGAGGCGCCTTCCTCGACGGACCGCAGGGTGTCCACGCCCTCGATCGTGCCGTCCGACTCGATCACGATGCTCGTCGGCGGGGCCAGGCCGAGGGACTCCACCGAGCCATGCACCCCGGAGGTCAGCGCCACGATGTCTTCCAGCATCCGCACGCTGTGCTGCTGCTCTGGTCGAGCGAGCCAGGCGTCGTAGACGCGACTCATCCACAGCCCGTACTCGGGTACCTCTGGGTTGTTGCGGTGCGGCGGTTCGTCGTGGGTCCCGTGCGGCAGGCCGAAGTCGATCACAGGTGGCTCGAACGACGCCAGGTAGTCGTGGACCTCGACCGGGTCGTTGGCCAGGTCGACGACGGCGAGCAGCCCTGCGAACAGGTGCGGACGGGACCGCAGGAGTTCAATGCCATGTACGGCCGAGGCGGCGCTCGATCGCGAGGCGTGCGTCAGCCGATGCCGATCATTCGCAGCAGGCGGTCCGTCGAGGCTGACGCCCACAACGACCTCGTACCGCGCGAAGAGGTCCAGCCATGGATTCGTGAGGAGCGTCCCGTTGGTCTGCAGTTCGAAACGTACCGCCACACCGGCCGGAACACCCTCCCGTACGGCGCCGAGCAGGTCTGCCATGTGCCGGGGGCCGGCGAGCAACGGCTCACCACCGTGCAGTACGACATGTACACCCCGCTGGCCGTGTGCCGCTGCGTGCTCACCGATTCGCCGTCCCGCGGCCCGGGCCACGTCCGCACTCATCCGGGCGGGCAGGTGCCGCCACGCCTGGTCCGCGGAGTTGAAGACGTAGCAGTAGTCACAATCGATGTTGCAGCGATTGGCGACCTTGAGGATGAACGACCGAAAAGGGGCGACGTCCGCGCGCGGTGTCATCGAGCGGAACGGCTCAAAGAGGCCACGTCCAGATGAGCGAAGCCTGGTGACCACCTTCGCCGGCGTGGTTTGACGCCATCTGCTCAGCGGCCAGTCGCTGCCGTACGCGGGCGGCGACACGGTCCAGGACGACCGAACCGTTCATGGACTCCGCAACGACGGGCGCCGGAGCGTGCGGTGCGGGAACGGGCGTGCGTGACGGCATTCGACGCTCCTCGGGGCAGTACAACAGCAGTGGGGCGGCAGACCAGCCCGCAAGGTAACAGCACCGCTACCCTCGGCGGCATACCGGATCCGGCCACGTGCCTGGCTAATCGGCCCGAGATGCAAGCAGCCGCTCGACGACATCTGCCGCCCCGTCCACGCCCAACCTCCGGTATATGTCCAGCGCTTCACGTAGCGCCCCCTCGGCTCGCGCCCGCTCGCCGGCCATCCAGTCGCAACGACCGATCCCCTCCAGGGCTCGTGCTTCCTCAAGCGGGCAGCGGATGTCCCGGGCCAGCCGCAGCGCCTGCTCGAAGAGCGCGCGGGCGGCGGCCCAGTCACCGCAGGAGCCCAGCAGTGTCCCCCAATGGTTCAGGACCTCTGCTTCACCGCAACGGTCGCCGAGCTCTCGGAGGATGTCCAGACTCCGCCGGAACGACTCGACGGCACTGTCCCGCTCACCAGCAACCCCGTGCGCCACACCCAGTTCGCCCAGCGAGGCGGCTTCGCCACCACGGCTGCCGAAATCGCGGTATGAGCCCAAGGCGTCCTCCAGTAACCGGATCGCCTCGGCGACGTTCCCGTCCATGCGGTCCAGTACCCCGAGGTAGCGAACGCTGTTCGTGTGGCCGAACCGTTCGCCGAGCTCGGTGAAGTACTCCAGTGCCCGGGTGTGTGCCTCCCGCGCTCCGGTGGGATCGCCGGTGAGGCGCCGTACGACTCCGAGCTCGTTGAGGGCGTACGCCTGGTGGACCCGGTCGTCGAGATTCCGGTAGATGGCGAACGCCTCACGGTGGCGCTGCGCAGCCAGCTGATACTCGCCCAGGAGACAGTGCACGACGCCAAGGTCCCGCAGCGAGTTGGCCTCCCCGTACCGGTCGCCCAGCTCCCGGTAGATCGACAGCGCTTCGGTCTGTGCCGCCACCGCTGTGTCGAACCGGCTGGTCTGCCGGCGCACCATGCCGAGGTCCGCGAGTGCGTTGGCCTGGCCGAGCCGGTCTCCGACCTCCCGGTAGAGCGCGAGAGCCTCGGTCTGCGCCCGGGCAGAGGCGTCGTTGTCCGCGGTCATGTACCAGACGATGCCCACCTGGTTCAGAGCGTCGGCCTTGCCTCGCTTCTCGCCGACCGCCTCGTACTCCGCCACTGCCTCGTTCAGCGCCTCGATGGCCTCGGGGTAGGCCGCCATGAAGCGACGTACGACTCCGAGCTCGGCCAACGCGTTGGCCAGCGACCGCCGGTCGCCGATGTGCCGGGCTGCCTCGGCGGCGGTCCGGTGAAGATCAGCGGCTTGGTCCCAGGGCCCGGCCTGCCGCAGGAAGGGCGCCATAGCCGCAGCCATGAGGATCACCAACTCGTACAGCGCGAGGTCGTTTGCCCTTCGGATACAGGCCAGGACATTGGCCCGCTCGTCCTCCAGCCACCCCAGAGCCGCCGAGCGTGAATCAATGGGTGGGGTCTCGACCTGGGCGGCGCCGTCCGGCGGATTCGGTGTGGCCGCGCCGCTACGGGCAATGTGTCCGTTCGCGACAGCGAGGGCGGCCAGGTAGTAGGTGCACACGCGTTGAACGGCATGAACAGGGTTCATGCTGCCTCCCTCGTCCGCGAGACCGCGGGCATAGTCTCGTAGGAGGTCGTGAAGCCTGAACCGGCTTCCCGGGTGCTCGTCAATCAGATGGGCCTCATAGAGCGCGTCGATTCCCTCGCGTGCCGCCGCCACCGAGACCGAGCCGAGCGCGGCTCCGGAGAACGCGTCCAGTTCGGTTCCAGGGTAGAGGCCGAGACACTGGAAGAGGTGCTGCCGTTCAGGTGTGAGGTCCTGGTAGGACAGGCTGAACGTCGCGGCGACCGCGCGCTCCCCGGCTCGGAGCTCTCCTAACCGGTCTTGGGCCGTGAGCAGACGCGCACGGAGGTCCTCGGCGCTCCACGACGGGCGATGGCGCAGCCGCGCGGCGAGCAACGACACCCCGAGTGGCAGGCATCCGCACAGCTCCACCAACTGCTCGAGGACGGCCCGATCGAGCGACTCCGCCGGCCGGCCGCTGAGGCGTATGAACAGGTCGACTGCATGGTCCGCCGGCAACGCCTCAACTGGCAGGACGACCTCCTCGTCCGCAGCCAGCCGATTCCGGCTCGTCACCAGTACGAGACAGCCGCTCCCGCCGGGAAGTAGGGGCGCCAGCTGCCGATAGCTGGCAGCATTGTCGAGGATGAGCAGTGCCTTCTTGTCGGCGAGCTGGCTCCGCCACATGGCCGCCCGCGCTTCGGTGACCGCACCCAGATCGTCGCCGACAGGAATCCGCTGCGCTGGCACTCCGGTCGCCGCGAGCAACGATGCGAGCGCTTCGGTGGCCTGCACCGGGGGCCGTCCCGTCGTGTGCCCGTTGAGGTTCACGAAGAGCTGGCCGTCCGGGAACCTTTCTGACAGCACGTGTCCTGCGTGTACGGCGAACGTCGTCTTCCCGACGCCTGGCATTCCGTCGATTACATGCACAGGCAACGCCTCGCCAATCTCCTGCGAGTTCCGTACGGACCGCACCAGCGCCTCAAGCTCGGCGGTCCGGTCGGTGAACGCGGTGGTGTCGCGCGGCAGGGAGCGCAGTACGAGGGCGGCACCCGGAGGCTCCGCCCCTTCCTCTGGCTGGGTCGTCGACGCAGCGCGGCGTTCTGGTGCTCCTGACTCCGACAGCGCGGCAAGCAGCACGGTCAGCCCGACCACGATCCCGCCCAGCAGGGCGAACGAGAACCAGCCATGCCGCTGCAACCACCCCAGCCACCCGGGCCACTCCGACTCGGACACAGCGTTGGTGACGAGCCCTAAAAGCATGGTTGTCACGGCCCCACCAGCGGCCACGACGGCGACGGACATGCCCCGCCGTAGCCTCATACGTGGGTCGTCCTGGCGAAGCCGGAATGAGTCCGTTCGGGCTGGCTGCCTGTGGGGCGGCATAGCTTTCCAGCTGTAGATCTGGTCACGACGGCAACCCCCGGATCCGACGCCTCGTCGCGCATAAGCGGACCAGCTCCCACGGAGCCCGGTCAAGGTCAGCTCCCCGCCACACACCGGTCCGTATCAGCCAATCTGTGCGTGGCTTCTACGCCGCGCGTACCGGCGCCGCTTTCGCGGAGCCAGCCAGAAGACCAGGCGGACGCGCTGCTCGGTCGCGAGCAGAGAGTGATGGTCGGTATTAGGTGTGTAGTCAGCCCTGGTAGCCGTCGCCAAAAAATTGATCACGGGCGCCCCTGAGGGCCTGGGGGCGAAAAGGGAGCGCCGTGCGTGTGGCCAGGTCGGCAGGCGGGGTCGTGCTGGCGGCAGCCCTGGTGACGGGCTGTGGCAGCGGCAACGGTGACAGCCGAGACCAATACAAGAACGGGGACCCTAGTAGTGCTTTGTTAGGTGGTGTCGCCGAGCACGGTTAACTCACCGTCTTCGTCTTCCAGCAGGCTGCGGGCGACGGCGGCCTCGTGGCTGTCGGGACCGTGTCCGCCGGTCAGGGCGACGGCGGTGAACAGGCCGGTCTCCGGCTCGAAGGAGGCGTGTCCTTTGAAGCCGTCCTGGTGACGGGTGCGGTTCTTGTGGACGTGCCGCGCGTCGGGATCGACGGTGGACACCGTCCGGTCGGCCACCGTGCCGCGGGCGATGCGCCAGCGGCCGTCACGGCCGTCGGAGTCCTCGACCGGTTCGACGTCCTGCCCGGCGACCAGGGCCAGCAGGCCGACCGCGTTCGCCGCCTTCTCGCCGAGCTCCTGCTCGGGCAGGCGGCCGATCAGGTTGAGGGCGTCGCTGACCAGCGCATCAACCAGCACAGCACGGGCGGCTTCGTCGTTCCAGGCGATCTTCGGTTTGCCCGGATCGGTGTAGTCGTGCGCCGTGCACCACCGGCCAGCCACCTCCTGGGCGCCGGGGACCTCACGGATCACCCGCCGGATGGCGGAGATGATCTGCGTGACGGTGTCCTGGGTGGCCACTGCGTCATCGAGCACGGTCGAATCCAGTGCCCGCCGCTGCTTGCCCTTGAGCACCCCGGTCGCGGCCACGATCTCTTTGACCCTGGCGAAGATCCGCGTCGGATCAGCGGACCGGCGCAGACGGCGGCGGAAGTAGGTCAGCATTGAGGGATCGAACGCGGTGTCGTACAAACCGAGTCCGCAGGCCGCCTTCCACCGCAGGTCGCACCGCAGCTCCTGAACCGTCTCGAAGTCCGACAGCCCGTGCAGACTCTGCAGCACCACCGTCGCGGCCAGAACCTGTGGCGGCAGACTCGGACGGCCATTGGACGACGGGTACATGTCTTCGAACATCCCCGGAGGGAACGGGGCCTCCCCCTGAGTGGTGGACACGCTGATACTGGATCTGCTTGATCCGGAGGAAGCGAGAAGACCGCCGATGGCGATGAGGGACTACTCG
>NZ_JBIVXV010000061.1:0-9307 GCF_044769385.1 Streptomyces sp. NPDC090445 | reverse complement strand
AGCCCCGACGAATACGAACGCCGACACCACAGCGTTAAACTCACGCTCGCCGCGTGATCAATCCCCGCGTGCCCACCTTCACGGGGGAAGGCCCGACGGCACAGCGAACCTCGCACCGATGTCGTCAGCGTGGTGGCTGGACCAGTCCTGCATGCTCGGTCTCGGCAACAACGCCCAGACCACCGCGAACCTGCTGCGAGAAGGTGAGTGCGTGCTCAATCTGCCTTCGTCGGCGATGGTCGATGCCGTCGACCGGATCGCGCTCACGACCGGAAAGTCGGCCGTGCCGGGCTACAAGGAGAAGCAGGGCTACCGGTACGAGCCGGACAAGTTCTCGACCGCGCAGCTGACGGAGCAGGCATCGGATCTGGTCCGGGCCCCCAGGGTTGCGCAGTGCCCGGTCCAGCTGGAATGCAGGGTCGTCTCGGCCCATCCTTTCGGCGGTCCCGAACTGCATGCCACCGCGTTCGAGGTCGAGGTTCTTCGCGCCCATGTCGAGGAGGATCTGGTCATCCCGGGAACGCGCTACGTGGACCCGCTCGGCTGGGACCCGCTGATCATGAAGTTCTGCGAGTTCTTCGGCGGGGGCCGCAACGTTCACCCGTCGAGACTCGCCGAGGGTTGGAACATGCCGCACCAGCCCCGGTCGGCGACCGCCTGAACAGGCATCCGGCGCCCTCGCCCGCATCTCGTGACCATTCACGCGGGTTGATCACGGTATGCGTGATGGGGATGGGCTGTTCGAGGTCGGGCCGGTCGGGAAGAAGCGGCCACAGGGCCCTGCGGCGGCGGTCGGCAAGACGTTCCGGGCGTTCGATCCGCATCAGGTCCTGCTGCTGCCGCCGTCGTTGGACGACTGGCTGCCCGAAGACCACCTGGCCCGGTTCATCGCCGACCTGGTCGACGAGGTGCTCGACCTCGGGCCGGTCCTAGGGGCTTGCCCACAGCCTCTGACCTGTGCAAACGGAAGATCACCGAATTCGGGGGTTCCCGCCTCCGGTCACACCTGCGGCCCCCCGCCTAGTGTGATGCGCCAGAGATCCTGAGGGTTAGTAAGTACCCTGTTGCCATGTCGTATCCGGGACCTTCTGCTGTGGAGATCACGTTGTCCGAGGCCGAGCGTGCCGAGTTGGTGCGCCGGACGAAAATGCCGCACCGGCGCTCGGCCGAGAAGGCCCTCATCATCCTGGCGTGTGCTGATGGCATGTCGAACGCGGGTGTCGCGCGGATCGTCGGCGTCCAGGCCAAGACGGTTGGCAAGTGGCGTCGGGCCTTCGCCGCAGAGCGGATGGCGGGGCTTGAGGACGCCGGCTGGATCGGCCGGCCGAAGGCGCCGACCTGGTCCTGGACGAGGCCGAGCGGAGACAGCTGACGCGGTGGGCGCGGCAGGCCAAGACCGCCCAGTTCCTCGCGTTGCGCGCCAAGATCGTGCTGCGTTGCGCGGAGGGCGGGACGAACCAGCAGGCCGCGGCTGACCTCGGCATCGACAGGTCGACCGTGGACCGCTGGCGGGCCCGGTTCATCGCGAAACGCCTCGACGGTCTGCATGACGAGCCCCGCTTGGGCCGGCCGCCCTCGATCCTCCTCGACCAGGTCGAGGAGGTCATCGTGGCCACCCTGGAGTCGACCCCGGGCCAGGACACGCACTGGTCACGGGCTTCGATGGCCCAGCGTACTGGCCTGTCGAAGTCGACGATCGGGCGGATCTGGAAGCGGTTCGACCTCAAGCCCCACCTGCAGGACTCCTTCAAACTGTCCACCGACCCGCAGTTCGTCGCCAAGGTCGTCGACGTAGTCGGCCTGTACCACCACCCGCCCGAGAAGGCGGTCGTGCTCTGCGTGGACGAGAAATCCCAGATCCAGGCGCTGGACCGGTCCCAACCGGTGCTGCCGATGATGCCGGGCATGCCCGAACGGCGTACTCACGACTATTACCGGCACGGCATCACCAGCCTGTTCGCCGCCTTCACCATCGCTGATGGCACCGTCATATCGGCACTGCACCGCCGCCACCGGGCGATTGAGTTCAAGAAGTTCCTGATCCGGATCGACAAGGCGGTGCCCGCCGGGCTCGACATCCACCTCGTATGCGACAACTACGCCACCCACAACACCGCCGAGATCAGGACCTGGCTGAGCAAACACCCTCGCTTCCAGATCCACTTCACCCCCACCGGCTCCTCCTGGATGAACCAGGTGGAGCGGTGGTTCGGCCTGCTGACCGACAAACTCATCCGCCGCGGCGTCCACCGGTCCGTGAAGGCACTGGAGGACGACATCACCGCGTGGATCAACACCTGGAACGAAAACCCGCGGCCCTTCACCTGGACCAAGACAGCCGATGAGATCCTCAACTCCCTCGCCGACTACCTCACCAAGGTCGGAACCACCGGCCAGAAAACAGAGCAGAACTAACCCTCAGGATTTCTGGCGCATCACACTAGGTTCCGCGCCGCGCCACAGGATCCGATCGTGAACCCCGCGCAGGCGCACGCGAGTTGACGTACATTGATGGCCCTTTGGGGAGAGGGGTGCAGGGATGGGGAACGCCGGTGAACTGCGGCTGACCGACGGCAGTGGCATCTGGGTCGAGGTCGCCGACGCGGACGGCGGCGGTATCGAGCGGGTGGGGCGAGCCGGGGCGGCGCTGGCCCGGGCGGGCGAGACCCTGCAGGAGGCCATGGGCCAGATCCGGCCCGCGCTCGACGTCATAGCCGACGGGCTGCGCGGAATGGCCCAGGTGCCCGAGTCCGTGCGGGTGGACTTCGGCATCAAGCTGTCCGGGGAGACCGGGATCGTGGTCGCGAAGGCCGCCGCCGAGGCCAACTTCACGGTGAGCGTGGAATGGCGGCCCCGGTCCGACGCAGAAGCCGGGGCCGCGTCCGGCGCCGATGGCGGCCCCGGTCCGGCCGACGGGCCGGGGGCGGCGTAGCGAAGGCCGCCGGGGATGACTGTCGTTCGCGAGGAGGAGGCCCTCACCCGGTCCGTCGTACGGATCCGGTCCGGGTCCGGGTCCGGGGACGTGGTCGGCGCCGGTTTCCTGGTCGGCCCCGACATCGTGTGCACCTGCGCCCATGTCGTGGCCCGCGCCGCCGGCCTGGCCGGCACCCCCGACGAAGCCCCGCCGGGGCCGGTGTCGCTCGACTTCCCGATGGTCCGGGACGACACGGGGACCGTACGGGCCGCCCGCGCGAGCGTGGTGGCGTGGCGGCGGATCGCCGACGACGACTCCGGGGACGTGGCCCTGCTGCGACTGGAACGGCCGGTGCCTGGCACCCGCCCGGCGCCGCTGGTCGACGGCACGAGGGTGTGGGAGCACCCGTTCCGCGCCATCGGGTTTCCTGCGGGCTTCCAGCACGGCCTCTGGGCCCGCGGCACGCTGCGCGGGCCGCAGGGCGCCGGCTGGCTGCAGATGGAGACCCCGGCCGGCGAACCCCGGATCACTGCCGGGTTCAGCGGCTCCCCGGTCTGGGACGCGCGGCAGGACGGCGTCGTCGGGATGACCGTGGCGGCCCGGAGCGGCGCGGGCGCCACCACGGCCTACCTGATCCCCTCGGCCCAGCTCGTCGACGAGGGCGTGCTGCGGCCGCGCTGCCCGTTCCGCGGTCTGGCCCCGTTCACCGAGAACGACGCCGAGCTGTTCCACGGGCGTGCGGAGGAGATCGAACGCCTGCGGGGCGCGGTCGCCCGGCACCCGCTGACGCTTGTGGTGGGCCCGTCCGGCTCCGGCAAGTCCTCGCTGGTCCGGGCCGGGCTGCTACCCCGCCTCCAGCGCGAGGGGTTCAGCGTGTCCGAACTCCGGGCCGTTCCCGGGGCCGACCCGGCGGCCGCCCTCGCCCGCGCCGTGGTCCCCGTACTGGAACCCGGTCTCGGAGAGGTCGGCCGGCTGCGGGCGGCCGCCGAACTCGCCGGACTGCTGACGCAGGAGGCGGCCGGAGCGTTACGGGACCGGCTGCTCGCGCACGGCGGAACGGGTGGCCACGTCCTCTTCGTGGACCAGCTGGAGGAGTACGCCGGCGAGCGGCCCGACGCGGCCCGGCAGCTTCTGCGCCTGCTGGTCGCGCTGAGCTCCGCCCGGCCCACGGGCGACTCCGGACCGCCGGGCACTGAGCTGGACGACACTGGACCGGACGGCGCCGGGCGGTCGGATTCCGGGGTGGGTACCCCGCCGGGCGCCGGGGCGGCTGCTCAGCCGGGCGCCGGGCCCGTGCTGCGGGTGGTGGCCACCGCCCGCCCCGAGTCCCTCGACGTCCTGGTCACCTCCGGCACGGCCGCTCCGCTCAGCGGCGGCGCCGCCCAGTTCCTCGCCCCGCTCTCCGCCGAGGGCCTGCACCAGGCCGTCACCGCGCCCGTGGACGCCGTACCCGGCCTGTGGTTCGAAGCCGGCCTGCCCGAGCGCATTGTCGCCGACGCCGCCGACGAACCCGGCCGGATGCCGCTCGTCGAGTTCGCCCTGACCCGGCTCTGGGAGGAGCGCGAGCGGTCCATGCTCACGCACACCGCCTATGCCCGGCTGGGCGGGGTGGCGGGCGCCCTCGTCGGCTACGCCGAGGAGGCCCTGCGCACGCACGTCGCGGAGGACGAGGCGTACCTCGCGCGGCGGCTGTTCGCGCAACTGGCCCGGCCCGTCGAGGGCGGCGGCTTCGCCCGCCGCCCCGCCCGCACCGCCGATCTCGCCCCGGACCTGCAGGCCCTCGCCCGCCGACTGGCCCCCACCAAACTCGTGGTCCTGGGCCAGGACCAGGACGGCGCCGAGATCGTGGACCTGGCCCACGAGCAACTCGCCTCGCTCTGGCCCCGGCTCCAGGCATGGCTGGCCGACTCCCGGGACTTCCGGCAGTGGCAGGAGCAGCTGCGCCGGGACCTGGCACGCTGGCGGACCGGCGGCCGGGAACCCGGCGCGCTGCTGCGCGGCGGCATCCTCGACACGGCGTCGGACTGGCTGGCCCGCCGCCCCGAGGACATCCCGGCTGCCGAGCGCGACTACATCCGGCAGAGCGAACGCCAACGGCTCCGCGGCGTCCGCCGCTGGCAGGCGGTCGCCGCCGTCCTCACCGTGCTCGTCCTGCTGGCGGGCGTCCTGACGGTGTTCGTGCAGCGCCGCGGCGAGACGGTCGAGGCGCAATTGCGTACCCAGGCGTCCCGGGTGCTGGCGGACCTGTCCCACCGCCACGAGGCGGGTCGCCCCGCGCTCGCCATGCAGTTCGCCATGGCGGCGTGGCGGACGGAGCAGACCCCGGAGGCGTACGGGGCGCTGCTGCGGCAGTACCCGCGGGGGCAGCGGCTGACGGGAAGCCGGCCAGGCCTGTGGCCCGGCCGGTTCCTGGCCCTGCGCACCACCCGGGACGGCTCCACCGCCGTGGTGCGCTCGGTCCGTGACAGCGGCGAGTACGTCCTCACCGTGATCACCGGCCTGCACACGAAGCAGCCGGGACACCGGACGCTGCGCGATCTGCCCGGCGTCTGGTCGGAGGCGAGGGGGGACGCCCTCAGCCCGGACGGCCGCAGTTACGCCATGGCGGGTACGGACGGCAGCGTGTGGGTGTGGGACCTGACCGGCGACGGACCGCCGGTGCACCTGCCGTCCGAGGACACCAAGGGCCGCAAGGTGGTGAAGTCCCACATCCTGGACTACAGCGGGGACGGGCGCCGGCTGCTGCGGGTCGTGAAGTTCTACGACGCGTCCGGCGCGGCCGGAACGCACGACCGCTACGCCGCGCTCTCGGTCTGGGACCTGCCGTCCGGCGGGCGGGTACCGACGCCCCCCGATCTCGTACCGGGCGACATCAGGGACGCCGCGTTCACCGCCGACACCGGGCAGGTGGTCTTCACGCCCGAGTACACGGACCGGCCGGGGCAGACCGTCGTCCGGGAACTGACGACGGGCCGCCAGGTCGCCGCGTACGGCCCCGTGGGCCTCACGGTCATCACCGGAGACGGTGAACTGCTGCTCGAAGAGGTGAGCGGCGACGCCGGCCGGGACAGGGCGAGCAGGACCGAACGGACGCGGCCGGCGGGCGCGGCCCCCGGTCCGGCGACACCCCTGCCGGACGTGGTGGACACGACGAAGCTGGACGTCACGGGCGAGTTCGCGTTCGTCGGGCAGCCGACCATCGACAAGAACTACCAGGAGGTGACCCTGATCGCGCTGCGCACCGGCCGGATCCACCGGACCAGGGTGCCCGCGCAGGGGGACGGCGACCTGACCCTCGCCGTCGTCCCCGGCCAGGACGATCGGGTCACCGTACTCCTCCCGACGGCGGACGCCCTGCTCACCGCCACCGCGGTCCCGGTGGACGCGACGACGGAACTCACCGCGGCCACCGCGAACGCGAACGGTGCCCTGTCGCCCGACGGCCGCCTGCTGGCGCGTACGGAGGCCTCCTTGCTGGAGATCGTCACCGCCGACCGCGGCAGCAGCCGGCGCGCGCCGAGGGACGCCACGACCGGGAATCCGCCCGTGCCGGTCTGGACGGCGGACTCCCGGTGGGTGGTGCTGGAACGCTCCGACGGGGGCCTGGCCGCGTACCGGGCGGACGATCCGGCCCAGCGGGTCGACCTCCACTGGGACGCCGGTACCGGCCCGGCACGGCGGGGGCCGGCGGTCGAGGCCGTCGAGCCCATGACCGGCTCGGAGCTGGCGGTCTTCACCGCCGACGGCCGGCTCATGCTCGTCGACGCGGCCACCGGAGGCCCGGTGGGTCCGGCGACCCAGGTGGAACGGAAGTCGGAGGCACAGGCCGTCGATCCGGTCATCTTCACCGGCCTGGCCCAGATCCGCGCACGGCCGGGGCATCCGGACGAGGTGGCGCTCGTCACCAGCTCCGCGGCCACGACCGGCACGGTGGAGATCCGCAACGTCCGCACCGGCGCCCGCACCCAGACCTTCACCGTGGGCGAACTCCCTTCCCGCTTCGAGTTCTGGGACTCCACCCCGCTGCTGTTCAACGGTGACGGCAGCCGTCTGGTGACCCGCAACGCGGACGGGTTCCTGCACCAGTGGGCCCTGCCGGGCGGGGCGGCGGACGCGCGCCCGCTGGCCATTGCCGGGGCGAAGGTCACCGGGCTGATCGGCTTCGGAGCACGACGGACGCTGATCACGACCGGAGGCGACGGCGAACTGCAGTTCTGGGACCTGGCCGGCGGGCTCCTCCTCACCGGCCACCCCACACCGGCGGACCTGGGCATCACCTTGCGCGGCACCCGCCTCTCCATCGCCGGGGAAGGCTGGTACCAGGACCTGGACCTGAGCCCGGACGAAATGATGAAGACCCTGTGCACCGGGGTAGGACGGGACTTCACCGCGAGCGAGCGCGAACTGCTGCCGGGGGGCGCCGTACGCGAACCACCCTGCGGCTAGGCCGTTTCCTTCAGATCATCGGATCGCTGGTCTGGTGTCGTTGACTGATGCCCGGTGGGCCCGCCTCGAGCCACTGCTACCGGACCGGACGCCGAAGCGGGGTGGGCGGTGGCGGGACCATCGGCAGGTGATCGACGCGATCGCGTTCAAGTACCGCACCGGGACGCCGTGGATGGACTTGCCCGAGCGCTTCGACTCGTGGAAGGGCGCCCACAACCGGCTGCGGATGCGGGCGGCGAACGGTACCTGGGAGACGCGGCCGGGGCCCGTCAAAAGGGGCCCCGGCCGGCGAGCCGGACCATCATGCCCTCGGACGGTCCCGCGGCGGACTGACCACGAAGATCCACCTCGCCGCGGACAGCCGCTGCCCGCCGTCACCTGCGGCGGCGCGGGATCCGAGCGGTGATCCCGCAGCCCGCGGACCAGGCCGCGAACCCCAGGCGGCTGGGCCGGCCCGGCGGCCGTCCGCCGGCTTCGACCATGAGGCCTGCCGGCAGCGGAACACCGTCGAGCGCAGCATCAACAAGCCCTCCGCTGCGCCGGTTCCTGGACCGCGAACTGTCGGCCGGCCCGCGGCCGCTGCGCTTCCTTCCGCGCCCAGCACCGCACCGCACCGACAACCTTCTCCTGTCCGGGCCCGGCGTGGGCACAGAGGCTGGCAACGTCGGCACCGCGATCGACCAGCGGCTGCGCCTCGCCTTCACCACGGCCGCCCCCGTGGACCTGGCCACCGAGGACGGGATCGACCTCACCGGCGGCATCGGCCGGCGCGCAGGCTTGCGGATGCGCGCGGTCGGCACGGGCACCACGGACATCCCGAACAGCTACGGCACAGGCTGGAAAAGCACTCGAGACACCGACCCGGCCGCGGCCACATTCGACTCCGGCCTGTCCCAGCGGGATCTGATTGCTGTCTCCGGCTGCAGCGCCGACGGCTCGGAGCCAACCCTCGACGGGCCCACCGTGCGCGCGTGGTGCTCCTGGCCGTAGGCCTCGATCCGAGTCCCGTCCAGCGCAGCGTTCGCACGGTCAGACGGCAGCTCGTCGAGCAGCAGCCCCACGCACCGGGGCACAGGCCTAAGCCCAGCATTGGCCAGGTGTGGGGCGGGCGGCCGCGGGCAGTACTGCTGGCGCAGGTGTGTCGTGAGCGGCTGTGGTGTTCAGTCGCTGCTTTCAGTCGCTGGATATAACTGCAGGTCACAGCGTTACCGAGGGCAGTTCAGCGACTGAAGCGACTCAACTCCGGGTATATGACAAGATTCGTAGGCGCGCGTGTGCGTCATATAGAGGAGCCTTCAGTCGCTTCAGTCGCTGTCTAGGAGCTCACGTGCCGTCTGGCCTGGGGTTTCGTGTCCAGCAACGTGCAGCGACCGAACGCCCGTGGGTCGCTGTGATCGACAGGCCTCAGTCGCTGAGGAGCTGTGGCGTGATTGATCGACACACCGGCCGGAGGGTTTGGTGACACGCTGCCCACACCGTGCCCAGGGTTTCGCTAGCACCTGCTCCCGCCGGCGGATTCACCGGACTCGAACCCGCTCCCGGCGCCCGCCCGCCGAGGGAACCCCGACGTTCCCCGGCCCGCACTCACGCAGCATCGGTGTGTGTCTTTCCCGGATGTTACGAGTAACCAGCATCCCAGTCGGAGGGCCCGCCGCGCGGTTGCTTGAGAAGGCGGCATACGCAAGGCGCGCTTGACCGGGTGCTGCGCGTCTTTCCCGGACAGCTGGCGGCTATGGACCGGTGATGCGGTGTATAGCCCGGAGGGGTTGGTGCGCCAGGGGCATTGGGGCCCGGATCTGCTTGGGGAAAGTTGCCGAGAACGCAGTGTGAGGCGATGACGCCGACTCGCGGTCGGGGCCTCCCCCTGAGTGGTGGACACGCTGATACTGGATCTGCTTGATCCGGAGGAAGCGAGAAGACCGCCGATGGCGATGAGGGACTACTCGG
>NZ_JBIVXV010000060.1:0-12743 GCF_044769385.1 Streptomyces sp. NPDC090445 | reverse complement strand
CCGAGTAGTCCCTCATCGCCATCGGCGGTCTTCTCGCTTCCTCCGGATCAAGCAGATCCAGTATCAGCGTGTCCACCACTCAGGGGGAGGCCCCGGCAGGGAGGGCGGACGTGGTGGGCCCGTACCGGCCGAGGCGGAAGCTCCGGTCTCGGCGCACCCCGAGCCCTCAAGGCCCGAGGCCCGCGGACTGATCAGCGCCTCCACCCACGCCCCGAACGCCGATTCCCTGGACGCCGCCCTGGGAAACGGTCCGGTGATGGTCGGTCTGCCATGGTTCAACGCCTGGTTCATCCCGACCGCCAACCACCACGACGACACCGTCCCCTGCCGGCGTACCTCCGGCCTGGCCGGAGGCCGGCTTCCCGGACCCCTCCCACGGCCCGGTAGTCCCCCACAGATCTCCCTGGGCACGACCCGGGCCGACGCCCGCGACTCCCTCCTCCACCCCTCCTCCTACGCCCGCCGCGCTGCCGCCGCCCCGCCGCGCTGCCGCCGCCCCGCCGCGCCGCCGCGTCGACGCGATCCGACTCCACGCCTGAGGAGCCCGCCCATGACGTCCTTCCACGCCGCGATCGTCCACCCCGACCGATCCACCACCTACTGCGGAGAGGTCGACGAGGAACACGTCGCCACCGCCCGCGCGATCGCCCTGCTCGACCACACGCCCCGCTTCGTCCGCGAACACCGCAACCGGCCCGGCAGCCTCTTCATCCTCCGCGACGACGGCAACCTCGACGTCTACGAGCCGGTCGGAGCCGCCCCCCGCGCCTCCCGCACCCCGGCCCCCGCCCCGATCCGCACCGGCGAGGCGGTGCGCCCGGCGGCGGGAGAGCCGCCCAGCGGGGCCGCGGGCACCGTGTGGATCCCCGGCGCCATCCGCATCGGCGACGGCAGCATCGGGGGCGCCATGGACACCCCCGGCAACCCGCCCCGCGTGACCCTGCACACCACCGAGTCCCCGGCCGGCGGCCGCTACCTGGAGTCCCTCAGCTCCTACCTGATCGAGGTCTCCTCCGAGCCCCAGCTCGTGTACTGCCCCGTCACCGACCGCGTCGCCCAGCTCGGACCCCTCAACGAATCCGCGCGCGCCCTGCGCAACGACGGACAGCGCCGAACCAACCGCGAAGGCAGGGTCAACATCCAGATCGAGGTCCTCGCCTACGCCAAGGACCCGTGGACGACCGGCTGGGACCCCGCCCGGAACCCCGGATGGCGCTCCATCCTGGCCGCCGCCCGCTCCTGGGACGTCCCCGACGAGTTCCCGGCCGGCCCGCCCGGCCCCTACCCCGGTCCCGACAAGCCGCGTTCGCGGTCGGTGTGGCAGAACTCGGGCGGGTACTTCGGGCACTGCGACGTCCCCGGGAACGATCACGGCGACCCGGGTGCCCTCGACACCTCCAAGGTGCTGGACGGCCCCGGCGGCGGGGGAGTACCGCCCGCCGACGCGGACGCGTTCCCCGGCGCGGGCCGGTTCGGGCCCGGCGCGGTCAACGCGTACGTCACCCGGCTCGGCCGGATGCTCGTCTCCCGCGGCGGCGGGCGCTTCTACCGCGTCGGCCCCGGCCCCGAGTGGAGCGCGGCCGACCGCCGGGCCACCGAAGCGTTCCAGCACGCCCAGGGCTGGACGGGCTCCGACGCCGACGGCATCCCCGGCCCCACCACCTGGGAGCTGCTCGTCACCGGCCGAGGCAACGACATCCCCGACGGTCCGGACACCGGAACCCCCCGGGTCAGCGTTGCGCACCTCGTGGCCGCGGCCGAGGCCGACATCCCCGCGCCCGACGGCCACACCACGTACGCCGACGAGGTCGGGGTCGTGGAGGACGCCCTCGTCGCCGAAGGCCTCCTCGACGCCCGCTACGCCGACGGCAGCTACGGCACCCGAACCCGCGACGCGTACGCCGCCTGGCAGCGCAGCGCGGCCGGCGGCTCCTACACGGGCTCGGCCGCCGACGGCATACCCGGCCTCAGGTCGCTGGAGCGACTGGCCGCCCGCCACGGCTTCACCGCCACCCCCTGACCAGTGCCCCAGCACCAAAGGAGAGACACCGTGTCCCGGACCGCCCCCGCGACCCGCATCGTCGCCGACGTTGCCGAGCGCACCCTCCTCACGTACTTCGAGGCCTTCCTCGGCCTCCTGCTCGCCGGCGCCACCACCGACATCGTCGACCTGTCCGTCCTGCAGGCCGCCGCCGTCGCCGCGCTTCCCGCGGGCCTCACCGTCATCAAGGGGGCCATCGGCTCCCGCCTCGGCCAGCCAGGCACAGCCGCCTGGCTGCCGAAGCCGCCCACCGACACCATCCGCCCCTGACCTCCGGAGTCCGCGCTGCCCGACGGAGACGTCGCCCTTGGGCCGTCCAGCTCCGCCGCGCCCTTGAAGCAGCTTGCGGGTGACCGGGAGTGAACGTACCGAGGCCACCAACCAGCAGGGTGCTCGGCGACGAGGAGACGGCACGATGGTGAAGTGAGGCAGGTCCGCTCGGGTCCGTTGACACGGCAGTGGACTCTCCCCCCGTGGGAGAGTCCACCATGGCGGGGTGCATGACGAACTCCTCACCATCGGGCGCTTCGCCCGTCTGTGCCGGCTCAGCGTCAAACAGCTACGGCACTACGACGAGACGGGCCTGCTGGTTCCGCTCCGCGTGGACGCCTGCTCCGGCTACCGCTATTACGCGCGGCAACAGGCACGGGATGCCCTGGCCATCGCACTGCTGCGCGAGATGGATCTCCCCCTGGCCGTGATCGCCCAGGCGCTGGCCGCCGAGCCCGGGCACAGAACACGGATCCTCCACGCGGAGCGGGACCGGCTGGCCGAGCGGATGAGCAGGGACCAGACCCGGCTGCAGATGCTGGACCGGCTGGCGCAAGGCGGTCTGCCCGGCTACGAGGTGACGATGAGCAGGGAGCCCGAGCGGCGGCTGGCAGTGGTACGGGCAGTCTGCACCCCCGCGGGAATCGGAGAGAAGGTCGAGGAAGGCGTGGGCCGGCTGCTGCCCATGCTCGGCAGGGCGGACATCGTATGGGAGCCGCCGCTGTGGGGGCTGTACCCGCTCGACCTGGAAGAGCGGATGGAGATCGCCGTCGGAGCGCAGACCCTGCACGGGGCAGCCCCGCCCGGTGGCCTGGAGTTCGAGGTGCTGCCCGGCGGTCCGGTTGCCGAGACCACGCACATCGGGCCCTACACCCAACTGCCCTTGGCCTACAACGCTCTCTTCGCCGCCATCCACGAGCACGGACTGCGTCCGCACGGACCCGTACGTGAGGCGTACCTCGTCGGACCGGCAGAAGCACCCCGAGAAGAACCGATGACCCGGTTGATCATCCCTGTCGAGGAGGGCACGGCGTGACCACGGTGGCGGGCACCGACGCCCGGGGCATGCAGCACTGCGAGACGACGGCGCTGGGAGTGCTGCTGCGGCACCAAGGGCTCGACCTGTCCGAACCCATGCTGTTCGGCCTCGGTTCCGGCCTGTCCTTCGTCTACTGGGACGGCAAGAACACGGACTTCCCGTTCCTCGGGGGACGGGTCAAGCCCTTCGACCTCACCAGAAACCTGGCCACCACACTCGGGCTGGAGCTCCTGGTCCAGGAAACCGGTTCCCCCCGCAGGGCCTGGGAGAACGTGACAGCCTCCATCGACGCCGGCCGCCCCGTCGGACTGCAGCTCGACAGCCACCACCTGGACTACTTCGGCTCGAAGGCCCATTTCGGCGGCCACGTCGTCGCCATGTACGGCTACGACGACCACGCCGCCTACCTGGTGGACACCGACCAGCAAGGTGGTGCGGTGTCCACCAGCCTGACCAGTCTTGCCCGGGCCAGGGCCGCGCGCGGACCGATGACCGCCAAGCACCGGTCCTTCACCGTCACCACTCCGCACAGCCTGCCGTCCCCACGCGACCGGATCATCCCCGCCATCACCGCCTGCGCCGGCGCGTTCCTCGACCCGCCCATCGCCAACCTGGGCCACCGGGGCATCGAAAAGGCCGGCAAGCTGGTACGCACA
The DNA here is from genome assembly GCF_044769385.1 of Streptomyces sp. NPDC090445. NCBI lineage: Bacteria > Bacillati > Actinomycetota > Actinomycetes > Kitasatosporales > Streptomycetaceae > Streptomyces > Streptomyces sp. NPDC090445. The sequence goes on along the minus strand of NZ_JBIVXV010000060.1, from coordinate 8,737 downwards.
TGGCTCCAGCGCACCCGTGCCCCGCAGCGGGACCTGCCGCAGGCCGCCCTCCTGATGGAGAAGGCCGGCACCGGGGGTGCCCTGTTCCGGAACCTCTACCGAGACTTCCTCACCGAATGCACCGGTCTGATCGACAGCAGCCACCTGCGCACCGGCCACACGCTGTACGCCGAGGCAGCCCCCCTGTGGACGGAAGCGGCAGCCCTGATCAGGAAGGCCGGCGAATCGGGCGAGGAGCAGTTCCTCACCCGAGCCGGCACGATCCTCGGCGAGCTTTCGCGCCTGGAGCGCGAGGCCATGCAAGCACTGAGCCGTCTGGACGCGTGACGGCCGCGAGTTCGAGCGCGAGGAAGGTTCTCCCGAAGACGCCGGGCGCCGTGTGTCCATGCCGCATCCGGGCAGGAAGAAGGGCATGGGCCGTATCAAGTGAGGGGAGCAGCACCATGACCGGGCATCCGGACGACGCCGCCGTCGAGGCGGCGCACGAGCCGCATGATCCCGCCCCGGGCGAGCGGGCGGTCCGCGACCGAGTGCGGGCCCAGGCCACCGGCATGCGTCACCACCAGGCCGAGGACGCATTGCGGGCGGCCCGAGAGGAGGGTGCCGCCCCGGCCGTCCTGGCCGAGTGGGAGCGCATCGAGGAACACCTCGCCACACACGGCGGCCCGTACGCCCCGGAGGCCGACCCGTACGTCCAGGGTCAATGGGCCGCCCGCTCCGAAGACAAGTCCGACCGGGCATGAGACGGAGCGGGAGCCGCGGCCGGCCGCAGCGCCGCCGCCCGTGCCTGCGCCGAGCTGACCCACAACCTCGTCCGCACCCGCAGCCACGCTGCACTCCCGTCGACCACCCACCCGGCGGTGCACGGCAGCAGCCGGGCCGGAACGCGGCTCTCCTGCAAGGACGGCGGCCCGTCACGTCCGGGGCATGCCGCCGGTGAGTGCGGCGAGGGCGTGCCGGAGGGCCGAGTCGCCCGGGGGGCGGCCGGCCCAGCGGGCGGCGACGTGGCCGTCAGGCCGGACGAGCAGCGCCCCGTACGGGGTGATGCCGCAGAGGTCGGCGTGCTCGGGGGGCAGGTTCTCGATACGCATCGGCCAAGGGGCGGTGGCCTGCCGCCCCCAGAGCACGGGATCGGGGGTGAGCAGGGTGAACCATTCGCCGAAGGCGTCCAGGGTGGAGCGGCCGTCGGGCAGCCGGAGGTGGGGCATGCGACGGCCCGGCAACGCGCTGGGGACGTAGTCCGTGCCCGCCCCGGACACTGCCGGCGGGGGGCTGCCGTCGCTGAGGACGGCGCCGGAGCGGTAGGTGACGCCGAGCACGAGCCCGAGTTGCGCGAAATACTGCTCCGACCAGGGCAGTTCGACCCGTTCCGGCGCCCCGCCACCCGTTTGGCGCTCGTCTTGGCGTCGGCCTTGGACCTGGAGCATGATCCGGGTGTTCTCCACGGCTTGTCCGAGGGTCCGGTCGGCGACGGGTCGGCGTTCTGTCTCATAGGTTCCCAAGAGGGACGGCTCGGCCCATCCCCGGAGGACGCCCGCCAGCTTCCAGCACAGGTTGTGCACGTCGGCGATGCCGGTGTTCATGCCCAGCCCCCCGGTGGGCGGGACCGCGTGTGCCGCATCACCGGCGAGCAGGACTCTGCCGCGGCAGAAGCGTTCTGCGACGAACGCGTTCATGACCCAGTGCTGAACCCGCGACACGCTGGTTCGCACGCCGGCGCCGGCGCCGGCGCCGGAGCCGGGCCCGGCGCCCGAGCCGAGTGCCTGTGAGACGAAGCGCGGCCAGTCGGTACGGTCGGCGCCCTCGGGTGTGGGGAAGAACCAGACCCAGCCGCCCTCGGGATAGAGCGGGCCGAATGCGCCCCGCGAGGTGAAGTAGACCCCGGCGGGCTGACCGGCGCACCAGTGGTCGAGGTCGGCGTCGAACAGGACGCTGGTGAAGTCCCCCAACGCTCCGGGGCCGGTGCTGTCGATCCCCAGCCGCTTCCGGAGGGTGGAGTCCGCCCCGTCGGCAGCCAGTACGTAGCGGGCCCGTACCCGAACCTCCCGACCACGGGAATGGTCGACGAGCAGGGCCACGACACCGTCCGCCTCTTCCACGACATCGATGCATTCGACCCCGAACCGCACGGGCGCCGAAGCCGCGGCCAGCAGAGTGGGCTCCAGCCGGTCCTGTGAGGTGACCACGCCGATCACCGGGCTCTCGGGCACCGGCGCATTGATGCCGATCATCGCCGCCGTGGCGAAGTCGCGGTCGAGCAGGGTGTCCCGGAAGCGGATGCGGCCGTACTCCGGCGCGAACGCCGCGGCCGTGATCTTGGCGGCGAGCCCGAGCTGGCGGAAGATCTCCATCGATCGCACGTTGATCAGCCGGGACCGGGGAAAGGGCGACAGCCCGCGGTGCTTCTCGACCAGCAGGGCGCGCACACCCCAGCGCTCCAGCAGTGCGCGGGCGGTGAGCCCGACCGGCCCACCACCGACGATCAACGCCTCCGCCTCGTCGTCGCCCCCACCGGCCGGGGTGTTGGTGCCGACAGTGGTCCGAACCGCCATGGGTTCCATCATGCGTCCCCGCCCGCCGCCCGCCGTGCCCGCACGCCGACGCGTACACCCGGACGGACTCGGCCCGAGGGTAAACGGGCGCCGCCGAGGAGTGCGACTCCGGGTCACCCGGCGGGTGGTGGCCGGCATCGTCGTACGTTCCCGCCGACGCCGGGGCGAAGTCGAGCCGGGTTGACACTGCGGTCAGGCTTTGTCGTGACGGCCCGCCCACACGGTGGGGATCCGCTGCGCCCAGGGGGTGGCCTGTTCCAGCTGTCCGGCGAGGCGGAAGAGGACGTCCTCGCGCCCGTATCCGGCGGCGAACTGGATGCCGATGGGGAGCCCGGTGGCAGGGTCGGTCTCCAGGGGGACGGACATGGCGGGGGTTCCCGCGACGTTGAACGCGGCGGTGAAGGGCGAGCGGTGGAAGAGCTGCTCGAGCCAGCCGAGACCGTCGGCTCCCTCGGCGCCCTCGGCGTACGTGCCCAGGGGGACGGGCAGTTCGGGCAGGGTCGGGGTGAGCAGCAGGTCGTAGTCGGCGAAGTACCGGCCGATCGCGCGCGCGACGCTGTTGCGCATCGCGAGCGCGTGGACGAACTCGGCCCCGCTGACCTTCTGCCCGTAGGCGTAACTGGCCAGCATCTCGGGTTCGACGGTGGTGGAGTCGATGGGGCGCGCGAAGGCCTCGGCGAAGCCGTCGATCCACGTCACCAGGTTGGTGCTCCACAGGCGGGCATGGGCCAGGACGAATTCCTCCCAGCTGATGCCGAGGCCGACCTGGACCTCTTCGACCCGGTGCCCCAGGGACTCGGCGAGTCGTGCGGAGCGGAGTGTGGCGTCGACGACGGAGCCGTCGACCGCCCGGCCGCCCCACGGCCGTGTGAGGAGGCCGATCCTGAGGCTGCCCGGTGAGCGGGTGATCTCCTGCGCATAGGGCCGCTCCGGCCGCTGCGCGAAATAGGGGTCGCCGATATCGGGGCCATGGACGAGGTCGAGCAGTGTGGCGCTGTCGCGTACCGAGCGGCTGAGGACGCCGTGGACGGCGAGCCCGTTGAAGACTTCGTCCGCGTCGGGGCCCAAGGAGATCCGGCCGCGGGTCGGCTTCAGCCCGAACAGGCCGTTGCCGGCGGCGGGGACACGGATGGAGCCGGCTGCGTCGGTGGCATGCGCGATCGGGACGATGCCCGCGGCGACGGCGGCTCCCGAGCCGCCGCTGGAGCCGCCGGGGCTGCGGGTCGGGTCCCAGGGGTTGCGGGTGGCGCCGTAGAGGACGCCTTCCGTGGTGGTGCTGTAGGCGAACTCCGGGGTCGCCGTGCGTCCGAGCGTCACCAGTCCGGCGCGACGGAAACGTGCCATGAGCGATGAGTCGGCCGCGGCGACGTTTCCCGCGGCGATACGGCTGCCCAGCTCCACGCGCTTGCCGGCCATCGCGACGGCCAGGTCCTTGATCAGGAACGGCACCCCTGCCAGCGGCGTACTGCCCGGAGCCGGCGCGTCCTGTGCGGGCCAGGTCTCGACGACGGCGTTGATCTGCGGATTCACCGCGTCGGCCGCCAGCTGGGTGGTCGAGGCGAGTTCCGCGGGAGTCACTTCACCGCGAGCGACCAGCTCGGCCAGGCCGACGCCGTCGTAGCCCACGTACTCGGAGAGCTTCATCTTCGTCCTTTCGGGAGGAGGGCTGGTACCGGTCAGCCCTGCGCGCAGGACCGATCGGTACCTAACGATACCGGTCGGTATCGTGTGGGACGGTTCGGTACCGTAGCATTGGCGTCAGGGCGGTACAACGCCCACCGGCCCGATGAAGGGGGGCATGGCGAGCATGGAGAGAGCCGGCAGGCAGAGCAGGGTGGCCAAGTTGCCGCCCCGGGAGCGGATCCTCGACGCGGCCGAAGAGCTCTTCTCGCGCGAGGGGATCAAGGCGGTGGGCGTCCAGGCGATCGTCAGCCGGGCCGAGACCACCAAGATGGCGCTGTACCGCCATTTCGCGACCAAGGACGCGCTGGTCGAGGAATGGATCCGGATCGTCGCAGCCGACTACACCGCCGTGTTCGACCGGCTGGAGGCCGCACACCCCGACGATCCCCGGGCGCAGATCCTGGGGATGGCCCGGTTCATCGCCGACGGGCTTCCCGAGATCTCCCACCGGGGTTGCCCGTTCATCAACTCCATCGCGGAACTGCCCGACCGCACCCACCCGGCACGCCGGCTGATCGAAGCCCACAAGGCCGGCCAGGTGCGCCGCCTCGCCGACCTGTGCGCCCGCGCCGGACTGGCCGATCCGGACGAGGCGGCCGCGGAGATCACCTTCGTCCTTGAAGGAACCCAGGTGAGTACCCAGAACGGAAGCATCGAGCACGCGGGCGAGCGGCTCATGAAGATCGTCAAAGCCGTCCTCGACCGCCACTCGGCCTCCAAGACTGCCCCGTGAAGTACCGCGCCCCGGAGTGATCCTGCTGCCCGGAGACCTGGCCAAGGCAGCGCTGAACGTGGGTGACGTCCGCTCCGGGCTTCACCACGCTCGTGGCCGGCGCCGTGCTCCCGCGCTCCCGTGCTCCCGTGCGCCAGGCGGCCGATCGCGGTCGATCGAGTCCCCCGGCCTCCAGGAACCGGTACGGGCACCGCGTCGTCGTAAGGAGCATGATCGACATTCCTGATCCTCCGGCAGCACGGCTCATCGAGGCGTGGGGGCGCCTCTCGGCGACCTCGGATCGCGCCGAAGCGGACCCGCTCGTACTGGACTGCGCCCGCCGCCTGCTCGCCGACCCCGGCGGTGAGGCGGCGTACGTATGGGTGTTCGGGCTGGTACGGATGGCCGGGTACCTCTCCTGGCGGCCGGGGCAGGAGGCCGAACAGAGCGCTCTGGACGCGCTGCTCGCCGTTGACCGGGCGCTGGAGGATGCGTCCTGCGCCCACGCCTCGCACCCCTACGAGGACGCGTTGAAGGAGCTCGTGGAAGACGAGGTGTGGCTGGCCGCGCCCGACAATCCGACGACCCTGGTCGCAGGTACGCCCGAGGACGACACATGGCTGTGCCCGGCCAACGTCCTCGGCTTCGCGCGCGTCACCGCCGACGTCATCGCCCCGTTCACCGTGCGCGGCGGCATACCCGAGCTGGTTCCCGACGCTCATGCCGACAGCTTGAGCAGCCTGTCGTCGGTCCTCAACGACCACCCCTACGGCGACCCCGGCGAGGAGCTGTCCTTCCAGGCGGGCAACCTCCCTCTCCATCCGACGAAGGGCGTGCGCGCAGGCCATGTCGTCACCCTGCACGCGAGCCAGTGGTACGCGATATCAGGCCGGATCACCGAGAAGTCCGTTTTCGACGACATGATCGCGGGCCTCGAGGCGGTGCTTCCGCACCTGGGGGACACAACCTGCAAGCACACCGTCGCCGAGCACCCCGAGCTGGACAGCGACCCGAGCGGCAACGCCATGACCGGCTACTACCTGCGCAGCCCCGGCGGGCGGGCCGAGCTCTGGTCGTGGGACGAGGACGAGGGCCTGGCGAGGTGGCTGTGCCCCGCCTTCCTGCGCGGCCTTGCCGACGAGGCGCTGGTCAACCTGCGCAACGAGCGGAACTCCCGCTTCGACGCGCAGGACAACAGCTCCCGGGACGCCGAGTACGCCCACCCCGACGGACGGCTCGACATCGGCAAGCCCCCGCACAGTTTCGAGAAGCCGGAGCGCGGCAAATCCTGACAGGCCGAGAACGCGGTGTGCTGGGCAGCCCGGCGGTACGCAGCGAACCGCGGGGTGCAGCCGCAGTCGCTCCACCAACCTCAAGGCTCCCACCCTCCACAGTTCGGGCCCCCAGCAGGCGGTCGAAATCGCTCGGACGCCGGGGCGGCTCCCCTGGCAGGGGCGTTCCGTTTGCTGACGCGCTCTCCTTCAGGGACTGCGAAGAATGCCCTCCGGCAGGCTCCACCGAACAACGGTGCGGCCCGCCCGGGGCACGCAACAGGCATGCTGGATGGGGGCCAGACCGTCCGACGGCCGTACAGACCCCTTCCCGGCCCCCTGCTCGGACCTCTCCGTCAAGGGGCGCGGAAATCCGTGGACGGACCCACGGAAGATCACGTACGGTGTGGCTCCACGCCCTGAGATGAACGGAAGGAGGCGAGTGCCGTGCGGTTCACACCTTTCCAGCGCTCCCTCTTCCACCATCCCGGCGTGATGCGTCAATTCTGACCGGGAGCGCTCCAAGCAGCCTGTATCCCGGAGGAATCCATGACCAGTCCGGTCATCCGCACGCTCTCCGCGAGCGACGCTCATCTCTTCGACACACTCCCCGACCCCCTGGGCGCCCGTGAAGGCCATCGGCGTACCCAGTTCCGCCCCGACTGGAAGCGCGTCGCCCTGCGCGACGGCGAGGTCGTCGCACGCGGCGCGTGGTGGGCCGGCCCCGACGACTCGGAGCCCGTCAACATCAACTGGTTCGACGTGGCCGAGGGCGAGGAAGAGGCCGGGGCCGAACTCCTGCGATCCGCTCCCCGGCAGGTCGAACTCGAGATCAACCTGCCCGGCGGCTGGCGGGAAAAGACCGACCTGCGCGCCGCCGCCGAGGCGCGCTTCGCCGCAGCACGAGCCGCAGGGTACGAACTCCTGGTGGAACGCTTCCTGTACCGCTGGACCCCGGAGCGAGGTCTGCCCGAGCGGCCCGGACGCCTGCGCTTCAGCGCAGAACCCGACGACACCGTGTTCTTCGACGCGTTGCGCCGCATCCACTCCGCCACCCTGGACGCCCACGCGCTCAGGGCCATCGAGGAGGGCGGCCTCGACCAGGCCGCCCAGGAGGAACTCGACTTCTTCCACTGGTGCCCGTCCCCACGGGAGTGGTGGCAGACCGCGCACACGCCCGAGGGCGACCTGGCCGGCATCCACATCCCGGCCCACAACCCCTCCGGACCGACCATCGGCTTCATCGGAGTCGTCCCGGAACAGCGCGGTCGCGGCTACGCCTACGACCTCCTCGCGGAGTGCACCCACCTCCTCGTCGAGCAGGGCGCGGAGTTCATCAGCGGAGCGACGGACCAGGCCAACTTCCCCATGGCCGCGAACTTTGCCAAGGCCGGCTTCCCCGTCATCCGTGAACGCATCAACTTCCACCCGGCGAGCCAAGCGGCCTAGCGACGAGTAGCACACGGTGAGCGGTCCGGTCCGAGGGCAGGCCCGGACCGCTTGCCAGTGCCCGGCGGCATGCCAGCCGACAGCGTGAACGTGCGGATCTGCGCTGCGGAGGGGCCACCTCTCGTGTCAGCCCACGCCGCGGGACGGATCGGAGCCCGGCGTCGTCGAGCCGGTGGAGGATCTCCTCGTGCAGCCAGCCCCACACTCCGGCCCTCGACCAGATCAGGAACCGACGCCGGGTGGTCGACTCCGAGATCCTGAAGCAGGGTGGCAGAGCCCGCCAGGCATACCCGCTGACCAGCACACAGACGACCGCGGCGAACAGCGCCTCATCAGGCGTGTCCTGCGTGCCACCGCCCTGCGGACGCACCCTCGACGGCGGGATCAGCGGGGGTGGGTAGGCCGGTGGTGGTGGCGGGGGACCTGTCGTTGACCTCGGCGCCCGCCATGACCGCAGTGGGGGTGGAGTCGGGAGTGGCTGCGCGGGAGGGCCAGGCGTGTCGGGCGGTGTGCCGATCGCGGCATCCGGTGTTGCGGACTTCGGGTCAGGCCCTCTTGCGTTGTGCCGCTGCCACGCCGGTAGGCCCGTCGCCCACGCTCACTGTGTCCGTTGTGCGGGCTGTCGAGGTGTCGATGACCGACAGGGTGTCCGAGTCGAAGTTGCTGACGTGGACCAGGGAGCCGTCCGGGCTGACGGCGAGGCCGTTGGGGCCGTCTCCCACGGCGACGGTTTCCGTGACGGCACGGGTGCGGGTGCTGATCACGGACACGTTGTCGGACCCGATGTTGGCGACGTACACCTGGCGGCCGTCCGGTCGCACTCCGATTCCCGCAGGCTGGTCCCCGACCGGGATGCGGTCCGATTCCGCGCCGTCGTGAACGTCGACCACCGACACGTCGTCCGAGGTCAGGTTGGAGACGTACAGGCGACGGCCGTCGGGGGCGAGTACCAGGTGTATTGCCTCGGGAGGTTGGGGACGGGTGATGCAGGTCTCGGCTGAGGTGTCTTGAACGGGTGAGGGCCTTCCGGGTTCGGTGTGGATTGCGACGTCTACACCGACCAGAAAGGC
>NZ_JBIVXV010000059.1:0-13989 GCF_044769385.1 Streptomyces sp. NPDC090445 | reverse complement strand
GGCAGGCCAACCACTGGTACTAAGCCGCCAGCGGACAGCAGACACACGCCACACGCAGACGCCCAGCCGGGACCCCGGCCGGGCGTCTTTCGCGTACGCAGCTGCTGGGTCACCACCGCGGCTGCCGCCCCGGGCGGCCGCCGTCCGATCGGCCGACGCCCGCGTCCGGATCAGGTCTGCCGCTCGCTGATGTTCACCATCCACGTGGTGCCGAACCTGTCGGTGCACATGCCGAACACGTCGCCCCACATCTGCTTCTCCAAGGGCACCGACACCGTGCCGCCGTCGGCCAGCTTGTCCCAGTAGCCGCGCAGCTCGCCCGCATCGTCGCCGCTCAGGCTGATCGCCATGGTGTTCCCGGGCGTGTGCTCCGCCCCGGGCGGATTGTCGGCGCCCATCAAGGTGAATCCGCCGGCCGTCTCCAGCGTGCCGTGCATGACCTTGTCGGCGTATCCGGGCGGCGCCTCGGAGCCGAAGTCGGCGTAGCGGTGGACGCTCAGGTCACCTCCGAACACCTCCTTGTAGAACTCCAGGGCCTGCTTCGCGTCACCGGAGAAGCTGATGTACGGGTTGAGGCGCGAGGGCACAATTCCTCCATTCGTGACGAACCGCCAATGCCGGCAGCTTACGTGCGCCCAGAGGGAAACCCGGCCATCCGCTGCGGCGTGGCCGACCCCGTTCGGCCGGCGGGCAGCCGGTGTCCTATTGGAAGATCGCCATCGCCTGGACCTCCAGCACCCCTTCGTCCGACTTCCACTCCTGGACCTTGCCGAGGCAGTGGGCCGAGAAGGTGCCTTGCGGGACCTGGATCCGCAGCCCCTCCGTGGCGCACGTGACGCGGACGCGAGGGTCCCGCGAGGGGTCGGCCGGGTCTCCGTAGGGGGCGAGGAAGACGGTGGAGCCGCCCCCCTCCGTGTCGCTGCCCGTCGTGCGGAACCGGCCCCGGATCAGGACGAAGCCCTCGATGTCATGCAGCCGGACGGCGCCCTGCGCGGCGGAGGCCGTGCGCAGCAGCGCGGTGCTGCGGGTGACGGACTGGCTCGGGAGGTCGACGTGGACGATGACGTGCTTGTCCTCCAGGACCTTCATGATCACACCGATCACCGAGATCGGTTCCGCGACCTCCATGTAGCGGCTGACGATCTCCTTGTTCTCCTTGTGGCCGCCGTCCGCGCCGACACCGAAGACCTTCGCGCGCACGGTGCCGTCCTTGCCCTCGCTGGTGCGCTGTTCGACCTCCTTGCGCAGGGCGGCCGTATAGCCGCTCATCTGGTAGTGGTCCATCACCGTCTTGTCGTGCAGGTAGAAGCAGATGCCGTCGGTGATGCCCCCGGCGGCAGCCCGCCGCGCGCGGACCAGCCGCAGCAGCGCCACCGTCAGGAGCGCCGCGAGGCCGGCAACGGTTGCCGCCCACAGCAGCATCCAGGGCCACCAGACGGCCCACCACGCTTCACTCGTGACACCCACGGATCTCCTTGAAGGCATTGAGAAGGGACTGCCCGGTGGCATCGGCCATGTGCCCGCCGGTGGCCCTGGCGGCCCGGTCGAGCTCCCGTGCGTCGGCCTCGCCGTACCGGACGGTGTACGTGCGGATCGCGCGGGCGGCCGGCGGCAGGGCGGCGTACCGGGCGAGGAAGGCGTCGAGGCTGATCCCGGCGTTGTTCTCCCCGTCCGTCATGAGCACGATCGAGACGCGCTGCCCGGGGTCCTTCGCCACGGCGTCGGCCGCCGTCCGGTAGGCGTGGTCGAGGGCCGACCACACGGCGGTGCCCGTGTCGAATCCGTCGTCGGCGACCATGCCGCGCAGCCGCTCCAGGTCGGCCGCTCCCGTGTACGTCACGCTGCGCTCGTCCAGTACGCGGCCGCCGAAGCGCATCACCGTGACGGTCTCACCGACGTGGAACCGGGTGAACTTGCCGGAACCGGAGTCGTCGGCGCCGCTGAGTCCGTTCATCGTGGCGCGGAGGTTCGCGCTCCGCTCGCCGCGCATGGACCCGGAGAAGTCGAGCAGGAAGATCACCCGGGTGGTCCCGCCCTTCTTCGCGCTGTCGTAGTCGGCCAGCAGGCGGTCGACGACCGCCTGGCTGTCGGGGAAGTAGAGCGCGTTGCCGAGCGGGGCGCGCAGGCCGGGGACGCGGGTGATGTCGGGGTCGACCGGTCGCCGCAGCGTACGATCCATGATCTTCTGCTGCACCGGTCCGCTCCGGAGCCAGGACGCCAGCCGGTCGTAGGCGCTCCGCTTCGCCGGGTCGAGCAGCATGAGCGGGTAGTCGGACAGCACGATGCCGTCCTTCGGGTAGACGATCTCCAGAGGAGTGTGCAGGGTGCCCGCCCTGTTGAGGGAGAGCAGCTCGGATTCGTACGTGATCAGCGCGTCGAGGCCGTCCTCGCCCCGCGCGTACGCCTCGGCGAGGCGGCCGGAGGAGTCCTCGGCCAGCGCGTGCCCGGCGAAGAAGCCGCGCAGCCGGTCGCAGGAGACGTCCTCGGGGCGCAGCGCCCCGCCCTTGCCCGCGGCGGCGGTCGCGACGCCCACCAGTGCGGCGAGCCCGCTGTTCGACCTGCGGGGGTCGGCCATGGCGTACTTCAGCGTGCCGGCCGCCGCGGCATCCGCGAGGTCCGCCCAGGACAGCTGCCCGTCGGGGGGCGACTGCCGCAGCCGCTGCGCCACATCGGGCTTCATGCCGACGACGACGGGGGAGCGCATGGTGCTCGTCGACAGCGGGCTGTCCGCCTGGCGTCCGCTCTCCTTCAGCAGGAGCTGGAAGGGGCGGGAGGAGGAGAGCCAGGCCACGTCGTGCCGGTAGCGGCCGGAGGCCAGGTTGGCGGCGGCCTCGACGGTGCCCTGGTACTCCATCGTCAGCGTGATGCCGGTGTCGCGGCGCAGGTCGTCGAACAGGGGCTGCATGTCGGCGAGTTCGGAGCTGGCGAGGACCCGCAGGGTCACCGGCTCGCCCCTGCCCGGGGAGCAGCCGGGGAGTGTGGCCAGTATCCACAGGCAGGCCAGTGTGAGCGCGGTCAGGGCCCTGCGGCGGTGTCGGCCCGGGGTGCCGCGCGCGGTCACTGCGCCGCGTCCGGGAGCTGGGCGGGAGGGCAGTCGCCGACGGCGGAGATCATCTGCTCCAAAAAGCGGATCCGGGGCATGGGGGAGCGGGTGTTGTTGCTCCGCAGGGCCGGCACCGGGACCCTCCGCTCGGTCAGGAAGGTCGACAGCTGGTCGCCGGCGACCTCGCCGGCCGGGTCCAGGATCCGGAAGCCCAGCTCCATCGCACGCCGACGCAACTCCCGGTCGCTGACCATGAGTTCACCGAGCCGGTCGCCCTCGCCGTTGAGAGCGATGAACTGCGGCTGGGTCACGAACTGGGTGGAGGGGTACAGCAGCACCCGCTCCGAGTCGAGCCGCTCGGACTCGGCCCGGTACCGGACCTGATAGGTCAGGTACTGGTGCTCGTACGCCACGACCACCGGCGCGATCCCCTTCCCCTCCGGCGAAATGTACGTCTTGAACACGTCGGCGGCCGGCAGGCCCTGCTCCATCAGGTGTTTGACGGACTGCGCGCGGCTGCTCGCCTCCTGCTCCGTCGAGGGCACGTCGGGACCGTTGCCGCGCCAGGTGTAGGAGACCAGCGCCAGGTAGGTCCCGGCCGAGTTGGAGCCGCACACGTCGGGGCTCTGCGCGAAGACCCGGTTGGTGTTGGAGATCCCGTGCCGGTCGATGCCGAGGTCGCTCCAGCGCCGGCCCCTGTCGATGCTTTCCAGGAACTTCTGCATGTCCAGGGAGTAGTAGAGCGGCTGGTCCGAGCCGGCGGCGGGAAGCGGGGTGGCGATGCCGGCGTCGTGCAGGGTCTCGGCGTACTGCCGGTAGGTCGCGAGCACGATGGGACTCACGAACGGACGCTGGACCTTGGCGTACTGCCCGGCCGCCGAGCGCACCCCGGTGATCAGGTCGCCGGCCGGCTGGCCGGAGGGGAACACGAAGTCGAAGGCCGCGAGGTCCCGCAGGGCGACCTCGCGCGAGCCCGTGCTGGTGATGTGGACCTTGATGCGGTGCTTCATCAGGATCCGCTGGACCTCCTCGTCCTCGAAGAAGTCCCGTTTGGAGGCCATCTTGCCTTCGAGGACGACGACCCGCTCGAAGGGCAGCAGCAGATTGCCCGACACGGCCAGCACGGTGAGCCCCGTCAGCACGGTGGCCAGCGCCGGCAGGAAGAACAACAACAGGCCGCGCCGCGACCACGCGCCGGACGCCCGGCCCCGGACCGCCAGGCGCGGCTCCTCGACGACAGGTCTCTCCCCGACAACCACGCAAGCCCCCCAGCCATTCGCGTGACCCACCCCGAGACGACACCATGCGCCGCCCGGCTGACCATTCACGCACACATCGGCGAATCCGGAGTGAACAACTGAGGTAAACCAGAAAGGAGTTGACTCCCGAGGACGCTTTCCGGCCACCCGAACCCGGTCCTCGGCGCGTCACAGCACGACGCCCGCCGCAGCCGTAGGCGGTGGCGCCAGGGGGGATCCCTGGTCTGGGCGCGGATCGCGGCGTGCGCGGTGGACTCGGCGGACGTCGTTCTGCTGTGCGACACGATCAGCCTGCACCAGAGTTCCATGACGCCCGTCGAGGACTCCGACGCCTGGATCGGCCCCGCGGGCACGGTGAACCTGTCGGGAACGGCCCGGGTGGTCTTCCTCCCCGACCAACTGCTCGGCGACGGCCGCGCGCACGACCCCGAGGATCGCGACGGGTACACCCCGCCCCGCCTTCCGGTGCCGGGCGACCGTCTGCGCACCACCGACGCCCCGTCGGCCGCCACCGCCGATTGAGGGGTGTCCCGTACGGCCGGATGCGCACCCTGGCCCTCGCCGGAGACCGGCCGCCGGGTTGCGCCGGCGGTGACGTGCCGCGCCGGGGCGCGGTCCCTGTCCGGCGTCCTCGCCGGCGGCGTGGTCAGTGCATGGCCGCTTTGCGGAGCACCAGGCCGGCCTGCACGGCGTCGGCGAGGCCGCCTCACTTCCCCGGCGGCCCCGGTCAATGCCGCCTCACGGCCCCCCGTCACAGGACCGCCGCTGACCAGCAGGCGGCGGTCCCAGCGAACGTGGCGCGGGGTGTCAGGGGCAGAGTGCGTTCGCCTTGGAGTGCGCACTCTGACCGAACTTCTTGGGGAAGCGGCCGATGACGCCGCAGGACAGGAAGTCGGACATGACGAGGATGTGGTCGTGCACCTCGTCGTAGGCCGCGATGTCGGCGGCGAAGTCGCCCTGCAAGCGGTTGCTCGCCTCCTTGAGCGTCGTGTCCAGGTGCTCGCGCATCAGAGCACGGATCTGGTCCTGCGGCCAGTGCTTCGGGTTCGCCGCGCTGAGGAAGTCCGCGATCTCCTGCCCGTTCGCGTACCAGGCGGCGACGGCCGCGGCCAGCCGCTCCTCGTCGCCGGCCTTGGCCGCCTCCAGCACGTCGACGGCGCCGAGAATGTGCTGCCGCAGGAGCGCGGTCAGCTGGTTCCCGACCGCGTCGCCGAAGTACGGCTTGAACGCGTTGCCCAGGTCGACCTGGTTGCGCAGCAGGCGCTGCTCCGTGAGCTCCAGGTCCGGCAGATCCGCGGCGAAGCTCACGATCGTCAGCCGCGTCCAGGTGATGTGGTCCTCCCAGAGCCTGCGCATCTGATCATGGAAGACCACGGCCTCACGGCTCACGGTCGCCTTGCCCTTGTCCCCGCCGGCAGCCGCGCTCGCACGCATGCCGACGGTCCCGCCGACCGTCAAGGACAGCGCGACTGCGGCCACCAATCCACTCCTGGCGAGTGTCCTCGCCTTGGGCATGCTCCTCCACGAGCGACGGCGGGTCGCGCCGGACGGCTGGTTCATCCTGTTCTCCCTTTTTGACGGGTTGTCGGAGTCAGCCTCGGCGCCGTCCGCCGCGGCCGCCTGCCGGGAAGGCCGCACGGGGGACCAGACGTATGCCAATCGGGAACGCGAACAGACGGGCAGATGCTCACCTGCACCCGTCGCTCCGCGAACGCACGCATGGAGCCACAACGACCCCTCGACAACCCGGGCGCGATCGAGCCCACCGGCCGCGATCAGGGCGAGGGGCTGTGGGGCCGTACCGATCCCTTGCAGGGGTGGGGGCTGGGTGGCATTCACCACCGAGCCGAAGAACCGCGCGTATGCGTGGGCCGTCTGGACACCTCCATGGGAGTGCCGGGGACGCCGTTGGCGGCAGCGGGTTGCCTACCTCCAGGCTCGCCACTGCGCCCTCGCATCCGGCCGGCCCGCGCCCGGGTCGTGATCGTCCCGGGGAGTCCAGTTGTGATCTCCCTGCAAGGGGCAGGCGTGATTTCCGGCGTGGGTACTGCTCGTGAACGTCTGCGCGTCCTGGCAAAAATGATCAAGCCTGGTGGCCAGACCGGACCAGACCAGACGCGACATCGCTTGCGGGGGAAGTGCATGCGCAAGGAGTACTCGGTTTTCGCGGGGACCATGGCCGACCTCACATACCCGCAGGTGGCGGCTGCGGCGGCCGGCGCATGCGTCCTGCTGCCTACGGGCGTCATCGAGCAGCACGGCCCGCACCTGCCGTTGGGCACCGACGCGTACGGCGCCTACCAGCTGTGCCGGATGGTGGAGGACGAGCTCGACCGGCACCGTGTACCGGCGCTGATCGCCCCACCTGTGTTCTGGGGGATCAACCAGGTGTCCGGTGCCTTCGCCGGGACGTTCCGAGGAGATCGAGAGCGCGCTGATGATGTGCTGGTTCCCCGAGCTCGTCGACTACGACGCCATGGCCCGCCTTCAGCCGACGGGCCTCGGGCCGGCGGACCTGGCTGAATGGCGCAAGGGCGGCGAACACGCCCGCAATGTGACGCCGCAGGGCTACTTCGTCGACCAGGCCGACCGGCAGATGCCCGGCCGTGTCAGGTCGCGTACCGCGGCCAGGGCACCGTTTTCGGCTCAGTGTGCCGAGATGCGAGCGGTTGGTGTGTGCCCTGACATCACCGACCGGATGCGCTGCTCCAACACTCGTGCCCAGGCCTCCGCAGTCGGGCCCGCCCCGTCAAGCGGTGTGTGGATGAGCACTTCCACAGGACCGACGCGCATGACGACGTTCGCGAACCGCTTGTTGGCGAAGCTCAGGCTCCCGTCGCCGATGCCGGACTTCGCCGGGCCGAAGCAGTCCCACAGCTCCAGGCCGGCAGTCATGTTCCGCTCGACAAGCTCGACACGTTCCTGCGCGGTGCGGTTCGCAGACGGCCTGGTCGAGTCCATCAGCACCTGCAGCGTGAAATCCGCGCCATCCTGCGCGCCGTTTCCGGGGCTGTTGGCCACCATGTACACGGAGCCGTACCGCTTGGCTGCTTCCTGTTGGGTGGCGCCGCATGCCATCGGTCCGGCGGCTTCGATGGCGGCTGCGGCGTCCTTCCAGCCCACGAAGTCCTCGCCCGACTTTCGCCAGCCGTCGGGCAGATCCTCGGCTTTGGGCAAGGCCGCGGCCAGCCCCTCCGCCGTCGGGATGCCGGCCTCGACCAGGATCGGCCCGCCGGTCCGCGACGGGCCTGGCGTACCCGGTGCCGACGAGGTGGAGTGACCTCCACCCTGCCGACCCGGAGGCGTCTCGCCCCCCTCACCACCCGAGCAGGCGGACACGCCCGCCGCGGCGCACAGTACTGCCGCTGCCCCGACCATTCGCCGAACCACTGCTTGGTACACGGTCCGTTTCGGCATTCCCCACCCCAACATCCACTGGCATCGACGTTTCGCCACCACACCTACCCAGCAACCTGCGTGTGAATGAGCGTGCTGGTGGCACGGGACGGGCATCGGCCGGGTCGACGCGGTTGTGCTGTTCGCATCTCGCAGCGGTTCTGATCAAGGCTGTCAAGGAGTGGGTGACCAGGCTGCTGTCGGAGCGCGTGTCCGGCCCGCCCGTCCGGCTCACGTACTCCAATCGGCGGGTGCACGGCCGGTAGGACACGGGCGCGTGCGGCCACCGGTCGGTGCGGGCTCACCGGAGCATGACGGCAGGTCACCGGCCCCTTGTCGGAGCCGCGTTGTCAGTGGCGGGAGATACGTTCGAGGTCTTGGAACGGCTGTTGCACGACAGGAGCGGATGATGACCGAGAGCAGTGTGCTGCCCACGCTCAGGGTGGTGCTGACCGATGTCAACGAGCGTGTGGTGGAGGCGTGGCGCGCCGCGTTCGCCGACACCCCCGGCATCGAGATCCGCAAGGGCTCGATCCTCGACGAGGACGTCGACGCCTGGGTCACCCCCACGAACTCCCGGGGCCGGATGGACGGAGGGGTCGACGCCGTCATCCAGCGGTACCTGGGGTCCGGCATCCAGGTGCGCGTCCAGCGGGCGATCCGCGACCGGTTCGCCGGACCCATGCCGGTGGGCAGCGCGGTCTGCGTCCCGTCCGGCGCGGCCGTCCCCCGATACCTGATATCGACGCCGACGATGGTGCGGTCCTCGCAGAACGTCAGCGCCACGCTGAACGTGGCGCTGGCGTGCGCGGCCGCTTTCCAGGCCGTCCACCGGCAGAACCGGAAGAAGCCGGGCAGCATCCGGTCCGTGGCGCTGGTCGGGTTGGGGGCGCAGACAGGCCAGGTGCCGGCCCGGGTGTGCGCCAATCTGATGTGGACCGGCTACACGCTCTTCCACGACCACTGGTTCGAGGACGACGACGAGCTGCGCTCCACGATCATCTCCCAGCTCCACGGGATCGAGAAGGCGCCCGTCGACCAGCGGGTGCGCATCGTGCCGCCGGCAGCCGTCACGCCCGTCGCCCCCGCCCCCGCGCCGGCGCCGGCGCCCGAAAGTGCCGCTCCCGCTCCGGCTCCCTCCACCGCCCCCTCCTCTCCTTCTGCCACGACGAGCGAAAGCGCCTCCGCCATGACCGGATCGACGACCGGCGTCCCGGCTCCGGGCCAGCCGCCGCAGCCCCAGCCCGATGCGAACGACCCCCTCGCTCTGACCGAGCTCTTCGACGGCGGCGGGGAGGCCTGGCTCCCGCTGCTGAAGCCGGTCATCGAGGCGCAGCCGGACGCCGCGCGGTTCATCGGGAAGGGCCGCAGCCACGAGGTGGTCCCGGTCCGCGAGCTGACGTTCCAGGCGCTCAAGCCGAACCCGCCGCACAGGTGGAAGGTCGTGGTCTTCGGCCAGAACCCTTACCCGCGGCCGGAGAGCGCCACCGGCATCGCCATGTTCGACAACACCTTCAGCGACTGGAAGGACAGCCAGTTCGGCCGGGTGGTCAGCATCCGTTGCCTCATCAAGGCGGCGGCGATGTGGAAGTACGGCATCGCCAAGAAGACCCCGATCGCCGACGTGCGGGCGCTGCTGAAGGAGCGGGACACGGTCCAGCCGCCGGAGTGGTTCCAGGCGATGCTGACGCAGGGCGTGCTCCTGCTGAACGCGTCGCTGACCGCGAGCGGCGACGGGGCGATGGGTGCCGACCAGCACACGGCGTTCTGGCGGCCGGTCGCCGAGCGGATCGTCGAGGAGATCCTCAAGGCCAAGCAGGAAGCGCCCGAGGAGGACCGCGGGGTCGTGTTCGCGTGGTGGGGGGCGCACGCCCGCAGCCTGAAGCGGGTCGTCCTGCGGCTCCAGCAGAAGTACCCGGACGTCGAGGTCCGGCACCTCGACCACGCGAACCCGGCGGCACAGGGCGACATCTTCTGCGAAGGCGACCACTTCGCCCAGGTCAACGATGCCCTGACCTCGCTGGGCGCCGACCGCATCGACTGGCTGCCGAGCAAGGGGTGGAACGAGACGGCGGCCGGCGCGGGCGGTGCAGACGGCGGTGTCGCGGCGCGCATGGGCGCCTTCATCGAGTCGACCATGAACCTGCACCAGCTGTACCTGGAGCGCCTCACCAGCGTCAAGGACGAGGGCCTCGTCCTGCCCGCGATCACCGGTGTCTTCGACACCCCGCTGATGGACTTCCAGGACGCCGCCGCCCCGGTCTCCGCGGCGCTGTCCGGGCTCGCCGGGCACATCCGGCGCTCCCACGACTTCGGCAAGCACCGTGCCGACCAGGCGGCCGGTGGCGGCCTGTCCGCCGACGCGATCGCCGCGCTCCACCTGTACACCTGTGAGTCGGCCTTCTACCGCGAGATCAACAGCGTTCTGCGCTCCCCCGACCGCACCAAGGTCACGCCCTACCTGCCGTACCTGCGGCTGCTGTTCTCGGCGGTCTCGGAGCTGCCGGCCTACACGCAGCCGCTGTGGCGCGGGGTGTCGCTGGACCTTCGGGCGCAGTACCCGGTGGGCCGGACGGTGACCTGGTGGGGCGTCTCCTCGTGTACCTCCGAGCTGAAGGTGGCCAAGGGGTTCCTGGGCAGTCGCGGCAAGCGGACCCTCTTCGAGGTGACGCCGGCCCGGGCGGTCGGGATCAAGAGCTTCTCCGCCTTCACCGGCGAGGAGGAATACATCCTTACGCCGGGCACCCAGCTCAAGGTGACGGAGGTGAAGAGCGAGCCCCGCGGGCTGTGCACGGTCCGGCTGAGCGAGGTCACGGACGCCGCTCCCGTGGTGTCCTGAACCGCCCCCTTGTTCCACGGTGGCCAACTGTCACGGTCAGAGCCGCCCGGCAGAGGGCGGGGTGCCGCTTCCGGGTCCTGCGCCGGGCGGGCGGCTGACGTGGGGCCGGCCGGTGGATCAGGGGGTGTGGGGCGGTGTGTCCGGCGAGCCGTGCCGGCGGGGTGTGGCTTGATCGGCGGGCGCTCCCGGCCGTGTGCCGGGTGGAACAGCCGGTGTCCGTGGCGCACTCCGGGTGGGTGGCGCGGGCCGTTCGACGCGGAGTGGTGATGGTGGGACTGGACCCGCAGCATTCGGTGAACGAACGACGAGGTCCCCGGTCGCGGAGTCTGGCGCGGCGTGCCGGCCTGCTGCTGGCCTCGGCGGTACTGCCGGCAGCGGCGCTGGTGCTGCCCACCGCCGGCCCCGCCGCGGCGGCACCCGTGACCGTGACGTTCGGCGCGGGCGCCGATCAGCTGTTCACGGTCCCGTCCGGCATCACCCAGCTGTCCGTCACCGCCACCGGCGCCACAGGCCAGAACGGAACCAACGGCGGCACGGGCGGTGCCGGCGCCACCGTCACCGTCACCCCGGGCGCCACCCTGTACGTGAACGTCGACACCGGCGGTGGCGGCAGCAGCCCCCTCGTCGGAGGAAGCGGCGGCGGGGCCAGCGACGTCCGCACCTGCAGCTCGGTCGCTCCCGGCTGCACCCTGACCGGCAGCCCCGCCACCGACCCCCGTCTCATCGTCGCAGGCGGCGGCGGGGGCGCCGGACGGGGCGGGACCAGCTTCACCACTCCGGAGGCCACCGGCGGAGCCGCGGGCGATACCGGCGGTACGGGGGGCTCGCGCCCGCAGAGCGGCGGTGGCGATGGCGGTGGCGGCGGCACCCAGACCGCGGGCGGCCTCGGCGGGGCCACCTGCTCGCTGGTGCCCACGACGCCGGGCACCGACGGCCAGGCCGGAGTCGCCGGCACCGGCGGGGGCGGCTGGAGCGGCGGCGGGGGAGGCGGCGGCTGGTTCGGCGGCGGCGGAGGCGGAGGCTGCGCCGGGATCAGCGGTATCGGCACGGGAGGCCCCGGCGGTGGTGGCGGCGGGTCGAACTTCGTTCCTGCCGGCGGCGCGTCCGGCGCCGCCATCGGACCGGCGCAGGTGACGATCACCTACGTGGTGCCCGACACCTGCGCGAACGCGACGGCCACGATCACGGGAACCAACGGCCCCGACGTCCTGACCGGCACGCCCGGCAACGACGTCGTCTTCGGCCTCGGCGGCAGCGACGTCATCGACGGCCGCGGCGGCAACGACATCCTGTGCGGCGGCACCGGGAACGACACCATCACCGGCGGCGCGGGCAACGACCGCATCGAGGGCCAGGACGGCTTCGACTTCCTCACCGGCAGCGACGGCGACGACGCCCTCTTCGGCGGCAACGCCAACGACTCCCTCGACGGCGGCGCGGGCACGAACACCAACGACGGCGGCGCCGGCCTCAACTTCTGCATCCGCCCCCGCATCGGACCCGGTTGCAGCTAGGAACCGTCGGCCGACCAGCGCGCGGCCGGTGACGCCGTAGACGGTCCTCCGGCCGCCGCATCGCTCGGGAGGATCGCGCCGTGGGATCCCGGTCCGTGCCCGGAACGGGATCCCCTTCACCACCGGACGGTGGTCGGTCCGGCAGGCGCCAAGCAGCCCTGACGGCCGGCAGGTGCGGTTCCAGCCGTACGCACTCCGCTGCGCGCGACAGGCGGCCGCGCAGTGAGAGTGCGCGGCAGGCCGGGGTGCGGATGTTTCAGCGGCGCCGACGCCGGCGCCGGCGCGGATTCGGACGGGGATGCGGAGTCGGACGCGGGAGTCCACAGGATGCCGGGGACTCCGTCGATACTGCGTTCACCGGTACCATCTCCTCGTTCTCTCGCACGGCCTCAGGAAACGCAGCAGTGGTCCGTGGTGGTCCGTGGTGGTCCGCCGAACAGGTTCCTGCGCGGGGTCCGTTGCCGAAGGCCAAGGAATCGGAACACCACGCGGAACTCGTTCGATTGCCTCGCGGAGGCCTTCCACCCCGGCTGCCCCGGCTGCCCCGCGGTCGCCGAGAGCCTCCGCGTGCGGCCGCCCGCTCGTCAGCGCCGGCGAGGCAGTCGCCACGCCGCCATCGGTGTCGAGGCGACCGCACCGAGACTGACGTCGGGGCCACCACGGCCGATGGCAGGTCCGGCCACAGGCGGCTTCAGGAGAGGGCCGTCGGTTTGCGAGGTGGCGGGACTGCGCGGAGCAGCTCCCATAGGGGCTGTGAGCCGGACGCCCACACGCCAAGGGCGTGGCGGTCGACCACATGGAGGCGCTGTTGCTCGGCGAAGGCCACGGCTGGTGCGGTCACCCGGCCGTTCGTCACGATGACCGCGACATCGGCACCGTGGACCTGGCGGGCCGTACCGTTGAGGACCTGGAGGTCCGGCGTACCCACGGCTGAGCCGGCCAGGCCGTTTCGGCGGTGCTTGCACTGGATCACCCAGCGACGCCCGTAGGGGTCGGTGGCCTTCACGTCCGCGCCCAGGTCCCCGCCGCCGCCGACTCGGACCGCGTCCTTGCAGCCGTCGCGGCGCATGAGATCCCGCACCGCGTCCTCGAACCGGGAGTGGTGCAGGGCGTCCAGCTGGGACAGCGCGTAGCGCAGGCTCTGCGCGCGGACTGCTTCCCACTGCGCCCGCTGATGCTTTCGACGGAGCCACGCCCCGCCGGTCAGCACGGCGAGCGCGCCGATGACCAACAGAACCCACCAGTGGGCCAGCAACCAGGTGACGGCGGCCCCGATCAAGGCAACGGCCAAGGCCGCGACCACGAGGAGACCGACGACCCGGTCCTCCGCCCGCTGCCGCCTGCCGGGCCTGCGGGTGCGCCGCCGCGCCGCCGGGCGCCGCGTCGTGGACGCTCGCCTCTTGCGCCCGCTGGGGCTCATCGGCTGGCCTGCGTGACGCCGCTCGCGAGCTGCCCCAGGACGTCCACGATTCCCTGGCCGACCGGCGTGGGTGCGAGCAGGACACCCAGCGCGAGAACGATGACGACGGTCGTCCTCTCCTCGAAGCGGCTGCGGGCCTGCGTACGCCGCCGGAGCCGGAAGAAGATGATGACTGCGAGCAGCACGGCTACGTTGATGGTGAGCAACCGTCCAGACCTCCCCCAAGACCGCCCATTACAGGTGGGTGGCAGTACGCCACCGAGCCTTCTTGTGTAGCCGGGCTTCAGTGATGTCGGTGGCGAGTTGCGGACGAATGGCACGAAGCCATCAGACCTGGCCGAATACCGCCCGGCGCATCAGTCGGCGACGTGCGCGGGCACATACATACGGACTCCCAGGGGCGACACCGTGCTTGCCGAGGGCGGGCCTTCCCCCGTGAAGGTGGGCACGCGGGGATTGATCACGCGGCGAGCGTGAGTTTAACGCTGTGGTGTCGGCGTTCGTATTCGTCGGGGCTG
>NZ_JBIVXV010000058.1:0-15145 GCF_044769385.1 Streptomyces sp. NPDC090445 | reverse complement strand
GCATACGCCGCCGTCGTCACGTTCGCGGCAGCCGCCAGATCGGCAGGCGGAGCAAACCGCCGCTCCTCCTTGAGCAGATTGGCCAGGCTCTCGTTCTTCACGTTCGTTCTCCTCGTGCTGTGCTGTGCTGTGCAGCCGTGTGGTGCAGGGGTTCGGATGGTGCAGGGGTTCCGGTGGTGCAGGGGTTCGGGTGGCGCGGTCGGGCCGTGTCAGCCCGTGGTGCAGGCGCTCGCGGGCACCGAGTGGCGGCGGTCGCGCGGGTAAGGGGGCGCGGGTGCGACCCGGTCCGGCGCCTGGGCGCACTGCGGCATGCGGACGTGCGTGTTGTCGTCCCAGGTGATGAGCCGGGAGGCGAGCAGGCACACCGCGGTCACGCTCAGCAGCACGGCGCAGGACAGGACGACGACGGCGATGCCGTTGGTGCCGGACCGGTCGGCGTGTCCCGCGCCGGCGCAGCAGCACGCCCGGCCCGGTGCCGGCGGGTGCTGTGCGGCGGAAGTGGCCGGCGATCCGGCGCTCGTGAGCTGTGGAGTGGTCAAGGTCTTCCCCGTGGTTCGTTCTTCCGAAGGCGTTGCGGCGGGCCCGTCCGCGGTCCCCGGCGGCGGGCGGTTGCGGCCGGCCCGGGGGACGTGTCCGTACGGCGAGGTGCCCGCTTGTGGCGGGGACGACGGCACTCGCCGGCAGGGTTGATGCGATCTCATCAAACGAGGTGATGCCCTGGCCAGAATCACGCACCGTAAGGTCCAGATCTTTCGGCGGTGCGGGGCTTCTTTCGGTAGGCCAGCACCGCTGGGTGCGATAATCGGACAGGGGCGGTCGGCGGGCGACGGCCGCGAGCGTGACAGGGGGACGTCCGTGCCGTCCGCAGCACCTTCGTCGATCCGATCCGTGCAGGTGGGCGGATGGTGACCGGCGACGCAGCGCCCGGCCCCGCCCTGCTGTCCGATCCGCCCGGACTCGAAACCGAACTCGCCGACCTGCGCCGCATGTTCGGCATTGGTTCCGGCGCCGGTAGCACCACCGCCACCGGCGCGGTGACGGACAGCGACCACGCCTTCGTACTGGTGCGGGGCGGCCACGGCAGCGGCAAGAGCGCGCTCGTGCGGGCCCTGCTCGGCGGAGCCCGCAGCGAGGGCCGTACGGTGCTCGCCGCCTGGGCGGAACGGGCCGCGAGCCGGGACGAGCTCGCCGTCCTGCGGCAACTCCACGCCGCAGCCCGGCCCGAATCCGCTGTCCGGCCCGAATCCGCAGCCCGGCCCGAATCCGCCGTCCGGCCGCCCGCGCACACCCCGGACGGGCACCCGGCCGAACTTGCCGCGCTACTCGCCGCGCTGCTCGCCACCCGCGGCAGCCGTCCCCTGCTGTGCGTCGAGGATCTCCAGTCGGCGGACGGCTCGTCCCTGCGGGCCCTGCGCAGGCTGATGCGCCGCGTCGACGGGCGGGCGCCCGCCGTCATCGCCACCCTCGGCCCCGGCGAAGCCGCGGACGAGGAGGCGCTCGGCGCCCTCCTCCCGCTCTTCCATGAGCAGCTCGACCTCCTTCCCCTCACGCCCGACGCCATCCGCGACCTGCTCGTCGCGGCCGGGCGGCGGGCACCGGGCGCCCCGCTCGTCCACGCCTGCCTGACGGCCACCGGCGGCAACCGTT
The DNA here is from genome assembly GCF_044769385.1 of Streptomyces sp. NPDC090445. Lineage (NCBI taxonomy): Bacteria > Bacillati > Actinomycetota > Actinomycetes > Kitasatosporales > Streptomycetaceae > Streptomyces > Streptomyces sp. NPDC090445. The sequence continues at coordinate 13,498 of NZ_JBIVXV010000058.1, read as the reverse complement.
TCCTGCTCCTGTCCCTGCTCGCGGCCCTGGACACCGACCACACCGGTGACGGTGAGGAGGCCGTCGCCGCCGCGGCACGCGACCTCGCCCTCGAACTCGCCCCGGCCGCAGCCGCACTGCTCCGCGGCAGCGGACCCCACGCCGAGCCGCTCGCCCAGGCCCTGGCCGTCCTCGGTACGCCCCAGCCGGTGGAACTGGCCGCCGAGGTCACCGGCGTCCCCCTGCCCGCGGCCGAGGACACCGCGCACCTGCTGGAACGCGCCGGCCTGCTGCGCCGCTGCGGCCGCGGGGTGCGCCTCGCCGCCGCGTTGCTGTCCGACGCGGTGGAGCAGTCCGTTCCGCCGAGCCGGCGCAAGGAACTCCACGCCCTCGCGGCCCGGTTCCTCCTGGACCGTGCCGCGCCGCCCGACCAGGTGGCCCACCACGTGGTCAACGCCGCGCCCGGACTGCCCTTCGCGGCCGAGGTACTGCGCCGCGCGGCCGTGGAGGCCACCGATGCGGGAGCCCCCGACCGGGCCGCCCGCCTCCTGCGCTCCGCCCTGCGCGAGCCGTTGACGGAACGCCGGCGCTCCTCCGTCCTGTCGCTCCTGGGCGAGGCCGAGCTGGAGTCCAGCGTCCCCACCGCCATCGAAGGGCTCCGCCGCAGTCTCCGGCTCAGCAACGGCCCGGGGGAGCGCACCTCCGCGGCCCGCCGGCTCGCCGGCGCGCTCTTCGCCGTGGACCGCTACCTCGACGCCCTGGACGTACTGGAGCGCACCAGCGCCGCGATCCGCCCCGTCGACCCCGCCCATGCACTCCGCCTGGAGATCGACTTCCTGTTCGTCAGCCTCGTCGAGGTCTCCTCGGCGGCCCGCACCCACCCCCGGCTGATGGCCCTGGCGATGTCCGAGGCGCGCGAGGCCTCCACCGTGCGTCCCCTGGCCGCCCTGTTGAGCCTGCGCGGTGCCATGGTCGGCGAGGACCCGGCCGAGGTGGTCCGCCTGGCCCGGCTCGCCCTGGGCAACGGCATGGTCCCGGCGGACGACGAGTCGGTCGTGTACCACTGCGCCGTGCTGGCCCTCGGCGCGGCGGGCCGCCCCGATCTCGCCCACGAGTACGCCGACACGGCGGTCGCCGAGGCCCGGGCCCGGGGCGCCGTCTTCCAGTACTCCCACGCCATCAGCACCCGCGGCAACGCGCACGCCCGGATGGGCCGCATACCGGACTGCCGGGCCGATGCCGAGGCCGCCCTGGAGGCACTGCAGGAGGTCGGGGTTCCGCTCGGTGCCAGCCACACCGTGTTCGCCGTCGCCACCCTCGTCGAGGCACTGACCCGGCAGGGCCGGATCGACGAGGCCCAGTCGCTGCTCGACCGCAGCGGCCTGAACGGACACCTCCAGCCGTACTGGATCAACGACTACCCCCTGATCGCCCGAGGATGGCTCCGCATCGCCCAGGACCGGCCGGAAGACGCACTCGCCGACTTCCTGGAATGCGGTGCCCGGACCGGGGCCCGCAACATGCCCGGGCCCGGCTTCTACCCCTGGCGGTCCGAGGCGGCGCTCGTCCACGCCCGGCTCGGCCGCGCCGACGAGGCCCTCCGGCTCGCCGAGGAGGAAGCGGAACTCGCCCGCGCCTGGGCCGTGCCCGAGATGCAGGGCGTCGCCCTGCGCGCCCTCGGCCTGGTCACCGGCGGTCCCCGCGGCCGGTATCTGCTCGACGAGGCGGTCGGGATCCTGAGGCAGTCGCCGGCCCGGTTCCGGTACGCGCAGGCGCTCGCGGACCGGGGGCTCGTCGGGATCCGCTGCGGCCGCGTCACCGAAGGACGCGCCGACCTGCAGGAGGCCGCCAGCATCGCCCACGAGTGCGGGGCCGACGGCCTCGCGGAGGCGGCGCTCCGCGAACTGCGGGCGCTCGGCGACCGGCCGCGTACCCGCACCTTCCAGGGAGTGGAGGCGCTCACCCCGACCGAGCGGAGGGTCGCCGCGCTCGCGGTGGAGGGCATGACCAACCGGCAGATCGCCGAGCACCTCTTCGTCGGGCTGCGCACCGTGGAGATCCACCTCACCCACGTCTACGCCAAGCTCGGCATCAAGGGGCGCAGGGAACTCGCGGGCGCCCTCGACTGACCGCGAACGGCGGAACCCGAGGCGGGTCGAGGAGGGGACAGGACGCTCCGGCCCGGAGAGGGGAGACCGAGCCGGAGCGGGCCGCCGAGGCGGTGACCCCATCGAACCAGCCCGCCGCGGTCCGCGGCCACCACCGCCGACCGCAACATCCCGATCTTTCGGCCCCGGGTTGCGGTGCTGGGGTGCTGGGGTGCTGGGGTGCTGCGGTGCCCGGGGCCATGCGGGTCGGTCACCGCAGGCCGGTCGGCGCTCGTCCGAGAACCGACGAGGGCCCGCCGGCATCGACGCCGCCAAGTGGGAGTCTGCTCGCGCGGGTGACCGTCCGTCGGCGTCACACGTCCAGTGCGGCGAAGGCCGCTTCGAGGAAGCCGTCCGGCAGGCCCGTCCCCGTCCAGGTCCAGCCGGACGGACTCACCGCCTCGGCGGCTTCCTCAACGGCCGAGCCTGCGCTCGCGGGGTCGTCCGCGGGCAGGCCCAGGGCGACCACCGCCCAGGACGCCAGAGCCCCCACCCCCAGGTACTGCCACCATTCGGCGTCGTCCCACCCCTGGCGCCGGTCGGCCTTGCCCGTCCAGGCCGTGCGGAAGAGCAGGGCGAGCGTGGTGCGCGGATCGGCCGACGAGGCTTCGACGGCGCACCGCACGGCCCGCAAGTTCTCCAACTCTGCGGCCCAGGGATGCATCGCGAAGAATTCCAGGTTGCCGCGGAGGGTCGGTCGGAACGCTCGCCCTCGGCCATGGTTCCAGTGCTCGGCCGGCGTCCACACGCCGCCCGGGCCGTTGCCCAGCCGTGCGGCCCGGGCATCTGCCGTGACATCGCCGAGCACCGCGTCGCGCCATCCGAGCCCGTACGCCCGCTGGGCGGCGACGATCGCATGGATCTGACCGTCCGTGGCCGGCGCGTCGAGAAGCGCGTCGTCGCAGCCGCCCCACAGCGCGGCGAGCGCCGCAGTGACCGCCTCCGTGCAGCGTGCGTGCAGATCGGCCACGGGTACGCGGGTCCAGGGCAGCAGGGCCGAATGGGTCCTGTCCCACAACTCCCGCACGGTCATGTCCTCCTCCTCCATGGTCCTGTCCTCGTCGATCGGAGTGCCGGTCGGCGACCCCATGGTGCCCGCCGCACGCGCGATCGCCGAATGCACCGCCCCTGACCGGGTGCGGCGGAGCCGCGCCGCGATGCGGGGAGCGTCAACTTCGCCGGTGGTCGATTCACCCTGAAGTGGGGCGGGCGCACGAGGTGCGACAGGGGCTTTCGGTCATGACGGCGCGTACGGGAGAGGGCCGGGAGGCGAGTGGGGTGGGGGCGGTGCGCCCTCGCCGTCATGCACGACGGTGTGGCGGGAGTGGTTCCGGGGGCGGATTCCGCAAACCTCCCGCCCAGGATTGGCCGAGCCCCTCCATCCGTCACTTTACGTGTCCAGTCGAATGCGGTGCCCTTGCGGCGTGTTTCGGCGCCGCCACGGCACGCAGCGGATGCGGCCGGCCGGCGGTGCGTTCCAGCAACGTCGACTCAAGGGGAAGAACCATGGCTACACCTCCTGCTGCTCCGCTCCGCGTCGCCCTGGCCAACGGCAGTTTCGAGCAGCCTGTCGTGGCCGGTGTGGAGATCCTCCCGGACTCCTCGCAGACGCAGGCGCCGAAGCGGGTTCCGGGCTGGCTCACCACCGCCTCCGATCACCGGATCGAGCTGTGGCATTCGGGCTTCCAGGGTGTGCCGGCAGCGGAGGGGGACCAGTTCGCCGAGCTCAACGCGAACGAGGTCTCCACGCTCTACCAAGACCTGCCGACGACCCCCGGTACGAAGCTGTACTGGCGGCTGTACCACCGCGGCCGCCAAGGGGACGACACCATGGCGCTGGACATCGGTGCCCCCGGCGCCGCGGTGGAGCAGCGGCGCTTCACCGACGGCAACACCGCGTGGGGTTACCACACCGGCACCTACACCGTGCCGGCGGGCCAGACGCTGACGCGCTTCGCCTTCCGGTCCATCTCTGCCGCCGGCGGAAACCGCGGCATCGGCAACTTCCTGGACGGCATCTTCTTCGGCACCGCCCCCTTCCTGGTGCTCGACAAGACCGCCACCCCCGCAGGGCCGCTGGAGGTGGGCGACGTCATCACCTACCGCATCACCGCCAAGAACGAGGGCGGCGGCGCGGCGGAGAACCTCGTCCTCACCGACGTCATCCCGCAGGGCACGACGTATCTGCCCGGCTCCCTGCGGATCGTCGACGGCCCGAACACCGGGGTGAAGAGCGACGCCCCGGGGGACGACCAGGCGTACTACGACACCCGGGCGAACAAGGTCGTCTTCCACCTCGGCAACGGCGCGTCCGCCGCGGCCGGGGGCAGCCTGCCGAACACCGCCACGCTGCCGGCGGGGACCACGGTGGAGTACCGGGTCACCATCGACCGGGCCGCCGCCGGCCGGCAGATCAGCAACACCGCGACCGCCTCGTACGAGAACCGGCTCGGCGACACGCCGGAACGCCTGACGGCCACCTCCGACGAAGAGGCCACGCAGGTCAAACCCGCCGCCGACCTGACCGTGGCGAAGGCCGCCGACGCGACCACCGTCACCGTCGGCCAGACGGTGACCTACCGCATCACCGTCCGCAACACCGGCCCGAACGACGCCACCGGCGTCACCGTCACCGACCGGCTCCCCGACGGCCTCGCCTTCCTGTCCGCCGACGGCCCCGGACGCTACGACCCGGCCACCGGGCGGTGGGCCGTGGGAGGCCTGGCCGACGGCGCGACCGCCACCCTCGTACTGCGGGCCAAGGCCACCAAGGCCGGCCTGATCGGCAACACCGCCACCGCCACCGCCAACGAGATGGATCCCGACCCCGCCAACAACAGCGACACCGTCAGCGTCTGCGTCGAGCGGGCCCCTTCCTGCTGCGACCCCTGCGCCGGCCGCAAGTAGCCCCCGGCCCCGGCGGGCCGGCACCGGGCGGCCGATGTCGGGTCGGGCCTCAGCCGTCCTGGGCTCCGCCCGCCGGCAGTGCGTGGCGCCGCCCGCGGCCACTGCTGCGGGACAGTGCGGCCCAGGCCGCCGAGAGGCGGTCGACCAGTTCTGCCGAGGTCTGCGCGGCGAAGGAGTAGGGGAGGCGGATGTGGTCGTCGTGGGCTCCGGTCGGATCCATGGCAACGCCCGGGATGACCTCCGCGCCGTGACGCAGTGCCACCTGGGCGTAGACCCGGGCGTCCGTGCCGTGCGGCAGCCGGATCCACAGGACGGAGCCTCCCCGCGGTTCCTGCCAGCTCCAGTCCGGCAGCCGTTCGGCGAGGAGCCGGGTCATGGTGGTGAGCTGCTCGCTGCGGATGCGGTCCCGCTCGGGCGCGAGGCCCGGGAGCGCGGGGAGCAGTCGGGCGGCGAGGGCCTGGTCCAGGAGCGGGCTGCCGAGGTCGCCCAGCGCCTTGAGCCGGGCCAGGCGGGCCACGATGTCCCGGGGCGCCCGGAGCCAGCCGATCCGCAGGCCGCCCCATACGGCCTTGGTCAGCGAACCCACGGTCAGCACGGTTCCGCGGGCGGAGTACGCGGCGACCGGCGGGGGAGCCTGGCCGGGGGCGAGGGCCGCCTCGTGGGCGCTGTCCTCCAGGACGGGGACGCCGTGTTCGGCGGCGAGCTCGGCCACCCGGCGACGGCGGCCGGCGGACATGAGGCTGCCCGTGGGGTTGTGGTAGGTCGGCATGACGTAGAGCAGCGCGGGCCGGTGTTCGGCGAGCGCGGCGGCGAGCCGGTCGATCCGGATCCCGTCGGAGTCGACCGCGACGCCGGCCAGCCGGGCGCCCGCGGCCCGGAAGAGGTCCAGGCAGCCCGGCCAGCCCGGGGATTCCACGAGGGCGGTGGATCCACGCCCCAGGTACAGCTGGGCGCTCAGGGCGACGGCCTGTGTGGCACCGGTGGTCACGACCACCTGCTCGGGCACGGTCGGCAGGCCGTGCCCGGTGTGGTGGGCGGCGATCGCCGCCCGCAGCGCGGGCAGCCCGGCCGGGTGGTAGCCCGCCTCGCCGACCAGGCCGGGCAGGTCCTCGCGGACCAGCCGGAGCAGTGCCCCGGCCAGATCCGGACCACCGCCTTCGGCCGCCCGCCCCAGTGAGATGACGTCCGGCGGCCGGGTGATCAGCCGTTGGACCACCACGGTGGCCCGGCCGCCGCGCACCCGCCCGTCCGCCGGCACCCGGTGGCCGGCCGCTCCGCCCGACACCTGCGTGCCGCTGCCCCGACGCGTCTCGACCAGGCCCGTCCCGCGCAGTGCGTCGAAGGCGGCGACCACCGTCGCCCGGCTGACGGAGAGGGCGTCGGCGAGCCGCCGCTCGGACGGGAGGCGGTCGCCGGCGCGCAGGTCCCCGGACCGCACGGCCCGGCCGAACGCGTCGGTGAGCCGCCGGTACAGCGGCCCCTCGCCCGCACTCCAGTCGCCCAGCAGGTCGATCAGCTCGTCCAGCTCGGGCGCTGCACGGTTCCGGTCCACATTCCCCTCCATTGGCACGGGAGCGCGGGCCCCCGTGCCGCGAGGCTAACGGCATGATCACCAACTCACCCCTCGACCCCCGGCTGGCCGCCGTCTGCGACCTCTCCGTCTTCGCGGCGCGCGACGGCGCAGGACGGCACGAGTACGACGGAACCGTCCAGGACCTGTCCCCGGACGGCGTACGACGCGGCCTCGCCGCGCTCGGCGGACCCGCCGACACCGCGCCCTATGCGGACCCGCACGACGAGGCGCACGCGGCGGCCGCGGAGGAAGCCCTCCGGGTCCGCTTCGGCGAGCTCGAACTGCACCGCAGCAACCCCCTGTGGCACATCGAGAACCTGGACCTGACCGGCTACGACCGCCCCTACGCGCCCGAGGACGAGCGGGACGCGGCCCGGTCGGCCCACCTGGGCCGGTGGCCGGACGCCGTGGACGCGGCGGTCGAGGCACTGCACCGCGTCCCCGCGCCGCTGGCCGAAGCCACGCTGCCGCTCGCCCGCGGTCTGGCCGCCTTCCTCGACCCCCGGGGCGGGCCGGTCCACGCCGCCGCCGGCCGGGCACACGCCCGCTTCGTGGCCCACCTGGAGCGGGCCGCCGTCCAGGGGCCGCCGTCGGCGGCACTCGGCGCGCCCGCCCTCGCCCGGCTCCTCGGCGCGGCCGAAGCCCGCACCGTCGACCTCACCGCACTGTCCGCCCGGGTGGACGCGGAACGGGACCGCCTGCGCGCGCTGCTCGACGCATCGCTGCGCCGCGTCGACCCGACGGCCGCGCCCGCCGACACCGTACGGGCCCTGCAGGCCGACCACCCCGACGCCGACGACCTGCTGGCCGAGTTCGCGGCGCTCGTCGACGAGACGGTCGCCTGGACCGCCCGGCACGATCTCGTACCCCACCACGACGTCGAGGTCGACGTCTTGCCGATGCCGGACTCCCAGCGCCGGGCACTGGCCGGCCTCTTCGCGTCCGCGCCCCACGAGGCCGACGCGCCCAGCGCCTTCCGCGTGTCCCTCCCGGACACCGGGTGGACGAGGGCGGAGAGCGACCAGTGGCTGTCGACGGGCTTCAACCGGACCCTGATGCCCAACATGGCCGTCCACGAGGTGGCACCCGGCCACGCCAGCCACGGCAGGGCGCTGCGCCGGGCCGCGACCGACGTCCGCCGCACGCTCCACTCGGACGCCTTCATCGAGGGCTGGGCCCACTACTGCGAGGAGCTGGCCCTGGAGCAGGGCTTCCGCGACGGCGACCCGCGCGTCGCGATCGCGGTCGCCCAGGACGCGCTGCGCAGGGTCACCCGCTTCGCCTGCGCCATCGGCCTGCACACCGGAGCGATGACCCTGCCGGACGCGGCGGCCCGGTTCACCCGGGACGCCTCGCTGTCCGGGCCCGCTGCCCTGCACGAGGCCGCACGCGGGTTGTTCGACCCCACCTACGGCCGCTACACCTGGGGCAAGTTCGCCATCCTCGACCTGCGCGAGCAGGCCATGGCCCGTTGGGGCAGCGCCTTCTCGCTGCGTCGCTTCCACAGCGCCCTGTTCGACCTCGGCGCCCCGCCCCTGGGCCTGCTGCACACAGCACTGGAACGCGGATGAACTCACTCGCGGCCTTCACACTCGCCACCCTCGCCCTCGTGGCGGTTCCCGGACCCAACCTGATCCACATCATCACGCGCAGCGTGCAGGACGGACGCCGGGCCGGCGTCGTCTCGGCCCTCGGAGTGGAGACCGGCACCCTCCTCCACGTCCTCGTCGCCGTCTGCGGACTGGCGGCCGCCATCACCGACCATCCCCTCGCCTTCGCCGTCCTGCGCTACGCGGGCGCCGGCTACCTCGCCCACCTGGGCGTACGAGCGCTGCTCCGCCGCCCGCCCCTCTCCACCGCGCAAGCCGACGACGCCGAAGCCCGTCCCGACCGACGCCGGCTGCTCCGCGTCTACCGTGACGCCGTCCTCGTCAACGTGCTCAACCCCAAGGTCGTCCTGTTCTTCCTGGCCTTCCTCCCGCACTTCGTGCCCACCGGCCTGACCCCCGCACAGACCCGCACCCACATGCTCGTCCTCGGCACGCTCTTCCTGGCCATCGCCCTCGTCTTCGACCTCTGCTACGCGCTCGCCGGCGCCGCCCTCGCCGACCGGCTCCGAGGCACCCCGCGCCGCGACCGCCGCCTGGCGTACACGACCGGCGGCATCCACCTCGGCCTGGCCGCACTGGTGCTCACCTGACGCCCGGTCAGCGCCTCCAGCCTTCCATGAACGCCGCCAGAAGGACATGCATGTTCCTGCCGAGCGCGGCCCTGGGCAGGCCACGTCCCAGGGCTAAGCACGCTTGCGCCGCGGTGGCGGCACCTTCGGCGGACTGAGGCGCTGAGCGGGAAGCGGCTTGAGCACGACCTCACCGCAAGCACGCACGGGGCCGTCAGGGCTGGGCTTCCAGGTGGTGCAGTCGGCTTCGCGCCGAAGCGGCGGCTTCCCCGTCCCCGGCCGCCAGGCCCACGAACTCCAGCAGCCGCAGGGTGTCGGCGTATGCCTCCCGGTGGGACGCGTCTGCGGAATGCAGACGGCGGTAGGCATCGGCGGCCAGCGTGCACGTCTCGACTGCGAAGGCGAGCGGCGGCACACCCGGGGCGGTGATCACATGATGGGTGAGGCCGTGGAGCGCCTCGGCCACCGCCTTGAGGTCTTCCGGGCGCGTCGCTTCGTGTTCCACGGCGACTCGGGCCCAGTGGACGAAGCCTGCCCGGTCCTCCCGATCGTGGAGGGCCAGTTCCGCGAGCCGCGGCGGCGATTCGGGATGCCCGGCCCGGGCGGCCAGGGTCCACCAGTGTTCGGCCTCCTCGCTGCGGCCCTCCTCGTACAACAGCAGCCCAAGGCAATGGGCCCCGCGGGCGCTGCCGTTGTCGGCGGCCGTGCGCCACCATCGCTCGGCCTCGACCATGTCTTCGGACCCGTACTTAAGAAATCCCAAGTGTTCGGCGGCCGACGCCTCGCCGTTCTCGGCCAACCGGGCGAACAGAATTTCGGCCTCGTCGTGACGGCCCTGGCTTTCCAGCAGGAAGGCCAGGTTGTGCCCGGCGTTCGGCACCTCGTTCGCGTCGGCCATCCGCCACAGGATCTCGGCCTGGGCCAGGTCACCCCGCTGGTACATGACCCCACCGAGGCCGACGGCACCCGCCCAGTCACCGGCGCCCATGGCCTGCCGGAACCAGCTCTCGGCCCGGTCGGAGTCCCCGCTTCGCCGCGCGATCACGCCGAGGCGGCTGTAGGCGGCCGCGACCCGCTGCTGCGCGGCCCGGGTGTACCAGTGCACGGCGCCATCCAGGTCGTCGAGGTAGTGCAGCAGCTCGCCGAGCGTGAATGCGGCCCGGGCGCTGCCCTCCTCGGCCGCCGCCCGGTATGCCTCGGCAGCCGCCTCGTACGTGCCCTGCGCGAGGAGTCGGTCCGCGTGTGCGCGTCGCTTCGCGGCCTGTGGCGGTTCCGGCTCGTCAGGTCGCTGCGTGCCGCGCACGATCCCTTCGCGGCCGGCGTGTGCGATGAGCGTGAAGGCCCGTGTCGGGACGACGCCGCGTGCTCCGGGATCGGCCGGGGCGTCCGGGTTCCAGTGGTCGGCGTAGAGCTGGTGCACCGGCAGGGGCGTTCTGGTGCCGTCCGGATGGAAGGACGACATGCCGGTCGAGGCTGTGACCACCAGGTCCCAGTACGGTCGCACCACCTCGTTCCCGTACGCGATTTCGGCCGTCAACCGCCAGTGCACACGGTGCAAGGAACGGGTGACCGGCGCGCAGACCACCTCGGCGCTCCCGCCCGCCGGCACGGTCAGCGGAAAGACCGGGACCCTGCTTCCGGCCGGCCGGAGGGCGGCAGGTGACTGATCGAGGCGGATTTCGAGGTCGGGGTGCTGCAGCGGCCGGTAGGCGGCCACGGCGCGCAGGGTGGACTCGGCCAGGTCGGAACTGAGCACGAGGGCCGGCATCCGGTCATAGGCAATGCTCCGGCCGTCGGCGTGGAGGGCCCGTTCCCCGGTGACCTGTCCGTGCAGGGAGCGGACGACGACGTCGCGCCCGTGCGGTCCGCCGGGCATGGTGAGTGTGAAGAGCAGATTGTGGCCGGTCACAGGAACCTGTTCGGCCTCCGGGGCGCCGGAGACACCCGGCGAGACAATCAGCGCGAGCTGGCTGTGGACCGCCACACGGACCTCGAACGGCGCATCGTCCGGCAGGCTGCTCACCGCAACGACCCGTACCGGCCGCTGCATTGCGTACATGCCGACTTCACGGTCCGCTCCCGGCGGGGACGCGGTGGCCTCGCCAGAGGCCGCTGGGCCGCCGCCGCGCGCGGTCTGCCGCGAGCGCCCGGCACCCGCTGCGGCAAGGCCCGCCACCGTGGCGACCGCGGCCCAGGGCTGCCACGCCCGTATCTCGGCCGCAAGAAGCACGGCGCCGCCCGCGACCAGCGGCAAGCCGGCTTGCAGGGCCAGATCCCGCAATATCCCCGTCTTTGCCATCAGTTGGCCGGCCGAGGGTGTCGGGCGGCGGTTCGAAACGGCTGCCCGCCGAGGTCGACACGAGTACTGCCCGACCGCCCCGCGGTGGTCCAGTCGAGCCACAGGACCCACCGGACGTCCCCGCTGTCCGTGGTGACGACCAGATCGAGGACCTCCGACTCATCCTGAGCCACGCTGTACGGGAAGTCGCTGGCCCCCAGCGGACGCACGGAAGGCGGATCGGCGTCGAGCAGCACCTCGAACCTCCGCACAGGGATCTCCGCCGCATGCGGGGAAACCTCCCCGTGCCGCTCCTCCCGGGACACCACCTCTGCGCGCAGCTCCGTCAACACCACGGGTGAGGGGGAGGAACCGGTGACGATCACCTGCACGCTGTGCCCGCTCGCAGGCACATCGGTGATCCGGCCGCTGTCGTCGAGCAAGACGTAATCCTGATGCCTGACCCGTACCGCGATGGCCAGCGGATCGGAAGCCTCCAGCTCCCGGCGGGCCCGGCGCCGTCCGAGCGAGTCCCCGATCCGGCGGGGAGCCTCCTGACCGAGATACGCTGCAGCGGCGGCTGCGGCCACCCCGCCTGTCCAGGTCAGCACCTCTCCGGGGGCCCAGATGAAGGCGGTGCCGGCCACGGCGGCCGCGCCGGCCCCCAGGACACCCAGCGTCGCCCATCCGCGTAATCGAGGTCTCGGCATACGGCTCCGTTCCGCGGCGATCCGTCCTCATCCGTCCTTCCCTCTTCACCGTAGCGTCGCACCACGGCCACTGTCAGGGCCTTGCTGCCTTCTTCCTCCGGGCAGCTCCGGCTGTGGGTATCCGCAGCGTCGGCCCGGCAGCACAACACCGGAAGGCGGTGGAGCAGGTCGGTAGCGGGGCCGTCCTCGTCCAAGCGCACGACGGCGAGGTTCGTTGCCGCCCGAGGGCGCCGACCTTCGGCAGCGTCTGCGGCATGGGCCATGCAGAGCACGAAGACCGAGCAGGGGTTGCACAAGATCGATCTCACTGACGACCGCTGACCCCTGTGCGGCAAAGCCGACCCCGTGCTCAACTATCACAACTATGATAGTTCGAGGTAGGGTGGCGGCCATGGAGACGAGGACATACACGACGATTGACCTGCGCAAGCAGATGGGCGAGATCCTCGACCGGACCCGCATCGCAGGCGAGGCGGCCGCAATCACCCGCAAGGGCAAGACCCTCGCCTACCTGGTGCCCGCCGAATGGTTCGAACGCCAGCAGCTGGTGGCCGAGCAGCCGGCCACCGACTCGGACTCCGCCCAGGACGCGGCCTGACGAGGCCCGGCCAAGATCAGGAGCCTTACGTCATGACAGCGCAGCCCGTCCATTTCGACGGCGGAGGAGAGAAACCCCGCCGAGTACCACCCATGCCCGAGCGCACCCCCCAGGCCCTGCGCCTGGCCATCCAGGAGCATGCCCCGCACCTCCTGCCCGACTTCGAGGCCCACTGGCGGCGCGCGATCGGCGATGCCTTCAACCTCACACCGGTACCCGCTTTCATGCGCTTGTGGTGGACCCAGTACGCCATCGCCCGCGACCCGAGCCTGGAAGCACACCTACACGACCTCGAAGCACGCGCGGCCAAGGCAGAGGACGCCGAGGAGTCTGCCCTGCTCCTTGCCGAGTACAGCCGGCTGCGACGCGCCGCGGCCGCCGTGGAGCCCGGTCAGTGACGGACGATCTCCCGGGTCCGCCCTGGCAGATGGACTGGACGGTGGAGGCGCGGCAGGACTTCGACGCCATGCCTGCCGACGGCAAACAGCTCGTCCTCGCCGCCCGCGCAGAACTGATCACCGCCCCGGACCCCTACTACCGCGGCATCGACGCCGACGCCTGCCTTCCTCACTGGATCACCGTCCGCCCCCTCGCCTCGACCCGTCCGGGCGGCTCGCACATCGCAGACCTCGCAGGGGGACGCGGCTGGCTCGTCTTCACCTTCATCCGCCGCCACGCCGAACCCCAGATCACCGTCACTGACGCCTTCTGGGCGTGACGAGAGCCGGCACTACTGTGCCCGCCCAGCGGGAAACGGGTTTCCCTGACCGGCGCTGGTCATCCACACAACGCCTGGCGCACACTTCCGATGCCGACGCACCACACCGGCTCCGATCGCTTCCCCGCCTGGAACCGGCACCGGGGCACGGGAGAACACAAAGGGGACATGGCTCCATGAGCCGCTGGCCCCTGCCTTGAGCAGGGGCGCGGCTGGCACGCCCGTTCCGCGCTGTGCGGGCGGGCGTACAGCCGGCCCGGGCGTCGGCAGGGCGTGCTGTCCCCGCCGGAGCAACCCATCGACGAGTCGCTAGATGTATTGCCCAGTGAGGTTGGGGACGCGGCTGGCGGGTGGTTTGCCTGCGAGCGCGGTGTGTCCGCGGTGGTGATTGTAGGTGTGCAGCCATTGG
>NZ_JBIVXV010000057.1:0-15627 GCF_044769385.1 Streptomyces sp. NPDC090445 | reverse complement strand
CCGCGCATCCCGGTCGTGTCCAACCTGACCGGCGCCCTCGTCTCGGACGAGATGGGCTCCGCCGACTTCTGGGTCCGGCACGTCCGCGAGGCCGTGCGCTTCCTCGACGGGATCCGGGCCCTGGAAGAGGCGGGGGTCACCACGTACCTCGAACTCGGGCCCGAGGGTGTCCTGTCCGCCCTCGCCCAGGACTGCCTCACCGACGGCACCACCGCCGCCTTCGCCCCGATGCTGCGCGCGGACCGCCCCGAGGCCGAGACCCTCACCGCCGCGCTCGCCCAGGCCCACTGCCGAGGCGTCGAAGCCGACTGGGCCGGGTACTTCGCCGGGACGACCACGCAGCGCGTCGACCTCCCCACGTACGCCTTCCAGCGGGAGCGGTACTGGCCGGAGACCGGCACCCCGCTGCCCGGTGACGCCACCGGGCTCGGCCTCGCCACCGCCGGTCACCCGCTCCTGGGGGCGGCGGTGTCCCTCGCGGACGCCGACGGCTGCGTCCTCACCGGCCGCCTCTCGCTGCGTACCCACCCCTGGCTCGGCGACCACCGGGTCATGGGCTCCGTCCTCGTCCCGGGCACGGCGTTCGTGGAGCTGGCGCTGCACGCCGGCGAACGCGTCGGCGCCCCGGCCCTGGACGAGCTGACCCTCCAGGCGCCGCTCGTCCTGCCCGACGCCGGCGACGCGGTGCAGGTCCAGGCCACCGTCGGCGCCCCGGACCCCTCCGGCCGCCGCCCGGTCGCCGTGTACTCCCGCCCGGCCGACGGCGAGGACGAGCCGTGGCTCCGGCACGCCGCCGGCCTGCTCACCGACGAGGTCCGCGCGGCCACCGCCGACCTGGGCGTCTGGCCGCCGGCCGATGCCGCCCCCGTCCCGGTGGACGACGCGTACGCACTGCTCGACGCCTCCGGGCTCCGCTACGGCCCCCTGTTCCAGGGCCTGAGGGCGGCCTGGCGGCGCGACGGCGCCCTCTTCGCCGAACTCGCCCTGGACGGACCGGCGCAGAACGACGCCGACGCGTTCGGGCTGCACCCGGCCCTGCTCGACTCCGCCCTGCACACCCTGGCGCTGGACGGTGACCTCCTGACCTCCCCGGCCGACGACGCCGGTGCCGGTGCCGGTGCCGCGCGGCTGCCGTTCGCCTGGAGCGGCGTACGGCTGCACGCCGCCGGCGCTTCGGCGGCGCGTGTCCGCCTCGCTCCGGCCGGCCCCGGCGCGGTGTCCCTGGACCTGGCCGACACGGCCGGTCAGGCCGTCGCCTCCGTGGACGCGCTGGCCCTGCGCACGGTCTCGGCCGAGCAGATCGGCGCGGCGGCCCGCGACGGCCGCCCGGAGTCCCTGTACCGGGTCGAGTGGACGGCGCTCCCCGCCGACCGGGCGGCCACGGCTCCGGCTCCGGGCGATGCGACCGACGTCGTCGTCACCGACCTGCGTACGGACGGCCTTCCCGCGGTGCCGGAAGCGGTGCACGCCGAGACGGCGCGGGTGCTGGGGCTGCTGCAGGAGTGGCTGTCCGAGGACCGGCCCGAGGGCGGGCGCCTGGCGTTCGTGACGCGGGGCGCGGTGGAGGCCGTACCCGGCGAGGGTCTGCCGGATCCGGTGCACGCCGCGGTCCGGGGCCTGGTGCGGTCGGCACAGTCCGAGAACCCCGGCCGCTTCCTCCTGGTCGACACCGACACCGACACCGGCGGCGACAACAGTGACGTGCAGGCCGCCCTCGCGGCCGCCCTCGCCTCCGGCGAGTCCGAGGTGGCAGTACGGGGAGGCGCGGTCCTGGTGCCGAGGCTGGTCCGCGCCGCGGCCCCGGCCGGCGGGACCGCCGCCGCGTGGGACGCCGAGGGCACGGTGCTGGTCACCGGCGCGAGCGGTTCGCTGGGCGCGCTGTTCGCCCGGCACCTAGTGGCCGGGCACGGCGTACGGCGCCTGCTGCTGGTCAGCCGTCGCGGTGAGGCGGCCGCGGGTGCCCCGGAGCTGTCGGCGGAGCTGGCGGGTCTGGGCGCCGAGGTCGCCTGGGCGGCCTGTGACGTGGCCGACCGTGATGCGCTGGCCGCCGTACTGGCCGGGATCCCGGCGGAGCACCCGCTGACGGCGGTCGTGCACACCGCCGGTGTCCTGGACGACGGCGTCATCGGCTCGCTGACGGCCGAGCGGCTGTCCGCGGTGCTGCGCCCGAAGGCGGACGCGGCGTGGAACCTCCACGAGCTGACCCGCGGCCTCGACCTGTCGGCCTTCGTCCTGTTCTCCTCCGCCGCCGGTGTCTTCGGCAACGCCGGCCAGGCCAACTACGCGGCCGGCAACGTCTTCCTGGACGCCCTGGCCGCCCACCGCCGGGGCCAGGGGCTGGCCGGTACCTCGCTCGCGTGGGGCCTGTGGTCCGACGCCGCCGGCGGCATGGGCGCTGCCCTGGACTCCGAGGACGTGTCGCGGCTGGGCCGCGGCGGGGCGAACGCCCTGTCCGCCGCCGAGGGCGTGGCACTGTTCGACGCCGCCTCCGCCACCGGACAGCCGCCGCTGCTGGTGCCGGTGAAGCTGGACCCGGCCGCCCTGCGCGCCCGGGCGGGCAGCGGGACGCTCCCGCCGCTGCTGTCCGGGCTGGTGCGGACGCCCGTACGCCGGGCCGGCGCCGGCGGTCCCGCCCACGACACGAGCGGCCCCGCCGCTCGGCTCGCCGCCATGACGGCCGCCGAACAGCAGGCGTTCGTCCTGGACCTGGTGCGCACCCAGGTCGCCTCCGTGCTCGGCTACGCCGGGCCCGACGCGGTCGACGCCGACCGCTCCTTCCGCGAGCTCGGCTTCGACTCCCTCACCGCAGTCGAACTCCGCAACCTGCTCGGCGCCGCCACCGGGCTCCGTCTGCCGGCCACCCTCGTCTTCGACTACCCGACCTCGACGGTCCTGGCCGACCACCTCCGCACCGAGCTGCTCGGCGCGGCCCCCGCGGCGCCGTCGCCCCGGCCGGTGGCCGCCGTCCGCGACGACGAGCCCATCGCGATCGTCGGCCTGGGCTGCCGCTACCCCGGTGACGTGCAGTCGCCCGAGGACCTGTGGCGGCTCGTCCTCGACGGCCGGGACGTCATCTCCGGATTCCCCGACGACCGCGGCTGGGACATCGACGGCCTGTTCGCCGACGACCCCGGCCAGGAGGGCACGAGCTACGCCCGCGAGGGCGGCTTCCTCTCCGACGCCTCCGCCTTCGACCCGGCGTTCTTCGGGATCTCCCCGCGCGAGGCCGTGGCGATGGACCCGCAGCAGCGGCTCCTGCTGGAAACCTCGTGGGAGGCGTTCGAACGCGCCGGCATCGACCCGCGCACCCTGCGCGGCACCCCGACCGGCGTCTTCGCCGGCGTCATGTACCACGACTACGCCACCCGGCTCGCCGCCCTGCCCGAGGGCGTGGGGGGCCTCCTCGCCACCGGTACCGCGGCCAGCGTCATCTCCGGCCGGCTGTCGTACACGTTCGGCTTGGAGGGCCCGGCGGTCACCGTCGACACCGCCTGCTCCTCCTCCCTGGTGGCCCTGCACCTGGCCGTGCAGGCGCTGCGCAACGGGGAGTGCTCGCTCGCCCTCGCGGGCGGCGTGACGGTGATGGCGAGCCCCGGGGCCTTCCTGGAGTTCAGCCGGCAGCGGGGCCTCGCCGCCGACGGCCGCTGCAAGGCCTTCTCCGCCGACGCCGACGGCACGGGCTGGTCCGAAGGCGCCGGTGTGCTGATCGTCGAGCGGCTCTCCGACGCCCGCCGCAACGGCCACCCCGTCCTCGCCGTGGTCCGCGGCACCGCCGTCAACCAGGACGGCGCGAGCAACGGCCTGACCGCCCCCAACGGCCCCTCCCAGCAGCGCGTCATCCGCGCCGCCCTGGCGAGCGCCGGCCTGTCGGCCGCCGACGTGGACGCGGTCGAGGCACACGGCACCGGTACGACGCTCGGCGACCCGATCGAGGCCCAGGCCCTGATCGCGACCTACGGCCAGGACCGGCCCGCCGAACGGCCGCTGCTGCTCGGCTCCATCAAATCCAACATGGGCCACACCCAGGCCGCCGCCGGGGTCGCCGGCATCATCAAGATGATCATGGCGATGCGGCACGGGGTGCTTCCGCAGACCCTGCACGCGGACGAGCCCACCCCGCACGTCGACTGGGCGGCCGGAGCCGTGACGCTCCTGGACACGTCCACCGCCTGGCCGGAGACGGGACGCCCGCGCCGCGCCGCGGTCTCCTCCTTCGGCTTCAGCGGCACCAACGCCCACGCCGTCATCGAGCAGGCCCCCGAGCCCACGGAGGCCGAGACACGGCAGCCCGAGCCCACGCGCAGGCCCGGCAGCCAGCCGTGGCTCCTGTCGGCCAAGGACCCGGAGGCCCTGCGCGAGCAGGCCGCACGCCTCGCGGCGCACGCGGCCGACCACCCCGAGCTGTCCCTCACGGACATCGGCTACTCCCTCGCCACGAGCCGGACCGCCCTCGACCGGAGGGCCGCCGTCGTCGCCGAGGACCGCGACGGCTTCCTCGCCGGCCTCGCCGCCCTCGCCGAAGGCAACCGACCGGCCGGCGTGCTCGACGGCACGCCGACCGCAGGGAAACTGGCCTTCCTCTTCACCGGCCAGGGCAGCCAGCGCCTGGGCGCGGGCCGAGAGCTGTACGCGGGCCAGCCGGTGTTCGCCGCGGCACTGGACGCGGTCTGCGCCGGGCTGGACGCCCATCTCGAACTGCCGCTGAAGGAGGTGCTGTTCGGGTCGGATGCGGGTCTGTTGGACCGGACGGAGTACACCCAGCCGGCGCTGTTCGCCGTCGAGGTGGCGCTGTTCCGGCTGCTGGAGTCGTGGGGCGTGAAGCCGGACTTCCTGTCCGGGCACTCGATCGGTGAGATCGCCGCCGCGCATGTGGCGGGTGTCTTCTCGCTGGACGACGCGTGCACGCTGGTGGCGGCCCGTGGCCGCCTGATGCAGGCGCTCCCGGCCGGCGGCGTGATGATCGCCGTCCAGGCGTCGGAGGACGAGGTCCTGCCGCTGCTCACCGACGGGGTGAGCGTGGCCGCGGTCAACGGCCCGGAGTCGGTGGTCGTCGCCGGTGACGAGGACGCGGCGGTCGCGATCGCCGAGTCCTTCTCCGACCGGAAGATCAAGCGGCTGACGGTCAGCCACGCGTTCCACTCGCCGCACATGGACGGCATGCTCGACGCCTTCCGCGAGGTCGCCGAGGGGCTGGCGTACGCCGCTCCCCGGATCCCGGTCGTGTCCAACCTGACCGGCGCCCTCGCGGGCGAGGAGATGGCCTCGGCCGACTTCTGGGTCCGGCACGTCCGGGAGGCCGTGCGCTTCCTCGACGGGATCCGGGCCCTGGAAGAGGCGGGGGTCACCACGTACCTCGAACTCGGGCCCGAGGGTGTCCTCTCCGCGCTCGCGCAGGACTGCGTCATCCGGGACGGCGCCGGTTTCGCACCGGTGCTGCGCGCGGACCGGTCCGAGGACGCCGTCCTCGCCTCCGCCCTCGCCCAAGCCCACCTGCGCGGGACCGCCGTCGACTGGGCGGCGTACTACGCCGGTACCGGCGCCCGCCGGGTCGACCTGCCCACGTACGCCTTCCAGCGGCAGCGGTACTGGCTGGAGGCCCCCGCCCACGCGCTCGCCGGCGACGTCGCCTCCGCCGGGCTCGGCGCGACCGCGCACCCCCTCCTCGGGGCGGCGGTCGACCTGCCCGATTCGGACGGGTTCCTGTTCACCGGGCGGCTCTCGCTGCGCACCCAGCCCTGGCTGGCCGACCACCGCGTCGCCGGGACCGTCCTGGTGCCGGGCGCCGCCCTGGTGGAACTGGCCGTCCGGGCCGGCGACCACGCGGGCTGCGGCCGCCTGGACGACCTCACCCTCGAAGCACCGCTGGTGCTGCCCGAGACCGGCGGCCTCCAGCTGCGGCTCGCCGTGGCCGAGCCGGACGCGGACGGGCGCCGGGCCTTCCAGGTCTACTCGCGCCCCGAACAGGCCGCCCCCGACGAGCCGTGGACCCGGCACGCCGACGGTGTCCTCGCGCCCGACGCCGCGGACGCCGAGGGCCAGGCCCTGGAGGAGTGGCCGCCGGCCGGAGCCCTCGCCTGCCCCGTGGACGACCTCTACCCCGGCTTCGACGCCATCGGGCTCGGCTACGGCCCCGCCTTCCGCAACCTGCGCCGGGCCTACCGGCTCGGGGACGAGGTGTTCGCCGAGGTCGCCCTCGACGAGGACCGCCTCCCGGAAGCCGCCCCGTACGGGCTGCACCCGGCGCTGCTGGACGCCGCCCTGCACGCCGTCGGGCTCGGGGAGTTCTTCCCCGACGGCCCCGAGGGCGCGCGGCTGCCGTTCTCCTGGGACGGCGTACGGCTGCACGCCGCCGGCGCCGCCGCACTGCGCGTACGGATGGCACCGGCCGGCCGGGACGCGGTCGCCCTCACCCTGTGGGACGGCACCGGCCGGCCGGTCCTCACTGTCGACTCGCTCGTCCTGCGCCCCCTCTCCACCGACGGCCCTGCCGCCGCCGGTCGCGGCACCGGACCCGTGCGCGAGGCGCTCTTCCAGGTCGACTGGAGCGCGCTCGCGCTGCCCGAGGCACGGCCGGAATCCGGCAGCCGCTGGGCGCTGCTCGGCGCGGACCCGCTCAAGACGGGCGCGGGCCTGGAACGGACCGGCGTCCTCCGCGACACGGCCGACCACACCCACCCCGACCTGGGCGCCCTCGCCGAGGCGTTCGACCTGGCCGAGGCCCTCGGCGAGCCGGCACCGGAGACGGTCCTCGTCTCCCTGGCCCCCGACCTCGCCACCGCCGGACGCGGTGCGGCCGTACCCGCGGCCGCGCACGCCGCGACCGGGCAGGCCCTGGAACTGCTGCAGGGCTGGCTGGCGGACGAGCGGTTCGCCGCGTCCCGGCTCGCGGTCGTGACCCGCGGCGCCGTCGCCACGGACCCCGGCGAGGACGTGACGGACCTCGCGCACGCCGCCGTGTGGGGCCTGGTGCGGTCCGCGCAGGCCGAGCACCCGGACCGGTTCGTGCTGATCGACCTCGACGGCGACGACACCTCCCACCGGGCCCTGCCCGCCGCCCTCGCCACCGACGAGACGCAGCTCGCCCTGCGCGACGGAGCCGTACGGGCACCCCGCCTGGCCCGCGCGACCCTCACCCCGCCCACGGACCTGACCGCGGACGGTACCCCCGCCGACCACGGCCTCGACCCCGACGGCACGGTCCTGATCACCGGCGCCACCGGCACCCTCGGCGGCCTGCTCGCCCGGCACCTCGTCACCGCACACGGCGTACGGCACCTGCTGCTCGCCAGCCGCCGCGGCGCGGCCGCGGCCGGAGCCACCGAACTCGCGGCCGGACTGCGGGACCTGGGCGCCGAGGTCACCTGGGCCGCCTGCGACGCGGCCGACCGGGACGCCCTCGCCGCACTGCTGGCCGGCGTACCGGCCGGGCGCCCGCTGACCGCGGTCGTGCACACCGCAGGTGTGCTCGACGACGGCACCGTCACCTCGCTCACCCCCGAGCGGATCGCGAAGGTGCTCCGGCCCAAGGCCGACGCAGCCTGGAACCTGCACGAACTGACCCGGGACCTCGACCTGGCGGCGTTCGTCCTGTTCTCCTCCGCGGCCGGAGTCTTCGGCAACGCCGGCCAGGCCAACTACGCGGCCGGCAACACCTTCCTCGACGCCCTCGCCCAGCACCGCCGGGCCCAGGACCTGCCGGGCGTCTCGCTCGCCTGGGGCCTGTGGGACGACGAGGCCGGCATGGCCGCGACCCTCGACGACCAGGACCGGCAGCGCCTGAGCCGCGGCAGCATGGACGCCCTGTCCGAAACCGACGGGCTGGCCCTGTTCGACGCGGCCCTGCGGGCCTCCACGGCCCACCGGGACGGCCCCGGTGACGGCCCTGCCGAGCCGCCGACCGCGAGCCTGCTCGTGCCCGCCCGGCTCGACCTGGCCGCACTCCAGGCCCGCGCCGACGACGGCGTCGCACCCCTGCTGCGCGGCCTGCTCCGTACGCCCGTACGCCGCCGGACGAGCACCGGCGCGGCCCCGGACGCCGGGGGATCGCTGGCGGAGGGGCTGGCCCAACTGCCGCCCGCCGAACGGGACCGGGTGCTGCTCGACACGGTCTGCACCCACGTCGCCCAGGTACTCGGCCACAGCGGTGCGGCAGCCATCGAACCGGGCAGCGCGTTCAAGGAGCTCGGCTTCGACTCCCTGACCGCCGTCGAACTCCGCAACCGGCTCGGCGCGGCCACCGGCCTCCGCCTCCCGGCCACGATCGTCTTCGACCACCCGACCCCCGAGCAGCTCGCCGCGCACCTGCGGTCCGCCCTGCCCCTCGGCACCGACGGACCCACCGTCTTCGGTGAACTCGACCGGCTGGAAGCCGCGTTGGCGTCCGCCGACGCGGCGGACACGGACAGCGTGACCCGTTCGCGGATCATGATGCGCCTCCAGGCCCTCGCGGCCAAGTGGACCGCCCGCCAGGAACCCGGCCGCGCCACCGGCACCGGCGAGGACACCGACGACGACCTCGACACGGTCACCGACGACGAGCTCTTCGACCTGCTCGACGACGAGCTCGGCACCTCCTGAGCCGAGCCGAGCAGCCCGAGACCGCCGGGCGGGGCCTTCCCCGGCCCCGCCCGGCCCCCTACCACACCACCACCACGGTCAGACCGACCCGTACGACCGCCTCTCTGGCATGGAGCCCACGCACATGGTGAACGAGGACAAGCTTCGCGACTACCTCAAGCGGGCGACCGCCGATCTGCGCCAGGCCCGCAGGCGGTTGCGCGAGGTCGAGGAGCAGAACCAGGAACCCGTCGCGATCGTCGCGATGAGCTGCCGCTACCCGGGCGGTGTCCGCACCCCCGAGGACCTGTGGCGGCTCGTCGCCGACGGCCGGGACGCCATCTCCGGCTTCCCCGCCGACCGCGGCTGGGACGTGGAGACGCTCTACGACACCGACCCCGACAGCGCCGGATCCAGCTACGTCAGCGAGGGCGGCTTCCTCTACGACGCCGCCCGCTTCGACCCCGCCCCCTTCGGGATCTCCCCGCGCGAGGCCCTGGCCATGGACCCGCAGCAGCGACTGCTGCTGGAGGCCTCGTGGGAGGCCTTCGAGCGGGCCGGCATCGACCCGACCTCCCTGCGCGGCAGCCGGACCGCCGTCTTCGCCGGCGTCATGTACCACGACTACACCGCCCGCCTGGACTCCGTCCCCGAAGGCGTCGAGGGCTTCCTCGGCACCGGCAGCTCCGGCAGCATCGCCTCCGGCCGCGTGGCGTACACCTTCGGCCTCGAAGGCCCGGCCGTCACCGTCGACACCGCCTGCTCGTCCTCCCTCGTCACCCTGCACCTGGCCGTGCAGGCGCTGCGGGCGGGGGAGTGCACCATGGCCCTCGCCGGCGGTGTCACCGTCATGGCGACCCCGGCCACCTTCACCGAGTTCAGCCGCCAGCGCGGCCTGGCCCCCGACGGCCGCTGCAAGCCCTTCGCGGCCGCCGCCGACGGCACCGGCTGGGGCGAGGGCGTCGGCATGCTGCTGGTGGAGCGCCTGTCGGACGCGCAGCGCAACGGGCACCCGATCCTCGCCGTGATCCGCGGCTCGGCCGTCAACCAGGACGGCGCGAGCAACGGCCTGACCGCCCCCAACGGGCCGTCGCAGCAGCGCGTCATCCACCAGGCGCTCACCAACGCCCGCCTGGGAGCCGCCGACGTGGACGTCGTCGAGGCCCACGGCACCGGTACGACTCTCGGCGACCCCATCGAGGCCCAGGCCCTGCTCGCCACCTACGGCCAGGACCGGCCGGAGGACCGGCCGCTGCTGCTCGGCTCGATCAAGTCCAACATCGGGCACACCCAGGCCGCCGCCGGTGTCGCGAGCATCATCAAGATGGTCGAGGCGATGCGCCACGGCATCGTGCCCAAGACCCTCCACCTCGACCAGCCGACCCCGCACGTCGACTGGGAGGCGGGCGCCGTCTCCCTGATCGCAGACCCCGTCCCCTGGCCGGAGACCGGAGCCCCGCGCCGTGCGGGCGTGTCGTCGTTCGGGTTCAGCGGCACGAACGCACACGTGATCGTCGAGCAGGCGCCGGAGGCGGAGACCCCCGACCCGGAGACCCCCGACTCGGAGCCCCGCTCGGCGATGCCGGTGGTGCCGTGGGTGCTGTCGGGCAAGAGCGCAGCCGCACTGCGGGCGCAGGCAGAACGCCTGTCCGGCTGGCTCGCGACGGAGGCGGCGGCGGAAGCGGGGGCCGCGGCCGATCCGGTCGACGTGGCCTGGTCGCTGGCGTCGACCCGGGCCGGCCTGGAGCACCGCGCCGTGGTCCTCGGCGACCACGCAGCCGGGGTCGGCGCGGTGGCGTCGGGAGCGCTGGCCGCGGGTGTGGTGACCGGCTCGGTGGCCGGCGGCAAGACGGCCTTCGTGTTCCCGGGGCAGGGCTCGCAGTGGGTGGGCATGGCCGCGGAACTGCTGGACACCTCACCCGTGTTCGCCGCGCGGATCGGCGAGTGCGCGAAGGCGCTGGAGCCCTTCACCGACTGGTCGTTGACGGATGTCCTGCGCGGTGTCGAGGGCGCGCCCTCGCTCGACCGCGTGGACGTGGTGCAGCCGGCCCTGTTCTCGGTGATGGTGTCGCTGGCGGAGGTCTGGCGCGCCGCGGGCGTGCGGCCCGGCGCGGTGATCGGCCACTCGCAGGGCGAGATCGCCGCCGCGTGCGTCGCCGGGATCCTCTCCCTTGACGACGCGGCGCGGGTGGTGGCTCTGCGGAGTCAGGCGATCGGGCGGGTGCTGGCCGGTCTGGGCGGCATGGTGTCCGTACCCCTGCCCGCTGCCGAGGTGCGGGAGCGGATTGCGGCGTGGGGTGAGGAGCGGATCTCGGTTGCCGCTGCCAATGGGCCGTCCTCGGTGGTGGTGTCGGGTGAGGTCCAGGCCCTGGACGAGTTCCTGGCCGCGTGTGAGGCCGATGGCGTGCGGGCCAAGCGGATCGCGGTGGACTACGCCTCGCACTCCGCGCAGGTGGAGCTGCTGCGTGGGGAGCTCGCGGAGCTGCTGGCGCCGATCGAGCCCCGGGCCGCCGAGGTTCCGTTCCTGTCCACCGTCACCGGTGAGTGGGTCAAGGGTCCGGAGCTGGACGCCGGGTACTGGTTCCGCAACCTGCGCCGGACCGTCGAGTTCGAGCAGGCCACCCGCACCCTCCTCGACCAGGGCTTCGGTGTGTTCGTCGAGTCCAGCCCGCACCCGGTGCTGACCGTCGGCATCCAGGAGACGGTGGAGGACGCGGGTCGTGAGGCCGCCGTCCTCGGCTCCCTGCGCCGCAACGAAGGCGGCCTGGAACGGTTCTGGCTGTCCCTGGCCGAGGCCTGGGCCCGTGGCGTGGAGGTGGACTGGGAAGCCGTCTTCTCCGGTACCGGTGCACGCCGCGTGGACCTGCCCACCTACGCCTTCCAGCAGGAGCAGTTCTGGCTGGAGAGCGGCGCCGCCCAGGAGGCCGAGACTGCGGCCGCGTACCCGGCCGACACGGCCGACGCCCGCTTCTGGGAGGCCGTCGAGGCCAACGACGTGGCCGCCCTCACCGCCGAGCTGGACATCGACGCGGACGAGGCGCTGACGGCGCTGCTCCCCGCGCTGTCCGCCTGGCGGCGGCAGAGCCAGGAGCGGTCCGCGGTCGACGGCTGGCGCTACCGGATCACCTGGAAGCCGGCCCCCGAGCCGGCCGCTGCCCGGCTCTCCGGCACCTGGCTGGTCGCCGTCCCCGACGCCGCGGCCGGGACCGCCGACGACGGCGTCGCCGATGCCGTCCTGCGGGCGCTCGCCGAACACGGCGCCGACGTACGGCGGATGGCCGTCCCCCGCAGCCGTGACGCGCGGGCCGAGCTGGCCGGGCGGATCGGCGAGACCCTCGCCGAGGGGCCCGCCGTATCGGGCGTCCTCTCCCTCCTGACCCCCGCCGGGACCGACGCGGCCGCCGGCGTGATCGCCACGCTCGCCCTCGTCCAGGCCCTCGGCGACACCGATGTGGCCGCCCCGCTGTGGTGCGTCACCCGCGGTGCCGTCCGCGCAGCCCGCGCCGAGCGGCAGCCCGACCCCGCGCAGGCGCCCGTCTGGGGCCTGGGCCGGGTGGCCGCACTGGAGCACGGCGAGCGCTGGGGCGGCCTGATCGACCTGCCCGGCGGCACGGACGCCGTGGACGACCGGGCGCTGGCCCGGCTGGCAGGCGTCCTCGCCGGGGACGCCGCCGAGGACCAGGTCGCCGTCCGGCCCGCCGGGATCCTCGTACGGCGCCTCGTGCGCGCCCGCCTGGCCGACACGCCGGCGGTACGCGCATGGCGGCCGAGCGGCACGACCCTGGTCACCGGCGGTACGGGCGCGCTCGGCGCGCACGTGGCCCGCTGGCTCGCCGCGAACGGCGCCGAGCACCTGATCCTCACCAGCCGCCGCGGCCCCGACGCCCCCGGCGCCGCCGAACTGGCAGGGGAACTGACCGCGCTCGGCGCCGAGGTGACGATCGCCGCCTGCGACGTCAGCGACCGCGACGCCCTCGCCGCGCTCCTCGCGACCGTCCCCGCCGACCGGCCGCTCACCGCCGTCGTGCACACGGCGGCCGTCCTCGACGACGGAGTCATCGAAGCGCTGACGCCCGAGCAGATCGAGCGGGTCCTGCGGGTCAAGGTCGACGCGACCCGGCACCTGCACGAGCTGACCCGCGACCTCGACCTGTCCGCGTTCGTCCTCTTCTCCTCCTTCGCCGCCACCTTCGGCGCCCCCGGACAGGGCAACTACGCGCCGGGCAACGCCTTCCTCGACGCCTTCGCCGAGTACCGGCGGGCCTCCGGCCTGCCCGCCACCTCCCTCGCCTGGGGCCCCTGGGGCGACGGCGGCATGGCCGAGGGCGCCGTCGGCGACCGCATGCGCCGCCACGGCGTGATCGAGATGGCCCCCGGCCGGGCGGTCAGCGCACTCCAGCACGCCCTGGACCGCGACGAGACCACCCTGACCGTCGCCGACATGGAGTGGAAGCGCTTCGTCCTCGCCTTCACCTCCGGCCGCGCCCGGCCGCTGCTGCACGACCTGCCCGAGGCACGCCAGGTCATGGACAGCGCCCGCACCGAGGCCGCCGAGGACGGCGGCAGCGCCGCCCTGCTCGTCCGGCAGCTCGCCGGGCAGCCCGAGGCCGAACAGGAACGCCTGCTGCTGGACCTGGTCCGCACCGCCGTCGCCGGCGTCCTCGGCTACGCCGGGCCCGACGCCGTCGAGGCCGGCCGTGCCTTCAAGGAGCTGGGCTTCGACTCGCTCACCTCCGTCGAACTGCGCAACCGCCTCAACGCGGCCGCCGGCCTCAAGCTGCCGCCCACCCTCGTCTTCGACTACCCGACGCCCACCGTCCTCGCCCGGTACCTGCGCGCCGAACTCGCCGGCAGCCAGGGCACCGCGGCCGCCGGCCCCGCGCCCACGGCCGCCGGCACCGGGGCCGACGCCGAACCGATCGCCGTCGTCGCCATGAGCTGCCGCTTCCCCGGCGGCGTCCGCAACCCCGAGGAGCTGTGGCAGCTGCTCGCCTCCGGCGGCGACGCCCTCTCCGGTTTCCCCGCCGACCGCGGCTGGGACGTCGAGGCGCTCTACAACCCCGACCCCAACGCCCAGGGCACCTCCTACACCCGCGAAGGCGGCTTCCTCAGCGACGCGGCCGCCTTCGACCCGGCGTTCTTCGGGATCTCCCCGCGCGAGGCCCTGGCGATGGACCCGCAGCAGCGGATCCTGCTGGAAACCACGTGGGAGGCGTTCGAGCGGGCCGGCATCGACCCGGAGACCCTCCGCGGCAGCCAGTCCGGCGTGTTCGTCGGCACCAACGGCTCCGACTACTCCCACCTCGTACGCGGCTCCGCCGACGGCCTCGAAGGGCACCTGGCCACCGGCAGCGCGGGCAGCGTCGTCTCCGGCCGCCTCTCCTACACCTTCGGCCTCGAAGGCCCGGCCGTCACCGTCGACACCGCCTGCTCGGCCTCGCTCGTCGCCCTCCACCTCGCGGTGCAGGCGCTGCGGTCGGGGGAGTGCACCATGGCCCTCGCCGGCGGCGTCACGGTCATGTCCACGCCCGGCACCTTCATCGAGTTCAGCCGCCAGCGCGGCCTGTCCACCGACGGCCGCTGCAAGGCGTTCTCCGCCGACGCCGACGGCTTCAGCCCGGCCGAGGGCGTCGGCATGCTGCTGGTGGAGCGCCTGTCGGACGCCCGGCGCAACGGGCACCCGGTCCTCGCCGTGATCCGCGGCACGGCCATCAACCAGGACGGCGCCTCCAACGGCCTCACCGCCCCCAACGGCCCCTCCCAGCAGCGCGTCATCCGGCAGGCCCTCGCCAACGCCCGCCTGACGGCCGCCGAGGTGGACGTCGTCGAGGCCCACGGCACCGGCACCACCCTCGGCGACCCGATCGAGGCACAGGCCCTGCTGGCGACGTACGGGCAGGACCGCCCGACCGACCGCCCGCTGCTGCTCGGCTCCGTCAAGTCGAACATCGGCCACGCACAGGCCGCCGCCGGTGTCGCCGGCGTGATGAAGATGGTCCTGGCCATGCAGCACGGTGTGCTGCCGCAGAGCCTCCACATCACAGAGCCCACCCCGCACGTGGACTGGAGCGCAGGCGGGGTCGCCCTGCTCACCGAGCAGCGGGCCTGGCCCGACACCGGTGGTGACCGCCCCTGGCGTGCGGGCGTGTCCTCGTTCGGGTTCAGCGGCACCAACGCCCATGCCATCATCGAGCAGGCCCCCGCCGCGCAGGGGTCCGACGTCCAGGGCACCCCTGTACCCCAGGCCCCCCACCCCCTACTGACCGCGGCGCCGGCCGACGGCAGCGACTCCGATCCGCGGATCCCGCTGCCCTGGCCGCTGACCGCCAAGACCGAGAAGGCGCTGCACGGCCAGGCCGAACGCCTGCTGAACCACCTCGCCACCCGCCCTGACCTGCGACGTACCGACATCGGCCACTCCCTGGCCACCACCCGCACGGCACACGACCGGCGTGCCGTGGTGATCGGCCGGGACCGGGAGGAACACCTCGCCGGCCTGGCAACCCTCGCCGCCGGAGGCACCGCACCCCTGCTGGTGCAGGGGTCGGTCATCGGGGGCAAGACCGCGTTCGTGTTCCCCGGACAGGGGTCGCAATGGGTGGGCATGGCCGAGGCGCTGATGGACGCTTCACCTGTGTTTGCAGCCCGGGTGGATGAGTGTGCGAAGGCGCTGGAGCCCTTCACCGACTGGTCGTTGGTGGACGTGCTCCGGGGCGCCGAAGGCGCGCCCTCATTCGACCGCGTGGACGTGGTGCAGCCGGCCCTGTTCTCGGTGATGGTGTCGCTGGCGGAGGTCTGGCGCGCCGCGGGCGTGCGGCCCGGCGCGGTGATCGGCCACTCGCAGGGCGAGATCGCCGCCGCGTGCGTCGCCGGGATCCTCTCCCTTGACGACGCGGCGCGGGTGGTGGCTCTGCGGAGTCAGGCGATCGGGCGGGTGCTGGCCGGTCTGGGCGGCATGGTGTCCGTACCCCTGCCCGCCGGCGAGGTGCGGGAGCGGATTGCTGCGTGGGGTGAGGAGCGGATCTCGGTTGCCGCTGCCAACGGGCCGTCCTCGGTGGTGGTGTCGGGTGA
>NZ_JBIVXV010000056.1:0-18566 GCF_044769385.1 Streptomyces sp. NPDC090445 | reverse complement strand
AACGTCCCGCTTCGCGGGACGTTCCCGGAAACCAGGATTAACCCCCACGAAGCGACCCTGACGGGTTGACCAAACAGATAGGGGCACCCCCCCGGTGGACCCGTATCAGCAGCGTGATCCGGTCGTCATCCAGTTGCTGTGTGCACGTCCAGTGCGCGGGCAGCAGTCCCACGAGCCGTATGACGCTCGTTTCGGCCGCGGCGGCCTCGGGGCCGGCTCTGACCAGGGCGACCTCGTACGGTTGCCGCTCCCTCATCGGGCCCTCACTGCCAGCCGTTGACGCAGGCCGGCTTCGGCAGCGCCTTCGCGGCCAGTCGGTTCAGGGACTCAGGCAGGAGGTCGGGCAGCGGGAGGGTGTGGGACATCGAGCAGGTCTTTTCCGGCGCGGCCGGGTGCGGGGTCGCCGCGAAGGCCTCGGCCGGGCCCAGCATGACGAGGAGGGCCGTGGTCGGCACCAGCGCGACGCTGATCTTCTTGACGCTCATCGTGGTCTCCGTGGGTGGAAGAGCAGGTGGTTTCCCGGCGATTGGCCGGTGAGAACAACCTTGTCAGCGGGGCACGGCCCCGAACCCGGAGATCGGTGTCAGCTTGTTGCAGCGACGGCATGAACTTCGTGCCAAAGCCCCCGGAAGGACTCCGTCACCGAGCCGCCGCCCTCCCGGAAGCTACGAACGCCCCCCCGCAACCGGACCGTCAGTCGACGGGCCGCAGCGCCCGCTCGGAGCGCAGCCCCGCCCAGGCGGCCACGGCCGCCGAGGCCGCGAGCCCGGCGAGGCCGAGGCCGCCGGTCAGGGGCGACGGATCGGGCGGGGCCTGATTCCAGAAGTACAGCTGGTACTGGGCTTCGGAGGGCAGGTTCAGCAGATCGGCGATCCAGCGGTGCGGCAGGAACGGCGCCGCCGGAAGCATCACGAGCGGCGCGGTCACCAGCAGGGGGCCGATCCCGAGGGCGAGGGTCCCGATGACGCTGCGCAGCAGGGCCGCCGCGACTCCGGCCAGCGAGATGAAGACGAACTGGACGAGGAGGGCGCCGGCGATCGCGCCTGCGGCCTGGTCCCAGGTCGCGGTCTCGACGGGCAGCGGCGGCGGGGTGTGCACCGCTCCCCCGCCGCTGAATCCCGGGGGCACCGCGCGGGGCCGCACCGGCCACAGCCGGGCGAACGCCGAGACGGTCAGCCACAGCAGCAGACCGGTGACGATCTGGCCGGCGAGCGACAGGGCGAGCAAGGCACCGACCTTGCGCGCCCACAGCACCCCGACCCGGTTCTCGAACAGGCGCAGGGCGCTCCAGGTGCCGCCCTCCAGGGTCTGGCCGAGTCCGCTGGCGACGGCCACGCCCGTGAGGACGAGCCCCAGCAGGGTCGCGAACTGCCAGGCCGCCGCGCGCAGCGCCGAGGGGAGCGAGGCGAGCGCCGACACCGAGGGGTCGAGCACCCCGTACGAGGCTCCCGCCATCCACAACCGGCCGACGAGCGCCAGGGCCACCGCCACCACGGCCGCGGTCGCCCCCCACACGGGAACGGTCCACAGGGCCCGCAGCTCACCGGCCCAGGCGGCCCGGGCGGCGGAGGTGGCCCGGGCAGCCCCCTCTCCGCGCTTCGGCCGCCGCCGGGTGCCGGCCATCAGGCGCGGTCCCGGGTCCGGTCGATGCGGCCCAGCCAGAGCCAGAGCAGGCCGATGAGGACCACAGTGGGCAGGACGCGGAGCAGGACGGGGGCCGTGGAGGGATCGGTGGAGATCCAGAAGTGGTCCCAGACCCCGTCCACCGCACCGAAGCCGACGAGGTCGGCCAGCGCGCCGCCGGGAAGCCAGGCGCCCAGCCCCGGGACGGCGGAGGTGTGGACGACCAGGACGAGCAGCAGCATCCCGGCGAGGAAGGTGCGCATCGGGTGGCGGAGCAGTGCGCCGAGGGCGACCGCGACGGCCGCACCTCCGGCCAGCACGGCGCCCCCGGCCAGGACCCCGAGGCCGGTGTCGGCGAGGACGGTGCCGAGGGCGCCGGGCGAGGGCAGGGGATACGCGCCGCGCCCGTAGAGCAGCCCGAACGCGGCCGTCACCGCGGCGGACACGGCCAGCAGCGTCAGGCTCCACACCCAGACGGCCAGGGCCTTGGCGGCGAGCAGCCGGCCGATGCGGGACTCGTAGAGCAGCAGGGGCACGATGCTGCCGCGGCTCCATTCGCCGGCGACGGAGAAGGCCGCCAGCATGACGAGGACGGCGAGACCCGGAACGGAGGTCAGCAGTCGTACGGTCCACAGCAGGGCGCCCACCGGGTGCTGGGCGTACGCGGCCCGCACGCCTTCGGCGGTGAACCTGTCCTGGATCCGCTCCAGCGCGGTGACCTGGTGCGGCAGGTCGGCGAGGCACCTGGCCTTCTGGTCCGGGGTGTTCAGGGCGGACTCGCAGGATGCGGGGAGGAAGTCGAGGTTGTCCTGCACCTGCCGGAGGTTGTGGGAGGCCACGTTCTGGCTGACCCAGGCGCAGTACAGGGAGCCGAAGACGAACAGCGCGGCGAGGGTCAGCGCGAGCGGGTGCCGCAGGAGCCGCCGGGTCTCGGCCCGGACCAGGCGGTTCACCGGCGGCCGCCGTCTCCGACGAGCCCGAAGAACCAGTCCTCGAAGGCGGCCGGACCGCTTTCGGGGTCGTAGCCGAGCGCGCCGAGGGTGCCGGCGGCGACGACACGACCCTGGGCAAGCATGATCACGCGATGGCAGACGCGCTGGATCTCGTCGAGCTGGTGGCTGGAGACGAGGACGGCGGCCCCGCGCTCGGCCTCCTCGGCCACGATCCGCCGCACCATGCGCAGTCCCTCGGGGTCGAGCCCGTTGGTGGGCTCGTCGAGGATCAGCAGATCGGGCCGCTTGAGCAGCGCCGCGGCGATCGCCAGCCGTTGGCGCATGCCCTGCGAGTACGTCCCGATCCGGCGGTCGGCCGCGCCGGTCAGCCCGACGCGGTCGAGCGTACGGGCGATCCGGCCGCCGTCGGGAAGCCCGGCGGTGTCGAGCAGGGTGCGCAGCATGGCCCGGCCGGTGGACCACCGGTGGAAGGCGGGCGCGTCGAGCGCTGCCCCGAGCCGGTCGAGCTGCCGGGGCCGCATGGGCAGGGCCTCCCCGAACAGCCGCACTTCACCGGAGTCGGGGGTGGACAGGCCGGTGACCAGCCGCATCAGGGTGGTCTTGCCGGCGCCGTTCAGCCCGAGGAGCCCGACGATCTCGCCGGCCTCCAGGCTGAGATGGACTCCTTCCAGCACGGAGTGCTTCCGGAATCGCTTGGCCACTCCGTGGCAGGAAAGGACGCTCATCGTGCGGGTCCGGCTGCGGGTCCGCCTGCGAGGGGGACGGCAAGTACCGCTGCGAGTGCGGCTGTTGCCATGACTGACGTCGTACGGGTGGGCACGGGTTTCCTCCCGGTCGCTCCACCTTCCTCGGTGGAGGGCGTGCTGCACTGCGTGGCGTCGGCGACACCTGGCGGCGGCGATCTTCATATCTTTTCTGATCTCGGTCAAATAAGGGCAGATTCGCGCCAGTTCGGGCGTGGCGGCGCTCCTTCTCCGGTGGCGCGTCGCGGTCGTAGCGGGCCCCTCTCCTTCGCCGCCCCACCTTCCTCGGCCAAATCGAGGCCGGTTAC
The DNA here is from genome assembly GCF_044769385.1 of Streptomyces sp. NPDC090445. Classification (NCBI taxonomy): domain Bacteria; kingdom Bacillati; phylum Actinomycetota; class Actinomycetes; order Kitasatosporales; family Streptomycetaceae; genus Streptomyces; species Streptomyces sp. NPDC090445. Next base: position 14,939 of record NZ_JBIVXV010000056.1, on the reverse strand, counting down.
CGCCGATTGCGGGTCGGAGTCGAGCGAATTCTGCTCCCATTGGGGCAGACGGCAACCGTTGCCGCGGCGGCCCTCCGGCAGGCGGAGTCAAGCCGCCGAGTCCGAATTACTTGCGTATGCGGCTTTCTGTGCCCAAATGTACGCATTGAATCATGTTGAATCTTCACTAATCTCGCTTCGAGCCCCAAGATGCACAACGATCAGCCATACGTTTGCAACGAAGACGTATTACGCCCCGCCTCAAGGTCTCCTAGGCTGAACGCCGTTGATCTTGCTGTCACGGTGTTAACGGGGGCACCTTCGTGTCAGAACCAGGTTCAGAGCTGACCACTCTGGCCACCACGTCAAGAAGCTCGGCGCCCCTTCGGCGCACACCAGTCGAACAACTCATCTCGGGAGACCACCAGGGTCAAGAAGGCCCACTGCACCGCACGTTGGGGGCGTGGCGTCCGACGATGCTCGGCGTCGGCGCGACGCTGGGCACCGGAATCCTCGTCGTGTCGGGACGAGCCGTGCCCGAAACGGGTCCGGCGGACCTCGGGGTGACCATCCCTGCTGCGGCCGCAGCCGGCGCCGTCGTGGCCATCGCCGGCGTGGTGCTGACCGTGTTGTACGGGCTGCCGCATGCCGGGGCCCGGACGGCGGCGGGCCCGGTCCTCTCTTTCGGGTATGGCAGACGTCGGCCCCGGATGGCTGCAGCGCGAGATTAGTTCACCAGCTGTGCGTGTGATAAACGACATCGACGAGTCCATAGTCCAGGCGCTGTCCGGAAACTCCCGCCGCTCGTATGCCGATATCGGAGCCGAGGTCGGGCGATCCGCTCCGGCCATCAAGCGCCGTGTGGACAGGCTGTGCCGGGAAGGCGCCATCCTGGGCTTCACCGTCCGGATCGATCCTTTCTTGTTCGGCCGGCCGACCGAAGGATTCATCGAGCTCTTCTGCCGTCGCAACACCACTCCCGACATGATCCGACGCGGCCTGTCGAACCATCCTGAAGTGGTTTCTGCGTCGACCGTCACGGGGGAGGCGGACGCCTTGGTGCGTATCGCCGTACCGGGAGCCTGGCACTTCGATCAGGTATTGCAGCGCATCGAGGCTGAGCCGTTCGTCGAGCGCGCGAAATCGGTCCTGGTCCAGTCGCCGATCATTCAGCGGACCAGCACCGACTCGCTGATCGATTAATTCGCAACCGATCCACCGGAAAACGGGTCCGGTGACTCGGTATTTCCCTGTGCCGTTTTTCTGTCGGCTTGCCGTTTTCTGAATTTGCCAAGATCGTTTTGTCTTGTAAAGTCGTGATTGCGCTTCGAGGTGAATTCCAAACCTCAGGAAACAAGTGCATCATTTTGAGAGAGGAATGGAAATGAACAGGATCAAGCTCGTGGCAGCGGGAGTTGTGGCGGCGGCTTGTGTGACTGCTGTCGCGTCCAGCTCCGCGTCGGCTGCGCCCTCGGTCAAGAACGAAACCACTGCGGCTGCGTTCCAGTCGGTGGCCGACCAGCCGGAGAACGTTGTCAGCGCTGACGTCGTCGGCGTGGAGCCGCGCGGCCTCTGGGGTTCGCTGGCCAAGCAGGTTGCGCAGGGAGTCGTGGGCAACGCCGTCTATGAAGGCGCGAAGTACGTGGCCAAGCACCCCGTGAAGGCCCAGGAGAAGATGTTCCGGCGGGGTGGCGTTCCGACCACTTCCGAGGTCGGCGCGGCCGAGATGTCCCGGGTCTTCGACTGACGCTGAAATGACTGATTGATTAGTCCTGTGCGGCGGGCCGTTGACCGGGCCCGCCGCACAGCCCCGCCCGGAAGGAAACCAGTTCGGTGGAAAAGTCGAGCCTCGAAGGCGTGCCGCTCGCGCAGTGGGGCAGAGCCAGAAGGCGCGCACTGTTGGCAGCCGGTACCGCCATCCCGCTTGCCCTTGCCTTTCATTTCGGCATGACGGCCCTCTTTGAAATGCCCTTCAACCCGGTCAAAGAGAAGTACGGCCAGGAAATCGATTCGTACATGCTGCCGTATTTCGCGCAGGACTGGCATCTGTTCGCGCCGGATCCCATAGACCGCGACAAGGGCGTGCTGGTACGGGCGAAGAAGATCCAGCCGGACGGATCGACGGCCACCACCGAGTGGGTCGACGTGACGACGCCCACCCTGGAGAAGCTGTACGGCGAGCGGCTGTGGCCTTCGAGGGAATTCCGCGTCGCCGCCGGCCTGCCGCAGTTGCTCGAATCCTGGCGCGACCCTGAACTCGAAAAGCTGAGAAGCAAGAAAAAGGGATCCGACGCTTCGAGCAAGGAGGCGAAGGGGGTGGTGGATATGAAGGAGGACCCCCCTCTCACCCAGCATGAGAAGGATTCCAGGGATCAGGCGATCCGGCTCGCGCAGTCGTTCGCCAGTTCTCAGGCCGCCATGCTGTGGGGATCCGATATCGAATACGTCCAGGTGCGGATCGTGTCCAACGAATTTCCCAGGTTCTCGCGGCGCTATACGCGGGAGGCCAAGGGTGAGGTGTCGTACTACGACCTGGAATGGATGAAGCCGGTTAAGGTGGCAGGATGACGGACGCAGGACTTCGAACAGGCGCCGGACGCAACACCGTATTGGCCGATATGAAGTCGAGGGTGTACTCGCTGCTCGACACCTTCAGCGGCAGGCGCCATGCACTCATCGGAGCGGCTCTCACCAGAATCATTCTGGGAGCCATAGGGCTCAATTACTATCTGCGGGACTACTTCCACAGAAGTTTTCTCTGGGGTCCCGACGGGGTGTGGCCCTGGCAGAACTTCACCGGACCGGACAGTGAATCGTTCTCGGTATACGCGCTCAGCAAGTCCGAGACCTGGTTCGAGCTGATGTTCCACACCGGTGCTGTGATCGCCCTGCTGTTCATGCTGGGTTGGAAGACCCGGGCGATGACGGTGCTGCACTACATCTTCCTCTGGTCCATTCACCAGAGGAACGCCCTGCTTCTGGACGGCGGTGATAATGCGACCGTCATCGTGCTCGTATTCCTGATTTTTGTCGACTCGGGCTCCCATTTCTCGCTCGACGCCGGGCGGCGGCGTCGGAAGGGCGTGCAGCCGGACACCGAGTCGATGCGGTACCGGATCGGATCGCTCCTGCACCACGCCGGCCTGCTCGGTGTGATTCTCCAGGTGTGCACCATCTACCTCGTATCGGGAATGTACAAGGTGCAGGGCGAGCGCTGGCAGAACGGTACGGCGCTTTATTACATCCTTCGCGTGGGCGAGTTCACATGGCCGGGCGTCAATCACATCGTCTATGAGCACTCCACCATTGTGGTTGCGATGACGTACGGGACGGTGTTTTTCCAGCTTGCGTTCGCGTTCCTCCTCCTGAAGCGTTCTCTGCGGCCTTTCGCGGTCACGTGCGGAGTTCTCCTGCACCTGGGCATCGCAGTTTTCATGAGCGGGCTCCTGACGTTCTCCCTGACCATGATCGCGTTGGAGCTGCTCATCATGGGGGACGATCACTACAACCGACTCGCCGACAGGGCGAAGGCCCTGTTCGACAGGCGCAGCGGGCGCGAGCCGGCAGCCAATGCCGTCTGACACGGACGCGGCACCGGGACCCGGGCGGACCGGTGCGGGGCCGGCGCATCCACAATGGCGTCGGCGCGGCATCCGCCTCCTGCTGGGCCTTGCGGTCCTGGCCGTGCTCACCCCCTGGGTGCTGTTCGCACCGCAGCCCCCGACGCTCGGCCGCGCGACGACGGGGGATGCGGCGCTTGCCGCTCGGGTGCGCGCGGCGGCAGGCGACCTGCGCGGATACCGCGGGCTCGCCGTGGCCGTCGTCAACGGCGACCGGATCCGTTTCGCAGGACTGGGTGATTCGGCCGGCCCCGAGGAAACCGGCGTCGACGAGTCCACTGCCTTTGAGGCCGGTTCGCTGGGGAAACCCATGACGGGAATGCTCCTCGCCGAGCTCGCTGCCCGGAACGAGATTCAGCTCGACGTCCCCCTGCGGCAACTCCTGCCGGACATGCGTTTCAGCGACCCCGCGCTGGGGTCGGCCACTCTCGGGGATCTGGCGAGCCACCGGGCCGGACTCGACCTCATGCCCTCGGATCTTGACATGTTCATGCGCGGCGCAGGGCTGCGGATTCTGGGCAGGGATCCCTACCGGGGGACAGACGGAGAGGACGTGTTCGCGGCCGCGCGGAATGCCACCACCAGCGGAGCGGGAAGTTTCCGATACTCGAATCTCGGTATGGCGCTCGCCGGTCAGGCGGCAGCCCGTGTCGTGGGCAAACCCTATGAAGAGCTCTTGCGGCAGTACGTGCTCGATCCGCTGGAGATGCGGGACACCCGGGCAATGCACCCGGATACGCCCGTGCCGAGCAACAGCGCGACGGGATACAGATCCACCGGTGCCGTAATGCAGCACTGGCTGTCGTCGGGCTACACGCCGGCCGGCGATGTCTGGTCGACGAGCGAAGACCTCGCGCGCCTGTTGCAGGCCGAGCTGCGCGGTACGGCCCCCGGGGCCGAAGCAGCCGTGCCACGGTTCGATGCCGGGCCTGCCGGGCAGATCGGCCTCGGCTGGTACACCACTCGGACACAGGGACGAGACATCACGTGGCATGACGGCGAAACGGGAGGATTCACCTCCTACATGGGCTTCGACCGGGCCGGCCGTCAGGGTGTCGTCGTTCTCTCCAACACCAATCAGCCTGTCGACGTCATCGGAAGACGCCTGCTGGGGCTCACCCCGGAAGACCCGGAACCCGCTCGGGACCTACCTCAAACGGTCATCACGGTGCTGGGGAGCCTGGGGGCGGTATTCCCGGTCGTCTACGTGGCCTGGCGCAGATTCCCGAGAAATGTCCACTTCGCACATCTGGGCTTCAGCGTCGCTTTCGGGATCGTTCTCCTCGCCCTCCTGAGGCGCGTAGGGGACTGGCACTCCGTGTCGCCGGCAGTGTGGGCATCGGGTGGTGCGATATTGTCCGCCGGCTCCTTGCTGGCCGTTCTTCGCCGCCCCCCGCCCGGCCGCGGCCAATTGTCGATCACGAGGATGATCCTGCCGGCGCTCCGGTACGGATGTTCTCTGCTGTCATTGCTCCTGCTCGTCATACTGTTCGAGCTCTGAGGGAAAGTCCGGGACAAGCATGAGCCACACCGACGCAGCCATCGTGGGCACGGGGCCCAACGGGCTGGCCGCAGCGGCCACCCTGGCCCGCGCCGGGCTGCGCGTCGAGCTGTACGAGGCCGCAGAGGACATCGGCGGGGGACTGCGCAGCAAGCCGCTCTTCGACAGCGATGTCACGCATGACATCTGCGCAGCCGTGCACCCGATGGCCGCGGCCTCCAAGTTCTTCCGGGAGTTCGACCTCGCCGCCCGCGGCGTGGAACTCCTGCACCCCGAGATCAGCTACGCCCACCCCCTGGACGGCACACGCGCCGGCCTCGCATACCGCGATCTGGAGGCGACCTGCGAGCACCTCGGCCCGGACGGTGCACGCTGGCGGGCGCTGATGGAGCCGCTGCTCCGCCACAGCACCGGTGTCGTGGACTTCTTCCTCTCCGGCCAGCGCGCAATACCCCGCGATCTCCTCGCCCCCTTCGTCCTGGTGCCCGGAATCCTTGCCCACGGCAGCCCTCTCGCCGCTGCGGCCTTCCGCACCGAGCAGGCCCGTTCACTGCTCACAGGCGTCGCTGCGCATGCCGTCGGGCGGCTGCCCAGCCTCGCCGCCGGTGCGGTCGCCCTCCTGCTGGGACACCTCGCGCACAGCAGCGGCTGGCCGATCCCGCAGGGAGGCAGCGCCCGTATCGCCCAGGCAATGGCAGATGACATCACGGCGCACGGCGGCAAGATCCACACGGGGCACCGCATTACCGACCTGGGAGAACTCGGGCACGCGGAAACGGTGTTGCTCGACACGAGCCCAAAGGGCCTCATCCAGATCGCCGGGGCCCGGCTGCCCGTCCGCTACACCCGTCGCCTCGCCCGATTCCGCTACGGGCCCGCCGCCGCCAAGGTCGACTTCCTCGTCTCCGAGCCCATCCCCTGGGCCGACCGCGAGGTCGGCAAGGCCGGGACGGTCCACATCGGCGGAACGCAACGCGAAATGTTCCGCCAAGAGAGCCTCACGGCAAAGGGCGTTGCAACCGCCGAGCCCTTCGTCCTCGTGGTGGACCCCATGACGGCCGACCCCACACGCGGCCTGCCCGGCAAACGCCCCGTATGGGCCTACGCACACGTGCCGAACGGCGACCCCCGGGACCCCGTCGAGATCGTACGCACCCGCATCGAGCGCCACGCCCCCGGCTTCACCGACACCATCCTCGCCCAACGGGGCATGTCCGCCACCGCTTATGAGGCCTACAACCCGAACTACGTGGGAGGGGACATCGGTTCCGGCGCCATGACGATCGCGCAGAGCATCCTGCGCCCGGTGCCCCAGATCGACCCGTACCGCACCCCTCTGCCGGACGTGTACCTGTGCTCCGCCTCCACCCCGCCCGGCCCCAGCGTCCACGGCATGTGCGGCCACCTCGCCGCTCTGTCGGTGCTGCGCCGCAAGTACGGGATCCGCACGGCACCATCCCTCGCGCCCCGCAACTGACCGGCCGGGCCCACCGGCACCGAGAGCCCGGTGGGGACACGGCCACCGCATTCCCGGCCGCCCCGCGTCAGAACTACCTCCGCGTCATGGACGAGAACCGTAAGGGCATCTTCAAGCGCCGTGGCGTCGACACCCGTAGAGCCTCGGCGACGGTTGTGATCGGGCACCCGAGATACGCGAAGGGCGACATCACCCACCAGGAGGTCGTGGAGCACGTTCGCCCAGATGCTGGTGGCGGTGGCCAGGCTTACCAGGCCGGCCACGTACACGCGGGCCCTGTGACAGCGGACGGCCCAGCCCGGCTAGGACCGGGCGTATGTTCGTGCCCTCCCCGCCGGCATCCGGCCGGGCCGCTCGGGCGAGGTGATCCTCACAAGGGGCACGGCAACAACCTGACGCCCCATTAGGGAAATCATGGCACGCGAATGACACGCGGGCCCGGATGGGTCTAGACAACAAACAAGCCCCAGGTCGCTGACCTGGGGCTTTGTCGTGGAGCGGATGACGGGAATCGAACCCGCGCTATAAGCTTGGGAAGCTATGCCGCGCTCGGAGCTAAAAGCGCGCCTGACCTGCGGAAATGAGATTCCGGGAAGGTGTGCCGCCTGGTCTGCGTGTACCGGTTTTGACCGCTGTTCACCGCTCTGAAGGGCGCGGGAGGGGTACGCCCGTGTCGGGTTCGGGATCGCCGGGGCTTGGGGTGGCCTGAAGGTCTGGGGTGTGGGTCAACTCCTGGGTTGCGATGCCCCCGCATTGCTTGCGCAAGGGCACCGTAACCGGCTGACCGGTGGTCCCAGTGGCGTGCCGCCCAGGTCGTTGCCGGCGAGGTCCGCGCGGCGCTGGGCATCGCCCGCGTCTGATCCCGGCCGGGAGCGTGGTCGCGCCGGGGGGTGTCCGGCGTGGAGCAAGGTGGCCTCGCCGACGGTTTCTGGGGCGCGTCTTGTTCACGGTTGCCCACCCGGGGCCGCCCGGTTACAGTTATTACAGATGGTTGCTTCGCTGGGTCGATGGATGGAGGCCGACATGGCTCGAACGAGCGTTCTGGCCCGTGCTGGAAAGGTCGAACCGAATCCCTCGCATCAAGCCGCGCTCGCCGCGACCGCCCGGATGGCGCCGGAGCAGATAGAGGTACTGGTCCGCACCCCGGATGGTGTCGAGCTGGCGCTGCCGGCGGAGCTGGTCCGGGTTCTTCTCGCCTCAGCCGACGAGCTGGCCCGTGGGCATGCAGTCACGGTGCTGGCGTCCGAGGTGCAGCTGTCGCCCACTGAGGCTGCTGAGCTTCTGGGCTTGTCTCGGCCGTTCGTTGCGCGCCTGCTTGATGCCGGTGACATCCCCTCGATGAATCTGCCCGGTAGCAGTCACCGAGTGGTGCGTCTCGCGGACGTACTGGCGTTCCAGCAGCGGCGCGAGCGCCGTAGGGAGGGGCGGCACCAGATCGCCGATGTGCTTGACGATGCCGGATTGCCCTACTGATCTCGGTGGCGCGGTAAGTGTCGAAGTGGAGGAGGGGCGCACGTGGCGGCGCGGGTCTTCGTGGACACCAACGTCCTTTTTCCGTTCTCGGTGATGGACGTGATGCTGGCCCTCACGGAGGACTCCATCCACGAGATCGTGTGGTCCGAACGACTGCTGGCGGAGTGGGAACGGGTCATTGTCCGGGAGGGCAGGCGTTCTGCGGACTCGGCTGCCGCTGTTACTCGCGCCATCCGGCGGTTCTTCTCCGACTGCGAGATCCCGGCAGCCGCCTATGCGCACCTTGTGGACGAGATGCCGGGCGATGACCCCGACGACCGGCACCACGCGGCAGCAGCGCTGGCCGCCGGGGCCGGCGCGCTCATCACGTGGAACCTTGGCGACTTCCCTGCCGACGACTTGGCGAAGCGCGGAGTGCAGGTGATCGACCCGGACGAGTATCTGTGCGGACTGTACGGAGAGTTGCCGAGTGAGGTCGTGCAGACGGTGGTCAGGCTGGCGGCAGAGAAGCGGAATCCACCGGTCACGATTGCTGATGCCGTCACCCGACTTGCGAAGGCCGGTGTGCCACGCTTCGCCGACCTTCTGGCCGGACATCTCGGGTAGCCCACGGGGCGAGATGTCGTTCAGCGTCGGGCGCGAGGTGGTGCGCGGCTTGGGCCTGCGGAACACCCGTGTTGACCGCTGTTTACCGGCCTGACTGGCACGTAGTGGCACGAGCCGTTCCGGGCTTGGCGTCAGCGGAGGTTCTTCCAGAACGCGTAGTTGTGGTCCTTGGTGAACTCCGTGCGCTTCCACGGCCCCGAGGTCAGCGACTGCACGTAGCCGCCGCTGCGGAAGCCCGGCCAGTCCGTCTTCCCGGACTCGGCGAAGTCCACCCAGGTGTGCGTCATCCGCTTCCCGAGGCGTTGCTGCTTCTCCGTGAGCTTCTCGTACAGGGGGAGCGTGAGGTCGAAGAGGAAGGGCAGCTCCGACATGTGGGAGGCGCGGAGCTCGAAGCTGAGCTTCGGGTCGCCCGCCCACGAGGGCGTTTCGCGCTCGCTGAACTCGAACATCCTGGTCGGTGTCCACCGCGACAGCAGCCGGGCGGTGTCCAGCGTCGGAACCGACCAGGCGTGGTCGGTGCGGACGGTGGCCAGGGCCTCGCCGGCCGAGCCGAAGCGGCTCAGCGGGTAGCGCGCCAGGACGGCGTCGGCCTGCTCCTTGAACTCCTTGCGGATTTCCCTCTCGTACGCCTCGGGCCGCATGGGGCCGCCCATCAGCTCCTCACCGAGGATCCGGCCGCGCTCCTCGTCGTGGTTGACACCGATGAGTACCGGGACGCGGTTGAACTTGCCCGTGCGCAACGCCTCGGCGGGGGGCAGCGGCAGGAGGTCCGTACCGGAGATCGGGCGGGGCTCGTTCCAGGTCCCGTACGCCTTCATGAGCGTGTCCGGGTCCGTGCGGCGCAGGCAGGCCCCCGCGTCCTCGTGCTCGTCGCACGCCTTCAGCTCTCGGAGGTTCTTGACGGTCGACTCGGCCTCGTCCTCGGCTTCCTTCCGGGTGCGGGAGCCGCCCGTGGCGCAGGGCGCGCTCTGCACGATGGCGCGGCGGAACAGTCCGGCGGACTTCGGTGAGGCGAGGTGGCCGCAGACGCTGTAGCCGCCGCCGGATTCACCCATGATCGTCACGTTGCCGGGGTCACCGCCGAAGGCGCCCGCGTTGGCGCGGACCCAGCGCAGCGCGGCCTGCTGGTCCTCCAGGCCGAGGCCGCCGGAGGTCCCCAATGCCGGGTGGGACAGGAAGCCCATGACGCCTAGCCGGTAGTTGACCGACACGACGACGGCGCCTTCGGCGGCCAGCCGCTCGGGGCCGTAGAGGTCGCCGCTGCCGAACATCAGGCTGCCGCCGTGGATCCACACGATCACCGGCCGTTTGCCGCTCTGCTTCGCGGGGGTGGTGACGTTCAGGTAGAGGCAGTCCTCGGCCTCGCTCGGGACTCCGATGGGGAGCCCGGCCGGCTGTGCGCAGGCGGATCCCGGTGCGGTTGCCTCTCGCACCCCGGCCCAGGCCGCGGCGGGCTGCGGCGAGGCCCAGCGCAGGTCGCCCACCGGCGGGGCGGCGTATGGGATGCCCTGGAAGCTGCGCAGGCCGTTGGCGTCGGTGGTGCCGCGCACTGCGCCACCGGTGGTGCCGACAACCGGGCTGCCGCCCGGCGCCGCTTGCGCCGGGCCGGCCGGTCCGAGGCCCAGAGCGATGCCCAGCGTGGCCAGTGTCAGAGCGGTGGCGGTGAACCCCTTGGAAACGTTCCTGATGCGTCTCATGCCCCGAACGTTACGGAGATTTGCACGATCGTGCAATACATGCGTCTAACTCGATCGTATGAGACGTTCGTGCCACACGGCCGTTAGGCTCTGGGCATGGGAAACCGTGAAGCCCTGCTCGTCGGCGCCAAGGCCTGCCTGCGGGCAAAGGGCTACGACCGCACCTCTGTACGCGACATCGCCACAGCTGCCGGCGTGAGCACGGCCGCAGTCGGCTATCACTACGGCTCGCGGGAAGCGCTGCTCAATCAGGCCTTGTTCGAGATCCTCGACGAGTGGGGCGATGCGATGGGCCGGGCGCTGGTCCCCGACGCCGATGACTCCGCCCGGGCGCACTTCGAGCGCATCTGGGAGAGCTTGATCGAGGAATTCGGCGCGCACCCCGACCTGTGGCTCGCCTCGGTGGAGCTGTTCATGCAGGCCCAGCGCCAGCCGGAGCTGCGCTCCGCCCTGGCCGCCGGCATCGCCCAGGGGCGCCGAGGCGTGGCGGCCATCCTGGACGGCGTCGACGAAGCGGAAGTGGCGGAGACCTCCGTCCGCACCCTCGGGACCGTGCAGCTCGCGCTCGTGTCGGGCGTGATGTTCCAGTGCCTCAGTGACCCCTCCAGCGCTCCCACCGCCGCTGAGGTACTCGAAGGAATCCAGGCTCTGGCCCATATCGCGCGCTGACCCGCCGTGGTGAGTCGATTGCGTCCAACTCGGCCTGTGACGAGGGCACTCGTAGTGCGCGAATGGCGCGCGGGTTCTGGGTGGTCCAGACAACGCAAAAGCCCCAGGTCGCCGACCTGGGGCTTCGTGAAAGAGCGGATGACGGGAATCGAACCCGCGCTATAAGCTTGGGAAGCTCATGTTCTACCATTAAACTACATCCGCCGGTCGCTCCAGGTGACTGAAGCGGTACCGTTGCACACTCTACCCCATGATCGACCCCCGGTGAATCGCCCGCGGGGTCGTCGTTGCTTGTGGGGTGCACCGACGGTCGTGTGCGCGGGAGTTGGGGCGTAACGTACCGGTGCGGCGGGCCGCGGGAGTGGCGGCTGGAGCAGGTTCCGAACATCCCCTAATGTGGCGATTCGTCGCAGTACGGCAGGTTGGGGAAAGGGCCTCGATGGAGAACACCGTCGTCCGTTGTGCCGAAGGGCATGTGTTCAGTACCGCTTCGTTTCCGCTGCAGCACCTCGGTGCCGGCCGGATCGGCCCGGGCCGGCTGCTGCGGTGCCCGCGGTGCGCGCGCCTGAGGCACGCCGTCCCCGTGGGGGATGCGGCCAAGCGGTAGGCGGCCGGGCGCGCGGGCGCCCGCTCTCGATTGGGGGTGGCTCGCGCGCTCTGCGTATCCTCGGGACGTGCTTCTCTCTGACAAAGACATCCGGGCCGAGATCGACAGCGGACGGGTGCGCATCGACCCGTTCGACGAGTCGATGGTGCAGCCCTCCAGCATCGACGTGCGTCTCGACCGCTACTTCCGGGTGTTCGAGAACCACCGCTACGCCCACATCGACCCCGCGATCGAGCAGCCGGACCTGACCCGGATGGTCGAGCCGGAGGGCGATGAGGCGTTCATCCTGCACCCCGGCGAGTTCGTGCTCGCATCGACGTACGAGGTCATCTCGCTGCCCGACGACATCGCCTCCCGGCTGGAGGGGAAGTCCAGCCTGGGCCGCCTCGGCCTGGTGACGCACTCGACCGCCGGGTTCATCGACCCCGGTTTCTCCGGTCACGTCACCCTGGAGCTGTCGAACCTCGCCACCCTCCCGATCAAGCTGTGGCCCGGCATGAAGATCGGGCAGCTGTGCATGTTCCGGCTCAGCTCGCCCGCCGAGTTCCCGTACGGGAGCGAGCGGTACGGGTCGCGGTACCAGGGCCAGCGCGGCCCGACGGCGTCGCGCTCCTTCCAGAACTTCCACCGCACCCAGGTGAGGCACGAGGCATGAGCAACGTACGCGAATCCCTGAACTACGAGGGCTTCGGCCGTGCCGTCCGCGAGCTGGCGACCACCATCGCCGAGGACGGCTACGAGCCCGACATCATCCTGAGCATCGCCCGCGGCGGTGTCTTCGTCGCGGGCGGGCTGGCGTACGCCCTGGACTGCAAGAACATCCACCTCGTGAACGTGGAGTTCTACACCGGCATCGGCACCACGCTGGAGATGCCGGTCATGCTGGCGCCGGTCCCGGACGCGATCGACTTCTCCGACAAGAAGGTCCTGATCGCCGACGACGTCGCCGACACCGGCAAGACCCTGAAGCTCGTCCACGACTTCTGCGTCGGCACCGTCGCCGACGTCCGCTCCGCGGTCATCTACGAGAAGTCGCACTCCCTCGTGAAGTGCGAGTACGTGTGGAAGCGGACCGACGACTGGATCGAGTTCCCCTGGTCGGTCGAGCCGCCCGTCGTCAAGCGCGAGGGCCAGATCCTCGACGCCTGATCGGCCGCGGGCCCCGGTCCCCGGTCCCGCCCCAGCCGCTCCCGCCGCCGCGGGCCCGCCGGTACGCCGCCGGGCCCGCGGCGGCGGCATGTCCGCCTCCGGCATGTCCGCCTCCGATCCCTCGCCCGGGGCGGAGCGGTGCGGGCCGCCTTCTCGCGTTCTTCGCCTTCCACGCGGAATCGCAGGGATGATCCGATCGGCCGTCAAGCGAGTCCGGTCCCGCAGGAGTTCCCCGCGGCCCGGGAAGCGCGAAGGGGCCCGGCGCGCAGACCGCGCGCCGGGCCCCTTCGTCTGCCGTGCCGTGCCGTGCCGTGCCGTGCCGTGTTCCGGCCGGCTACAGCGTGCCCAGCTTGATGATCGACAGGAGGGCGATCAGCTGGATCGCGGACGCGCCCAGCGCCTTGGGCCAGGGCAGGTCGTGCGACTTGCTGACCAGCGAGGTGAACAGGGCGCCGGCCGCCACCCACGTGGCCCACCCCAGCACCTGCACGAACATGTTGTCGCCGCCCAGGAACACCGCGAAGATCAGGCGCGGCGCGTCCGTGATGGACATGACGAGCATGGACAGGCCCACGGTCGGCTGCCAGGAGCCCTCACCGCCCATCTGGCGCGCCAGCGTGTGCGTGACGGCACCGAGGAGCAGGCCGCAGATCACGAAGGCCACACCGGCGCTCAGGACGATCGGGACGACGTTGCCGAGGGTGGCGCCCATGACGTCCTTGCGGGCCTCGTCGAAGCCGAAGACGGCCAGGAGCCCGTAGAGGAACGTCACGATCAGCGCCGGGCCCCAGACGGGGTAGTCGCGCATCTGCAGGAACGTCGGCCCCGGCCGCAGCACGATGCCCTTGAGCAGGTCCTTCCACGGCAGCCGCGGACCGGCCGGCGCCATCACGCCCGCGCCGCTGCCGCCGCCGGCGTCGCCCGCCTGGTACGTCCCCGGCGGGCCGTACGGGTCCTCCCCGTAGGCGAACACCTGGGTGTGCCCGGGGTTGTCGTTCGCGTACGAGCCGCCGTGGCCTCCTTGGCCGTACGGGGGCTGCTGCGGCTGCGCCGGGTGGGGCGGCTGCTGGTGCCCGTACGGGTCGAAGTACTCCGGCTCGCCATGGCCTCCCGCGCCGGCGGCCTGCTGCGGCCACTGCTGCTGGGGAGGGTAGGGCTGCTGACCGTACGGCGCCTGCTGCGGTTGCTGCTGACCGTACGGCTGCTGCCGCGGGGGTTGTTGAGGCGCGCGGTTGTCGTCCCGGCCGCGTCCGATCCTGAATCCAGCCACGTGATCGAACGTACCTGGTCCGGCGGGCGCCGGTGGGCGCGGTGCCGGAATAGGCACCCTTTGCGGCTGAGCTGTGACATCCCTTAGGGGACCCTGGGGGGTTGTCCCCACCCCCGCGCCCCGGAAACGCGGAACGGCCGGCCCCCTGGGCGGGGACCGGCCGTTCCGGTGTGGGGCGCTGCGGACTGCTGCGCCTTCCTGCTACTTGGCGTTCGAGGCGTTCTCGGCCTTGGGCTCGTCCGCCGGCTTGTCGTCGGCCGCCTTGGGCTCGTCCGCCGGCTTGTCGTTCGCCGCCTTGTCCTCGTCCGCCGCCTTGTCCTCGGCCGCGGGCTCGTCCTCGGCCGCGGGCTCGTCCTCGGTCTCGACCTTGGCCTCAGCGGCCTCGGTCTTGGCCTCGGTCGCCTCGGTCTCGGCTTCGACCTTGGCCTCAGCGGCCTCGGTCTTGGCCTCGGTCGCCTCGGTCTCGGCCTCAGCGGCCTCGGTCTCGGCCTCCGCCTTGGTCTCGGCGGCTTCCGCCTCGGCTTCCGCGGCCTCCGCCTTCGCCTGTGCGGCCTCGGTCTTCGCCTCCGCCGCTGCGGCCTCCGCTTCCGCCTCTGCCTTCGCCGCGGCGGCTTCCGCCTCGGCCTTGGCCTTGGCCGCGGCTTCCGCCTCCGCCTTCGCCTTGGCCTTCGCCTCGGCCTCCGCCTTGGCCTTCGCCTCTGCGGCAGCAGCAGCGGCCTTCGCCTCGGCCTCGGCCTCCGCGGCAGCGGCGGCGGCCTCGGCGGCCAGCTCCTCCTCCGTCGGCGCGGGCGCCTTCACGGACTCCAGCAGCAGCTGGGCGACGTCCACGACCTGGACGGACTCCTTGGCCTGGCCCTCGTTCTTCTTGCCGTTCACCGAGTCGGTCAGCAT
>NZ_JBIVXV010000055.1:0-18889 GCF_044769385.1 Streptomyces sp. NPDC090445 | reverse complement strand
CCAACTACGCCGCCGCCAACACCTTCCTCGACGCCCTCGCCGCCCACCGCCGGGCGAGCGGCCTCGCCGCCACCTCGCTGGCCTGGGGCCTGTGGGCCGAGACCGGCGGCGGCATGGGCGCCGCGCTCGACGCCGAGGACGTGTCGCGTCTGGGCCGTGGCGGTGTCCACCCCATCGGCGCGGCGGAAGGCGTCGCGCTGTTCGACGCCGCCCGTGCCGCCGGGCAGGCGCTGCTGGTGCCGGTCAAGCTGGACCTGCCGGCGCTGCGCGCCCAGGCCGGCAGCGGCATGCTCCCGCCGCTGCTGTCCGGACTGGTGCGGATGCCCGTACGCCGTGCAGCGCGGGGTGCCGGGGGCGCGTTCGCCCGCCAGCTGGCCGCGCTCCCGCAGGACCGGCAGCAGGGTGCCGTGGCCGAGCTGGTCCGCGGCCAGGTCGCCGCCGTCCTCGGCTTCGCCGGCCCCGAAGCGGTCGACCCGGCACGTTCGTTCAACGAGGTCGGCTTCGACTCGCTGACCGCCGTCGAGCTGCGCAACCGGCTCGGCGCCGCCACCGGAGTCCGCCTGCCCGCCACGCTCGTCTTCGACTACCCGACGCCCGCCGCCCTGGCGGAATTCCTCCACGCCGAGCTGCTCGGCAGCCAGGAGGCGGCAGCGGCGGCAGCAGCCCCGGCCGCCGTCGGCGTGCACGACGACGAGCCGATCGCGATCGTCGCGATGTCCTGCCGGTTCCCCGGCGGCGTGCGGTCGCCGGAAGACCTGTGGCAGCTCGTCCTGGACGGCCGCGACGCCGTCTCGGACATGCCCGACGACCGCGGCTGGGACCTCGCGGGCCTGTTCAGCACGGACCCCGACCAGGCCGGCACCAGCTACAGCACCGCCGGCGGCTTCCTCCACGACGCCCACCACTTCGACCCGGTGTTCTTCGGCATGTCCCCGCGCGAGGCACTGGCCACCGACCCCCAGCAGCGCCTGCTGCTGGAGGCCACGTGGGAGGCGTTCGAGCGGGCCGGCATCGACCCGGACACCCTGCGCGGCAGCCGCACCGGCGTCTTCGCCGGCGTCATGTACAACGACTACGGCACGCTCCTCCACCGCGCCCCCGCCGGCCTGGAGGGCTACATGGGGACGTCCAGCTCTGGCAGCGTCGCCTCGGGCCGCGTCTCCTACACCTTCGGCCTCGAAGGCCCCGCGGTCACGGTCGACACCGCCTGCTCGTCCTCCCTCGTCACCCTGCACCTCGCCGCCCAGGCGCTCCGGAACGGCGAATGCGACCTGGCCCTGGCCGGTGGCGTGACGGTGATGGCCACGCCCGGCACGTTCATCGCGTTCAGCCGCCAGCGCGGCCTGGCCACAGACGGCCGCTGCAAGCCGTTCGCGGCCGCGGCCGACGGCACCGCGTGGGGTGAGGGCGTCGGCATGCTGCTGGTCGAGCGGCTGTCGGACGCCCGCCGCAACGGCCACCCGGTCCTCGCCGTGGTCCGCGGCTCGGCGATCAACCAGGACGGTGCCTCCAACGGCTTGACCGCCCCGAACGGCCCGTCGCAGCAGCGCGTCATCCGGCAGGCACTGGCCAACGCCGGCCTGTCCGCCGCCGAGGTGGACGTCGTCGAGGCCCACGGCACCGGCACCACGCTCGGCGACCCGATCGAGGCGCAGGCCCTGCTGGCCACCTACGGCCGCGCGCACGAAGCCGATGCACCGCTGTGGCTCGGGTCGATCAAGTCGAACATGGGGCACACGCAGGCCGCGGCCGGCGTCGCGGGCGTCATCAAGATGGTGCAGGCGATGCGCCACGGCATCCTGCCGAAGACCCTGCACGTCGACGAGCCGTCCCCGCACGTCGACTGGACCGAGGGCGCCGTATCGCTCCTCACCGAGGCCGTGACGTGGCCGGAGACCGGCCGCCCGCGCCGCGCCGCCGTGTCCTCCTTCGGCATCAGCGGCACCAACGCCCACACCATCATCGAGCATGTCCCGGACGGGGAAGCCCCGGCCGTGCAGGGCACGGCGCCCGCGGCGCTCGCGGTGCCCGCGGATTCCGTGCTGCCGTACGTGGTGTCCGCGAAGTCGGACGAGGCACTGCGCGCCCAGGCAGCCCGCCTGCGGGCCCACCTGGAGGGCGCGCCCGAGGCCGGTGCGGTGGACGTGGCCTGGTCGCTGGCCACCCGCCGCGCCGCCTTCGACCACCGTGCGGTGGTCGTCGCCGGAGACCGGGACGGGCTGCTGAACGGCCTGACCGCGCTGGCGGACGGCGACCCGGCCGCCCCCGGTGTCACGAGCGGCACCGTCGGCGCCGCAGGGGCCGGGAAGCTGGCCTTCCTGTTCACCGGGCAGGGCAGCCAGCGCCTCGGGACGGGCCGTGAACTGTACGCTGCCCACCCGGTGTTCGCGGCAGCCCTGGACGCCGTGTGCGAACGGTTGGACCGGCGCCTCGAACTGCCGCTGAAGGACGTGCTGTTCGGGACCGATGCCGCCGTACTGGACCGGACGGAGTACACCCAGCCGGCGCTGTTCGCCGTCGAGGTGGCGCTCTTCCGGCTCCTCGAATCCCGGGGCGTGAAGCCGGATTTCCTGTCCGGGCACTCCATCGGCGAGATCGCCGCCGCGCACGTGGCGGGCGTACTGTCCCTCGACGACGCGTGCACGCTCGTCGCCGCCCGCGGCCGGCTCATGCAGGCGCTGCCCTCCGGCGGTGTGATGATCGCGGTGGAGGCCTCGGAGGACGAGGTCCTGCCCCTGCTCGCCGACCGGGTGGGCATCGCCGCCGTCAACGGCCCGCGGGCCGTCGTGATCGCCGGCGACGAGGCCGCGGCCGCCGCGGTCGTGGAGGCCGTCCCGGGCCGGAAGACCAAGCGGCTGACGGTCAGCCACGCGTTCCACTCGCCGCACATGGACGGCATGCTCGACGCCTTCCGCGAGGTCGCCGAGGGGCTTGCGTACGCGGCCCCGCGCATCCCGGTCGTGTCCAACCTGACCGGCGCCCTCGTCTCGGACGAGATGGGCTCCGCCGACTTCTGGGTCCGGCACGTCCGCGAGGCCGTCCGCTTCCTCGACGGCGTCCGCGCCCTCGAAGCCGCCGGCGTCACCACGTATCTCGAACTCGGCCCCGACGGAGTCCTGTCCGCCCTCGCGCAGGACTGCCTGACCGACCGCACCGGATCCGCCGCCTTCGCTCCCGCCCTCCGCAAGGGCCGCCCCGAAGCGGACACCCTCACGGCGGCCGTCGCACGGGCCCACGCCCGGGGCGCCGGCGTCGACTGGGAGGCGTACTTCGCCGGCACCGGCGCCCGCACCACCGACCTGCCGACCTACGCCTTCCAGCGCGAGCGCTACTGGATCGAGCTGCCGGAGGCCCCGTACGGCGGCGACGTGACCGCCGCCGGTCTGGGGTCGGCCGAGCACCCGCTGCTGGGCGCGGCCGTCGAACTTCCCGACTCGGAAGGGTTCCTGTTCACGGGCCGCCTGTCGCTCCGGACGCACCCCTGGCTGGCGGACCACCGCGCCGCCGACGCCGTACTGCTGCCCGGGACCGCCTTCGTGGAACTCGCCCTGCACGCCGGCCGGCGCGCGGGCACCGTCCTCCTGGAGGAGCTGACCCTGGAGGCGCCGCTGGTGCTCCCCGAGCACGCTGCCCTCCAGCTCCGGGTCTCGGTGGCCGCGCCCGACGACACGGGCCGGCGCGCCCTCCAGGTGCACGCGCGCACCGAGACCGCGGCCGGCGAGGGCGGGCACGGCCGGGACGAGCCGTGGACGCGGCACGCCACCGGTGTGCTCGGCTCGGGGGACACCCCGCCCGTGCTCCCGGCCGCCGGCCCGGAGGTCTGGCCTCCCGCCGGGGCCGAACCGCTCGACGCGGCCGACCTGTACGAGCTGTTCGCCGCCGCCGGATACGCGTACGGCCCGGCGTTCCGCAACCTGCGGTCCGCCTGGCGGCGCGGCGGCGAACTCTTCGCCGAACTCGCGCTCGCCGACGGCCTCCGGGCCGACGCCGCGCAGTTCGGCGTGCACCCGGCACTGCTCGACGCGGGCCTGCACGGCCTCGCACTCGGCTCCTTCCTCGCCACGGAGGACGAGGCACCGGGCGCCGACGTCCGGATGCGGCTGCCCTTCTCCTTCACCGGGGTCGGCCTGCACGCCGTCGGCGCCGGCGCACTGCGGGTGCGGCTGGCCCCGGCAGGGCCGGGCGCCGTGTCCCTCACGGCCTTCGACGAGCAGGGCGAACCGGTCGTTTCGGTGGAGTCGCTGCTGCTGAGGGAGCTCGACCCGACCCGGCTCCGGTCGGCCCGGCCCGCCTTCCACGAGTCGCTGTTCCGGCTGGAGTGGCCCGCACTGCCCGCCGACTCCACGCCCCCGAGCGGACGGTGGGCCGTCGTCGGGACCGACGCCCTCGGTCTCGAAGCCGTGCTGCGCGAGGCGGGCATCACCGCCGACGCCTACGCCGACCTGGACGCCCTCTCCGGCGTGGTGGGCGCCGGAAAGCCGCTGCCCGACACCGTGCTGGTCTCGTACGCCGCACCGGACGCGGCCACCGCCGCGGACACCGCCGCGGACACGATCGCGGACCGCGCCGCAGCCGTGGCGGTAGACACCCGGCAGGCCGCCCGTGACGCCCTGGCCCTCGTACAGGGCTGGCTGGCCGAGGAGACCTTCGCCGGGGCCCGCCTGGCCGTGGTCACCCGCGGCGCGGTCGAGGTGCGCCCGGGCGAGGGCGTCGCAGACCTGGCGCACGCCTCGGTGTGGGGGCTGCTGCGGTCCGCGCAGTCGGAGAACCCCGGCCGGTTCCAGGTCCTCGACCTCGACCCGGACCACACGGCCGACGGCACCGGGAACGGCCCGGCGGACCTCGGCGCGCTGGTCGCGGCCGCCGCGGCGAGCGGCGAACCGCAGCTCGCCGTCCGCGGCGGAGCCCTGCACGCCGCCAGGCTGGCGAAGGTGCCCGCCGCCCGCCCCCGGCCGGAAGCGGACACAGGGCCCGACGGCGGGGCAGCGGCGGACCGTGCATCGGCCGCCCCCGCCCTGCGCCCGGACGGCACTGTCCTCATCACCGGCGGCACCGGCGCGCTCGGCAGCCTGCTGGCCCGCCACCTGGTGACCGAGCACGGCGTCCGGCACCTGCTGCTGACCAGCCGGCGCGGCCCCCGCGCCGCCGGCGCCGCGGAACTCGTCGCGGAACTCGCCGGGCTCGGCGCCGAGGCGGCCGTCGCCGCCTGCGACGCCTCCGACCGGGAGGCGCTCGCCGCCCTGCTGGCCGGCATCCCGGCCGAACACCCGCTGACCGCCGTCGTCCACACCGCGGGCCACCTCGACGACGGGCTCGTACCGTCCCTCACCCCGCAACGGATCGACGCGGTCCTGCAGCCGAAGGCCGACGCGGCCCTCCACCTGCACGAGCTGACCCGGGACCTGGACCTCGACGCGTTCGTCCTGTTCTCCTCGGCAGCCGGCACCCTCGGCAACCCCGGGCAGGCCAACTACGCGGCGGCCAACGCCTTCCTCGACGCGCTCGCCCAGTCCCGGCGGGCGGCCGGCCTGCCCGCAGTGTCGCTGGCCTGGGGCCTGTGGGAGCAGCGCAGCGCGATGACCGGCGACCTCACGGACGCCGACGTCCAGCGGATGGCACGCGCCGGCCTGGCGCCGTTGTCGTCCGCGGAGGGCCTGGCCCTCTTCGACACGGCGTCCGCCCTGACCGGCGACGACAGCGTGTTCGTCGCCATGCACCTCGACACGGCGCCCCTGCGGGCCCAGGCGGAAGCCGGAGCCCTCCCGCCGCTCTTCCGCGGACTGGTGCGCGGCGGACTGCGCAAGGCCGCCGCCTCCGGCCCCGCCGACGCGGCGGTGTCCGCCGCCGCACGCCGGCTCCAGGGCCTGTCCGGGCTGCCGGAGGAGGAGCAGGAGCGGGTGCTGCTGGACCTCGTACGGGCCCAGGCCGCCGCGGTGCTCGCCTACCCGTCGCCCGACGCGGTGGGGGAGTCCCAGGAGTTCCTGGAGCTCGGCCTGGACTCGCTGACCGCGGTCGAGCTGCGCAACCGGCTGAACGCCGCCACGGGCCTGCGCCTGCCCGCCACCCTGCTCTTCGACCACCCGACCCCGCTGCTGGTCGCCCAGCGGCTGCACACCGAGCTCGCCGGAGCCGGTGCCGGTGCCGGAGCCGGTGCCGGAGCGGGTGCCGGTGATGCGGGCGGCCGCGCCGGTCAGAGCGAGGAGGAGGCCGAATCCGGGATCCTCGGGGCGATGCTCCGGGAAGCCGGGACGCAGGGGGCGTCCGGCCGGTTCATGGAACTGCTCATGCAGGCGTCGCGGTTCCGGCCGTCGTTCTCCTCGCCGGCCGGGCTGCGCAAGGCTCCCGGCCTGGTACGGCTCTCCCGCGGCGCGACGGGCCCCGGCCTGATCTGCTTCTCCTCGATCCTGTCGATCTCCGGCCCGCACCAGTACGCCCGGTTCGCGTCCGCGTTCCGCGGCCGGCGGGACGTCCACGCGATGGCCGCGCCCGGCTTCGTACGCGGCGAGCAGCTGCCCTCGACCACCGAGGCGGTCATCGAGGCCAAGGCCGAGGCCGTGCTGCGGCACGCGGACGGGGCGCCGTTCGTGCTCCTCGGGCACTCCTCGGGCGGCATCTTCGCCCACGCGGTGGCCGGGAAGCTGGAAGCGGCAGGGGTCTTCCCGGAGGCGGTGGTCCTGATCGACATCTACTCGCACGACGACGACGCCCTCCTCGGCCTCCAGCCGGGGCTGTCGGCGGGGATGGACGAGCGGCAGGACACCTACGTCCCCGTCGACGACAACCGGCTGCTGGCGATGGGCGCGTACTTCCGGCTGTTCGCCGGCTGGAAGCCGGAGGCGGTGAAGACGCCCACCCTGCTGGTGCGGTCCCAGGAGCAGTTCTTCGACTGGACGCGCCCGGCGGACGGCGACTGGCGTTCCTACTGGGACCTGGAGCACACCGCCGTCGACGTGCCCGGCAACCACTTCACGATGATGGAACAGCACGCGCAGACGACGGCGCGGGCCGTCGAGGAGTGGCTCGACGCCCGCCCCTGACGGCGGCGGCCGGACCGGTGAGAAAGGGGCCGGGCCCCCTCCCCCCGGGGGATGGGGCCCGGCCCCTTTTCGTGCGTTCCTTCCCGCCGGCGGCTCAGACCCCCGACGCGGCCCGCCGGGCCCGCGCGGCCCGGGACCGCTCCAGGGCCTGCTTCCGGTCGCGCTCGCGGTCCCGCTTCCTGGGCAGGCCCACCGGGACGACCTCGAAGTTCTCCTTGGTGACGTCCAGCCGGTGGAACAGGTTGTCGGGGCCGGTCACGTACAGCGTGCCCACACCGAGCCCCTTCAGCGACTCCACCATGCTCGGCCAGTGGATCGGCCGGTCGAAGGTGTCCAGCATCATCGTGCGCATGCCGGCCGCGTCCCGGACCACCGTGCCGTCGTGGTCGACGACCACCGGCAGGGCCGGGTCGGCGAGTTCGTACGCGGCGAACACCTCCTCCTCCGCCTTGCGGCGCAGCGCCGAGAAGGCCGCCGCGTGCACGGGCGGCCGCATCGAGTACATGGAGTAGCCGCCGGCCGCGCTGATCCCGGCCGAGAGCGCGTCGAGGTCCCCCTCCCGTACGGAGAGCATGTGGAAGCCGGCGTCGAGCCGGCCGGACAGGTCGTACCAGGCGCCGCGATCGTCGAACCCGGCGAGGATCTCGTCCAGGCGGTCCTGCGGGGTCCGCACGAAGCAGTGCGTGACCACGTCCTCGTACACGCCGGAGAAGTAGTCCTCCTCGCAGGCGGCCAGGTCCGCGGTCAGCCGCACGACGTCCGGGAAGGACAGCGATCCCACGAACGCGGCGGTCGCCTTCTGGCCGAAGCTGGGACCCGCACACACGGTGGGGGAGACGCCGAGGGTGTCGACGGCCCGGTCCGCCATCGCCATCGAGGCCACCAGGAAGACGAGCTGGGAATACACCGAATAGTCGTCCTCGGAGTCACGGAACCGGTCGAACACCGAATATCCGAGGGCCTCGTCCGCCTCCGCCAGACGCGCCCGGCCGTATGGGTCGAGGAGCAGGAACCGGCCGATTTCGGCGAAGGAAGCGGGGCCCATGCCGGGAAATGCGATCGCGGTTCCGGTCCGGGCGCCGGAGGAGTCCGCCGCATTCTCGGCAGGAATGGCATCGGAAAGAGTCATGATGCGTGAATACCTTTGCTTCCGGGATGGTGTGGCACCGGACGTCGGTTCGGGTGCCGTCGACGAGAAAAGACCCCGCACCCGGACCGGCGCGGGTGCGCCGGTCCGGGTGCGGGGCCGGGAACGAACAGGGGAAGGGGGTGGACGGGCTCAGTCCCGGGCCCTGCGGTGGAATCCCTCGATGCCGATCGCACCGAAGGTCAGGATGGCCGCCGTCAGTGCCGGGAGGTCCACCCGCAGCGGGATCGAGCCGGGGCCGCCGGGCGGCAGCGGGGCCGGCGTGCCGATCGTCGGCCCCACCATGCTGCCGGCCGGCGCGCCCATCAGCAGGACACCCACCGTCGCCGGGAGGCTGTCCATGGGCCAGGTGGCGCCGTCCGGGATCAGGAAGCCCATCGGGATCATCAGCAGCGACGCGACGAAGACGTTCCGCCACAGGATGGAGAAGAACGTGCGGGGCGCCGAGCGGGCGCCGATGGGCGCGGGCCGCAGCTCCGCGGAGGAGCCGCCGACCGGCTCGGGCGCCGTGGCGGTGGGGGTGGAGGCGGGACGGGCCGCGACGTCGACGCCCTGCACGAACGCGCGCCCCGCCGTGGGGGCCGCGCGGGTGGTGAGGACGCCGGTGGTCGTCGTCTTCCCGGCTCCGTTCGGGCCCAGGGATCCGAACACCTCGCCCCGGCGGACCGCGAAACTCGGGCCGTCCACCCCCGGCCGGTCGCGGTCCCGGTACTTCTCGACCGGTCCGTCGACCACGACGGAGAAATCCACGGGTCGTTCAGGTTTCATTTGTTCCTGCGAATCGAGTGGGACGTGGAATCGGCGGTCTGGTGGGTCCGCGCAGGGAAACAGGGACGGGGAATGTCTAGCATGCGGATCCCCGCCGCGGATCCGCGGTGCCCGCTCTTAGGGGGGAGGAGGAAGGGTTAGGGGGGAATAGGGGTGATCATGTATTGCGGCTCCGGTGAATAACCTCATAGCATCCCCCGGTGACCGGGCCGGTGATCCCAGCCCGTTCACCATTCCGCGAGGAGACCCCGTGAAAACACTCGTCCCGTCGGCGGAATCCGGCACCCGACTGCGCCCCCTGCACACCGCCGCCGAGCATCCCCGCCCGGCGCCAGACCCCGCCGGCGGCAACGGCACGGCACGGAATTGTTTATGAAGGCCCTCCGCTGCGGAGGCGCCGGCCGCATGCCCGACCACGCATCAGAGGGCACCATCCGAGGCGGAGTTCCAGGGGCATGACCCATGCACACAGCCGGCCCGACGGCGGGGAGACCACCCCGGACGAGGTCGGCCTGATCCAGATCCGGCAGCCGTCGGTCCCGAGCAGCTACCGCATGATCTGCTTCCCGAGCTCGCGGAACTCGCCGCTGTGCTACCTCGCCATGGCCGAACTGCTGCTGCCCACCGTCGAGCTGCTCATCGTCCAGTACCCGTCGTACCTGACCTTCGAGGACGACCCCGACCCGGCGGTCGGCAGGGAACTCGCCGACAAGGTGTTCGAGGCGGTCCGGGGCTGGACCGACCGCCCGTTCGCCCTGTTCGGCCACCGCACGGGCGCCGAACTGGCCTACGAGGTGGGCTGCCGCCTGGAACGGGAGACCTACGGGGCGCCGCTGACCCTCTTCACCTCCGGGCGGGCGGCGCCCGGCCACCGCGGCAGCCTCGGCCCGCCCGCGCTGGGCTGCCGGGTCGTTGCCCTGACGGCCCGCCACGACCCGCGCGCGACGCTGGCCGGTGTCCGGGCCTGGCGGCGGTGCACCTCCGGCCGGTTCGACCTGGAGGTCTTCCCCGGCGCCGGCGGATACCTGAAGTCGTACCGCCGGGAGGTGGTCAACATCGTCCACGACCAGCTGATCTCGCTCGGCGGACCGGACGCCGAATGAGGGGTGCCCAGGGGGCGGTCAGGGGTACCCGAGCCCGGGCCCGCTGCCTAGCGTGCGGGGGTGGAGGCCCGTGTCGACGGCACGACCGGGCGACGGCCGGGCCGATGGCGACCACCACGGCCCGGCCGGCGGCCCCCGTCACGCGACACGCCCGACCGCACGGACCACGGGGACGGCCGCGGCCGCATCCCCATCCCTTGTGAAGCCCGCGAACCCCGCGATCCACCCCTGAACGGGCCCGACCCACCGCCGGCCCGGCGCACCCTACGCCGCCCGGCCGCGTCACGGCCCAGAGGAAGGACATAGTGCGACCGATGACCGCGAAGATATTTGCAGCCGACTCGGTACGGCCCGTCGAAGAATTCGAACAGGACGCCCTCCGGGTGGCCGAGGCGATCCGCGAACGCGGCGTCGGCCTCGGCGACCGGGTCATGCTCAAAGCAGGCAACTCGGCGAGCTACGTGTGCGTGCTGTACGCGCTCATGCACGTCGGCGCCTCGATTGTCCTCGTCGACCAGCAGGAGACCGCGGAGGAGACCCGCCGCATCGCCATCCGCACCGGCGTCAAGGTCACCTTCGTCGACGACGACACCCCCGTCTACCCGGACGCCGACCCCGTCCACCTGTACGAACTCATGGTCGCCCTGGCCGACCACGAGCCCGCCGCCCCCGCCCTGTCCTTCGACGCCTGGGGCGATCTCCCCGACGGCCTCATCATGTGGACCTCCGGCTCCACCGGATCGCCCAAGGGGGTCGTCAAGACCGGCCGTTCGTTCCTGCGCAACCTCCGGCGCAACGCGGACCAGGTCGGACACCGTGCCGACGACGTCCTGCTGCCGCTGCTGCCCTTCGCCCACCAGTACGGCCTGTCGATGGTGCTCATCGCCTGGCTCACCCGCTGCTCCCTGGTGATCGCCCCCTACCGCCGTCTCGACCGCGCCCTGCGCATGGCCCGCGACGCCGGTGCCACCGTCATCGACGCGACCCCCTCCAGCTACCGCAGCATCCTCAGCCTGGTCACCCGCAAGCCCGCGCTGCGCGACCACATCGCCGACACCCGCATGTTCTGCGTCGGCGCGGCCCCCCTCGACGCGCCCCTGGTGGCGCAGTACACGGCCGAGTTCGGGCTGCCGCTGCTGGACAGCTACGGCTCCACCGAGCTCGGCAACATCTCGTTCGCCACCCTCGACAACCCCGTCGCCTGCGGCCGCGCCATGGAGGGGATCCGGCTGCGGATCGTCGGCGAGGACGGCCGCGAACTCCCCGCCGGGGAGACGGGCGAGATCGAGGTCGACACCCCCGACGCCCTCGAAGGGCAGGTGGCCGACGACGGCACCATCGTCCCGGCCCACGCCACCGGCGGCTGGCAGGCCACCGGCGACCTCGGCCACCTCGACGCCGGGGGCAACCTGCACGTCCTGGGCCGCAAGTTCGCCGTGCACCGCATGGGCTACACCCTGTACCCCGAGCTGATCGAGCGGAAGGTGGCCGCGCAGGGCTGCCCCACCCGGATCGTGCCCCTCCCGGACGAACTGCGCGGCTCGCAGCTGGTGTTCTTCGTCGAGGACGAGGAGCTGCGCGAGTCCGGCCACTGGCGGGAGCGGCTGTGCGCCCTGCTGCCCGCCTTCGAACAGCCCAACAAGGTCGTGGTCCTCGAGCGGTTCCCGCTCAACCGCAACGGCAAGCCCGACAAGAAGAAGCTGGCGGAGATGGCCGCCGACCTGGCGTGACCGTCCGGCACCCCGAAGGCGCCCCCGCCGCAACGGCGGGGGCGCCCTCGTCCCCGTGAACCTTCCGTCAGCCGTCGTAGGGCAGCTCGACGGGAGCCAGCTCTTCGAAGAGGTCGCCGGGGCCGGGATTGTCGGGGTGGGTGGCCCCGCCCAGGTGCTCCACGACGCCCCACACCGCGTTCAGCGCGGTCGTCACGGCGCCTTCCGCGAAGCCCGCCGTCCACGACACGTCGTCGCCGCACAGGAAGAACCCGCGCCGGCCGGCGGGCAGCCCGCGCTGCATGAACTGGGTGAACAGCCGCCGCTGGTAGCGGTACTGGCCCGGCAGGTTCGACTTGAACGCGCCCATGAAGTGCGGTTCGGTCTCCCACGTCACGGTCAGCGGCTCACCGATCACGTGCGACCGGATGTCCAGTCCCGGGTAGATCTCCGCGAGCTTGCCCAGCAGCACCTCCAGCCGCTCTGCCGCGCTCAGCGTCGCCATCTTCAGGGAGTCGTCGTTCCACGTGTACGACAGGCACATCACCCCGGGGCGGTCCGGGCCGTCGTCGAACAGGTAGACGCCGCGCGGCATCCGGTCGGTGAGGGTCATGCTCATCACCGGCAGCCCGGTGTCCGGATCCACGTCGTGCCAGAAGGGCCGGTCGGTCAGGACGAACAGCTTGGACGCGCCCATGTAGTGGGTCCGCTCCACCGCCGTCCACACCGGAGCGCCCAGCAGACCGGGATCGGCCTCCACGCGGTTGAGCAGCGTCCACACGTGCGGGGTGTAGACCACGGCCGCATACCGGTCCCGGCGCCCGCTCGTGTCGGTGACGGCGAACCCCGAGCCGTCGCGCGTGACGGCACGCACCCCGGGCCGGGCGCCGCCGCCGTGCAGCGAGGCCAGCGACGTCCCCGCCGGCCAGTGCGCACACTGCTGCGGCCGGTGCTCCCACAGCCCGCGCGGCACCTGCTGCGCGCCGCCGGCGATGGCCACCTGGTCCTCGTCCGCCCCCGTGTAGACCACGCGCAGGATCTCCAGCAGCGAGTTGGGGAAGTCGGTGTCCCAGCCGCCGGTGCCGAACCCCACCTGCCCGAAGACCTCACGGTGGCGGAAGGACCGGAACGAGGCGCTGGTGGCGAGGAAGCCGTAGAAGGACTGGTCGTCGAACTCCCGTACCAGCCGGTCCCAGACGTGCTTGAGCGTCTCCACGTCGCGCCGCCGCACGGCGTCGCGCATCGTGGCCAGCTCGGCCCGCTCCTGCAGCGCCTTCTCCCAGGCGGCGGCCACCTCCTGGTAGACGTCGGGCAGTTGCTCCGCGCACCGCGCGGTGTGGCGCACCCCGCCCAGGTCGACGAGGGTGCTCGGGGTGTGCTCCGACAGCGGGTTGGGGAAGGGGCGGGTCCGCAGCCCCAGCAGGTCGATGTAGTGGAACAGCGCGCGGGCCGACCGGGGGAAGCGCATCGCGCCCATCTCCGCCACACAGCCGGAGTCCCCGGGGAAGGGCACCGACCGCATCCGGCCGCCCAGCCCGCCGGGCTCGTACACGACCGGGCGCAGGCCCAGCCGCATCAGCTCGTAGGCGGCGGTCAGCCCCGCCATCCCGCCGCCCACCACGGCCACGGGCGTCCCGGCGCGCCCCGGTGGCAGCGAGCCGAGGCCCGCCGGGTGGCGCAGCCAGCCGTCGTAGGAGAAGGGGAAGTCCGGCACGAGCATCGTGGTGGCCGGGCTTGCTGATGTCATTTCGAGTACCTCTCGGGCCGGTGCGGCATCGCTACCAGGGAGGACCGTCGGACGAGCCGGCCGCAGCCGGGAACACGGCATCGGAGCGGGCCCGGACGGCGGGGGGATCCACGCGCCGTACGCCGTGCACAGTCGGTCCGGTCCCCGCACGCTACGCAGCGGCGCCGGAGCCGGACAACCCCTATCGACCCGGGTGACCGACCCCGCCCACCGTGCCGCCCTCCGTGTCGGCCGCCGCGGCCGGCCGGCGGGCGGGCACGGTGATCGCGGTGGCGACGAGGCCGCGGTGCGCGGTCCAGCGGCCGGTGAACGCCGTCACCGGGTGCCCGTCGGGAGCGGTTCCCGGACGCAGCACACGGGCCCGGAAGGTGCCGGTCCGCGGGCCGGCGGCCGGGGCGTCACCGGGGCCGGCGGCCGGGGTGCCGCCGGGGCCGTCCTCGCGGAAGGAGATGAGCGCGTCCTCGAATTCCAGCTCGGTCCCCACCAGCGGGTACCAGGTTTTGTATACGGCTTCCTTCGCGCTGAACAGCAGCCGGTCCCGGTGGAACGGCGCCGCGCCGGCGGCCGGCGTGCGCGCCCAGGCGAGCTCCTCGCGGAGGGCGATCGCCTCCAGCACCCCCCGGGGCAGCGGCCGGTGCGGCTCGGCGTCGATGCCGACCGCCATCAGGTCGGTGTCCCGGGCGAGGACCGCGGCCCGGTAGCCGGAACAGTGGGTCATGCTCCCGACCACCCCGGCCGGCCACCGGGGCACGTTGCGCTTCCCGGGCAGGACGGGCGCCGGCGGCAGCCCGAGGGCCGCCAGCGCGCGCCGGGCGCAGCCCCGTACGGTGGTGAACTCCTCGCGGCGCTCGTTCGTCGCGGCGGCGACCAGGGCCGCCTCCTCCGGGTACAGCACCGCGGAGCCGTCCGGCCCGAAGGCCTCGCTCGCGCAGGCCTCCGGGGGTATCAGCGTCTCGATCACGCCCGGTCCTCCTCGCCGTCGGGGCGGCCGGCGTACGGCAGGATCTGCCGCAGCAGGCCCTTGGGATGGCCGCGCCGGCGCCACTCGCGCGGGTAGCCGATCGACACCTCCTCGAAGCGCACCCCGTCGTACCAGGTGGTCCGCGGGATGTGGAGGTGCCCGTAGACCACGGCGGCCGTACGGAACCGGCGGTGCCAGTCCGCGGTGAGCACGGTGCCGCACCACTGGGCGAACTCCGGGTGCCACAGCACGTCCGTGGGCTCGCGGACCAGCGGAAAGTGGTTGACGAGGACGAGCGGCACCGCCGGGTCGTGGGCCTCCAGCCGGCGCAGGGTCTGCCCGACCCGGGCCCGGCACCAGGCGTCCCGGCTCGGGTGGGGGTCGGGGTGCAGGAGGTATTCGTCCGTGCAGACGACCCCGGCCTCGTGGGCCCGGGCCAGCGACTCCTCCTTGGTCGCGGTCCCCGCCACCCGGAAGGTGTAGTCGTACAGCAGGAACAGCGGGGCGACGGCCACCGGGCCGCCGGGCCCCCGCCAGACGGGCCAGGGGTCCTCGGGGGTGACCACGCCCAGCCTGCGGCACAGGTCGACCAGGTACCGGTAGCGCTCCTCGCCGCGCGCCTGCACCGGGTCCTCGCGCGGGGTCCACAGCTCGTGGTTGCCCGGGGCCCAGACCACCTTGGCGAAGCGGCCGGCGAGCAGGCGCAGCGCCCACTCGATGTCCTCGGTCAGCTCGCCGACGTCACCGGCGACGATCAGCCAGTCGTCCGGGTGGGCCGGCCGCAGGGACTCGGTGATGGGCCGGTTGTCCGCCATCCCGATGTGCAGGTCGCTCACCGCGAGCAGCCGGGGTCCGGGCCCGGCCGCGGGTCCGCCGGTGGCCGGGCCGGGCGGTGCGGCGGGGTCAGGCCGTGTGTGCGACATCGATGTCCCAACTGACCGGCAGGTCCTGCCGGCGCGTGATGTTGATCTTCCGGTAGACCCGGGTCAGGTGCTGTTCCACGGTGCTGACGGTGATGAACAGCTTCGCCGAGATCTCCCGGTTGGTGTACCCGTGCGCGGCGAGCGCCGCCACCCGCCGTTCTGCGTCCGTCAGGTTGGACACCGCGGACGACCGCGGCCGCACGGGGCTCGGAGCCGCGCCCGGCTCCGGCTGCGGCGGCGCGCTCTGCGGCGGCGGGTCGGACTGGAGGCGGCTCGACAGGCCCCGGGCGCCGCAGCCCTCGGCGATCCGCCAGGCCCTGCGCGTGCAGGTCTTCCCCTGGGCCGGGTCGCCGAGCAGCCCGTACGCCGCCCCGAGGTCGGTCAGGGCCCGGGCCAGCTCGTGGGAGTCGCCCTCGTCCTGGAGCAGGGCCACCGCCCGGTCCAGCAGGGCCGGCCGCTCGGCCGGCTGCCGTGCACCCGCCAGGATCCGCAGGGCCATGCCGCGCACCCGCGGCCCGGCGGGCTCGGCCAGCTGCTCCCGGGCGTACCGCTCCGCCTGGTCCCGGTTGCCGAGGGCCAGCGAGGCCTCCGCGACCCCGACCCGCCAGGGCACCAGTCCCGGCCGGTCCATGTCCCAGTCGTGCATGAGCTTCCCGCAGAGCATGAAGTCCGTGAGCGCCGCGTGGTGCCGTCCGGTGGCGAGCTGGTGCCTGCCGCGCGCGTAGAGGTAGTGGATGCCGTAGCGCGTCATCAGCATCTGCTCCGGCACCGGGTGGTCCACCAGGGCGGCCGCCGCCTCGTGGTCGCCCATGGCGGTCCGCGCCTCGATGAGGGCGGACAGCGGCATGCCGATGCCCACGCCCCAGCCGTGCGGCGGGAGTTGCTCCAG
Source organism: Streptomyces sp. NPDC090445 (assembly GCF_044769385.1). Taxonomy (NCBI): domain Bacteria; kingdom Bacillati; phylum Actinomycetota; class Actinomycetes; order Kitasatosporales; family Streptomycetaceae; genus Streptomyces; species Streptomyces sp. NPDC090445. The sequence continues at coordinate 2,605 of NZ_JBIVXV010000055.1, read as the reverse complement.
GGCCTGCTCGGCGAGGTGCCGGGCCCCGGCCAGTTCGCCGCGGCGCAGCGCCATGTGCGCGCGCATGGCCTGCATGACGGCCGTCCATCCGGGGGCGCTGCGCTCGGCGGCCTCCTCCAGCAGCCGGTCGGTCCACAGGGCCGCCGGGCCCAGCCGGTCCGCGTACATCAGGGCCAGCAGGCAGGCCCGTACGGTGACGTGGCTCTCCTCCGTGAGGCGGGTGCCGGCCAGGATCCGCTCGGCCCGCTCGGTGAACTCCTCGTCGGCGCCGGATCCCGCGCTCAGGACCCCGTGCAGGATCCCCGTCGCGGCGATGACACCGTCCTCCGCGGCGGCGGCGGCCGGGCGGTCCGCGCTGTCCCAGACCGGGCCGAGCACGCCGTCCATCCGCTCCAGCAGGGTGGGGTACGTGGACGCCAGCACCGCCTGAACGCCGCGCAGTTCGGCGGCGAGCGTCGGGTCGGGCGTGTCCCGCAGGCCCTCGACGGCGTGCTGGATCGCCGTCGCCGCGTCGTCGATCCAGCCGTTCCACAGCAGGTCGCCGACGAGCCGCAGGGACTCGCTGATCGGCAGGGTGCCGTTGTGCGAGGCGACGTTCAGCGGGTGCAGTTCGTGCGCCCAGGCGGACGGGTTCACCCGCCAGATGAACTTGGCTGTGCTGGCGCGGAGTTGCAGCCTCTCCCGCTCGTCCCGGGAGCACTGCTCCGCCAGCCGCAGGCAGCGCACCGCGAACCCGACCTGCTGGGAGGCCAGCGCCGTGTGCGCGGCGTCGCTCAGCACCGCGGGCACCCACTCCTCGTCCGGCACGCCCGGCCCGTGGCCGAGCAGGAGGGTGGCGACGGCCATCGGTGCCGCCCCGGCCCCGTACAGCAGCCGTGCCGCGCGCCGGCGCAGCAGGGCCACGCCGTCGTCGGCGAGGGTCTCCAGCACGGCCGTGCGTACGGCGTCGTGCCGGAAGCGGGTTCCCTGCAGGATGCCCGTGTCGTCGAGGGCGGCCACCACCTGCTCCACGGTGCTCTCCTCGGCGTCCACCAGCCGGGCGAGCAGCGGGATGCGGCCCTCGTCGCCCAGCAGGGCGAGGCCCTGTGCGACACGGAGGCCGTCGGCGCCGGTGCGGTGGATGCAGATCAGTGCGTTCTGCAGGAACTGCTCGCCGGGGTGGAGCGGGCCGTCGGGCGCCTCGACGGTCCGCAGCCGCGGCAGGTGGTCGTCGAGGATGCTGTGGACCAGCAGGGGGTTGCCGCCGGTGGCCGTGTGCAGGGAGGCGGCCAGGCGGCCGCCGCGCGGGTGGGCGGCGGTTGCGGCCGGGAGCGCGGCGTCGTCGGCCCGGCGGGCCAGCAGCTCCTCCACGCCCCGCGGGCTGAGCGGGCCCAACCGGAGGCGGGGTCCCTCGGCTTGGCGGAGGAGTTCTTCCAGGACGCGGGGCGGGGAGGTGCCCGCGTCGGGGCCGTGCGTGACGAGCAGGGCGAGGCCCGCGCCCGCGGTGCGGGCCCGGCTCACTGCGTACAGGAGGCAGTGCAGGGACTGCGGGTCGGCGTACTGGACGTCGTCGATGGCGATGAGGACGGGCCCGCGCGCCGCGAGGCCGGCGAGCCGGGCGTGGAAGGCCACGAGGGTCTCGGCGGGGATGAGGCCGTCGGTGCCGGGACGGGGCCCGTGGAGGGCGAGGGGGCCGCCCGCGCCGTCCCGCGTGTCGCGGAGCAGTTCCTCCACCACGCCGAAGGGGATGTCCTGTTCCGCGGCGGAGGTGACGGCGCTGAGGAGCCGGATGCCCGAGTCGGCCGTCCGCTCCAGGACGCGGTGCAGCAGGGCCGTCTTGCCGGACGCGACCGGGCCGCTGATCACGGCCGTCCGGCCGGGTCTGGAGGGATCGTCGGGGGCCGTGCCCTGTCCGCTCCCGTTCCTGCTTCCGTGGGTGCTGCCGTGGGTGCTGCCGTGGGGCCGGGCGGCGCCGGACACCCAGGAGGTCAGCTTGCCGATCTGTTCGTCCCGCTCCACCAACATGTCTGTGGAAGCCTCCCCGCTGAGATGCGAAATACCGCATGTCGGTTCCATGGCATGGCATGGCTATTCATGCGAGTTCCCGCGCGTGCAGGAAGACGTGCCCGTGGAGCGCATGGAATTCAGCGCTCGCCGCAGGTCAAACGGCGGCCCGGTTCTTCCCGTTCGCAGGTTCGATTGAACTGTACCAACTCTCGACGGGTCGACTAACTGAGCCGCTTTGGAATGACGCTCCTTCAAGTCGCTTCCGCTTCAACCAAATCGGCCGCACCCGGTGCGCATGTAACCTCAAGGAAACCTCAAATGCCGGTGCATTGAACTGTTTCCGCTCTAGGGGTGGCCGGGCGGAGATTAGGGGTCGGAGACGGTGGAGGAGGCGTGGCGGCCGCTCGTTTAATGGTCCGGCGCGGGCCTTTGGAGCCCGGCGAGAAACGATGGGTCCCGCCCGTGTCGCGGGGCGGGGGCCGGGGCCGAGAGGGCGGCACATGACGACGAACCTCACCGGGAAGGTGGCCGAGCTGCACTCCCTGCGCGAGCAGGCGCGGCGTGGACCGAGTGACCGGGCGACCGAGGCCCAGCACGCGAAGGGCAAGCTGACGGCGCG
>NZ_JBIVXV010000054.1:0-21154 GCF_044769385.1 Streptomyces sp. NPDC090445 | reverse complement strand
CCCGTCGCGGAACTCCCCAAGACCCGCTCCGGCAAGATCATGCGCCGCCTCCTCCGCGACGTCGCCGAAAACCGCGCACTCGGCGACGTCACCACCCTCACCGACTCCTCCGTCATGGACCTCATCCAAAGCAAGCTGCCCAGCGCACCTTCGGAGGACTGACGCGGCCGGGGCGGCCCTGGCCACGGCCGGGCCCGCCCGCCGTCCGCGCGTCCGCTCGCCCGTTCGCCCTCAGCCGCGTACGGCCGCCCGTGCGGCGAGTGCATCGGCCAGGCCGGGCCTGCCCTGGATGCCGAGCTTCCCGTACGCCTTGGTGAGGTGGACCTCGACCGTCCGCAGGCCCACGTACAGCCGCGCGGCGATCTCCTTGTTCGTCAGACCCTCGGCGGCCAGTGCGGCGACCCGGCGCTCCGACGGGGTCAGTGCCTGCGCGCCGTCCTCGGCCGGGGCGTCCGGACGGTAGCCGGCGGCCCGCAGTTCGCACTCGGCGGCGTCGGCGACGGCGGTGGCCCCGCACCGGCGGGCGGTGAGCGCCGCGGACCGCAGGCGGGAACGGGCGTCGTCCAGCCGTCCGGCCTGCCGCAGCAGGGCTCCGCAGTCGGCCAGCGCCTGTGCGTGGGCGAGCCGGGCCGCGGTCGGCTCCAGCAGCGCGACCGCCTCGTGCAGCAGCGCGAGGCCGTCCGGGCCGGGCGTGACGAGCCCGAGCACGCGCAAGGCGTTGCCGGTGATCTCGGGAGCGCCCCAGGCACGGGCCAGTTCGGCCTCCTCGGCGGCGAGCGCCACCGCCTGCCGGGTGTCGCCGAGGGCGGCATGGGCCAGAGCGGCCTCGGAACGCCACGGCAGCACGGCCGGACCCGACATCAGGCGGGTGGTGGCACGCTCCCCTGCGCGCAGGAGGTCTTCCAGTCCTTCCTCGACCCTGCCGCGGGCGACCTTGAGGCGCCCCCGGACGAGGGCCGTGAAGTCATTGGCCCAGTGCTGCCCGAGGGTGCCGGTGAGGCCGTGTTCGGACAGCAGGTCCTCGGCCTCCGCCAAGCGGCCCTGTTTGGTCAGGGCGTCGGTGAGCATGGCGACGCTGTGGCTGGTGGTGGGGCCGGCGCCGACGCCGCGCAGTGCGTCGATGGCGGCGCGGGCGTCGGCCTCGCACCCGCGGACGTCGCCCAGCCGGTAGTTGATGCCGGCCCGGAGCGTGACGAGGTACGCCCGTCTCAGCACGGCCGCCTGGCCGCGGGACCCTTCCAGGCTCGCGTTGACGCGCGCCAGGGCGAGGTCCGGGCGGCCGGCGGCGGAGAGGGCGAGTACGGGCGCGGTGTACACGTACGACTCGTCGCCGTCCGGGCAGACCCCGTCGGCCAGCGCCTCCCGGGCGTGGGCGAGGGCGTCCTCGCGGCAGCCGCCGCCGTCGAGCAGGGAGCGCAGTGACAGCAGCGCGGCCAGGGGCCGCTCCGCCGGCCCGCCCTGCGCCGCGGCCGGGTCGAGTTCACGCAGCCGGGGCAGGGCGGCCGCGGCGGTGTGGATCCGGCCGAGCTGGGCGTAGAGCAGGTCGATCTCGAGCCGGAGGGCGTGCGCCGGTCCGGTGTGGCGGATGCGCCGGGCGGCGCGTCGGAGGACGTCGAGCCCCTCGGGGTAGCGGTCGAGGGTGAACAGGGCCCCTGCCAGGGAGCGGGCGGACGCGGCCTGTTCGCCGGGCACGGTGGCCAGGTCGAGGGAGCGTCTGAGCGTGTGGACGGCGGTGGGGACGCAGCGGGCGAGTTCGGCCTCGCCGAGGGAGGCGAGGACCTGGGCGCGCAGCTGTTCCGGGAGGGGTTCGCGCAGGGCCCGGCGCAGGCAGGCGACGGCCGTGGCGTGCTCGCCGTGTTCCAGTGCGTCGTCGGCGGCATTGAGCAGGGCCTCGGGCATGCCGCCCTGTCCGATCGGGCTGCCGAGCAGGTGGGGCACGATGTCGGCCCATGCCGCGCCCTGGTCGATCAGGAACCGGGCGGCACAGGAGTGGAGTGCCTGGCGCCGGCTGGGCAGGACCTCGCCGGCGATTGCCGTGGCGAGCAGCGGGGCGCTGAAGGTGCTGCCGTGTGCGCCGGGGACCATCGTTCCGGCGAGCGTGAGGGCGTGCAGGCTGTCCTCGACGGCGTGCTGCTCGATCCCCGTGGCGACGGCGAGGAGTTCGGCGGCCGGGGGCCGCGGGCCGGCGAGGACGGCGGCGGCTTCGGCGGTGGCGAGCACCTCGGGGCCCATGGCGCGCAGTGCGGCGTGCGCGGTGCGTCCGGTGCCGGCCGGTACGTGGCGGTCGAGGGTGGCCGCGGTGGCGGCGTCGGGTACTGCCGCGGCGGCGCGCAGCGAGCGGAGCAGGGCGTGCAGCAGGGCCGGGTTGCCGCCGGTGGCGGTACGGCAGGCGGTGACGAACTCGGGGGCGGGCCCGGCGTCGGGTTCGCGGTCCGCGCCGGGGCCGGGGCCGAGGGTGGTGCGGACGAGTGGTGCGACCTCGGCGTCGGTGAGGGGCGCGAGCCGGATGCGCCGGTGGAACAGCGGCAGCAGGGTGCCCGAGGGATCGTCGTCCCACGGGAAGCGGCCCGGGCCGTGGGTGGCCACGACGGTGACGGGCAGGCCGTCGAGGCGGCGGAGGAGGGTTTCCAGCCAGGCGGCCGAGGCGGTGTCGGCCCACTGGAGGTCGTCGATCCCGAGGACGGTACGCGGCGCACGGCGGGCGGCAGCGGCGATCAGGCGGTGCGCTTCCTCCTCGGCGGCGGGGCACGGGCCCTCGGGGCGGCCGGTCCGGGGGCTCGGGAGCTGTTCGGCGAGCTGCCGGACCAGCCCCGACCGGGTGTGCACGTCGGCCGGTTCGGCCATGGCGGACAGGACGAGGCCGCCTTCGCCGGCGACCCGGCGAAGCGCGGCGCGCAGCAGTGTGCTCTTGCCGGTGCCACGTCCGCCGTGCACGACCACGGCGGTTGCCGGGGCGTCGGGACGGGTCAGCTCGGCCAGGGCCGCGAGCTCTCGTTGTCGTCCTGTCAGCACGGCCGCCGCCTCATGTCCTGCCTCGTTCTGCCGACAGCAGCACCGAGTGGTTGCGCGGCCGCGAGCTCGTATCCCCTGGCCAGAATATTACGTACGGTGAGGCCTGCGGCGGAGCAGGTCCGCTCCGTAGGCGAGCGGATGGGCGGCGGCCAGTGCGCGGGCCCAGCCCGGGAGGTTCTCGAGCGGGAAGAAGCCGCCGGAGAGGAACAGCAGCGGCACCATCACCGGGCCGAGCAGCATGTGGAACACCTCGGCCCGGTGGAGGCTCACGGCCACGGCCACGGCCAGGGACAGGGCCAGGGCCAGGGCCAGGGACAGGGACAGGGCGGTGAGGGTGAAGGAGGCTCGGAGAGCCGCTCTCGATCGCCGATGGATTGTCGACGCACTGCCCACCCGACCCGAGTGGAGACCGGGACGCACGGCCGCGACGCCGTCGGCCCGGAACCGCGTAACTCGGTCCAGGTGCAGCGGCGCTTCGTGACTGGCTGCCAGGGTGATCGTCGGTCTGCTCAACCCCCTATCCCCAAAGACCACCGCACCATCAGCGGGTGTCGAAGCGGTCCTGGGAGGCCAGGACGGTGTCGGCGTAGCGGGCGGCCCAGGTACCCATCGCCCGGATGGGTACCAGCAGCCCTGCGCCGGCCTCGGTGAGGGCGTAGTCGACGCGCGGTGGCGCCTCGGCGTAACGGCGGCGCTCCACCAGGCCGTTGTACTCCAGCCGCTGCAACGCGTCGTTGAGCACCTTGGGGCTGATCCCGCCGATCCGGTCCACCAGGGCGCGCGGGCGCATCGGGCCGTCCTCGCCGAGAACGAAGACCACCACGCTGTCCCATCGGTTCGCCAGCACCTCGAAGGCGACCCGGGCCCGGCAGTCCGTCGCGAACCCGTCCCCCGCCAGCTCATCGCGCTCTCCCATCCGCCCATCGTGCCCGGCTGTTGGACACCGTGCGGTATGCATCGGCCCGCCTAGCGTCGCTGGCACGACACCCCACGACGGAAGAGCACAAGGAGCAGCATCATGCGCATCGGCATTCTCGGTACGGGATCGATGGCGACGGCCCTGGGCGGTGCCTGGGTACGGGCCGGGCACCAGGTCCTGGTGGGCGGGCGGAACGTGGCGGCCGCCGCCACGACCGCGGCCCGGATCGGAGCCACCGGGCACGGCGGCCTGACCGAGGCGGCTGCTCACGGAGAGGCCGTCCTGATGGCCGTACCGGCGGGCGACGCCCCGCGGTTGGCCCAAGAGCTCGCCCCTGCTCTGGCCGGGCGGACGGTGCTCGACTGCACGGTGCCCATGGCGCCCGGCCCGGACGGGCCCTCGCTGACCACCGCCGGCGGCACGGACTCCGTCGCCGCGCGCATCGCGGCAGCCGCGCCGGACGCCGGCGTCGCCAAGGTCTTCGGCATCTGCCACGAAAGCATCTGGACCCTCCCGCGGCCCGCCTTCGAGGGCGCGCCCCTGGCGGTGCCGTTCTGTGCCGACGCCCCCGCCACGGCGGCCCTGACATCGGAGCTGATCACGTCGATGGGCTGCTCCCCGCTGCCCTGCGGCGGACTGTCCCGCGCGGCGCTGCTGGAGTCGGCCGCGGTCCTCGCCATCGGCGTGTGGTGGTCCGGCGGAGAGGCACGCCACGCCTTCCCCTCCCCCGCCCTGGCTCCGGGCGCGGTCGACGACGAGCCCCGGTAGCCGAAATCTGCGAAGCGCCTTGCAGCGGCTCCGGGTGGTGGGCCGCCGGGGCGTCGGCATCGGCTCGGCGGGCTGCCCTCATACAACATCCTGCTGGAAGGCCACAGCGACGCCCTGGAGAACGACGTCGTGATCCACCTCAAGCAGGCGCAGACCCCGGCGGTGTCCCGGCACATCACCGACCGGGCGGTGCGGGAGTACTTCCGGCACGGTCGTGTGTGTCCAGCGCGGGGTCAAGGCCGTGGGGCTCGGTACGGCGAGTGACATCGTCGTGGTCGACGGGGCGTTCGGGCCGAAGACCCGGAACGCCGTGGAGAAGCTCCAGTACCGTCTGCGTCTGCAGGTCGACGGGGTGGTCGGGTCGGACACGGGGCAGGTTCTCTGGAACGCCATCAAGCGGCAGTACGGCCGCGATGACGAGCGCTTCCTCCAGCTGCCGACTCACAGCTCGCTCCGGTAGGAGCCCCCGGGCGCGAGCCGGGACGGGCCCGGGCGCATCCGTGCAGGGTGCCGGTACCCCTCCGCAGGTCGGGGGCCGGTCGGTTCGGCGCGTCGCCGTGGCCGCGGGCGGCACCCCCGGAGCCGAGCGGGGCCACCGTCACAGGCCGACGCCGCGTCCCGGCCGTCGCCCGGGAAGGCCTTCTACAACCGCCGCCTGCGCAAGCACAAGGCCTTCGGCTACCTCACCCCAGCCGAGACCCGGCAACGCCATCAACACGCCCTCTTCACTGGCGGATGAGCCCGCACTTCCGTGCAGGCGGGCCGGTGGAGCACCGTTTCCATACTGCTTCGATTTGTTTCGCGCCCCATTGCCCGTCGACAGCGCGCTGTTGATCTCCCAGAGGGTGGAGGACTGCGGGAACGCGCTCCGCGCGAGTGCGCCGGCCTGACGTGTGTCCACATGGCGATCACGTCCCTGGGGCACACCTGCGGTGCGGGACTTCCCGGTCGCCGGTCCGCTCCTCGTCGAGAGCCCTCGGGGCCGGCTGGAGGCGGTCTGCTTCCACGACGCCGAACGGCCGCCCTGCCTGGAGTACTCGCCAAGTCCGCGGGCGTCGCCGGCATCCGCCACATCGGCCTCGACGCGTTCCTGGCTCCCGCCGCACGGGACCGTCTGTACTCGCCCGGCCACCACCTGCTATGATCCCTGCAGTCTCCGGAATCCCCCTCTCCCGCGGTCCGCTCTTCGTCGGCCGTGTTCGGGAGCAGGGTGAGTGGCCATCGGTTCGGCCGCATTCCGTCTTGAGGATCAGGCTTCACCGCTTCGCATCACACCTTCGTATATCGCCCGACACCGTTCATGTGTCGTGCAGTACGCGCATATCGCACTCCATGTGACACCCCATCGGCATCGGGCTGATGGGGTGTCTCCCGTTTCACCCCCGAAAGGACGCGCCCCGCCCCATGACCTCCCTACCCCAGAAAGACATCGGTGACCCGACGCCCGTAACGCGACAGGTCCCGCTGCGTCGTGTCCCCGGTTTCCGCGGGTTCTGGCTGTCGCGCGCAGTCTCCGGGCTGGGATCCGCGGTCACCACGGTGGTCCTGCCGGTGCTGGCCTTCCAGGAGACCGGCTCACCGCTCATGGTCTCCCTGGTGGCGGCCGCCGCGACCCTCCCCTATGTGGTCTTCGGGCTGATCGCCGGCACCGTCGCGGACCGGATGGACCGGCGTCGCCTGATGATCGTCACCGACTGGCTCAACGCCGCCTGCATCGCCTCCGTCCCCCTCGCCTCCGCGCTGGGCGTCCTGACCGGGTGGCAGGTCCTCTTCGTGGCCCTCGCCTCGGCCAGCCTCACCCTCTTCTTCGAGGCGGGCGTGTACGGCTTCGTCCCCGACATCGTCGGCAAGGACAAGCTGACCGAGGCCAACAGCGCGCTCTACGGTGCGCAGACGGTCGTGCGCATCGCCGGAAACGCGGTGGCGGGCGGTCTGATCGTCTTCTTCCGCCCGGCCGGCACACTGGCGCTCGACGCCCTGTCCTTCGCCGTTTCCGCCCTGCTCCTCAGTGCCGTCGCACGTACCGTCGCCCGGCCCGAAAGGCCGGCGGCGGCGAAGCGGCCCGGGTTCAAGGAGTCCATCCGGGAGGGGCTGCACTTTCTCCACCACCACCCGACGCTGCGCCTCATGACCGTCGTCGGCACCCTGCAGTCGTTCTCCGGCGGCGCCATCATCGGGCAGCTCGTCGTCTTCGCCGACCGGGTGCTGGGCATCCACGGATCCGACGGACGGATCGGGCTGCTGTACATGGCGTGGAGCGCGGGAGGCATCGGCGGGTCGTTCCTGCTGCCCCGGCTGCGGCGCCGCTTCGAGGCCGTGCCCCTCCTCCTGGGGGTGCTCCCGCTCGGAGCGCTGCTCGGCCTGGTGGTCGTCCTCACCTCCGACTGGCGCATCACGCTGGTCGCGCTGACCGTGTGGGGATCGGCCTACCTCGTCGTCCTGGTCAACACGATGACGTACTCCCAGGAGGTGACGCCGTCCGAGCTGCAGGGCCGGGTCAACACGACACGCCGGATGCTCTCCTCGGGCCTCGGCGTCCCGCTCGGCGCCCTGGTGGCCAGCGCGCTCACCGTGCGGGTCGGCGTCCAGGCGGGGATGTCCACGGCCGTCGTCTCGATCGCCCTGGCCGCCGTGCTGGTCTGGGGTGTTCAGGCGCGCCGGTGGCTGCGGCCGGGAGAAGGGGTGTAGTGCCTTGTGGCGGGGTCGGTGCGCCGACGGCAGGTTGTTCGGTCGGCTGCTGTTCACGCGGGACGGTGGGGGCGGTTTCCGGCAGCGAGCCGAGGAATTCCACGGGGCTGCGGTCGGCGTCGTCGGTGAACAGGCCGGCGAACACGATGCGGTCCGGCCCGCCGAACCGGGAAACGCCGTCGACGACCGCGCCTCCAGCCCGGGCGGCCGTTCGACGGACCAGCGGTCGTCCAGGTCCGTACGGACGGCCACAGGCAGGGCATGGCCGGAGCAGCTCGGGACCTGGTGACGGTCCCAGGGCCGGCCGGGACCTTCCGGAGGACGGGGTGGGCGCTGTCGGCGGCGACGTAGCGGATCTCGTCGCGGTCGCGGACCTTGATGGGGCGGCGGCACCGAGCAGCGCGTCCCCCCACGGGTTGATCGCGTTGGCCGGCGTCCCGCGCGGCGTGAGGGTCGCGTAGCCGGGCTTCTCCCGGAGGGTGTGGGCGTGCTCCGGGTCGGAGGCGCCGATCTCCATCCAGGTGCCCAGGACGAGCTCGATGCCGTCGGTGAGCCGGACCGGCAGCAGGCAGCGTTTGAAGCAGCCGACGCCGTCCACCCGCAGGAGTGCGCCGGAACCGACCTCGTGGCGCGCTTCTTCGGACACCGCCAGGGCGGCATCCGGCAGGGCGAACCGGGCGTCGATCCGCTTCTCGCCGGGTGAGGGCGCTCGCAGCAGGAACAGGCGGGGGCAGGGGAGGAGATCACGCCACGCAGTCCAACGTGGCCGAAATATGCTCAACGCCTGTCGGATGGGTCCGGGCTGGGCCGGGCCGCGGCAAGGTCAGGGTGGCAAGGATCCGCCTGATGCCCATCCGGCTCGCCCGGCAGCACTCGCAGTGGAGCCAGGTGGCTCGATCGAAGTGCCAGAGCCGCAGCGTCGAGCCGGACCGGGGCGTTGGTGTGAGGCCGCGCGGGGCCGTCGGCACTGTCAGCGACGCCGACTGACCGCCCGTTCCGGCCACGCCACGGCCCTGCTCCGGGAGGATCGAGCATCCCGGACGGGGCGCCCGAGGGCGGACGCTGGGCGCGTCGGGAGAGTCCTGTGCTCCCGCTTCGTCATATCCGGGCGTTTGGTCACCGTACGCGGCGCTCTGGGCGACTTGCCCCGGCAGGGTTGGGGTCGTGGACGGGGTCCCGGTCATCGGGGCCTTGCCGGACGTGGAGGAGCAGGATGCGAGGCTTGAAGGTTCTCGGAGCGGGCGCGCTGGCGGTGGCGCTGGTGTCGGGCGTGGGCTGGGCGGCGCAGGCGTCGGACAGTCAGACGGCTCCGACGAGGGGGCACGTATCGCGGGCTGCGGCTGTCGACGGGTACCAGGTGGTGAAGCTGCCGAACGCGAACGTGCCGAACTTCCAGCGGCGGACGGTGTACTGCCCGGCGGGGAAGGTCGCCGTCGGCGGCGGTGCCGAGGCACAGGGCAACGACGCCATCCTGGTCGGCTCGTTCCCGACCGATGACGGGCGGGGCTGGATCGGTCTCGGGCGTCAGAACGCGTACAGCAGCGTGGGCATCTCGGTGTACGCGATCTGCGCATACGCCTGATCCTCCGCACTGCCGCTGCGCCCCGCCCTCCTCCGAAGGCGGGGCGCAGTGCTGTGTGCTCGGTCTGCGCGACCGGGTCGCCCCGCTCGGCCCCCTCGGCGAATCCGGGCGAGCCCTGCGCAACGACGGACAGCGCCGGGCCAACCGCGAAGGCAGGGTGCGAGGCCGTCCGGCGTTTTTACTCGGCGGGGGCGTCTGCGGCGGTTGCCGGGGCTGCGGGCCAGTCGCGGGGCGGATTCGTGGGCCAGCGCGGCAGCGGCCCGGGGGTGGCGCTTCCGAGGCGCCGGGCCACGTCCTCGCGCAGCTTCGGCAGCATCGCATGGAGCATGTCGCCGGGGCAGTCGGTGCTGTTGAAGTCCCGGTGTCCGTGGATCTCGGAGGCGGGCACGTCGTACTGGCGGCAGATGTGGGCGCACAGATCGGCGAGGGCGGAGAACTGAACCTCCGGGGGCTCCTCGGTCATGTAGGTGCCCTCGTTCTCGATGCCGATGGCCGCGCTGTTCTGGCCGATGCAGTGGGCGGCTCGCACCATCCGGTCCCCGGCGTTCAGCGCGGCGAGGCTGCGGTGGCGGCCCTCCAGGACGAAGGCGCCCCGGCTGATGGTGAAGTGCTGCCCGGTGTCGATCCAGCCCTGCAGGTCCATGTGGTGGGTCTGGATGGCGCGGGCCAGCGTATGGGCCCGCGCCCGCGAGTAGTCGGTGACGTTGGCTGTCGCCGTGTGGTGGACGATGATCCGCTCGGGACGCGCGGCGAGGACCACGACGGGCTCGGACGCCTCCCGGGCACCCCAGCCGACGCAATCGGTGATCTCGGGCACGGTGAAGCCTTCACGGTCCCAGCCCCCGAACGCCCCGACGCCGGTTGCGGCGCGGGCCCGGGATCCGCCGACGGTGGGCACGGCAGCGGCTCCGAGCGCGAGTACGGCGGAGACCAGAGCCCGGCGGGTGAGCCGGGCAGACGGAGTGAATGTCATGCACCAGCCTGTTCCGGTGGAGGAAGGTTCCATGGGACTGCCCGCACCCCTCGCTACAGGGGGCTGGGGCCCGGCGAGCCCACCGTACGGGGCAAACCGTCCTGTGACCGGGAAACGCGCCCGGTCCGTCAGGGGTATGGCCCGCCCGGCTGGATCCGCCAGCTGCGGACCGTTGACGGGTGGCGTTTTCCCAGGCGTCCGCAGGGCGGTGGCGTACGGTGGATGACCGTGTGCTGCTCGACTCCGGCGACTGCCGGCGGTGCGAGCAGCGAGAAGTGGACTGCCGGGCAACCCGTCAAGCCAGCCGGGCGCGCTGAAGGTAGCTGACCCTCGCCGAGGCTGATGGCCGATGTGGGTCATGCTCGCCCCAGGACGCGCCGACGCCGGCTTCGACCGCACCGCGTTCGCCATCGGCTGGGACAAGCAGCAGGCCACCTGCCCACGTGGAGACGCCGGTACCTGGCGGAGCCCCGCCACCCGGCACGGCACGGCACGGCACGGAACCAAGGAGGAACAGCGGGTCGCCCACCGGATGCCCGGCGTCGTGCCCAGTGTCTGGAGCCGCGTCGAGGACTGACTCGCTGCACCCCGAGGCCTCTGCCACGTCTGGCAGGGGCCTCGGCCGTCCGCAGGGAGCCACCGCGGCTGTGTTCAGGTCATGGAGACCCCGCGGCCGACGAAGAACTCGGCGAATGCGGCGACGGGCAGGTTCGCGGTGCGGGTTTGTTCCGTGTGGCCGGACGGGTTGCGGAAGTGCACTGTGTCGCCTTGGCGGCCGGTGAGGAGCACAAGGTGTCCGCCCTTGCCGGGGGCGGGGTTCTCGGGGCGGCGGATCTCCTTGTGGACCGAGGCCATCACCAGCCGGCCGGAGTCGAGCAGGGCGAGCAGGCCGGGCACTGTCAGGGTGGGGTGGACTTCGGCGTGCAGGCGGTGGACGTCGTGCACGTACTGGGCGAACGGGGCGTAGATCAGGCCGTGGATCGCTCCGCTGTCCGCGTCCTCGGTGTAGGCGCCGTACTTTCTGGCGCCGTCGAGGAGTTCGAACAGGGTGGGCGCGTCGCCGGTCCGGGCGAGGAGCGCCATGCGCAGGCAGGCGATGCCGCACATGTGGCCGCACCACGTGCGGTATGTGTCGAGGTCGGGGGCGCCGCTCTCGGCCCAGCGGGGATCGGCTCCTTGGTCGTGGCCGTCGTAGACGATGGCGGCGATCAGGTCCGGGCTGGCGTACTGCGTGACGGTGGGGAACGGGCGGTCGAGGTCAGGCACGTGCGGGGTCCTTCCGGCGGGCGGGCTGGCTGGCTGGCTGATCAGCCGGCGGAAGGCGGGCGGGTCCACGCTGCCTCCGGAGATCACGACACCGATCGTCCCCGACTCGTGGAGTACGCCGCCGTTGAGCCCGGCGGCCAGGGTGCAGGCCCAGGCGCCGCGCGGTTCGGGCACGACCTTCATGACGTGGCGGGATCCCGCCGAGGGGACGACCGCGTGGCCGTCGCGGGTGGCGATGTCGGCGACCGGGGTGTCACGGTCCTCGCAGCCGCGGCTGTAGGTGACGGCCCTGCCGCCGAGGGGGCGCGGGCGCCTCCGACCTTGGGGGCAGGAGCGTCGTCGGGGATGACCACCGTGGCCGGCATTTCGAGGAGTCGGCCACGGTGGCCCGCGGGCCCGCCCCGGGCCGGGGGCGTTGTGAGTGCGCAACGGCGAAGTACTCGGGGACGGTGCGGCTGTATCCGGCGACCCGGCGCGCCGGGAACGGTTCAAGGCCATGGTGTGCTCGGCCTCGGGGAAAGACGTGTCCTTCACTTCCACCGGTCCGGGGTACGAGGGCGGGCTGGTGGCCTGCCGGCTCGCCCGCCCGTGTCGTCCCTGCGTCCCCCCTGCAGCCCGCGCTGGGCCCCGCACACGGTCGGTGCGGGGCCTGCGACCTGCTCGGCGACCTCAGGAAGTCACCAACTCTGCACCCAGGCGTTCGTGGCGGTTCCGAACGGGGCGCACGAGGCGGTTCGGACCACGATGCCGGGCTGCCCAGGCGAAGCGTAGGTCGGCTGGCTGGTCCTCGTCGTGAACGCGAAGCCGAACCCGATGAACTCACGGCACACCACACGGACCTGGTACCAGCTGCCGCCGTACGTCGCGCCTTGGCACTGTCCGATGCCGGCTGTCCCCGTGATTCCGGCCCAGCAGTACGGCGACGGTGTCGCGTGTGCGGGCCCTGTCGTCAATACGGTACTCATGACAGCGATGCCTGCCGCCAACCCGGCAAGACTCCGTCGCCTCATTCTCTACCCCCCGGCAGTTGAATCCGTCAATCGGTGGCAGTGCGCTCGTGACGCGCCCACCGGGTCGGCTTCCGCCTCCGATCGGCGTGGCGCGTTCGCTGTCCTTCTACAGTTGACGCAGTACGTATTCGAGGCCGATGCCCGTCCGGTTCTCGTGGGCGCCGCCGGCGGGGCAGACTCCCTTCGGACCGTTCCCCGCAAAGAACAGGCCGGCGCACTTGGCGCACAAGAACCACCGGTTCTGTCCGCCCGGCCCGTTGGTCATGCCGGGCAGGCCCTCCAACTTGTAGCTGCCGGACCCTGTGCTGTCGTGACTTCCGTTGAGCCAGCGGGAGTTGGGGCACGTACTCCTGACGCCGCGCCATCCGTAGGTGTACGTCCAGAGCCCGGCGCAGCGGGAGCACCACTTCCACTCGGTTTCCCCTGCACCCGGATCGGTGATCTCCCCCAGGACGTAGTCGCCGCTGCCGGCGGATCGATGCGGGTGGTCCCAGCCGAAGATTCCGCTGCCGACGGGGCAGTAGCCGCTGTTGCTGTTGCCGGAGAACCAGAGTCCGCTGCACTGGTGGCACCATCGCCACAAGTGCTGCATCGCCTGGGCCGGTGATCCGAGCGCCAGCGGCGCGGTGATGGCGGCGAGTCCGGTACCGGCTGCCATGGCCAGGAGCCGACGCCGAGATGGCGCCGAAGATTCGTTCGATGGCACCGAGGATTCCCCCCTCTGAGTGCAGTCGCCTGCATTCCCTCGACACCAGGATGCCAAGGGCTCCTTTGACCGAAGAAGACCTATTCCCAATTTATTCGGATTATTGCTTCTTGTGACTATTTGGTGGTGGGTATTGTTCAGGTCCGCTGCGGTTCTTGGCCGCGACGGCGGCGACGTCGCACCGCTTCATCCCTCCTGCCGTCGGTCGTCGGCCGATCCGCCGGAGACGGCGTCGCCCCCAGGCGCCGAGCGCGACCAGCAGTGCCGTCGACGCCGTCTATCCGGTGGTCTTCATCGACGCCATCCACCTGAAGATCCGCGACGGGGCCGTCGCCAACCGGCCGATCCACGTCGCCCTGGCCGTCACCGCCGAAGGCCGACGGGACATCCTCGGGCTGTGGGCCGGCGACGCCGGCGAGGGCCTGCCCGACGCCGTCGCGACCGTATGGCCCCGCACCACTGTCCAGACCTGCGTGGCCCACCTGCTGCGGAACTCCTTCCGCTGTGCCGCCCGCCAGGACTGGGACACGATCGCCAAGCTCCTCACCCGTCTGCACCGCCCCGGCCGAGGAGGCGCCACTGGAGCGGTTCGCCGAGTTCGCCGACGCCTGGGGGAAGAAGTATCCGGCGATCGTGAGGCTGTGGGAGAACGCATGGGAAGAGTTCACCCCCTTCCTGCGGTTCGACACCGAGATCCGCCCCATCGTCTGCACCACGAACGCGATCGAGTCCGTGAACGCCCGCATCCAGCGGGCGGTCAGGGCCCTGGCCGCCGCCAGGTCGCCACCGCCCGACTCCTGACGGGGCGCCGGCCTCGGCCTGGTGGAATCGGAACGGCCCCGCGGCTCATCAGGCGAGTTCCCGGACGTCGAGCGGCAGCCGCCAGGAGTTGCGGCGGTGGGCCGCTTCGTACGCGGCCTTGAGCGGGGACGGGGGCACGGTCAGCACGGGACAGGCCGCGTGCACGAGGACGTAGCGGGCCACCGAAGGGCGGAGCAGGCGACGGAGCGGTCCGCGTGGCCCCGAGCCCACCACGAGCAGGTCGTCCGGGTCGCGGGCGACGTCGACGAGCGCCGCGCCCGCCGTGCCCCGCACGGTGAAGCCCGTGAGGGTGACGGCCGGAGTCCCGGCACCGAACGCGGTGTCGAGTACCTCGCGCAGCCGGTCCGCCGCGGCCGACCGGCACAGTGCCAGGGCCGGTACCCCGCAGGGGGTGCGGCTGCCCGGTCCACCGTCCGGGGCCTGCCACGCCAGCACAGCGCACAGCTCCACCCGCCGCAGCCGGGCCTCGACAGCGGCCCGGTGCAGTGCTGACAGGCCGCCGAGGCCTTCACTGATACCGACGACCACCTTCGGCATGCTTCCTCCCTCGCGATTCCGTCGGGAAATTCATCCAACGGCAGGGATGCGCCCCAAAGCCGATTCGCTGACGGTCCTCTGACGCGGTCGGCCGCGATTCTGACGCGCTGCTGACGCCTCACGTCCCCAGTCGTCAGCATTCCGAATGAACTCCGGCGTGCGCCGTGGGACCCCGTCAGAGGCACGCCACAGGGGCACCAGCCCGGGGATGGCCTTCGAGTGGCCGCCCGGACTGCCTCCCCGCACCCGGGGCGTCATCAACCGCCGCGGTCTTGGCCGGCGTCTCCCTCCTCCAGCAGAAGCCGGTATCAGCCGCCGGCCGCGGGGCAGGCGCAGCCTGGATCGTGGCCGTGGGCGAGGCCGTTCACTGGCTGCGGCGTCGCCGGCAGTGGGGCCGTGGCTGTTCTTGACCGGCGTCTCTCCGTTCCGGGCACGGCATCCAGACCGGCTCAGCCAGGGGTGTCACCCTTCGGGCCACCCCAACAGCCTGGCTCCGATGACCGCTGTCTGAAGGGTGTACCGGTGCGCGGGATCTCCTGGGTCCACGTGCGTGAGGGCGTGGATGCGCTCCAGCCGGTACGTCAGGGCGCGGACGCTGAGCGAGAGTCTGCGGGCGGCCTCGGTCGCGATGCAGCCGCTGTCGAAGTAGGCGGTGAGGGTCTCGAGGAGGGGCTGGGCCCCGCCGCGGGCCTGCTGGAGCGGTCCGAGGGTGGACACGACGAGGTCCGCCATGGCCTGCCGGTCCCGTGCGAGCACGGGATACACCAGCAGGTCGACGGCGTGGAGCACTGGCTCCTCCAGTGCCATGCGATCCGCCGGTGAGAGGGCGCCCAGGGCCTCCTGGTACGAATGGACGACACCGCCCGGGCCCGGGTGTGCCCGGCCCATCGCGACGCGACCGCCGTCCGTGGCCGCGTTGGCCTGCTGGGCGAAGAAGGCGAGTACATCCGGTCTGTCTCCCGGGGCGACGCAGATGAGTCTGCCGTCCTTGGCGGTCAGGAGGATGCTCTCGTCGCCGAACCGCCCCCGTACGGACGTCTCGATGACCCGGGCGATGGGGTAACCGTCCCCGTAGGGTTCGGGACCGACGGCAACAGCCACCGCGTGGGCCTGAGACAGACGCAGGCCGAACCGCTGGGCGTGACCATCGGGCGCAGGGCGCGGGCCCAGTGCGGGGCCATGCCGTAGCGCGGCAGGTAGCGCGGCATCAGGTTGAGCAGGCCGGCCATGGCCGAGGCGCCGGCGCACCACAGGATCAGGATCGTGGAGATGTCGTAGACGGCGCCGAAAGCAGAGCCCAGGTATGCGTGGGCCAGGTAGGCGAGGGCGCGGCCGTTGGCCTCGCCACCCGGCTGGAACGCTGCGGCAGGGATCAGCAGGGTGGTGATGAGGCTGGAGCAGATCAGGGAGATACTCATGATCACGGCCGCCGTGGTCAGCAGCTTCTTGGCACCGCGGATCCGGCCGGCGGGCTTGTCCGCGGAGTCGTCCGGGTCGCCGTGGACGTGCGGCATGACCGCCACACCGGTCTCGAAGCCGGAGAGGCCGAGCGCGAGTTTCGGGAACACGACGAGGGCGATGGCCTCACTGAAGCCCTTCAGGAAGACGCCGCCGAGCAGCGCGATCAGGATCAGGGTGATCAGTACCTCGTGGCCGTGCAGGGTGCTGGTGAGGTGCGGGTTCTCCACCATGTGCGCGGTCGCATCCGCCGCGGAAAGGGTGATGGTGATGAGGAAGTCGGTCGCCGCGAACCCGAGCAGGTCAGGACGAACAGCTTCCCCTTCCAGAACGTCAGAAGCCGCTCCAGCATGGCGATGGAGCCCTCGCCGTGCGGGCTCTCCTCGGCCACCCGCCGGTAGACGGGCAGCGCGCCGAAGAGGGTCAGCGGCACGAGCACGACGGTCGCCAGCGGCGACAGCAGACCGGCCGCGAGGAACGCGATGCCGGGCTGGTAGCCGAGGGTGGAGAAGTAGTCCAGGCCCGTCAGGCACATGACCCGCCCCCGGTGGCGTAGTGAACGCCCCAGGATCCGCTCGGAGCCGAGTGCACCTTGCGCGGCGGCCCCTTCTCCGAGGCGGCCTTCTCCACGTCGACGGGACCACGCTTCCCCATCCTGACGAGCAGCGCGCGGGCGGTCCCTTCGGCGAGGTCGGAGAAGCCCTGCTCCCTCAGGCGTGCCGTGATCTCGTACCCGCAGGCGGGTCGGCCCGGAACTCATCCCATGCCGGGGATGTGGGAGACAACGAGGTCGATGAGCTTGATGCCGATGAACGGGAGGATCAGCCCGCCCAAGCCGTAGACGCGGAGGTTGCGGCGCAGGAGGTCGTGAGCGGAGGCGGGCTTGTAGCGGACGCCGCGCAGGGCCAGCGGGATGAGCGCGACGATGATCAGCGCGTTGAAGATGATCGCCGAGGTGATCGCGGACCGGGGGCTGCTCAGGCCCATGATGTTGAGGGCTTCGAGGCCCGGGTAGGCCGCCGTGAACATGGCCGGGATGATCGCGAAGTACTTCGCGACGTCGTTCGTGATGGAGAACGTGGTCAGCGCTCCGCGGGTGATGAGGAGCTGCTTGCCGATCTCGACGATGTCGATGAGTTTGGTGGGGTTGGAGTCGAGGTCGACCATGTTCCCGGCCTCCTTGGCGGCCGAGGTACCGGTGTTCATGGCGACGCCGACGTCGGCCTGGGCAAGGGCGGGGGCGTCGTTGGTGCCGTCACCCGTCATCGCGACCAGCTTGCCTCCGGCCTGCTCCCGCTTGATGAGGGCCAGCTTGTCCTCGGGGGTGGCTTCCGCCAGGTACTCGTCGACGCCGGCCTCGGCGGCGATGGCGCGGGCCGTCAGCTCGTTGTCGCCGGTCACCATGACCGTACGGATCCCCATCTGGCGCAGCTCCTCGAACCGCTCCCGGATCCCCTCCTTGACCACGTCCTTGAGGTGGATGATCCCGAGCACCCGCGGCCCGTCCCAGTCGTGGACCGCCACCAGGAGGGGCGTGCCCCCGGACTCCGACACGGTGGCCGACCAGGCCACCGCTTCCGGCGGTACGGTGCCGCCGCGCATCGTCACCCAGTCGCAGACCTGAGCCGTCGCGCCCTTGCGGATGGCGCAGCCGGCGCCGTTGTCCCAGCTCAGGTTGACGCCGCTCATCCGGGTCCGGGCGCTGAACTCGGTGAACCGCGGATTGCTGAGTTCCTCCGCGGCGGCCGGCTGTAGCCCGTGCTGCCGGGCGAGAGCCACGACGGAGCGGCCCTCGGGCGTCTCGTCGGCGAGCGAGGACAGCTGGGCGGCGTCCGCCAGCTTGAGGTGGTCCACGCCGGGCAGGGGGATGAAGGCCGCGGCCTCGCGGTTGCCGAGGGTGATGGTGCCGGTCTTGTCGAGGAGCAGGGTGTTCACGTCTCCGGCGGCCTCGACGGCGCGTCCGCTCATGGCGATGACGTTGCGCTGGACGAGCCGGTCCATGCCCGCGATGCCGATGGCCGACAGGAGGGCGCCGATCGTGGTGGGAATGAGGGTGACGAGGAGGGCGACCAGGACGGTCGTGGACTGTGCGGCGTGCGCGTGGGCGGCCATCGGCTGGATGGAGACGACCACCAGGACGAAGGCGACGGTCAGGGCGGCCAGCAGGATGTTCAGTGCGATCTCGTTCGGCGTCTTCTGCCGGGTGGCGCCTTCGACCAGGGCGATCATCCGGTCGATGAAGCTGCGCCCCGGGCGCGAGGTGACCCGTACGACGATCGAGTCGGACAGCACGGTCGTACCGCCGGTGACGCCGGACCGGTCGCCACCCGCTTCCCGCAGCACGGGTGCCGATTCGCCGGTGACGGCCGACTCGTCGACCATCGCGGCCCCGTCGACGACGTCACCGTCGGCCGGGATCAGCTCGCCGGCCTCGACGAGGACGAAGTCGAAGGGCTGGAGCTCGGCCGGCGTGACCACCTCCGTCTCGGCCCGGTGCAGGTTCGCCCCGTACGTCCAGTGGTTCAGCCGCACCGCGACCGTGTCCGTACGTGCCTTGCGCAGTGTTTCCGCCTGGGCGCGGCCCCGGCCTTCGGCGACGGCCTCGGCGAGGTTGGCGAACAGGACCGTCAGCCAGAGCCAGACGCTGATCACCCAGGTGAAGACGGACGGGTGGATGAGCGCCGAGAGTGTGGTCAGCACGGATCCGACGGCGACGACGAACAGCACCGGCTTCTTGACCAGTTCGCGGGGGTGGAGCTTGCCGACGGCCTCCCGTGCGGAGGCGGCGAGGAGCTCGGGGTCCACCACGTTCACCTGGCCGGAGCGTTTCCGGGACGGTCGGTCGGTCGGGGTCCGCGGAGGTGTCCCGAGACCCGGAGGAACGTGCTGCGCGGCGGAGGGAGGCATGAAGCGACCTTCTGGATGGGTTCGAGGCGTGGCAGCCCTGGCAGCTCGTGGCCAGAGCGCGGGAGGGGGTGTCGCCGCCGGGGACTGTCTCCATGGACCCCCTCGGCCGTCATGTGAGTACTTGGTGTCCCCGGCGGCTCAACAGGCAGGAAACTACTGCCCGTTCCGGCGGAAACACCCATACAGGTGCGGGAATTGGCACCTCCTTGACGGCGGCGCACGAGACGCGTCAAGCCGCCGTCAGAGGTGTGTCAACGTGCCTCGGCGGTGATGCGGAAGCGCAGCCGGCAGATCACGGCGGCGGTGTCGCGGCGGACCGCGTGGGCGACGACGGAGCCGCGCTGGTTCTGCAGCAGTCGCTGCCAGAGGTGGGCGGGTTCGGTCTCCGGGATCAGGACGGTCACCTGCGCGTCCTGGTGCCGCTGCGCCAGCTTCCGTACGTACGCCGACAAGGGGCGTCCGAGGGAGCGGGTTTCCGAGGAGAGCTCGACCAGTTCGACGCCGGGCTTCCACAGCTCCCAGTCGCGCCGCAGGGCTTCGGCCGCTTCACGGTCCTCGGGGGACGGGTGGGTGACGGTCACGGCGAGGACTTCGTCGCCGAGCGAGCGGGCGGCGGTGAGGGCCTGGCTGGTCAGGCGGGACAGACCGGAGACGGGGACCACGACCACGGAGCGGGATCGTCGCGGGGCCTGCGGGATCCGGCCGAGCTCCAGGCGTTCGCCGATCTCGGTGTACGCACGGTGGATCTTCTCGAAGCCGAGAACGAGCAGCGGCAGCGCGACGACGATCAGCCAGGCGCCTTCGGTGAACTTGGTGGCGGTGACGACGACGGCCGACACACCGGTCAGGAGGGCGCCGAAGCCGTTGAGCGCCGCCTTCGCCTGCCAGCCGCGCGGCCGCTCCCCGTACCAGTGCCGGACCATGCCGACCTGGCAGATGGTGAAGCCGATGAAGACGCCGATGGCGAAGAGCGGGACGAGGGTGTTGGTGTCGCCGCCGGAGAAGACGAGCAGGAGGGCGGAGACGAGCGCCAGCCAGACCACGCCGTGGCGGTGGACCTGGCGGTCGGCCTTGAGGGCGAAGACGTGGGGCAGGTGGTTGTCGCGGGCCAGGAGGCTCATCAGGACGGGCAGTCCGCCGAAGGAGGTGTTCGCGGCGAGCGCCAGCAGCACCATGGTGGCGAACTGGACGATGTAGAAGGCGAGGTTGTGGCCGAAGGAGGCGTCCGCGAGCTGCGCGAGGACGGTGACGCCCTCGACCGGCTGGAGGTGGAAGCGCCCGATGAGGATCGACAGGCCGATCAGCATCACGCCCAGCAGCGCGCCGAGGGCGACCTCGGTGCGCTGCGCGCGGCGGGCGGCCGGGGCGCGGAAGGAGGGAACGGCGTTGGCGACGGCCTCGACTCCGGTCAGGGCCGAACAGCCGGCGGCGAAGGCCTTCAGCAGCAGGAGCGCGCCGACAGTCGTCGCGCCCTCGCCGAGGGCGGAGGCGTGTCCGGCAGCGGACGCGGTGCTGACGGGACCGTCACGGAAGAGCCCGACGACGACCATCGCGAGGATCGACCCGACGAAGACGGCGGTGGGCACGAGGAACGCCTTGGCGGATTCCACGACCCCGCGCAGGTTCACCGCCGTGACCAGCACCAGGATGCCCAGGCAGATCCACACCCGCTCTCCGTACAGCTCGGGGAACGCCGAGGTGAGGGCGGCCACACCGGCCGTGACGGACACGGCGACGTTCAGGACGTAGTCCAGGATCAGCGAGGCCGCGGCGACCAGGCTCGTACGCCGGCCCAGATGGCGTTTGGCGACCGCGTACGAGCCGCCGCCGTCCGGGAACGCGGCGATCACCTGCCGGTACGAGGCCACCAGGACCGCCAGCAGCGCGGCGATGGCCAGGGTGACGGGGAGGGTGAAGCCCATGCCGTAGGCACCGGCCGCGGCCAGGACCAGCACGATCGACTCCGGCCCGTACGCCACGGACGCCATCGCGTCCAGCGACAGCGCGGCCAGCCCCTGAAGGGCTGTCAGCCGGTGGCGGTCGCCTGCCGTCGGCGTCCGTACGCCGGTATCAGGAGGTTCCTCCGTGCCCGGGGCCTGTCCTGCTGCCGCGCTCGGCTTTCCCATGTCTATGGACATCTTCCGCTGTTCCTCCGTTGGACCAAAGTGAGGACAGCGTCCGAGCGCCATGGCCGGATCACCAGTGTTCTTGGCGTTATTCATACGGCCGCCGCGCCGGTCTTCACGCGTCCTTGATGCCGTGGCGGGAAAGTCGTACGAGGTGCGTCAAGACCTCGCAGGCGTGGGTGACTGTCCCTGCGACGGGGGCAGGGTTGACAGGGGCACCACCCCGCCCACCCTCGGAAAGGGGAGAAGGTTCAGGTGACTCCTCCCCCTCGTGAACGAGGGGGGTTCTCGCTATGCCTGGTTGGCGTCGCGACGGACCAGCCCGGCCCGTAGAACGTTCAGAGCGCCCACCGTGTCGGCGTGCGCGATGTGGCCGCACG
>NZ_JBIVXV010000053.1:0-22104 GCF_044769385.1 Streptomyces sp. NPDC090445 | reverse complement strand
CCCGATGGCCGCGGCACCCTGTGGACCGGCCGCCTGTCCACGGCCGAACACCCCTGGCTCGCCGACCACACGCTCTACGGTCAGGCCGTCCTGCCGCCCTCCGTGCTCGTCGAGTACGCCTTCCGAGCGGGCGACCACGTGAAATGCCCGCACCTGGAGGACCTGGACTGCCACCTGCCGTTGGTGTTGCCGATCGGCGACGCCGCCCCCGCCGTGTCCGTCCAGGTGCTCGTGTCGGCAGCCGACGAGGACGGCCGCCGCGCGGTGGAGATCTTCTCCCGCCCGGGCGATGCCGCGGACGATGCGGAATGGACCCTGCACGCCTCCGGCACTCTGGCGCCCACACGTGGTGCGGGCAACGCCGGGGACGCCGTCAACGGCGTACGGGTGGAGGCGTGGCCGCCGGCCGGTGCCACCCCACTGCGGCTGGAGGACGTGTTCGAGCACCTGGCACGGGCACAGGTCGGCTTCGGCCCGGCCGTCCGCACCGTGCGGGCCGCGTGGCGGCGGGGCGAGGAGCTCTTCGCCGAGGTCGCGCTCCCCGCGGGGGCGAACGACCACACGACGGGCTTCGCGCTGCGCCCCGGCCTGCTGGACGCCGTACTCCACATCACGGGCGACCCGGCCGCGGGCGAGGCGCGGCTGCCCTCCGCTTGGACGGGAGCCGAACTGTTCGGCGTGGGCGCATCGACGGTGCGCATCCATGTCACGCCGGCGGATCAGGACGGCGGCCTGACGGTGCGGGTCACCGATGAGTCGGGTGCGCCGGTGCTGTCGGTGGGCCGGCTGGTGACGCGGCCGGTGCAGCGGGAGCAGCTGCGGGCCATGAGCGGCGGCGTGCGGGACGCGCTGTTCGACCTGGTGTGGGAACCGGCCACCTCCGTGGTCGGCCCGCCCGCTCGCCGGGTCACCTGGGGCTCACCGGAAGCGGCGGACACCGTGATCTGGGCCGTGGACGACGACCGGGCCGACGAGGTGTCGCAGACGGCGGCACGGGCTCTGTCCGTGGTGCAGGAGTTCGTGTCCGGGGAGCGGTTCGCGGGTTCGCGGCTGGTGCTGCTGACGCGGGGCGCCGTGGCCGTGTCCTCGCAGGAGGGCGCGCCTGCTCTGGGTGCGGCGTCGGTGTGGGGTCTGGTGCGTTCGGCGCAGCGGGAGCATCCGGGCCGGCTGGTGGTGGTGGATGTGGAGCCGGGGCTGTCGGCGGACGCGGAGGCGGCTGCGCTGGGGCTCGCGCTGGGTGTGGGCGAGTCGCAGGTGGCGGTGCGCGGCGGCCGGGTGGTGGTGCCGCGTCTGGCCCGGGTGGGTGAGGTGCCGGTGGGCCGGTCGGAGGGTTCGTTCGGTCCTTCGGGGACGGTGCTGGTGACGGGTGGCACGGGTGGTCTGGGCGCGTTGGTGGCCCGGCATCTGGTGTCGGCGTACGGGGTGCGGGACCTGCTGCTGGTGTCGCGCCGTGGTGCCGCCGCGGACGGGGTCGAGGTCCTGGTGGAGGAGTTGGCGGGGGTCGGGGCGCGGGTGCGGGTGGAGGCCTGTGACGTCGGTGACCGCACGGCACTGGCCGTACTGCTCGACTCGATCCCCGCGGACCGGCCGCTCACCGGGGTGGTGCACTGTGCGGGCGTCGTCGACGACGGGGTCCTGGAATCGCTGACCCCCGACCGGCTGACGGGAGTGCTGCGCCCGAAGGCCGAAGCGGCCCTGCACCTCCACGAGCTGACCGCCGGGCTCGACCTGACCGCGTTCGTGCTCTTCTCGTCGGTGGCCGGAATCTTCGGAGCGCCCGGGCGAGCACCGTACTCCGCGGCCAACGCCGTGCTTGACGCGCTGGCCCAGCAGCGGCGGGCGCAGCGGCTGCCGGCGCTGTCCGCGGCCTGGGGCCTGTGGGAGGAGGAGCGCGGAATGGGCGGCCAGGTCACCGGCGCCGACCTCGCCCGGCTCCGCCGCGAAGGCGCCGTCCCCATGTCCGCCGAGGAGGCGCTGGCGCTCTTCGACGCGGTGCTGCTGCGTGACCGTCCCCTCAGCGTCCCGGCCCGGCTGGACCTGGCGGAGCTCGGCGGCGCGGACGCCCCGCCGCTGCCGGTCCTGCGGCGGCTCGTGCCGCCGGCGCGCAGGCGGCTGGACACCGGGGACCGACAGGAGCAGGCACCCGCGAACGCGGCCGAGGAACTCGGCCGGCGCCTGGCCGGCCTCCCCGACGGCGAACAGGTCCGCACCCTGCTCGGCCTGGTACGCGACCACGCGGCCGGTGTGCTCGGCCACACCGACCCGATGGCCGTCTCACCGGACCGCGGCTTCCTGGAGTCCGGCTTCACCTCGGTGGCCGTGGTCGAACTGCGCAACCGCCTCAGCCGGGCGACCGGCGTGCGGTTCTCCGCGGCGACCCTGTTCGACAACCCGTCCCCGCGGGCGGTCGCCCGGCACATCCAGGCCGAGCTCGCCGAGATCACGGGCGGAAACGCTGCGGCCGGCACCGGCACCGGCGCGGGTACCGCCGACGCGGAGTTCCGCGCCGCGCTGTCGACGCTGCCGCTCTCCCGCCTCAAGGAAGTCGGCGTCCTGGACGCCCTGTTGAGGCTCACCGGCTTCGACGGCGCACTCGGCGCCGCTCTGCTCGCGCAGACAGCCGGGCAGCAGGACCCGAAGGGCCCCGCCGGAACCGCGGATGCCGCGGCCGTCACACCAGAGTCCATCGACGCCATGGATCTGGACAGCCTCGTGCACATGGCTATCAACACCGACGCCTGACCATTCACTGGAGTTTGCTGATGGACACCACCGACGCCCGCGTCGTTGAAGCGCTGCGCGCTTCGTTGAAGGAGACCGAGCGGCTGAAGCAGCAGCACCAGCAGCTCGTGGACTCGTTGTACGAGCCGATCGCCGTCATCGGGATGGCCTGCCGCTTCCCCGGGGGCATCTCCACCCCTGAGGAGCTGTGGCGGTTCGTCATCGAGGACGGTGACGCGATCGGCCCGTTCCCCGAGGACCGGGGCTGGGACGTGGACGCGCTCTACGATCCCGAACACCACAGGCCGGGCTCGCTGTACGTGCGCGAAGGCGGCTTCGTCGACCGCGCGGCCGACTTCGACGCCGCGTTCTTCGGCGTCAGTCCGCGGGAAGCCATGGCCATGGACCCGCAGCAGCGGCTGCTGCTGGAGACCGCCTGGGAGACCTTCGAGCGGGCCGGCATCGCCCCGGCGAGCCTGCGCGGCAAGGGCGTCGGCGTGTTCTCCGGCACCAACATCCAGGACTACTCCTCGCTGCTGCTGCGCTCCCCCGGAGCCTTCGAAGGCCACGTGGGGACCGGCAACGCGGCCGCGGTGCTGTCCGGCCGCCTCGCCTACACCTTCGGTTTCGAGGGCCCCGCCGTGACCGTCGACACCGCGTGCTCGGCCTCGCTCGTCGCGCTGCACCTGGCCTGCCAGTCCCTCCGGCAGGCGGAGTGCTCGCTGGCGCTGGCGGGCGGGGTCACCGTGATGTCCACCCCGATGGGCTTCGTCGAGTACAGCAACCAGCGGGTGCTCGCCCGGGACGGCCGCTGCAAGGCGTTCTCGGCGGCCGCGGACGGCACCGGTTTCTCCGAGGGCGCCGGTGTCCTCCTGCTGGAACGGCTGTCGGACGCCCGGCGGCTCGGCCATCCCGTGCACGCCCTGATCCGCGGCTCCGCGGTCAACCAGGACGGTGCCAGCAGCAGCCTCACCGCGCCCAACGGACGCGCCCAGCAGCGGGTGATCCGGCAGGCCCTGGCGAACGCCCGGATCCCCTCCGACCAGGTCGACGTCGTCGAGGCGCACGGCACCGGCACCGAGCTGGGCGACCCGATCGAGGCCGAGGCGCTGATCGCCACCTACGGCAAGGACCGTACGGCGGAGCAGCCGCTGTGGCTGGGGTCGGTCAAGTCCAACCTCGGGCACACCCAGGCGGCGGCCGGCCTGGCCGGCGTGATCAAGATGGTGATGTCCATGCGGCACGGGGTGGTCCCCCGGACGCTCCACGCGCAGCAGCCCACTCCGCACGTCGAATGGGACACGGGCACCGTACGGCTGGCCACCGAGCCCGTGGCATGGCCGGAGCACGGCCGTCCGCGCCGCGCCGGCGTGTCCTCGTTCGGCATCAGCGGCACCAACGCGCACGTGATCGTCGAACAGGCCCCCGCCCCCACCGACGACCCGGCCCCCGCCCCGCACGGCGACCGCGGCCCGAACCCGGCCGGCGCCCGGGCGGACGCCACCTTCCTGTGGACCGTCTCCGGCCGCAGCGAACAGGCGTTGCACGGCCAGGCGGAACGACTGGCCGACCACGTCCGCACCCACCCGGACCTGCCGCTCGCCGACCTCGCCGTCACCCTCGCGGCCCGTACGGCCTTCGAGCACCGCGCCGTGGTGCTGGGCGCGGACCGGTCCGCCGTGGAGGCGGGGTTCGGCGCACTGGCGGCGGGCCGGGAACACCCCCGGGTGGTCCGGGGGACCGGCGTCCTCGCGGGGAAGACGGTGTTCGTCTTCCCCGGCCAGGGCTCCCAGTGGACGGAGATGGCACACCGGCTGCTGGAGACGTCCGCGGCCTTCCGCGAGCGGATCGACGCCTGCGGCGAGGCGCTCGCCCCCTACGTGGACTGGTCCCTGACGGACGTCCTGCGCGGCGAGCCGGGTGCCCCGTCCCTGGACCGACTGGACGTGGTGCAGCCCGTGCTGTTCTCCGTCATGGTCGCCCTCGCCGAGCTGTGGCGCGCCCACGGCGTCGAACCCGACGCCGTCGTCGGACACTCGCAGGGCGAGATCGCCGCCGCCTGCGTCGCCGGGGCACTGTCGCTGGAGGACGCGGCCCGCATCGTCACCCTGCGCAGCGTCCTGCTGGACCGGCTGACCGGACGGGGGGCCATGGCCTCGCTGCTGCTGTCCGCCGACGCGGCCGCGCAGCGCATCGCCCCGTACGGCGACCGGCTGGCGATCGCCGCGGTCAACGGGCCCACCTCGGTCGTCGTGTGCGGGGAGCCGGAGGCCGTCGACGCGCTGGTGGCCGAGTGCATCGCGGCGCGGATCCGCGCACGGAAGGTGCCGGGCGCCACCGCTGCGGGCCACTCGCCCCAGGTGGAGGCGTTGCGAGAGGAGTTCCTCGCCCACCTGACGACCCTCGCGCCGCTCCGGGGGAGCGTGCCCTTCTACTCCACCGTCGTCGGCGAGACGGTCGACACGACCCGGCTGGACGCCGGGTACTGGTATCGGAACCTGCGCGAGCCGGTGCTCCTCGACGGCGCGGTGCGCCGGCTGCTGGAGGACGAGCACCGCTTCTTCCTGGAGATCAGCCCCCACCCGGTGCTGACCGTCGGCCTCCAGGAGACGTTCGAGGTAGCCGGCACCGCCGCCGTCGCGGTCGGCACGCTGCGCCGGGACGAAGGCGGAGAGGAACGCTTCCTCACCTCGCTCGCCGAGGCGTACGTGCGCGGCCTCCCCGTCGACCTCGCCCGCGTGCCGTACCTGTCCGGCGCCAGCCGCGCCGACCTGCCCACGTACGCCTTCCAGCGCCGGCGGTTCTGGCCCGATGACGCCACCGCGCCGGCCCCGGTGACGGTCGCGCCGGCCGGCACCGCAGACGCGGCCGCACCCGCCGTACCGGCGGCGGAGGCCGAGGACACCACCGGCCACGTGCTGCGACGCCTGGCCGAACTGCCCCGCGACGAGCACTCCGCCGTCCTGACGGAACTGGTCTGCGAGCAGGCCGCCACCGTGCTGGGCCACCGCCCGGACGACGAGATGGAGCTGATGCGGCCGTTCCAGGACCTGGGCTTCGACTCGCTCACGGCCGTGGAACTGCGCGGCCGGCTCGGCGCCGCGCTCGGCCTCTCCCTCCCCGTCACCCTGGTCTTCGACCACCCCACGCCGCAGGAACTGGCCGACCACCTCGCCACCGCAGTCGCGGACGCCCTGCCCGACCCCGCCACGGCCACGCGCACCGAGGCGCTGACCCACCTCGACAAGCTCGAGGCGGCGCTGGCCGAACTCACCGCGGCACCCGACGAGGACGACGCCATCGGCAGCCGCCTCCAGCGCCTCCTGGACGACTGGACCCGGGCCCGGACCGGCCCGGACAGCACGGCCGACGACGCCTTCGGGGCCGCCACGGACGAGGAGATGTTCGACATCATCGGCAAGAAGTTCGGCATCTCATGAGCCGGCCACCACATCACCGTCCGACGAGCCAGACGTGAAGGGGGCCGACATGGCTGACGAAGACAAGCTCCGCTACTACCTGAAGCGGGTGTCCGCCGAACTCGAGGCGACCCGGGAACGGTTGCACGAGGCGGAGGCGCGCAACGACGACCCGATCGTGATCGTGGGAATGGCGTGCCGGTATCCGGGCGGTGTGCGGTCGCCGGAGGACCTGTGGCGGCTGGTGTCGGACGGTGTGGATGCGATCGGTGCGTTCCCGGTGGACCGGGGTTGGAACGTGGGTGACTCCTCTGCCGAGGGCGGCTTCCTGTACGACGCGGCGGAGTTCGACGCGGGCTTCTTCGGTATCTCGCCGCGTGAGGCGTTGGCGATGGACCCGCAGCAGCGGCTGCTGCTGGAGACGTCCTGGGAGGCGGTCGAACACGCCGGCGTCGACCCGCACACCCTGAAGGGCACCGACACCGGAGTGTTCCTGAGCACCAGCTACCAGGAATACCTGGCGCGGGTACAGCAGACCCGCACCGAGACCGACGGGTTCATGCTCTCCGGCAGCAGCGTCAGCGTCGCCTCCGGCCGGGTCTCCTACCTGCTCGGCCTGTCCGGCCCGGCGGTGACCCTGGACACGGCGTGCTCGTCGTCGCTGGTCGCGATGCACCTGGCGGCGGACTCGCTGCGCCGGGGGGAGAGCACCCTCGCCCTGGCCGGTGCCGCCACCGTCATGTCCACCGACATCATGTTCACCGAGTTCGGCCGCCAGGGCGGTCTCTCCGCCGACGGGCGGTGCAAGGCGTTCGGGGCGGGTGCGGACGGTACGGGGTGGTCCGAGGGTGCGGGCGTGGTCGTGTTGGAGCGGCTTTCGGACGCGGTCCGCAACGGGCACCGGGTGTGGGCGGTGGTGCGGGGCAGCGCCGTCAACCAGGACGGGGCGAGCAACGGGCTCACCGCGCCGAGCGGTCCGGCGCAGGAGCGGGTGATCGGGCAGGCGCTGGCGAACGCCGGGCTGGCGGCCGGCGACGTCGACGTGGTCGAGGCGCACGGCACGGGGACGAGGCTGGGTGACCCGATCGAGGCGCAGGCCCTGCTCGCCACCTATGGCAAGGACCGGTCTGCTGAGCGTCCGCTGTGGTTGGGATCGCTGAAGTCGAACCTGGGGCACACGCAGACCGCGGCGGGTGTGGCGGGTGTGATCAAGATGGTGATGGCGTTGCGGCACGGCGAGCTGCCGCGGACGCTGTATGCGGATGAGCCGACGCCGTTGGTGGACTGGTCGGCCGGTGCGGTGGAGTTGTTGCGGGAGGCCCGGTCGTGGCCGCAGAGTGACCGTCTGCGTCGGGCGGGTGTGTCCTCGTTCGGGATCAGCGGGACGAACGCGCACGTGATCCTGGAGGAGGCCCCGCAGGCCCCGACCCCGGTCGCGGATCCGGAGGCGGATCCGGCGGGAGCTCCGGTGCCGTGGGTGGTGTCGGGGCGCAGCGCGGAAGCGTTGCGGGCTCAGGCCGGGCGGTTGTACGAGTACGCCGTCGCGCGTCCGGAGTCGGACGTGCGGGCGGTCGGTCGCGCGTTGGCGGTGACCCGGTCGGCGTTCGAGCACCGTGCCACCGTTCTCGCCCCGGACGCGGAAACCCTCCGTGCCGGTCTCGACGCCCTCGCGAACGGGCGGCACCACCACACCCTCGTCCACGGCACGGCCCGCGCCAAAGGCCGGACGGCCTTCCTCTTCACCGGGCAGGGCAGCCAGCACGCCGGCATGGGAAGGGAGCTGTACGCGGCCTTCCCGGTCTTCGCCGAAGCCCTGGAGGAGCTGGCGGCACACTTCGAGCCGCACCTGGACGAGCCGCTCCTCCAGGTGATGTTCGCGCCGGACGACACCCCGCCCGCCCGCCTGCTGCATGGTACGGACTACGCCCAACCCGCCCTGTTTGCCTACGAGGTGGCGCTGTTCCGGCTCCTGGAGAGCTGGGGGGTGCGCCCCGACGTCCTGGCCGGCCACTCGCTCGGCGAGCTGTCCGCGGCCTGCGCGGCAGGTGTGCTCACGGCGCCGCAGGCAGCCGCCCTCGTCGCCGCCCGTGGCCGGCTCATGCAGGCACTGCCCACGGACGGCGCGATGATCGCCGTACAGGCCACCGAGGAGGAGGCCCGCGCGGCGCTCGCCGGCCACGAGGGGGCGGCCGACCTCGCCGCGCTCAACGGGCCCGCCTCGGTCGTGCTGTCGGGCGACGCCGGCATCGTGACCGCACTCGCCGACGAGTGGGCCGCGCAGGGCCGCAAAACGCGCAGCCTGAAGGTGAGCCGCGCCTTCCACTCCCCTCACATGGACGCCATGACGGAGGAGTTCGGGCGGATCGCCGCCGGTCTGTCGTACGCGGCACCGCGGATCCCGATCGTCTCGGACGTCACCGGCGACATCCTGAGCGCCCGCGAGGCGCGGGACCCCGCGTACTGGGTCCGGCACGTACGCGCCACGGTGCGCTTCCACGACCAGATGCGGCGGCTGGAGCGGTACGGGGCCGGCGTCTACGTCGAGATCGGCCCGGACACCGTGCTCAGTTCGGCCGGCGAGGGCTGTCTGACCGCGGAGCCCGGACGCGCTGCTCCGCTGCTGCTGTCCGTCGCCCGCGCCGGCCGGCCCGAGGTGCCCGCCCTGCTGACCGCCCTGGCCGCGCTCCACTCGTCGGGCACCCCCGTCGACTGGCACGCCTGGTTCGGCGCCGGGCCCCGCGCGCTCGACCTGCCCGTCTACGCGTTCCGGAAGCGGCGGTACTGGCCCACCGGGCCCGTCGAGCGGCAGGCCGACCGGGCCGACCGGGCCGACCCGCAGACGCGGTCCGGCGTGCCCGAGCCCGCGGACGAGAGTCCCGGTGGGCCCCCGGAGACGGCGGCCGCCGCGTGGCGGGCGCTGCCCGGGCAGGAGCGCCACGCGGCCCTGCTGCGGCTGGTGCGCACCGAGGCGGCCGGTGTCCTGGGGCACGACGGACCGCAGGCCGTGGACCCCGACCGGGGCTTCCTCGACCACGGCTTCGACTCGCTCATGGCGGTGCGGCTGCGCAACCGGCTCGCCGCCGCGACGGGCCGGGAACTGCCGACGACCCTGCTCTTCGACCGCCCCTCGCCGGCCGCCGTCGCCGCCCACCTGGCGGCCGCGTTCGACGAGACGGGTCCGGCGGCTGTCGGCCCGTCGCTGGCCGAGCAGGTCGACCGGCTGGAGGCCGGTCTGGCCGGGCTGCCCGCCGACGACACGGAGCGCGCCCGGATCGCCGAGCGGCTCAAGGCCCTGCTCGCGGTCCACGCCCCCGCCCGGCCCGGCACCGGCCCCGAACCCGATGCCCTCGACGGGGCCACCGACGACGAGATGTTCGACCTGATCGAAAAGGAACTCCGCCTTGGCTGAGGACAACGAGACCAAACTCCGCGCGTACCTGCGGCGGGTCACGGCCGACCTGCAGCGGACCCGCCGGCAGCTGGAACAGGCCGAGGAGGCCGCCCACGAGCCGGTGGCGATCATCGGCATGGCCTGCCGGTTCCCCGGCGGCGCCGAGGACGTCGCGTCGCCGGACGAGCTGTGGGAGCTGGTGGCCGAGGGCAGGGACGCCGTCACCGAGTTCCCCGCCAACCGCGGCTGGGACGTCGACGCCGTCTACGACCCCGAACCGGGGACGCCGGGTCGGACGTACTCGCGGCACGGCGGCTTCCTGAAGGACCCGTCGGGCTTCGACGCCGCCTTCTTCGGCATCACCCCGCGCGAGGCGCTGGCCATGGATCCGCAGCAGCGGCTGCTGCTGGAGACCTCCTGGGAGGCGTTCGAGCACGCGGGGCTCGACGCGACCGGGCTGCGGGGCACGGACGTCGGGGTGTTCGTCGGCTCCAACAGCAACGACTACCTGATCAACGTGCTCGACGCGCGGGAGGAGGCCGAGGGGTTCATCGGCACCGGCAACTCCGCCAGCATCCTCTCCGGCCGCATCTCCTACACCTTCGGGTTCGAAGGGCCGGCCGTCTCGGTCGACACCGCCTGCTCCTCCTCGCTGGTCGCGCTCCACCTGGCCGCCCAGTCCCTGCGGCAGGGCGAGTGCTCCCTCGCGCTGGCGGGCGGCGCGACGGTGATGGCCACACCGACCGCCTTCATCGAGTTCAGCCGGCAGCGGGGACTCGCGCCCGACGGCCGGTGCAAGTCCTTCTCGGCCACCGCCGACGGCACCACCTGGTCCGAGGGCGCCGCCGTCCTCCTCCTGGCCCGTCTCGGTGACGCCCGCCGGCTGGGCCACCCGGTCCTGGCGGTCGTACGCGGCAGCGCGGTCAACCAGGACGGCGCGAGCGCGGGGCTGACCGCGCCCAACGGGCCGGCGCAGCAGCGGGTGATCCGGCAGGCCCTGACCAACGCACGGCTGACCGCCGACCGCATCGACGCGGTGGAGGCGCACGGCACCGGAACGCCGCTGGGCGACCCGATCGAGGCCCAGGCCCTCCTGGCCACCTACGGGCGCGCCCGCGCCGCGGGGCGGCCGCTGTGGCTCGGCTCGCTGAAGTCGAACCTGGGCCACACGCAGTCGGCGGCCGGCGCGGGCGGCGTCATCAAGATGGTGATGGCCATGCGGCACGGCATGCTGCCCCGCACCCTGCACCTGACCGAGCCCACACCGCGCGTCGACTGGTCCGCGGGCGACATCAACCTGCTGACGCAGGAGCAGCCGTGGCCGGACAGCGGGGAGCCGCGCCGCGCGGCCGTCTCGTCGTTCGGCGTCAGCGGTACCAACGCCCACGTCATTCTGGAGAGCCCGCCCGCCGAGGACCCGGCCGCGCAGCCGCCGACCGGCACGGCGGCCGTCCCCTCGGGCGTGCTGCCCTGGATGGTCTCGGGCCGGAGCGAAGAGGCCCTGCGCGGGCAGGCCGAACGCCTGGCCGCGCATCTGGCCGCGGGGCCGGACCGGTCCCCGGAGGCCATCGCGGCCGCCCTGGCCACGACCCGCGCCGCCTTCGGCCACAGGGCCGTCGTGCTGGGCCGGGACCACGAGGAGCTGCTCGCCGGCCTGACGGGCGTGGCACACGGCCGCCGCGCCCCGGGCGTGGTCACCGGCCGCACCCTGCCCCCGGGCGGCAGGACGGCGTTCCTCTTCCCCGGCCAGGGCAGCCAACGACCCGGCATGGGGCGCGAACTCGCCGCCGCACACCCGGTGTTCGCCGACGCGCTGGACGAGGTGTGCACCGAGCTGGACCGGCACCTCGACCGGCCGCTGCGCGAGGTGATGTTCGCAGCCGAGGGCACGCCGGAAGCCGCGCTGCTCGACGCCACGGCCTACACCCAGCCCGCCCTCTTCGCCGTGGGCGTCGCACTGGCGCGGCTGCTGGAGGACTGGGGGCTGCGCCCGGACCTCGTCGCGGGGCACTCGGTGGGCGAACTCACCGCCGCCCACGTGGCCGGAGTCTGGTCGCTCGCCGACGCCTGCGCCCTGGTCGCGGCCCGCGGCCGGCTCATCCAGGAACTGCCCGCCGGCGGCGCCATGGTCGCCGTCCAGGCCGGCGAGGCCGAGGTCCGGGCCCAACTCGCCGACACGGGCGCGGCGGTGGACGTCGCCGCCGTCAACGGCCCCGACGCGGTCGTGCTCTCCGGCGACGAAGGGCCCGTGTCCGCGACGGCGGACGCCTGGGCCGAGCGGGGCCGCCGTACCCGCCGGCTCCGCGTGAGCCACGCCTTCCACTCGGCCCGCATGGACGCGATGACCGCGGCCTTCGCCGAGGTCGCGCACCAGGTGTCCTACCGGGCCCCCCGCATCCCCCTGGTCTCGGCCCTCACCGGCGCCCTCGCCGGGGAGGACCTCTGCCGCCCGGAGCGCTGGGTGCGCCACGTCCGGGACACGGTCCGCTTCCACGACGCCGTCCGCGTGCTGCACGAGCAGGGCGCCACCCTGTTCCTGGAGTGCGGGCCCGGGGGAGTGCTCACCTCCGCCGGGCGGCAGTGCCTGACCGAGGCCGCCGCCGAGACGTTCGTCCCCGTGCTGCACGGGCGCGCACCGGAGCCGGAAGCCGTGCTCACGGCCGTCGCCCAGGCCCACACGCTGGGCGCGTCACCGGCCTGGGACCGCCTGCTGCGCCCCGCCGGGCCCCGCGTGGAGCTGCCCACGTACGCCTTCCAGCGCCGCCCCTACTGGCTGGCCGGCATGGCGGGCGCGGGCGGCGACGCCCCGGGAGCCCGCCCGCGAGGTGCGGCCGCCGCCCCGGCGCCGGCCGCGTCCGCCGCCGTGCCCACGGCGCGCAGGTTCGCCGACCTGCCCGGCGAGGAGCGCGACGCGCAGCTGCTCGCGCTGGTGCGCGAGCAGGCCGCCGCAGTGATCGGCGGCTCGGGCGCCGCCGACATCGAACCCGACGGCTCCTTCCTCACCCTGGGCTTCGACTCCCTCATGGCGACCGAGCTGCGCATCGCCCTGTCCGCCGAGTGCGGACTGCCGCTGCCCGCCGGCGTCGTCTTCGACCACCCCACGCCCACCGCGCTGACCGGGTTCCTCGGTCAGCAGCTCACCGCCGCCGGGACCGGTGGCACCTCCCCCGCCGCACCGTCGCCGTACTCCCTCGAAGCGCTCTACCGCGGCGCCAACGAACTGGACCGGCCCGAGGACGCGCTGGAGCTCACCAAGGTCGCCTCGCGGCTGCGCCCGGCCTTCGCCACCGCGGCCGGGGCGGGCCAGGACCCCGTCACGGTGGACCTGGCACCGGCCACCGACCGGCCCGGCCTGATCTGCTGCCCGGCACCCGTGCCGCTGTACGGGGCGCAGCAGTACGCCCGGCTCGCCGCCGGCTTCCGGGGCTCCCGCGGCGTCTCGGCCCTGCTCGCACCCGGATTCGCACCGGGCGAACTGCTGCCCGGCGACTTCCCCGCGATGCTGGAGTTCCTCGCCGAGGGCGTGCGCCGTCGCGCGGGCGGAGCACCCTACGCCCTGCTGGGCCACTCCTCCGGCGGCTGGTTCGCGTACAGCCTCGCGGCCCACCTGGCCCGCACCGGACCGCGCCCGCAGGCCGTGGTGCTGCTGGACACCTATCTGCTGGCGGACCCGGCCCTCCACCGCATGCAGCGGGAACTCGCCCAGGGCGTACTCGACCGCGAGGCCGACTTCGGAGCGATGACCGACGTCCGGCTGACCGCCATGGGCCGGTACTTCGAGTTCTTCACCGACTGGGTGCCCGAGGAGCCGGGCGTGCCGACCCTGCTGCTGCGCGCCTCGGTGCCGCTCGGGCGGGTCGCCGAAGGCCAGGCCTGGCAGCCCGACTGGAAGTTCGACAGCACTGTCGTGGACACGGAAGGCGACCACTTCACCATGATGGACGAGCACGCTCCGCAGACGGCCCGGGCCGTCGACGCCTGGCTGGCCGGCCTCCCGGCCCCGCACGCCGCGCCGGGTGAAACGGCTGACCAGCGATGACGAACCACGCCCCGGCACCCCGTGACACCCACCCCGACCCGTGGATCCGCCGCTTCCACCCGGCCCCCGGGGCCCCCGTGCGGCTGCTCTGCCTCCCGCACGCAGGAGGCGCCGCCAGCGCCTATTTCGCGCTGTCCCGGGAGCTGGAGCCGCACGTGGAGGTGCTGGCCGTGCAGTACCCCGGGCGCCAGGACCGGCGGCAGGAACGGCCGTTGGACTCCATCGACGCCCTGCGCGACGGGGTCGTGGCGGCCCTCGGCCCCTGGCGGGACCGGCCGCTGGCGCTGTTCGGCCACAGCATGGGAGCCGTACTGGCCCACGAGGTGGCGCGCGTCCTGTGCGAGGACGGCGACACGCCCCCGCTCCACCTGTTCGTCTCCGGGCGCGGTGCCCCCGGACAGAAGGTGGAACGGGCCCTGGACGAGCTGGACGACCGGGCGATGGTCGCCGCCCTCGGCGAACTCGGCGGCACGGACCCACGGCTGCTCGACGACGAGGAGGTGCTGCGGATGGTCGCACCGGCCATCCGCAGCGACTACCGCGCGGTCCGCACGCACCACCACGTCCCCGGCCCGCCGCTGCCGTGCCCGGTGACCGCGCTGGTGGGCGACACCGACGCGATGGCGCCGGTGGAATCCGTCCGCTCCTGGCGCGCGCACACCTCCGCGGATTTCCGGATGGAGGTTTTTCCGGGCGGGCATTTTTATCTCGCGGAACAGCTCCAGAAAATGAGCCGACTTGTGTACGATAGGATCACTGAATCGCACTTGGTGCAGGCGATCGGCTGACGGATCGACATCTTCTCCGTCCGAGCCGGTGCAACATTCCCATTCTTTTCTTGGCGGTGGCCGCGCGGCCGGCCCGCTTTCCGACGTTCTTCGGATCCTGTGCGAAATGAATCCAGACGGGGGTCTGCGTGCGAAACGAATTGTTCGAACTGGGTGACATACCGCCGCTCGGCACCGTGCCCGAGCGCATGTACGCCTCCGTGATCCGCAGGGAGCGCTACGGGCCGCCGCACCAGGCGTTCCGCACCGAGGTGGTGGACGTGCCGGAGGTCGGGCGCGGCCAGGTGCTGGTCTGGGTCATGGCCGCCGGCATCAACTACAACAACGTCTGGGCCTCGCTCGGCCAGCCCGTCGACGTCATCGCCGCCCGCCGGCGCCGCGGCGAGCCGGAGGACTTCCACATCGGCGGGTCCGAGGGATCGGGCGTGGTGTGGGCGGTCGGCGAGGGTGTCAGCCAGGTCGCCGTGGGCGACGAGGTGATCCTGTCCGGCTGCCAGTGGACGGAGACCGCCGCCGACATCCGCCTCGGCGCGGACCCCATGACCTCCCACTCGCAGTCGGTGTGGGGCTACGAGGGGAACCACGGCTCCTTCGCCCAGTTCGCCC
The DNA here is from genome assembly GCF_044769385.1 of Streptomyces sp. NPDC090445. Lineage (NCBI taxonomy): Bacteria > Bacillati > Actinomycetota > Actinomycetes > Kitasatosporales > Streptomycetaceae > Streptomyces > Streptomyces sp. NPDC090445. The sequence continues at coordinate 7,140 of NZ_JBIVXV010000053.1, read as the reverse complement.
TCGTCGACGAGTACCAGTGCCACCCCAAGCCGCCGGGGCTGACCTGGGAGGAGGCCGCCTGCTTCCTGCTCACCGGAGCCACCGCCTACCGCCAGCTGTGCGGCTGGGCACCGCACGACGTGCAGCCCGGCGACCCCGTCCTCATCTGGGGCGGCGCCGGCGGCCTCGGCTCGATGGCCATCCAGATCGTCCGCCAGCGGGGCGGCGTCCCCGTCGCCGTGGTGTCGGACGAGGAACGCGCCGGCCACTGCCGCCGGCTCGGCGCCCAGGGCGCCATCAACCGTCTCGACTTCGACCACTGGGGCCGGCTGCCCGACATCGGCGACCACGAGGCCATGGACCGCTGGACCGAGGGCGTCAGGGCGTTCGGCCGCCGGTTCTGGGAAGAGCTCGGGGAGCGCAGGGCGCCGCGCATCGTCCTCGAACACAGTGGTCAGGACACCATCCCGACGTCGATGTACCTGTGCGACACCGCCGGCATGGTCGTCATCTGCGGCGGCACCACCGGCTACAACGCCGACGTCGACCTGCGCTACCTGTGGATGCGGCAGAAGCGGCTCCAGGGCTCGCACTACGCCAACCTCCGCCAGTGCCGTGACGTCATCCGCCTCGTCGCCGACGGGCGCATCGACCCCTGCCTGTCCTGGACCGGCGGCTTCGAGGACGTCGGAAAGGCGCACCAGCTGATGCACGACAACCAGCACCCGCAGGGGAACCAGGCCGTTCTCGTCAATGCACAGACGACGGGCCTGACCACCCTCTGACGCATTTCCCGGTGGCCCCCGGGCACCCCCAAATTTCCGTCGCAGCCCCACCGCGCCCGGAAATCGTGAGGAACCGAACCCGGCGAGCCCGGGGAATTCCGGCAACAAGAACCATGAAGGAGATTCCATGGACCGGCTCGACATCCTGTGGAGCGAGCGCGAGATCCGTGCCGTGCTGCAGCGCTACTGCCGCGGACTGGACCGGCTCGACGAGGAACTCGCCAAGTCCGCCTACCACGACGACGCCCACGACGACCGCGGCGTCATCCGAGGCAACGCCCACGACTTCGTCAAGCAGATCATCCCCGTGCTCCGCGACGCCTACAGCGGCACCCTGCACACGCTGCACGGCAGCACCATCGAGATCGACGGCGACACCGCGGGCGTGGAGACCTACTGCACCGCCCACCACGTCCGGGACGCCGACGGCGTCAGGCGGGTCGAGCAGTTCGCCGGCCGCTACGTCGACCGGTTCGAACGCCGCGACGGTGCATGGAAGATCGCCCGCCGGCTCGTCCTGAGCGACTACAGCCTCGTCCACGAGGTGCCGATCGACCCCGCCGAGGCCCAGGCCGGTTTCAACCTGGGCCGCCGCGACCGGGACGACGCGAGCTACCAGGTGCTGCCGCTGCGCGGCCCCGGGGCACCCACCCTCTGACCCCACCCCGCAACAGGCCGTTCGCCCCCTCCCACCCCGCCACTTCCTGGAGGCCAGACCGTGTCCGACACCGAGCAGCGCCCGCCCACGCTGCCCCGTCAGCGCAGCTGCCCGTTCTCCCCGCCCCCCGAGCTGGAGGAGCTGCGGCGCACCGATCCCGTCAGCCGGATGAGCTTCGCCGACGACTCCGAGGGCTGGCTGCTGACCCGGCACGCCGACGTCCGGGCCGCACTCGCCGACCCCCGCGTCAGCTCCCACCCGGGCAGGACGCCCCAGCCCTGGCGCAACCTCGCTCCCGAGATGCGCGCAGAGGTCTACCTGCCCGGCTTCCTGATCTTCATGGACCCGCCGGACCACACCCGCTACCGCCGCCTGCTCACCAAGTGGTTCACCATGCGGGCGATCCGCAGGATGCAGCCGCGCATCGACCGGATCGTCGCCGACGCCCTCGACGCGATGGAGGCACAGGGCGGTCCCGTCGACCTGGTGCAGTCCTTCGCCCTGCCGATTCCGCTGTACGTGATCTGCGAACTCATGGGCGTGCGCTACGAGGACCGCGACGACTTCATGGACATGGTCCTCAGGCTCCAGGCCCTGGACGCCAGCCCCGAGGAACTCGGCGCCACCGGCGCGCGGATGAACGAGTTCATGATGAACCTGGTCGCCGACAAGCGGAAGAACCCGGGCGACGACCTGCTCAGCCACCTCGCCCACGACCCGGACGCCGACCCGCCGCTCACCGACCTGGAGATCGCCGGCATCGGGGTGCTGATGCTGATCGCGGGCCACGAGACCAGTGCCAACATGCTGGGCATCGGCACCTACACCCTGCTGGAGAACCGCGACCAGTGGGACCTGCTCTGCAAGGACCCCGGCCTCATCGACCGCGCGGTCGAGGAACTCCTGCGCCACCAGACCATCGTCCAGCAGGGACTGCCCCGCGGCATCACCGAGGACCTGGACGTCGCCGGCCACCCGGTGAAGGCGGGAGAGGCGGTGCTGGCCTCGCTGCCCGCGGCCAACCGCGACCCCGAGGTCTTCCCCGACCCCGACCGCCTCGACATCACCCGCGAGCACAACCCGCACCTCGCCTTCGGCCACGGCATCCACCTCTGCCTGGGCATGGAGCTGGCCCGCGTGGAGATGCGGTCGGCATGGCGCGGCCTCGTCACACGTTTCCCCGGCCTGCGCATGGCGGCCCCGCCGGAGGACATCCGCTGGCGCGACGACCAGATCGTGTACGGCGTCTACAACCTTCCGGTGACCTGGGACGGTGCCCGGTGAGCGGCACCGGGCCGAGCGGCACCGGGGCGGACGTGCGGGCGTGCCCCTTCGGTGCCGGTGAGGCACCGGCGTACCCCTTCCACGACCCGGACCGGCTGGAACCCGACCAGTACTGGGAGCCGCTGCGCCGCGAGCAGCCCCTCCAGCGCGTCACCCTGCCCTACGGCGGTGAGGCGTGGCTCGCCACCCGGTACCAGGACGTGCGCAAGGTGTTCACCGACCGCAGGTTCTCGCGGGCGCTGGCCGTGGCGCCCGGCGCCCCCCGGTTCCTGCCGCACCAGCCGCCGGCGGACGCGGTGCTGAGCGTCGAGGGGCCCGACCACGCCCGGTTGCGCCGCCTGGTCGGGAAGGTCTTCACGCCCCGTCGCGTGGAGGAGATGCGACCGCTGATCCAGCACACCGCCGACCGCCTCCTCGACGCCATGGAGGAGATCGGCCCGCCCGCGGACCTGGTCGAGGACTTCTCGCTGCCGTTCGCCGTCGCCATGATCTGCGAACTGCTCGGTGTGCCGCCCGAGGACCGCACCCGGTTCTGCGCCTGGTCGGACGCCCTGCTGACGACCACCGCGCACACGCCCGCCCAGGTGCGCGACTACATGATGCAGATGCACGCCTACCTCGGCGAGCTCGTCGCCGAGCGGCGGGTGCGGCCCACCGAGGACCTGATCGGCGCCCTGGTGACCGCGCGCGACGAGGACGACCGGCTGACCGAGAGCGAACTGGTCAGGCTCGCCGAGGCCATCCTCATCGCCGGGTACGAGACCTCGGCCAGCCAGATCCCCAACTTCTGCTACACCCTCTTCCGCCGCCCTGAGCTGCTGGAGCGGCTCAGGAACGACCACGGCCTCATCCCGGACGCCGTCGAGGAACTGCTGCGGTACGTGCCCATCGGCACCGTCGACGGATTCCCCCGCACGGCCACCGAGGACGTCGAACTCGGCGGAGTCGTCGTCCGGGCGGGGGAGACCGTCGTGCCGTCGATGGGCGCGGGGAACCGGGACCCCGAGGTGTTCACCGATCCGGAGGAGCTCGACCTGACCCGGCGCCCGAACCCGCACCTGGGCTTCGGCGCCGGACCGCACCACTGCCTGGGCTCCCAACTCGCCCGTGCCGAACTCCAGATCGCGCTCACCACACTGCTGCGCCGATACCCCGGACTGCAGCTGGCCGTACCCGAGGAGCACCTCTCGTGGAAGGCCGGGCTGATGGTCCGCGGCCTGCACACCATGCCGGTCACCTGGTGAGAACACGGCCGTCCCCGGCCCGCCGGAACCCCCGTCGGGCCGATGTCCGACCCGAACGAACGAAGGCGGAGCGACCCCAGTGAACACCATCCACGAGCGCGAGCACCGGCCGGAGGACGTGGACATGGACCCCGAGGTCCTGCGCCGGCTGAGCGAGGTGGTGCGGGCACGAGGGGGAGCGGCACAGCTGTGCGTCCTCCGGCACGGCGTGCCGGTCCTCGACCGCTCCTTCGGCTGCGACTCCGATTCCCTCTTCCTGCTGTACGCCGCCAGCAAGCCGTTCGCCGCACTGGCCGTGCACCTGCTCGCCGAGCGCGGCGACATCGAGCTGGACCGGCCGGTGGCCGCGTACTGGCCCGAGTTCGCCCGGCACGGCAAGGGTGACGTGACGGTTCGCCACGTCCTCCAGCACCGGGCCGGGGTGCCGGCCGGTCGGGGCATGGTGCGCACCATGCGCACCGCCACCGACTGGGAGAAGTCGGTGCGCGACCTCGAAGAGGCCCGGCCCCGCTGGGCGGGCGGCGAGGTCGCCGCCTACCACTTCATGAGCTTCGGGTTCATCCTCGGCGAGCTCGTCCAACGCGTCACGGGGCGGCCCTTCCGCGAGACCCTGACCTCCGGGCTGCTGGAGCCGCTGGGGCTGCACGATTTGCATCCAGGACTGCCCGATCACGCCTGGGACCGGCATGTCCCGGCCCGCGCCGGCCACCCCTCGGAGTGGCCGAACCAATGGATGAGCAACCGCCGCGGGTATCGCCAGGCCGTGATTCCGTCCGCGGGAATTTCGGGTACGGCACGGCAACTCGCGCGCTTTTACCAGATGCTTTTGCAGGGAGGTACTCTCGACGGAATTCGGGTATTGAGTCAGGAAACCGTGCTGGAAGCCAGGAAGCCATCCAATGACGGGGAAACCGACGCGTCATTGAAAAGGCCGGTCCGCTGGTCCCACGGATTCATGCTCGGTGGACCGGGGCCGGATCCCCAGGACCTGTCCAACGTCCTCGGTGCGAGGAGCGACCGGAACGCGTTCGGGCATGCGGGGACCACGTCCAGCGTCGTCTGGGCGGACCCGTCCCGCGACCTCGTGGTCGCGTATCTGTCCAATATCCAACCCCAGTTCGGGGCCGGCATCGGCCGTCTGCGCGAGGTGAGCGACCTGGCCCTCGCCGCCTGCCCGGCAACCTGACCGGATTCGTTCTCTCCCATACCCTTTTCGGGGGCGGTGCCCGTAATCGGTGGATCGCTCGGCATGGCGCCGTGGCCGCGCCGTCGAGGAACTGCGGGTTTCACTCGACAGACGAGTGACGCATCGCACACTTGAGCGATCGCCTCTTATGGCATCATGATCATCACGAGTATTGGGCAGTCGTGCCAGAAAAAGCCGACATGCACCGACGCTTGGTGACGAACTCAAGGGGGAAGAGTGAGGAACATGCCGGTGCCCATCGCCGACTTAAATCCGGGAGCCGCTCCGCAGATAGGAATACTCGGCCCCTTGGAGGTCCATCCCGCCGGACAATTCGAGCACCGGGTGTCGGTGGGCGGAATTCGCATTCGCGCACTACTGGGTGCGCTGACCGCGCGGCGCGGGAAGGTCATGACGAGCGAGCAGATCCTCAAAGAGGTCTGGTCCGAGAGTCAGCCGGTCACCGAGCGGAAGGCGGTCGCCGTGGCCGTCCTGCGGTTGCGCCGGGTGCTCGGCGATTCCGAGGGGAAGTGGCTGCTGACCCGCCCCTCCGGGTACGTCCTGAACGTCCCCCCGGGTCACGTGGACGCCGTGCGTGCGGAGCGCCTGGTCCGGGAGGGCAAGGACGCGCTGGCCGCCGGTCAGGCCGGCCTCGCCTCCCGGTGCCTCACCCGGGCGCTCGCCCACTGGCGGGGAGATCCCTATGCCGACGCCGGCACGTCACCGGCCGTGGTCCAGCACGTCACGGAACTGGAGAGCCTCAGGTCCGAGGCGGTCCAGGCGCGGATCGACGCCGATCTCGCCCTGGGGCGGCACCGTGAACTGATCGGCGAACTGCGCTCGTTGACTGCGGCGAATCCACTGCACGAGCCGCACTGGCTGCAGTTGATGCTGGCGCTGTACCGCTCCGGCAAACAGGCCGAGGCGCTGGCGGCCTACGTGGAGCTGCGTCGGACCCTGGCCGAGAACATGGGAGTCGACCCGGGACAGCAGCTCCAGGACCTGTACCTGCGCATGCTCCGGGTGGACACCGGCCTGCTGACCGGACCCGTCCCCACCCTGTCGTGGCAGTCCTGACGTGAGGGTTCCCTCAGCGACGCAGATCACCGGCCGAAGGCCGCGAGGGGTGTGCCGTTCTCGGGTAACCTCGGGCCCAGATGGGTAAGTTACCGCTTAGTAAGCCCCTGGCAGTCCTGCCCTCGCAGGCTTGAGGAGTCCTTCCATGCAACTCGCCGCGATCATTGTGTCGCTGGTCCTGACCGTGGTCGGCGCGGCGGTGATCGCACGCGCCGTCGGTCAGTTCGTCCGGTACTTCAGACTGGGCCAGCCGGTACCGGCCGGCCTCCGGACCGACAACCCGTACCAGCGCACCCTGACCGTGGTGCGCGAGTTCGTCGGCCACACGCGGATGAACCGCTGGGGCGTCATCGGCGTGGCGCACTGGTTCGTGGCGGTCGGGTTCCTCACGCTCGGCCTCACCATCGTCACCGCGTACGGCCAGCTCTTCAAGCCCGACTGGACCCTGCCGATCATCGGCGGGTTCCTGCCGTACGAGGTGTACACCGAGCTGATCGCCGCCGGTACGACCCTCGGCATCCTGACCCTGATCGTCGTCCGCTTGCTGAGCCTGCCCTCGCGGGCGGGCCGCAAGTCCCGTTTCGCGGGATCGAAGATGGGCCAGGCGTACTTCGTCGAGTGCGTCATCGTGATCATCGGTCTCGCGATCATGGCGCTGCGCGGCCTGGAGGGCGCCCTGCACCACGTGGACCACTACGAGGCGGCGTACTTCGCCTCGTACCCGCTGGTCCTGGCCTTCAAGGGGCTCAGCGTCACGGCGCAGGAGAACCTGGTCTACCTGTTCGCCATGATCAAGCTGGGCACCACGATGATCTGGGCGATCACCATCGGTCTGAACACCAACATGGGTGTCGCCTGGCACCGCTTCCTCGGCTTCCCGAACATCTGGTTCAAGCGCAACGCCGACGGCGCGAGCGCGCTGGGTGC
>NZ_JBIVXV010000052.1:0-23001 GCF_044769385.1 Streptomyces sp. NPDC090445 | reverse complement strand
CCCGCGGCGCGGGTACCCATGCGCTGCGCGCATGGGAGAGAACCGAGGCGCGTTGCGCCTCGGCGGCCCCGCTCGCGGGGCCAGTGCCGGCCCTTCGGGCCGAGGGTCCGGCGCGTTGCGCCGGACGGTTCGGGACTCCGCTTCGCTCCATCCCGAACGGGGGCTGCGGAGCAGCCCCAAGTCCCCGCGCATAGCACGGCCCTGACCCCGCTTCACAGGGTCAGGGCCTTCGGCTTGTTGGGTGTCCGCTTCGCTCCCACCCCCGGCCTTCCGGCTTCGCCTCCAGGCCGAAGGGCCCGCGAGCGGGCCCGGCTGGCAGTAGGGGGTGGGGGGCTGTTCGCGTCGCGGTGGGGGCAGGTAGCGCAGAGGTCGTCGCACCCTCTTGCTCAGAGGGATGACGCCGGTTCGAATCCGGTCTACCGCGCGCGGTGGGGTGCCGCTGCGCTCCCGGTTCTTCCGGGATTCACCCTCAGACCCAATACCCGCCGCAATCACAGGGCTGGGGCTCCTCGTCCGGCGCCAGAGTCAGCGGACCCAGTCTCCGAACCAGTTCCTCATCGTTCAGGTGGCCTCCGAATCGCTCCCAGCTCGCGATGAATCGTCCGGGGGTCAGTCCAAGGTCAAAGACCGTCGTGAACGTCACGATCATGCAGAAGGAAATCCCGCCGTCGCGGTCGACTGGGTCGGTGATGCGAGCCTCCAAGTCGCCCTTCAGCCAGGTGAGCATCTCCAGTGTGGACGCCCCGTCGATCGCTCTCCGGCGCAGCTCCCGCTCGATCTCTTCCTGCCCAGCCCCCCGGCTCATACCCCACCCCTTCGAAGAGACGAGCCCTCGTCGTGGCAGGACTCGTTCCGGTATCGTCATCAGTGCACATTCCGGGCCTGCGGCCCGAAGAACAGGTCCTCTCTCCCACCCAGGGTCCTTCCAGCCCGCCTCCAGGACAAGCAGGACCCGCTGCGCGGGCTCTAGCAGCAGTCACCGTCTACGTAGAGACAACCCGCATGCCCCTACGGCAAAACACGGCCGCGGGGGGGCTATCAATTCGGGCAGACAACCGTCACGTTGATGAGGTCGTCACTGGGCTGCACGCTGGGGGGACGAAGCTTGAAGGTGGTATCGGTCATGACTCCGCATCTCCCCTTCTCATAGTGAGAGAACGTCTCTTTAGAATTATCGGACGGCTTCCATCCTTGGCCGGTCAAATTCTTGTAGGCCTTTGTCACGGTCTCCGCAGAAGTTTTCTTGTCGTGCGTCGCGAACAGCGTGACTATGGTTTCCTCTGCGGAGTTCGGCTTCGACTGAGTAAGCTGAATCCCCACCTGTGCCATCACTTGCTTCACCTCATCCACCGCTTCCTGTGCGGTGAGTGAAGCAGGATCAGATCCACGCTTGGAAGCAGTGGTGCTACTGTCGGAAACAGTCTTTTCAGGCTTTTCGCTACACCCGACCGCGAAAGATGCAACCAGTACAACGAGCGCTGCTGCCCGAATCCTCATATTCTTCTCCCCCTTGAGCCTGAAGGGCTCATCCATAATCGGTACAGAGTCTCGCACACAAGCACGGGGGCGGACCAGTAAGTATTCGGCCTAAAGGTAACTATTTGAGGCGGAGAATCTCCAGGAATCAACCACTCGAACTATCTCAAGACTCCACCCGTCCCAGCCCCCTGTGCCACCACCGTTCCAGTACAGTCGTCAGTGTGCATCCGCTGGTGATGCACTGTGTAGCATCCCGAGAACCTGGTCATCCTCACCTGATGGGGTGCTTTCCGTGGAGTGGCGAATGCAGAAGAGCGGTGAAATTGAGCTCCGGCCTCATCAGGAAGAGGCTGTGGAGGCCATCGTCCGCGGGCTGGATATTCCGCCGGGGAAGCGTATCCCCAAGGTGGGTCTGCGGGCCACGGTGGTGGCCGCGTGCGGGACCGGGAAGACGTTCATAGCGGCCGCGGCCGCGCTCCGGCTCGCCCGCAGCGGGCGGGTCCTCGTCCTGCTGCCCACCCTCGACCTACTGACCCAGACCGCCCGGGAGTGGCGCACCGCCGGCCATACCGGACCCGCCGTCGCCGTGTGCTCGCTTGAGGACGACCCTCAGCTGAGGCAGTCCGGCATCCGCGCAACTACCTCCGCGCCTCAGCTCGGCTTGTGGTACGGCCGCGGCCCCGTGACGGTGTACGCCACCTACGCCTCTCTCGGAGTGATCGCCGAGGCGCACCGGGGTGAGTACGGCCTGCCGATGGACGTCTTCGACCTGGTCGTCGTTGACGAAGCACACCGGACCTCGGGGTCGGCGGGGAAGGCATGGGCGGACGTCCACCACCAGGACGTCATCCCTTCCATGCGCCGCCTCTACATGACCGCCACTCCCAGGATCTGGCAGGAACGGCCCCCGCGCAGCCGGCGGGAGGAGGAACTGTACGAGGCGCAGGTCGCGGTCGTGGACGAGGAGACGCCGGGCCGGACGCGGCGGGTGCGGGACCGGCTGCCGAAGGAGCTGGCGTGCTCGATGGATGACGAGGCGGTGTTCGGGCCGGTCGTCTACGAGCTGTCGCTGGCATCGGCCATCTCCCGGGGGCTGCTGGCGAAGTACCAGATCGTGGTCGCCGAGCTCACCGACCCCGTCGTCACCCCCGGCCGGCTTCACGGCACCGAGCGGTGGGAGGAGCAGCTGCGCGGTGAGCGGCTGGCCGCGATGCAGACCACGCTGCTGGAGACCATGGCCGCGCATGGTCTGAAGACGACCATCACCTTTCACCACCGGACCGTGGAGGCGGAGGCCTTCGCCGAGGGACTGGCGCGGGTGGCGGCCCGGCTCCACGCCGTCGACCCCGCCCGGCACCCGGCACCGGAGCGGGTCTGGTCGGGGTGGCTGTGCGGGGAGCACGAGAGCGAGCACCGGCAGCAGGTGATCGGCGAGTTCGGGCGCCGGGCTGGCCGCGCCGTGCTCTCGAACTGCCGGGTCCTCGGGGAGGGCGTGGACATCCGGGCGGTGGACTCCGTGGCGCTGATCGACCCGAAGGGATCGGCCGTCGACATCGTCCAGGCCATCGGCCGGGCCCTTAGGCAAAAGCCCGGCGAGGGGAAAATGGCCACCCTGATCGTGCCCGTATTCCTCGCCGAGGGCGAGAATCCCGAAGACATCCTGTCCTCGACATCGTACGGGCCTTTGATTCGCGTATTGAACGGGCTCCGGGCACACGATGAACGCGCCGTGGAAATGCTCGCCATTCCACAAGAAGCCCAGAAGCGGGTCGTGCAGCCGTCGCCGCCGATCGGGACCGCGCCGGAGGAAGGCGAGGACGAGCCCCGGCTGCTGCTGAGGTTCGCCGCCCCCAGGGACCCGGCGCTGATCGCGAAGTGGATCAGCTACCAGATCTTCAACACCGAACGCCAGGACTGGCGCCGCGGCATCGAAGCCGCGCTACGGTACCGGGAACGCGAACAGCACCTCCACGTCCCCTACGACCACACCGAAGGCCCCTACCCGCTCGGCCGGTGGCTCTCCGACCAGCGTCGGACCTACCGGACCGGGACCATGACCGGCGAGCGGGCCGCCGAGCTCGAAGAGCTCGGGATCATCTGGGACACCGCCGACACCGGCTTCGCCGAGAACCTCGCCGCCGCCCGGGCCTACCACGAGCAGCACAGCACCCTGGCCGCCCCACGGCACGCCACCGCACTCGACAAGCCCGTCGGACAGTGGCTGACCAACATCCGCCGGCCCGGCGGACTCGGCAAAGACCCCGCACGCGCCGAACGGCGAGCCGCCGCCCTCGCCGCCATCGACAAGGACTGGAACCCCGGCGCGCTCGGGTGGACCGTGGACTGGCAGCGCCACTACGCCTACCTGAAGCAGCTCCTCGCCGACGGGGCGCTCCTGACCGCGATCGTCCCCGGCGTGACCCGGCACGGCGACGACATCGGACGCTGGCTCACAACACAACGGCGGGACTTCGACCGGCTCAACGACGAGCAGCGGGCCCGCCTCGACGCACTCGGCGTGAAGAGCGCTGTGCGGGCGCGCAGGGCGGCGGGTAAGGCGGCCCCGGTGTCCGGGCCGGGGAAGGGCGGAGAGGCGTTCCACAAGGGCGTCCAGGCCCTCCAGCAGTACATCGCGCGGGAAGGCACCACCGTGGTGGGCCGGGCCCACGTCGAGTACCTCCCGGACGGGACCGAGCACCGCACCGGGATCTGGTACGGAAACATCAGAGCCCGCCGCGGCCGACTCGACGCCGACCAGCTCGCCGCGCTCGCGAAGCTGGGCATCGACTGGGCGCAGTAGCCGGACGCGGCTTGGGTACGTTGCCGTGCGGGCCTTCCGGTCGCCGTCGACGCGTAGTGGGCGGGTGGTCGACAGCCTGCGGCGCGGCCGCCGCCTGGCAGGCTCGTTTGCCCGGGGTTCCTGGCGCTTCCCAAGTCTCTTGTGGTGCAAGGTACTTGCCGAGTATCTTGTACCGCATGACAAAGGAACTGTCCGCAGCCGGTGACCAGCGGCGCAGTCAGCTCCTGCGCGGCGTGCTCGACCTGTGCCTGCTCTCTCTGATCGCCGAACAGCCCAGGTACGGCTTCGAGTTCGCCGAGGCGCTCGCAGCGGGCGGGCTGGAGCTGGTCAGCGACGGCAGCATCTACCCGCTGCTCGCCCGGATGGAGCGGGCGGGGCTCATCTCTTCGTACCGCGCTCCGTCGCCGAGCGGCGGTGCCCCGCGCAAGTACTACCGCCTGACCCAGGCGGGGCACGCCGAACTGAGAGGCGGCCGGGCCGACTGGCTCGCCTTCGCCGGGCAGGTGGGCCGCATCCTGACCGCAACGGAACGCACGGGGGGAACCACACCATGACCAACGCGCAGATCCTCGCCGCCTGCCGCACCAACTGGGAATACCGGGGCATCGACGACGCCTCCGTGAGGAAGATGCTCGACGAGCTCTCCAACCATCTGGAGGACGCGCAGGCAGCCGGCCGCACCGGAGCGGACATCGTCGGGGGTGACGTCCGTGCTTTCGCCGCCACATGGGCGCGGGCACGCGCCCCGCTCCCGCGCCGGATGCTGCGCACCGCATCCCTGGGGTGCTTCGTCACCGGCTGCGTCCTGCTGTTCTCGTACGTGATCCGGTGGACCACCAGCCTGGACATAACCCCCGGCTACCTCGCCCTCTGGGCCGTACTCGGCACCGCCACCGTCGCCTGGAATCTACGGCGCGGCACCCTCGGCATACGCCGGAGCTGGACCGTCGCCCTCGCCGCCGTGACCGCGGCGCTCCTCACCGGCCACCTGGCCGGCGACGGGGTGCTGTTCGAACTGCCGCTGTGGGCAGCGCTGCTTCTGCTCCTCCCCGGACTCCCCTACGCCATCACCGACGCACAGGCCAAGAGGAACAGCCGAGCCTGAGCTCCTTAGCGCTCCCGCTGGGCCGCGGCCAAGTCCTTGCCAAGACGGCGGCCACGTGCCGTCCCCGCGGCACGGACCGCGCTGATCAATCACGCCGAGCTCGCCAAGCCGCCTCTGCAAACGGTTACGGCTACTACCAACAGGAAGGACCACCGTGGTCAGCCGAGCCCACAACGGGATCGAACACCGGACCGGGGCGCAGCTCACCGCCCTCGCCGCGCTCGGCATTCACTGGTGATCGGAACCGGACCTGTGCTGCGGGTGGCGCCGCTCGCCCAGGAGACAGTGTCCTCGTTCCTCGGCCGGATAGCAGACTCCTACGCCATCGACGCGGGTGAGCTGCGCTCCTGCTGGCAGTGGCGTAACCAGGCCCCGCGCCTGCCGGGGGTCGCTGGCCACCGCCCCAACGCCGAGATGAGGTTCCCCCGAGATGCGGGGATGGGTGACAGAGGGTCAGATGGGTCTCATGAGAGGAGCCCAGACGATGCCTGCACCGAGGAAGTACCCCAAGACCACGGAGTTATGGCTTGTCCGCCGCTGTCAACAGGTGGCGGGGAATTCGGGAGAAGGCCGGTCACAGCAACGGGACTCCTGATAGAGCGAGGAAGCCGACCAAGGTCTCCCCCCTGAAGGAGCCCCGTTGCCCGTTCAGTGTTCCACCGTCACGCTCACGTCGTCCATCACCGTCGCCAACGGGGTCTTCGCTCCGGGTCATCTTGGCGAGCTGACCCGACAGCTGCCCTTTGAACTGGTCGATGACGTGCTGGAACGTACGGGTGGCACCCAGCGGAGGCTGCGGCTGCTGCCGTCGCGGGTGGGCGTCTATTTCGTGCTGGCACTGGCTCTCTTCCCGCAACTGGGGTACGTGCGGGTGTGGGACAAGCTCACCGCCGGGCTGCGCGGGCTCCTTCCGCTGCGTCCGTCGGAGAAGGGGCTGCGGGAGGTGCGCCGGCGGCTGGGCGCCGCGCCACTGCGGCTGCTGTTCGAGACACTGGCCGGTCCCGTGGCACAGCCGATCACACCAGGGGTGCGTTACAGGTGCTGGCGCACAGTCGCCTTCGACGGCTGCAGCTCCACCAAGGCTCCTGACCGGCCGCGACTATGCGCCTGGCTGGGCAAACACAAGCACCGTTACGGCACGGACGGCTATCCGATGCTGAAGATCATGGTGCTGTGCGAGACCGGGACCCGGGCCCTGCTCGGTGCCGTATTCGGACCGACGCCTGAGAAGGAGACCGGGTACGCCGAACAGCTGCTACCGCTGCTGGACGACAAGATGCTGCTGCTCAACGACCGGGGCTTCGACTCCGACGACTTCCTCGCGAAGGCCGCGGCCACCGGGGCACAGCTGCTGGTACGCCTCAAGGGAACCCGGACACCCGCGCGCTGGGCGCTACTGCCTGACGGGTCGTTCCTGACCAGGATCAACGGGACCCGGCTGAGGATCATCGATGCGCACGTCACGGTGACAACGGCCAAAGGGCTGCGGCTGGAAGGCCACTACCGGCTGGCCACCACGCTGACCGATCACCGCCGCTACCCCGCCGCAGAGCTGGTGGAGCTCTACCACGAGCGATGGGAGATCGAGTCGGCGTTCTACTCACTCCGGCACACCCTGCAGCGCGGCCTGGTGCTGCGATCCCAGGACGCGACCGGGATCCAGCAGGAGCTCTGGGCTCACCTGACCGTCTACCAGGCACTGCGCCGGGCGATGGCCGAGGCCGTCGAGACGCTTCCCGGCACGGACCCGGACCGCGCTTCTTTCACCGTCGCCCTGGAAACCGCCAAAGACCAGCTCATCGCCGGCGCCGACGTACTGCCCGAGACCGGACCGGGACGAATCGCATCAGCCCTACTGCAGGATCTGCTCCCGCCCCGCCGGGCCCGCGTCAACCCGCGCCGCGTCAAATGCCCGATCTCCCGCTACGCCGCCCCACCCCACCAGGCACAAGTCCTGGGCGCCTCCAGGATCACCAGCATCAGTGTCACCGTGCACCCATCCGCCGGCCCCGGCCCCGACGGACGCCGCGACCGCACGCTGCAACTCCTGCGAACCAATCCCCTCCGCACCTGGCGCGCATGTGAAATCGCCCGCGGTATCGGACTGGATGACGCCCAAGGACTACGCGCGGAACTGGGACGCTGGGTCCGCGAAAGAATCCTCCGCCGCACCGGGCGGGGCCTCTACACCCTCGAACCCAAGTGGACTACCCCAACCACCACAAGCCCCTGTCCCCGGCCCTGTTGACAGCGGCGGACAAGCCATAACTCCGTGGTCTTGCCAGTACCCGCTTGAGCTGCGCCGTCGTGCGGTGCGCATGGTCGCCGAGGTGCGGCCCGGCTACGACACCGAGTGGGCCGCGATGAAAGCGGTCGCCGCAAAGCTCGGCATCGGCACAACCGAGACGCTGCGCAAGTGGGTCCGCCAGGACGAGATCGATGCCGGCACCCGGCCGGGGACGACGACGGAGGAGTCCGCGCAGATCAAGGCGATGAAGAAGGAGATCGCCGAGCTGAAGCGGGCCAACGAGATCCTGAAGGCGGCGGCGAGTTTCTTCGCGGCCGAGCTCGACCGGCCACACACGCGCTCGTAGCGTTCATCGACGAGCACCGGGACCGCTTCGGCGGAGTCGAGCCGATCTGCCGTGTTCTGACCGAGCACGACTGCAAGATCGCCCCGTCCACCTACTACGCCCACCACAAACGCCTGACGGCACCCTCGGCCCGCACCGTTCGGGACACCGAACTGAAGATCCTGATCCAGGAGGCATACGACGCCAACTACCGTGTCTACGGCGCTAGGAAGATCTGGCGGCACCTGAATCGCCAGGGCCGGACCGTGGCCCGCTGCACGGTCGAACGGCTGATGCGCGAGCTCGGCATCACCGGCGCCGTCCGCGGCAAGAGAGTGATCACCACGATCCCGGACCCCTCCGCGCCAAGGGCGCCGGACCTGGTCGACCGCGACTTCGTCGCCAGCGCGCCGAACCGCTGCTGGGTCGCCGACTTCACCCACGTCGCCACGTTCGCCGGCGTCGTCTACGTTGCCTTCGTCGTGGACACCTTCTCCCGCCGGATCGTCGGCTGGTCCGCCTCGACCACGAAGCAGACCCGGCTCGTCCTGGACGCCCTGGACATGGGACTGTGGCAACGCGATCGCGACCAACACCCGCCTCTTCCAGGTGAGTTGGTGCATCACTCGGACGCGGGATCGCAATATACGTCCTTCACGCTGGCCAAGCACTTGGAGAAGTCCGGCATCGCCGCCTCGATCGGATCCGTCGGCGACGCGTACGACAACGCGCTGATGGAGTCCACGATCGGCCTCTTCAAGACAGAGGTGATCAAGCCGCAGCGACCCTGGCGATCCCTCGCCCAGGTCAAGCTGGCCACCGCCGAATGGACCGACTGGTACAACCACACCCGGCTCCACGGTGAGATAGGGCACATCCCGCCCGCCGAATACGAAGCCAACCACTACCTGAGCACCACGAAAGCCCAGGTCACAACCAACATCTGAGATCTCTACCGAACCCGGAACGGTTCAAGATCAGATGCGGTCGGACCCGTTGGTTCCAACAGGTCCGACCGCCGTCAGCTCCCGCCTTCTCCGCCGCCAGCCCACAGGTCCGTGGGGCTCTGCGGAAGCGCGAGCGCCGCCGGGACACAGCTGACCGAGCAGAACTCAATCGGTACCAGCGTGCACGGATTCAGAAGATCGGTATTTCTGTTCGATCCGACTTCCACGCCCTCATACTACCCCCCATGGGGCTACCGATCATGAGGTAGTCGGATTCCGGACAGATCTCTCCCAGACCATCACCGGTCCACTCGACGACAATATAATCGCCCGCCATGACCTCGACCTCTTCCGCTACAGGCTCGAAGAGGACGGTTAGGCTCTCGGTTGATTTCGCCATCACTCTAAACTTCATCGCGTGGCATCCTCCTACAGGTTTTCCATATACCACTTGGCGAGTTCGGCCCTCTGCTTGGCGCTTGGGTTTCCCGGCCTCAGCTTGGCAACCTTGGCGTAAGCCTCGTGAATTGCCTTCGCCTGCCCCTTCGTCATTCCCATATTGCGCATTTTTTGGAGCTGTTCCGCATTCATCATTGCTAGACTTTCGTCACCCCTACCCCAGACCTCTCTACCGAATTCCCCCCGCTTGTTACCGTACCCCATATCCTTGACCACCTGGTCGACTTTCGCAAACTCAGCTTTTACGAGTGCGGAAACCTTCTTTGCGCATTCCTCCGGGTCGGAATTATGAACCAAAACAGGGGTCCCACCGACCAGCACATAATAGGTGTGGAGGCCGTTGACGGTCAGGTTGTAGGCCGGCTGCAGACCCTTCCATCGGGTGATCTTGCCAATCTCCACGGTGTCACCGCCAGGCGTACGCAAAGTGTCGCCGGCATTGAGTTCCGCGGCGTAGGTCCACTGCCCGCGGTTCTGTGCCCAGAAGGGGTGATGATCGGTCGAGGTGAGGGTTCCCTCGCCAGGCTCGGGGCGTAGGGCGATGGTGGTGAAGTCCTGGTCGTCCGGGGTGTAGATCGTGTCGTCTACCCGGCGCGGCCCGCTGGCCCCCGATACAGGATCTGCGGCAAAGACGTTGTCGCCTATCTTGATCTGTTCGATGGGGCGGGTTGCCCCGTCTCCCATCAGCACCCGTGTTCCGGCCGGGAAGCTGTCACACCCGGGAACCTTGTCGCCCTTGCGGGCACCGCGTATGTCGTCGGGGATGAGCTTGCCGCTGAGGCTGATCCTTTGGAGTGGACACCCTGACAATGGATCTTGATGGTCCAGGGAGGGATGTCCACGTGGGACGCAAGTCTCCGTATCCGGAGGAGTTCAGGAAGGACGCGGTCGCGCTCTACCGTGCCGCGGCCGGGAAGCGGACGTACGCGGCGGTGGCCGCGGATCTCGGCATCACCGCGGAGTCGCTGCGGACGTGGGTGCGCAAGGACGAGAACCAGGCCGTGCCCGGACGCCGTGACACGGGCGGCGAGGTGGATGAGCTGGCCCGGCTGCGGGCGGAGAACGCCCGGCTGCTGAAGGCTGAGAAAGAGTGGCACCTCGAGCGCGAGATCCTGCGCCGGGCGGCCGCGTATTTCGCTCGGGAGGTGAAGTGAGCCCTCGCCGCTGGGACTTCATCTCCGACCACCGCGCCGACTTCGGCGTCAAGCGGATCTGCCGGGTGCTCGGTGTGTCCCGCGCCGGCTACTACCGCCATCTGGCCACCGGGCAGGCCCGCGCCGAGCGCCAGGCCGAGGAGAAGCGGACCGTGAGCGAGATCCGCGCCATCCACGCCGAGCACGATGGCGCCTATGGTGCCCCGCGCGTCCATGCCGAGCTGCGTGCGAGGGGACGGCGGATCAACCGCAAGCGCGTGACCCGGCTGATGCGGGTCAACGACATCGTCGGCCGGCACCTGCGGAAGAAGAAGCGGACGACGATCGCGGACAGGACCGCGCCGCCCGTGCCGGACCTGGTGATGCGCGACTTCACCGCGGACACCCTGAACAGCAGGTGGTGCGGTGACATCACCTACGTCGCCGTCGGCACGACCTGGCTCTACCTCGCCACGGTGATCGACATCTGCTCGCGGCGCGTGGTGGGCTGGTCGATCGGCGACCATATGCGGACCTCGCTGGTCACCGACGCGATCGAGATGGCCGTGGCCGCCCGCGGCGGCCAGGTGAACGGCGTCGTTTTCCACACCGACAGGGGCGCCCAGTACAGCGCGGCCGCCTTCGCCGACGTCTGCCGCCGGCACGGCATCCGCCGAAGCATGGGCCGGGTTGGCTCGAGCTACGACAACGCCCTGGCTGAATCGTTCTTCCAGAGCCTCAAACGAGAACTGCTTCACGGACGCCGCTGGACCTCGAAGGCGCAGACCCGACTCGAGCTGTTCCGCTGGCTCTCGTACTACAACAGGCGCCGTCGGCATTCCGCCCTCGGCTACCTCACACCGGCCGAGTTCGAACAGCAACTGATCACGTCACGTACTCTGTCACTCGCCGCATGAAACCCGGTGTCCACTCCCGGGGATCAACCTCACCGAACAAGTGAACCTGAAACCACGTCAACCCGCCCTGACCAGCTAGTCAGCCACTCCCGCACAGCGGGGGAACCTCAGGTGGCGTGCCTGGGATGCGTGTGGCGGGAACCGAGGCGGTGGTGACCGCCCCGGTCCGGTGACCACCGCCTCGGTTCCCGGCACAGACCACTCCTTGACCTCCGGGAACCCACCGGGGGTGAACGGGAGCAGGGCCGACCGGGATCCGGCGGGGTGGGTTATGAGGGGTTGCCGTGGTTTTCGATGAGTGCGGTGTACTCGCCGGAGTTGTCGCCGTACATTCCGGCGCGGTCGTTGTACGCGACGGTGATTTCGCCAGCCTCTTGGGCGCGGAAGGTCTGGCATGAGCCGGCTGCGAACCACTGGCCCGAACCGATGCGGGCGATCAGTGTGCCCACCGGCACTCCGGGCAGGACGGTCTGGGCGACGTGCGCTCCGGCGAACTTGTCCTCGATGTACCGGGTCCCGTCGGGGTACGTCACGCGGGTCTGGTCGTACTGTGCTCGGCCGCTTCCGGAGATGGTGAAGAAGTCGTCGCGTCGGACCGTCACGCCGGTCTTCACCCCGCCCTCAACCTTCGCGGGCACGGCCACGACATTGAAATCACCCATGGTGACACCTCCTGGTTGAATTACGCTAGGCGGTCAAAATGTGACGTTGTGTGACGTCGATGTCAAAGCGCATCGCCGGAATCACCGGCACGAGCCTGTTGAATTGCCCCCTTCGCCTGGCGCGAGCACTGACGGATCGCCGGTCGGCCTTCCGCGGCATGGCGGCGGTGCCTGGCCGGCGCCGGCTGCCAGGCTGGCTCCCGTTCGGCCCGCAGGTTGATTGGGGGAGCCGTCGTGTCCGTCGCGTTCCGCAGCTGCCGTGCTGCAAGAGCATCCCGCGCGGCGGAGATCGCCCTCGATGGAGAGTGGTAGCGCCGCTACCCGAGCATGCACGGCACGCTCGCCTGCGAACGGTGCGTCATCGACTACGGCTGAAGCTGCTGCACCACGCTTCAAGGGCGACCTCGTCGACGGACGCCACGCCCGAGGACGAAGTGGACGTCGACTCCTGGAGCCACCAACTGGAGCGCACCCACCGCGCCCTGGCCATCCCCCACCCCCGCTCGGGCCTGCTCCAAGGGGCGGAGCCGTCCCTACGCTGGCGCGCCAGCCACAAGGCAGCGATCGGCGACGTGGCCGCCCGGCTGAATGGAGCCGGAGCAGGTTGCTCTCCGACGGCGGCCGGGCAGGCCGGCTATGCGGCGCCGTCGATCCGGAGCTCGCGGTCCGGCCCGCAGAAGGGACACGCCTCGATGCCGTCGGACAGGAGGCGGAGGGCCTCATGCCGGGTGACCTCCTTGCCGTGGCCGTCGGGGCAGCGGCCCGCGTGGACGCGGAAGGGGCGGGGGCCGTAGCCGGTGCGGTGCACTTCGAGCTTCCAGTCGGGCACCCGTGGGACTGGTCTGCGAGCCGTGGCGGCGGCCTCTTGCTGTTCCAGGCGGGCCAGGGCCTCGCGGGTCTGGCCGAGCTGCCACTCCAGCCAGCCGACGACTGCCCGGTGCCGGGTGATCTGCTCCGCAAGACTTTCGTTCACATGTTCGATTCTAGGTGGACGGTGGTCCGTGCACGCCTCCGGGCCTGGCTGCAAGATCAAGCGCGGCTGCCCGGCGTCTGGCTCTTGGCTGGCCCTCCCTGGGCGCATTCTTGGCGGGGGTGCGGCGGTCCCGGCCTGCACGGCCTCCCCGCTCCCCGGCCGCCCTGGCAGGGGTGATCAGGTGCCGGGCTGGGAAGGGGGCCAAGAGGCACAGCACCGCAGGTCGAGGTGGTGATCCATGATGGCCAGACCCGTATGGGCGGGGGTCGTCTCTTTCGGGCTCGTCTCGTTGCCGATCGCGCTGTACACCGCGACCGACAGCCACACGATCCGTTTCCACCAGCTCCAGCGCGGCACCGCGGATCGGATCCGCAACCGGCGCGTCAACGAGCGCACTGGCGACGAGGTGGACCTCGGCGAGATCGTCAAGGGTTACGACACTGGCAGCGAGTACGTGATCGTCGAGCCGAAAGAGCTCGACGACATCGCGCCGGGGCGGTCCAAGACTCTGGAGGTATCCGGATTCGTCGACCTCGACACTGTGGACCCGATCTTCTTCGACAAGACGTACTACCTCGGTTTTCCGACCTGAAGAAGTGCTGTTCGGGATGTCCGCAGGCGGCAGTGACCCCGGGCATCCCGACCTCGTTTGCCGACCGTGGTCGTGGTGTTCGCCATGTTCAGAGAAGTCGGTATGGAGGCAACGTGCCACGCAGGCTGTCCATGGGTCAGCTCAGGGTGCAGGAAGTGCGGCATAGGGACGGCCGCCGCTCGTACACGGTCTTCGACTCGGCGGACGGGGTACATCAGGGGGCGGATCGGTACCTGTCCCGGTACGCAGGCAAGGGCTCGGACCGCACGTACGCGTACCTGCTTGTGGATCACCTTCGGTGGCTGGAGTACGAGGGACTGACGCCGGAAGTGGTTGGCTTCCGGGATCTGCAGCGGTATATGGGGGCGGTGGGGGCGAAGATTGCGATGCCGTTCGGGTCTCCATGGCGGGTGGGCAAGAGGCCCTACCAGGCCGACGCGCTGAAGGGGGCCGCTTCCTGCCTGAAGGGCTTCTACCTGCAGCAGGCCGAGTTGGGCTTCAACACCTCGCTGGCCGCGGCCTTGAACTTGAGGCGTCTGCCGACCCAGCGGGACCGGGACCGGGCCCTGCTGGGGCACCTGATCCGGAGCATGGACGCCAACCCGCTGGCGCCGAAGGGAGTGCGTCGCCGGCACAAGAAGATGCTGCCGGACGGGGCCCGGGAGGTGTTGCTGGAGACAGTGCACTCCGCCCGGGACCGGCTCATCGTCGAGTGGCTCAGCGACGGGGGCTTCCGTATCGGCGAGATGTGCGGCCTACACCTGAGTGACCTGCATCTTCGAGAGGACGCTGCCTGCGGCGAGTGCCGCAGGCCTCACGTGCACGTCTGCCATCGCGACGGCTTGGTCAACGATGCCCGGGCAAAAACCAAGTGGCCGTGGGAGTTCAGCGATGGGGTGATCCGTGGCGGGTTGATCAAGCGGGTCAGCCCGGCGATGATCCACGCCTACTTCGGCTACATGACCAGCGAGTATCCGCGCTCGGCCAGGCACGGCATGCTGCTGGTACAGCAGCATGGGCCGGACCGCTCCCTGCCCTGGGCGCCCGAGGGGGCTCGCAGGATGCTCAAGCGGGCGGGGTTCCGGGCAGGGCTCGGCCTGATTCGCCCGCACATGTTCCGGCATACCTGGGCGACCACGGTTCTTGAGGCCGCCCAGGGCAACCTCGTCATCGTGCGGGACGCCGGTGGCTGGGCATCGACCGCGGTCGTCGACGAGATCTATGCCCATGTCGACGTCAACGACGAGGTCTTCAATGCCGCCCTGCTCAGGACGTGGGGTGAGTTGCGGTGAGTGAGACTCTGCTGCCGCTGCGTGTGATCGCCGACCCGATCCGTCGACGAGAGACGCGGGACCGCCTGGAGGTGCTGACTGCGTTGCTCCAGGGCCCGCACGTCGAGGATCTGTTCCGCGAGGATCTGATCCGCTTTCCCGCCGACCACCCGGTCTTCGGCTGGACCTGCCGAATCGAGGACTGCCACCACCCCCGCACCAACGCCCACGACCTGTGCAACCCGCATCGAATGCAGTGGCTGGCCGGCCGTCAGACGAACCCGCAGCTGACGCGGCGAGAGTTCTTGCGCGACGCCAAGCCTGCGGAGTCGTCCTATATCCGGCTGGCCGATTCGCCGCCGTGCCGGATCTGCCCTGGACGTCCAGCCCGCCATCACGGGCTCCGGTTGTGTTTCACCCACCACGGCCGCTGGAAGAAGGCCTCGCGCATTCCCGACCTGGCCTTCGAGGCCTGGGTGGCTACACAGACTGAATCGTTCCCCGGCTACGGCGAGTGCCTGGTGGTCTCCTGCCAGTCCCTGTCCGACAGCCCGATGGGGTTGTGCTGGGTCCATGAGCGACGCTATGAGGCCGAGGACCGGCCGGGAGGGGCCCGGCGCCCGCTCAGGTGGTTCCACCGCTTCGAAGTGCCCGGCAAGCCTGTCCCGATCTTCTACGCGGACGAGTCGGCTTTCCGCCGCTGGTGCCAGAGCACACACCCGGTCTCCCGGGCCGGGACAATCAACCTGCAGGGGTTGCCCGCGCTGGTGCGGGCCGAGTTCCGGTGGGTTCTGTTCGCCCACACACAGCGCGCCGCTCACTCCTACTGGCCGACGTGCTGGATTCAGCAGACCATCAATCTGGTTCGCGACAGCGGCGTCGCCTCGCTCACCGAGCTGGCCGAGAAGCGTCGCCAGATGGACGCCAGTAAGCGCATGATCCTGGGCGAGGCCCTGACCGAGCTGCGGATCGTCTACTTCACTCCGGAAGAAACCAAGCAAGCCGGCTACATCGAGACCGAGCACTTCGGAGTCCGCTTCCCTCAACGCCATAGCAATTGGGACCTCACCGGCGTCTCCCAGCGGTGGCTTCGGGACCTTCTCTGGGACTACCTCGCCGACCGGATGCGGTCCCCGCGAGGCCCCCGCAGCACCTGCCCGCTCGACAATGACCGTCGAGCCTGCACCGAGCTGAGCGCGTTCTTGGAAGTCATCGCGCCCGAGGGCGGCCACGATCCACGGCTGCTGAATGAGGACCACATGCGCCGGTTCGTCGCCGACCACCTCAGGCGGGCCCGCGAGGGCTTGCCGTTGCTGGGCATCCGGGGACACGCTGGGAAGCCGAGCCCGGCCACCGAACACAGCCGCCGTTTCGTCTTCAACCACGGCCGGGCGGTCTTGCGCTATGCCCTGGACAGCGGGCGGGCGGAGGAGATCGGCCTATCGCGGAAGTTCATCGTCGCCATGCCGACCAGCGGTCGGAAGCCGCAAAGGGCCCGGCACCCCTTCCCTGACCCGGTGGCTCAGGCCCTGGCCGACCCGGCCAACCTGCAGCTGCTGGCCGAGCGCTACGACCCGAACAACTACGGGCTGCGGGACGCCTGGGAAACCCTGGTACTCACCGGCCGCCGCTGCACCGAGGCGCTCCAGCTGCGCCTGGAGTGCCTGACCGTCCACCGCAGTGTCCCTTTCCTCTGGCACGACCAGACCAAGGTCGGCAACCTCGACGAGGCCATTCGCATCCCCGAGCCGCTCTACACGAGGCTCCAGCGCCGCCAGCAGATCACCCTGGAGCGCTTCGAGGACCGCCACGGCCGGCCCCCCACCGCGGCCGAGCGGGCCAAGCTGGCCCTGTTCCCCTCCCGGTCACGCAACCCCAAGGGCACAGTGTCGATCTCCTACACCTTCTTCCGCTCCGGCTTCAGCGGCTGGCTGGAAGACCTCGACATCGGGGCATGGGTTCCCCACCAGGCCAGGCACACACTGGCCACCAACCTACTCAGGCACGGCGCCGGGCTGCACCACATCAAGAAGTACCTGGGCCATCTCTCCCAGCAGATGACTGAGCACTACGCCAAGGTCGCCTCCTCGGAGATCGACGACGTCCTGCAACGAGTCTGGGTCAGTGGCCCGGGCTCCGTCGTCCCCGGAACGCTGCTGGTCTCACCCGACCAAGGCCTGTCCCAGGAAGAGGCCCGGGCGATGGCCCTGGACCTCTCCCGCCGCAGCACCCCGGCCGAAGGCGGGGTCTGCACCTTTCAGCCGGTGGTCCGCGGCGACGCCTGCCCCTGGAACCTGGACTGCCACACCTGCGACAAGTTCGTCATGTCCGGCGCCGACCTCCTCTATTGGCGGCGCAAGGCGGAGCAGTGGCGGTCGTTGGCCGAACGCGCCCCGGACGACGCGACCGCAGACTACCTCCACGAGGTCTTCGAGCCGACCGCCCGCGCCATTGAGGGGCTGGAGAAGGCCCTGTCCGGCCTCGGTCTGCTGGACGAAGCCCTGGCCATAGACCTGCGCAGGCCGCAGGACTACTTCCAGCGCATGTGGTCCCTCGCTTTCCGAGCCACCGACCTGGCCGCCCTCACCCACGACGACAACGACGACCAGGAGGACACATGGCCGAACGACGACTGAGCGCCCCCACGGTTCCGGCCGCCCGCACCGCCGAAGCGCTCGCCGCCCGGCGGCGTAAGACAGACGCGGCTCTTCAGCGGATCCAGGACGCCCTTCAACGGCTGGCCAAGACGAGAACACCGATCACCATGGCCGCGGTCGCTCGCCAGGCGGACGTCTCCCGCACCTTCCTCTACGAACACGCCGACGCCAAGACGCTGGTAAGCGAGGCGATGAGCCGGGCCGCCGGCCGCCGCATTCAAGATCGCAGGGACGAGCAGGCCGCCATGGAGGCATCCTGGCGCGAGCGCGCGCTCAACGCCGAGGACGCACTCAAGGCCGCGAACGCCGAGATCCTCGCCCAGCGCGAACAGCTCGGCGACCTCCTCGGCCAGATCAAGGACCTGCAGACGCAGTGGACCGAAGAAGACATCATCCGGATCACTACCGACAACGGCACCTTGAAGAGGCAGGTCCGAGAACTGGCCGCAGAGAACAAGTCGCTGATCGAGAAACTAGCCGCAGCCCGGGACAACGTTCGGTTCGCTGACAAACGGATCGCCGAACTTGAGACCCAAATCCTCGAACACCAACAACGGTCCTGTGACCAGCTCGGGTGCGACTGAGTCCCAATCGTCGTTGTCAAGCTTGCGACGCCTCGATCGATTTCGTCGATCCTAGGCCAGCGGTGGTGTGTGCGTGCAACGTTCCAGAAGCCGGCGATATCGCTCGGGGTCTGCCTGGATGATGAGCCTGGCCTTCTCATGACTGGTTCGGAGGCCGGCGGGGTAGTCCGCCGGGTCGAGGCTGAGTTCCAGCGACAGGTCCTGGCGCGTCTCTGGGTCCTCGCATGCCAGGAACGCGGAGAGGCAGGCCGATTGGTACTCGTTGCGGAGATCGGCCAGCGCCTCCAGCGCCGCCTTGCTCTCCTCTGTGGGCACTCCCCGCCGCAAGTCCTCCATGGAGGCGTACTGGAGCCCAGGGCGAGCGAAGTACCAGGCCATGCTGGCACCGAGCCTTTCGGGATCGGAACCCCTCCGCATGTAATCCGTGATCGCTGCCTGAACCTGACGGTAGCCGCAGGCTGTCACAAGGGGCTGGATGAGTTGCCGTACGCCACTTCGGCATTGGTCGTGCACGGCGGCATGCGTGAGGAGGTCGGCGTGCCGCCGTGTAGCTGCGGGATCTTGGGCTGCGGCCTCGCCGAGCTGGTATCGCTTCACCTCGTTGCAGTGGTACCGGTGCTCGCCTTCCATGATCGGCGGCAACTGCCAGTCCGGGCAGAAGATCGCAAGGAGCTCGTCCAGCAGGGGTTCAAAGTCGACTTCCCGCCCGGCTCGGTCGGGGAGTATCTCTACTGGCATTCCTTGGCCCTCCCTGGCTCACTTCGTCTCCGGCCCGATGAGAGCCTCGGCTCAGGCTAGGCTCCATACCTGCCTGAGATGCAGGAATCGGACCATCGCCAAACCCGAACCATTGGCTGCCTGAACGCCCCGTTCACCGCCAGACGTCCGGAGGTTTGGGGTTGAACCGTGTTGTGGCGTTGGCCGCGGATGAGGTCCCATGGGACGTCGATCCGCCGCTGGGCGAAGATCGCCTGCCCGCAGATCTTGCCGTCCATCTTGTCCGGGCCGCCCAGTGCCGCGAACGCGCACACATCCGTAGCAAGGTGCATCGTCCGACACGATCGAGTGATCACGGGCTCGCGAGCCGCACATCGTGGACATGTTCGCTATGTTCAACCCCAGGTCACAGAGCCCGTCAAGACGCCACCGGTTGGAAAACCGAGGCCCCCGCGGCGAGCAGTACGGAAAGGTGTATGCCTTGCTGCAGCGGGCCCTGGCGGAGTCGAACAAGGTCGGCATTGCGACCTTCGCGATGCGTGGGCGCGAGTACCTAGTCGCGCTGAAGGCGGAGGACGACCTCCTACTGAGGATTTCGGGTTGTCGTCGGGTAGTGACGGTTGGTGATCCCTGCGGTATGCCGGTGAGGTGAGGTATCCGGAGGGCGGGGGCCTGACCAGAGCGTCGGGCGTTTCGTGAGGGGATCCGGCTTCAGGCCGGCGAGCGGTTCGCGGCGGGTGTGAAGACTACGGTGATCGCTAAGGACCTGCGGGTGAGTGTGCGGTCGGTGGAACGCTGGCGCCGTGCCTGGCGCGAGGGTGGCATGGAGGCCTTGCGCTCTGCTGGCCCGGCGAACTCCCCGACCGTCACAGATACCCAGTTCGCCGTACTCGAGGAGGAACTCGGCAAGGGTCCGACAGCGCATGGCTTCGACGATCAGCGGTGGACCTTGGCTCGGGTCCAGACGGTGATCCGCCGCCGGCTGCGCGTGAGCGTGTCGGTGGCGACGGTGTGGCGGCTGCTGAAGCAGCACGGTTGGTCCTGGCAGGCACCCGCCCGCCGTGCTCTCGAACGCGACGAGCACGCGGTGGAGTTGTGGAAGAAGGAGGTGTGGCCACGGGTAAAAGGCTCGCGGCGGTGTCCGGTGCCTGGATCGTCTTCGAGTTGCGCCGTGAGGCGCTGTGATTCGTGTGGAGGTGAGAGACCTCCACCGCCGATCTGTCGTAGCAGGGAGGTGGAGCTGAGGGCAGCCTGATCCGGGTGATGCCGGGGAGGGCGGGAGCGGCCCTGACAAAGCCGGGACGTGCCAGTACTGCCAGATGGTGCGGGTCCGGCAAGTGGGACGGAGAGGAGTACGCGAGGAACCGGCGTCTTTACGTCTCTTAACCTCGCCGTTTCGGTTGAGGTGATGAGACGCCGCTGTTCATCTGCTGTCGGGTGGGCGGGGTGGTTTCGTTGCTTGGGCATGGCGGAGTCCCGGCGCGGGGGTCGGGTTCTCCAAGGTCTTTCGGGTCGTGGGCGGTCAGGGGTTTGCTGGTCAGCCGACGGGACGGGGCAGTGCGGCGAGGCGGTGGAAAGCCGTGGCCAGTTCGTGTCTCCAGGGCCAGGTCGCCGATATCCGCAAGCGCAGGCGCCGACCGCCGCGGGTGAGGCGGGCGGCGACGTGCAGCAGCCGGTAGCGGAGCTTCTTCGGCTCGGCCGTGGCCAATTCCCCCTCCAGCAGCAGGACGCGCATCCAGGCCAGCAGGTCGATCGCCGCGAGGCTGAGTTCGAGCCAGACGGCATTGATGCCGAAGCCGCGGGAGGGGAAGCGGCCGAAGCCAGTGGTCTTGCCGCACCGGATGCGGTCCTCGACAGTGGCATGCCCGCGGTGGCGGACCTCCAGGAACTGCGCGGAACCACCACCGGAGTAGGGGGTGTCGGTGAGGAACACCTGATGGCGCAGGCCCTCGTCCTGGTCGAACAGGGACAGCTGGGCTCCGGGGTGCGGCCGCTCACGGCGCACGATGATGCGGGTGCCAGCCGGAAAGCCGTCCAGGTCGACCATGCCGGTCAGCTCGGCGACCTCGGCGCCATCCCGCAGTGTCCCGTCTTGGTCCAGGGCGGGATGCCACAGATCGTCGGGCATGGCCCGAATGGCGCGGCGGACCGGCTCGGTGATGGAGTATCCGACCGAGAACAAGGTACGGATTCCTCGTTGCCGCATGTCACGGACGTGAGCGAGGAAGGCTTTCGCGGATCCGGCGCTGTCGGTGCGGACGAGGATGTCGGTGCCGTGCCGGTGGGCGTCGGGGATCTGCGCGAGTGCCTGGTCGAGCACCGCGATGTGGTCGCTCGCGGTGTTGGCGCCGGCGTTCCCGGGCCGCAGCCGCCCGGACAGCGCCTCGCCGGTGTTGGCCAGGAAGCACAGCAGGGGGTGGAAGCCGAAGCCGCCCTTGTAGGTGGGTGCTGCCTGCTGTTTCTCGGAGTGGCAGGCCACCAGTGTGGCGTCGATGTCCAGGACGAGGCCGGGCAGCATGCGTCCCGCGGCCCGGGCAGCGGGTATGCCCTCACCGGTCTCGGCGGCCTGCAGCCAGGCGACCTCCCGGGCTTGGGCGCGGGCCGAGCGCAGACAAGCCAGTGCCCGCTCGTCAACGTCGGCGAGCAGCCGCCAGGCCGTCGGTGTCGAGGCGACCGGACCGAACACTTCGTCCTGGTCCCGTAGCACGGCCAGGTCCGCAATGGCCTCGCCATCGTCGGCGAGCATCACCGCCAGGTCGGTGGCGACCCGTCCGGGATCATGTCCGCTCCCACGCGGCCGAAGCGGCCTGAGCGCGGCGGAGTACGCGGCGGTCAGGCCCGTGGCATCGGCAAGATCCGCCAGCAACCGTGATCCGGCATGACCGACCACCCCCGAACCATCGGCACTGACGTGGGCCTTGGGACGCAACCCGATAGCCTGCACGCAGAAAGTGCCCTCCGCTTGGACCGACAGAACCCCTCAGCAAGGTTCATCGTCCCAGGTCAGGAAGGCACTTTCGTGTTTCCGCCCTACAGTCAGCCGCACCCAAGTGAAACGGCGAGGCTAGGCCGTGTCGTCGAAATCCCTCTCCTGGGGGCCGCTGGGAGGTGCCCCCAGGCCCGCGGTGTCGGCGTGCCTCCTTTCGATACCGGGCCGACGGACGCCAGGGATATGGGCGGCGTGGCTACGGGGCTCCGGATCGGGACTGGGCTAGCTTCTGCTTCGCAGCTCTGGCGTTGCGACGTGCTGAGACCAAGGAGTGTCCCGATGAAGCAGTCCCATCGACTGGCGGTCCTGCTGAGTGCGGCAACCGCCATGGTTGCCGTCGGGAGCGGAGCCGCGAACGCCCAGGACGGCCCTCTCCTGCCCATCCTGTCGCCTCTGCTGTGCGGAAACATCAACCAGGGGTTCAACAACCAGGGCGACCAAACCGCCAACTGCAACCAGACTTCGACGACCACACCGCCTCCCGCGAACGGCGGTTTCACGGGGCATGAAGTGGTGTCGACAACGTTCGGTGTTCCCGTGCCCGGGAATTCGCTCACTTTCGAGCTTGAATGCCCAGCTGGTAAGACCGCTCTCAGCGGGGGCCACCGGATCAACAACTTCGGCATGGGGACTGCCGAAACATCGGCTCCCACGGCCGGCAACACCGGGTGGGAGTGGCGCATCAGGAATAACGACAGTGAAGAAATCACCGGGACCGCGTACGTGACGTGCGCCGTGGTAACGACCTGAGGACCGCCCTGAGAGCGGCGCTCTTCTTCTGGACGCAGCCCGGCCCTCGGCCGGTCCCGAGGCGGACTGACCACCAAAGTCCACTTGGCCTGCGATGGATCCGGCCGCCCGCCGGCCTTCGACCGCGAGGTGTACAAGCGTCGCAACGTCGTGGAAAGGTGCTTCAACCGCCTCAAGCAAGGGCGCGGCATCGCCACCCGGTACGACGTACGACAAGACTGCCCAGTCCTACACGGCAGCCGTCACCCTCGCCTCGCTCCTGATGTGGGCCTGGCGCCTTGGCGACAACTCCTAGCCTCAATACCAGTGACTTAAGAATCCCGGGTGCGTGGGACCTTCACAGGTGGGTTGATCGGGGCCGTTTTGTGGTGCGGGGCGATGGCTACGGCCTCG
>NZ_JBIVXV010000051.1:0-29379 GCF_044769385.1 Streptomyces sp. NPDC090445 | reverse complement strand
AGCCCCGACGAATACGAACGCCGACACCACAGCGTTAAACTCACGCTCGCCGCGTGATCAATCCCCGCGTGCCCACCTTCACGGGGGAAGGCCCGTCCTCGGAGACTGCGTGCTCACCCTGACGCCATTGCGGTAGCGCGACGCAACCGCCCATCTGGTCTTCGCGGTTATAGTTCCAGGCAGCGTCGCGTGCCGGTGGCGGATGGATCGTCAGGCATGGAGGCGTCATATCGAAAGGTGGCTACGGCCATTCCCGCCCCAATTTCACAGAAGATCACGCTTTACCCCGCCGAGGACCGGTTCTTCGGCCCCCGACCCGCCGTCCTCGTCCTGCCCGGCGGCGGATTCCGGGAACTTCCACCGCACGAGGGCGAAGGCTACGCGCGCTGGCTGTCCGGCCTCGGCATCCACGCCTTCGTCCTGTCCTACCGGCTGCTGCCGGACCGGTTCCCGGCCCCGCTCGAAGACGCCCGGGCTGGGTTGGACCACATCCGCAACGGCGACCACGGCCTCGACGTCGGCCGGGTCGGCGTCATCGGATCAAGCGCGGGCGGCCAACTTGCCGGCCTGCTCATGACCGGACGGGTCCTGTCCATCGAAGAGGGCGTCGCCGACCCGCCCCGACCGGACTTCGCGATCCTGGCCTATGCACTGGCCGACCTCGACCTGCTGCCGCCGTCGGTGGTCGAGAACCTGCTCGGCGACCTGCTGCCCATCAAGGACGAGCTATCCCCGGCCAAGCATGTGGACGCGTCGGTGTGCCCGACCTTCGTATGGGCCGCCGCTCAGGACCCGCCGGGCCTGCCCAACGCCCTGGAGTGGACCCAGGCGCTGGCGGCGGCCGCGGTACCGGTGGAGTTGCACGTCTACCCGGGCGGCAGCCACGGTATCGGCCTGGCCGACGGCGTGGAATACGGCGGCGAGCCGCATAAGTTCATTGCGCGCGAGCCGCACACTGCGTCCTGGACGACCGCGTGCGCGGCCTGGCTGCGACGGGAGGGCGTTCTTGCCGACTGACCGCGTCACCGCCTGGGGCGGGGAACTGCAGCGGGTGCACGGCAAGCTGCGCAATGCGCTGGCGCGGGCGGGACTGGACGGCGGTGACCCCGCCGACGCTGCCACCGACCTGCTGTTGTTCTGCCACGGGTTCTGCGCTGCCCTGTCCGGCCACCATCGCGCCGAGGACGGTTCGCTGTTCCCGGAACTGGTACGGGCGCGCCCCGATCTGGCGCCGGTGGTCGCGAAGCTGACTCAGGACCACAACATGATTGAGCACCTCATCGGTGGATTGCAGAAGGCGGTGTCCGACTCGACCGACCCGGAGGTGGCACACCGCCACCTGGACGGGATCGAGGCGGTCATGGAGACGCACTTCAAGTACGAGGAGAAGCAACTGGGAGCGGTGCTGGACGGCATGGAAGCCGACTTCGACCGCACCGAGATCTTCGGCCCGATTAGCTGAGCCGCGTCCCGTTCGCGCCGCCCGCCGACGGCGCGAACGGGAATCCACCTGGGTTCGAGTCGCCACTGCCTCGCCCGGGTCCTGAACCGCGACCGCCGAGGTTTCGGTGAAGCGACAGTGGAAGTTCATCGAGCCTACCTGCCGATCGGCAGGTTCGGCCCGTACCCCGAGCGGCTGCGTGAGCAGTTCGAGGGGGTGATCTGGCGGTTCCGGTCCAGTGCCCAGTGGTATGTGGAGTTCACTCCGGCTCCGTAGGTATGGCGGCGGGGAAGGCCGAGGCCGAGGGCCGTCGTGGCGTGGAGGTCTGCCGGTGTCGCCGGGCGGTCGGGGAAGCAGAGCGCCAGATAGGGAAGATGAAATGGTCCAGGCGCGGGATCCAGGCGTGCAGTACGGACTGCGGGATGTCGTGCAGTTCGAAGGGCATCGCTATGAGGCTGATCAGGCGCACCGATCGGAATCCGACTGGGCTCCTTCGGTCACTGCTGCTCTTTGGAGGCGGATCGAGGGAGGTCCTGAGGCAGGTGGCGCCGGAGCCGCCGACGAGGACGTCAGCTTCATCGATCACCTGCGGGAGTTTTACGACGAGTGAACCCCGCCTGGGTCGGCCCCTCCCGGTCCGAGGAGCCGGCCCGGGCTTCGCGCGCCGGTCGGCCGGCCGAGTGGTGACCGGGGCCTTGCGGTCACCACTCGTTGCGTCGCGGCGCGCCGCCCGATGGACAGGCCGGAGGCGAGTGACACGGTCGGCGGTAGCTCGACACCGGCCCCCGGGCACGCGAGGTCCGAGGGCCGCGTCCAGCACCGGCCTGGTGACGGTTTGCGGGTGGGGCACTGGCCCGGCTGCGCCCCGATCCCGGTGTCCGCGGTGTCTCACGGTCCCCGGCGTCTCCAGTCGGCGGCCCGCTCGCCGGTCGTGTGGCCTCGCGAAAGGATCCAGCGGCGGATCACCGGCAGCTGCTCCAGCTGTGGGGCGCGGCAGCAGGGGGCGGCTGCCGCGCGTTCCGTGCACAGTTGCCTCTTGGGGGTCCGTGCGGGTCAGTGGCCGCCGCGCGGCTCGACGCAGCCGCCCTCCATGTACGGGCCGTGTGCCTCAACTCGGGTCACGGTGCCGGGTTGCCCGGGGATGGCCAGGGTGCCGCTGACACAGGCACCAGTGCCCTTGACCATGAGGGCGAACTCCAGAATGAGACCCGGGTCGTTGATCTCGGCCCCGGTGGTCGGATAGCCGAGCTCGTCCAAGGCCTTCTTCAGCGCGAGGCCAGTCGTGGGCGCGGTTTTGCCAGCCATGGTGAAGGCCTGGGTGATCCGGGCCGCGTGTGCCCGCCCCACACACTCGGCCCGGGCGCTCAGCCTGCCCTTGATCTTGTAGGCGTGGTTCTCGGCGTACCTGCCCGCCTGAGGATCCTGCGACGCACTCGGCCCGCTACTCGATGTGGCAGCGGCAGTGTCCGCGCATCGGGCGACGATCTCGGGGAACTGCTGGTCGTGCTGCTGCCGTTCCGCCGCGGCCGCGGCCTCCGCTGCCTTCGCCCAGTCGGGCGTGGTGGAAGCGGAGGCGGACGCTGACGCGCTGACGCCGATACCAGCCCCCGCCCGGGTGGTACCGCACCCGGCAAGCGCGAACAGGCAGGCCGCGGAGGTCAGGACGGCGACTGGGAGGGTACGGCGCATCACACAGACTCCTTCTTTTGGCGAGGCGTAACATCCGCGTGGCCCCGACGAAGAACCGATCACGGCTGGTGGCCCGTTCCCCGGCGACGCCGTGCTGGTCGGCCTGGTCGGCCTGGTCGGCCCGGTTGCGGGCGGCGGCGTACGGCGCAGCAGCCGATCCAGCTCGGTGTGGGGCCAGAGTATGTCGCCTGCGACGCAGTGCTGGCGGCCGGCCCGGGTGAGCAACACTTCGTGGCCGCGGGTGCCGCCGTCGGCTGCAGGTCCGGTCCGGGCATGCGCGGGCCTCGGTCGGTGGACGAGGATGGGCTGTGTCGCTGTTCCGCTTGATTGTGCTGGACTGCCTGCCGGGGAAAGGCCCGGGCCATCCAGGCTTCTGGCGCTCCGGCCTGGCGCAGTCTCTTGATCTGCAGGTCGTAGTCGCGGCCTTCGGGCTTGCGTGGACTGCAGGTAGATGGGGTTGTCGCTGGTGTTGTCGTCGTCGAAGTAGAAGGCGTAAATGAGGTTCCATGCAGCAGCCCGGCCGGTGGACGATTTTTTCTCTCACTCTTTACCTGACCCGCTCCGCCGCGGCGGCCCCGTCACCTACCCGCACCTCGCCGCAGCGCTCCGTGTTCCC
This sequence comes from Streptomyces sp. NPDC090445, assembly GCF_044769385.1. Lineage (NCBI taxonomy): Bacteria > Bacillati > Actinomycetota > Actinomycetes > Kitasatosporales > Streptomycetaceae > Streptomyces > Streptomyces sp. NPDC090445. The sequence continues at coordinate 25,633 of NZ_JBIVXV010000051.1, read as the reverse complement.
CTGGACAGCACGCTCCCGCTCTCCGAAGCCGCAGCCGCCGTCCTCCACGACCGCGTACGAAGACATCCTGCTCCGGGCCGCCAACGGATAGCCCTTTCGTGCTGCTCCGTGGAAGTTCGCGGAGCGGTGTTGGTGTTCCTTCGTTGGGCCGTCAGACGTTGACGGAGGTGGTGCTGTATCGACTCGGACGGGTTCTTTGGTCTGGCCCCGTCCTGCCCGGCCCGCTGGTCACACGCCGTGATCGTCTCTCGGGGTGGCTACCGGGCGAATGGGATGGCGGGAAGCGGGATGACGGGGTCGTGGTCGAGCTGGACCGGTGGGCCGGTTCACTGCACTGGGCCCGGACGGGCTGGTCCTGGACGTCCGAGGCGTTACGGCCCGAAGTGCAGGTCGCGGACACGGTCTTCGCGATATCTCGCCGCCCCAGGTCGGCCGGATCCTGGCGGATCCTGACCTCAAGCCGCACTGGGTGCGGGGCTGACTCACTCGGCCGGGACACCCCGGACGTCTGGGACCGAGTCGTGTGCGGCCATTACCTCCATCCGCCCGAGGGCGCGGTGGTGCTCCAACCACGACAAGACGGCGGTCGCGGCCCGTCACGACGGTCTGGACGATCCGCTTGCTGATGCGATATCGCTGACTCGTTCCTGCGCCAGGGCTCTTCTTCGGCTGCCGCGGGCTGCCGCAGTAGTCGTTGACCGACGACTCCGACGGGGGCTGGCGGCACGGGCGTTGAGGTCTCCGCTACGGGGTGCAAGCGGCAACGAGCCAGCTCCGGTTCGCACCGCCCCAGCAGCCTGGATGGACGATATGGGCGCCGGCGGCGGTGTCGGCCCAAGCGTGCCCCCACCCACCGCCTCGACTCGGATCACTGGCTCTCCGGCCCCGCCCTCAGGCGTGTCAGCCTCCTCGGCGAACAGCACAGCGGGTCCACCGTCGGCCTCATGGCGACCGCGCGACATAGGACTTCCCGATCCGCTTTCCTCGGGAGTCTAGGCGAGAGAAGAAGAGTCATGGGGGGCTCCAATGAATTTGCGATAGGCTGGGGATCATGGCGTCAGCGCTCGCGCACATCCAGTCCCTGCCGTCCTGGCTCGTGGGCCGCGTCGCGGCGCGCGGTCGGGTTCTGGTCGCCGACGCGATCGCCGCGGAGGGGCTGAAGCTCACGCACCACGGGGTGCTGGCCGCGACGGCCGAGTACGGGCCCGTCGCGCAGGCCGACCTGGGGCGTCGGCTCACTGTCGACCCTAAAGACATGGTCGGCATCCTCAATCACCTTCAGGAGTCGGGGCTGGTGCTGCGCACCCCCGACCCCGCCGACGGCCGCAAGAACGCCGTCACCATCACCCCTGAGGGCAAGGTCGTCCTCGCCCGCTGTGCGGCGTTGGCCGAAGCCGCCAACGCCGAGCTGCTGGCACCGCTCAGCCCGGAGGAGCAGCATCAGCTAAGGGCCCTGCTGACCAGGGTCCACGAGGCACCGTAAACCCGGTCGGGGGGAATGGGCACTCCGTTCGAATCGCACGTGGCCCGATTCGAATGAAGCGGCCCCGGACTGCACGGCGACGGCTGCGCTCACGGCCGGAGCCGCTCGAGTTGCCACGTGCTGCCGGTGCGCTCGTGGCGCAGGCGGGTGTGTCGCTGGTCATGGTCGGCCTGACAGAGCTCGACCTCATGTGCAATGAGGGAGTAGAGGGTCCATGCCGGGGCGATCAGGTCACGATCTGCCGTCAGGTGGGCGAGTGCCCCGGCGTGAGAGCCAGGCGGGCGGGCCGAGTAGTCGGCGGCGACGACCTCGGGCGCTGCCGGGGCGACCGTGCCGCGGACGCGGATCTGGCGGCCGATCCGGGGCCAGTGGAAAGTGAGTGTCGCATGGGAGCCGTCCGGCTGGTGGCCCTTGAGGCTGTCGGCGACGGCCGCGAAATACCACTGGCCGTCCTGGCTGACGTCCTTGCAGATGAGTACGCGGGAGGAGGCCGGTCCATCGGCTTCGGTGGTGAACAGCGTCATGACGTGGGGTCCGGGGACTTGTTGCTCGACCGCCTCCGTCAGCCACCGCACGAACATGGGTACCGGGTCGTGCGGAGTCGTCGCGGTGTCGAAGGACGGCACGTCGGCAGGGAGGACCGGGAAGGACCGGAGCATGCCGTGCGAGTTCTCGGTCATCAGGTCGTGACCTCCTGGGGAGCGGTGGTAGCAGGGGCTTGGCTGGTGGTGACCGCGTGCGCCGACAGGGACCGCTCTGCGCAGAGGAGGATCGCCGCGCCGGTCAGGACCATGAGAGCGAGAACCGTCCACAGATGCCATTGCCCTGCGTCGAGCAGGAACCCCAGCAGCATGGGTGCGATGGTGCGACAGACCGACCAGGACAGCTGGTAGACCGAACAGGTACCGCCCCCCAGGTGATCGGGGGCAGCCTGAGCGGACAGGCCCTGCGAGGGTGCGGGGACGAGTTCGCCGGCGGTGTAGAGCACCGCGACCGCCAGGACGGCGGCAATGGTGTCCGGCCCGCTGACGAACCGGGGAAGAGCGGCGAAAGCGGCGAAGGAGAGCGCGAAGATGACCGCGTTGAGCGCGGCCGCACGTGTGCGTCTGCCGCGCCAGGTCAGGCGGGCGGCGGGGACGCCGAGCGCGGCGACCAGAGCGGTGTTGACCGCGAAGACGGCCCCGGCCAAGGCATCGGGCGGACGTCTCATCGCCCTCACTCCCGAGGGCGTCGAACTGACCGACGAGCTCATCGCCGTCCACCTGGACAACCAGCGTCGACTCCTCGCCGGGCTCAGCGGGGACGAGCAGACTCAGCTCGCCGACCTGCTCGAACGGCTCACCTCAACACTGGACGCAGGTGATTGACAGCCCACGGGCAACGTCACGGGAGGTGGACTTCCTGCTCCCCGCGAGTAGCCCTCCGAAGGGGATCCCGCGCGCCACGGCCTGGCAGCGCGAAGCTGTCGCTCCGCCATCTCCAGCCGGGCCGGATCCGGGAGGGGATCACGCCGGGCCACCCCCTGGATCTGCGCCCGAGCCCACTTGAGCGCCATCCGTTCGGCCACGCCCTTCTCCCGCTCCACGCCCGGCCGACGGGGCGACAGAGTCGCACTCGGCGGCCACGGCCGGCGCCGCATGGTGCACGAGCTTCACCCCCCACGGCATCCGCGTCGGCAACCAGGCCCTGGCCGCATGCCGCGACGCGGCCGACGATCCAGGTCGACAGGGACCAGGCGCATGGGGAAGGCTGACACGCAGTCAGCCCAACCAGAATTCATTGGACGGTCCCACGACTTTCGGCCTATCGTTGGGATGCCCAACGAAATTGATCGGGGAGGTCCTGTGCTGCGCATTCGCCATGAGGTCAACGGTGGGCCTGAGGTGCTGTTTGCCGAGGAGGTCGACCGGCCCGGGGCTGGAGCCGGGGAGGTACTGATCCGGGTGGAGGCGGTCGGGGTGACACTGCCCACCGTGCGGAAGGTGCGGGAGGGCAGCGAGCCGATCCCGTTCGGCGGCGAGGTCGCCGGGGAGATCGTCGCCACAGGTGCAGGAGTCACCGCTTTCGCCATCGGAGACCGGGTTACCGGGCTGTGCTTCGCCGATGCCTATGCCGAGTTCGCGGTCCTGAACACCGCGATGACTTCCCGGATCCCGGACGGCGCGAGTGCCGTGGAGGCGGTCGCGCTGGTCCGCAGCGGGCTGGTGGCGCGCGGTGCCTACGAGGCCGCGCGCATGGAGCCCGGCGAGTCGGTGCTTGTCACGGCGGCGGCCAGTGCAGTGGGCACGCTCGCCCTTCAGTACGCCAAGGCCGGCGGGGCAGCACGCGTCGTTGCCGCCGTCAGCAGCGCCGACAAGGCCGACTTCGTCCGAGGGCTGGGCGCCGACGAGGTCGTCCTGTACGAAGACGCCGACTGGGGCGCCCCGTACGACGTGATCCTCGACGGCGTCGGCGGCGACCTGCTCGGGCCAGCCGTGCGGGCCCTGGCGACGGGCGGCAGGCTGGTGGCCTTCAGCTCCGGCGGCGGCACTGTGGAAGCCTACGAACTCCTCGTCCGCGGCGCCTCGGTGATCGGGTTCCAGATACGGGCCATCGCCGTCGGCAAGCCTGAACTCTACGACCGCTGGCTTCGCGAGCTCTGGCAGATGCGCAACGCGGGCACCCTGCAGACCGCCGTACACGAAGAGATCCCCCTCGGCGAAGCTGCCCGAGCCCACACCCTCATCGAGCAACGCCGCAACCTCGGCAAGGTCATCCTTGTCCCCTAACCTCGTGCTTTCACCGAGCGGGGTGTCCGGTAGGTGACCGGGAAAGCGAAAGCGCCCCTGACCTGCAACGATAGGACGTGCTGAGGGCCCTTTACGTGCCGCCGAATGAGGCACTTTCCAGGTGAAGAAGGGTAGCGGGTCATATCCGTGTGTCCGTGTCGAGGTCGGTGGCCGCTCGGTGGTCTCGCAGGCCGGCGGTGTGCTGCTGGTGGAGACCGTCCGCAACTCCGGCCTGGACACGGAGATATCGGCGGCACCGGCGCCATGGGGCGAACCCCGGGCGCTTCATGGCCCGGGCAACATGCGGGGCCGGGGAGCGTACGAGTTGGGTAGCGATAGGAGCGCCCCGGAGAGCGGTTGGACGGTCGGCAGACACGGCACTCGGAGGTCGGCTACCCCATGAGAACATCGGAGGCAGGCTGGCCCGGACTCTCCAGCAAAGCAGCCAGATATGCGGGGTGCTCTTCGACCACGAGGTGTCCGGCTTCGGAGACCACACCCAGCTCAGCGCAGAGTGTGCCGCGCGCTGCCGGGCCGAGCTGCCGCGGAGGGAGGAAGACGTCGTGCTCCCCGGTGACGACCAGGCGGGGAATCGACCGCGCGGGCAGGGCGGCAGCGCCGGGCGCTGCGCTGGTCAGGACGAAGTCGAGTGGGCGGCCGGTCCCGTCGCAGGCCAGGTGGATTTTGCTGGTCAGCCCGCCTCGGGAGCGGCCGAGGGCCGGGTTGCGGAGCCCCTTTTCCGGGCGTCGGCGGCGTGTTGGTGGGCGCGGACGATGGTGGAGTCGATCGACACCAGCCAGTCGATGTTGCCTGCGGCGTCGGCTTGCGCCTGCGCGGAACGGAGTATCCGGTCGAACGTGCCGTCCGCCGCCCACCTGCGGAAACGGGTGTGCAGTGTCGTCCACGGCCCGTATCGCTCGGGCAGGTCCCGCCAGGCGACGCCGGTGAGGAACTTCCACACGGTCCCGTTGAGGACCGTGCGGTCGTCCAACCGAGGCCGCCCCAGCTCAGGCCGGGGCAGCAACGGACGCATGATTTCCCACTCGGCATCGGACGGTTCATGGCGACGTATCACGACACCGTGATCCAACCCAAAGTCACTTTGACGGCAGTTCCTAGCCCCGTCGGAGTGACGATCACTGGGGCCATCCACCAGGCCGTGCTGAAGATCCCGAAGCGGGCATGGACGCTGGCCTTCGACGCCGGCGGCACCGAGCGGCCTGGCGCCTGGGTCGCGGAGATCACGGACATGCCCGATCTGACCTCCTGGCCCAAGGGCGTATGGCTGATCGTCCGCAAGGAACGGCCGCACCCCGGAGCCCAGCTCCGCTTTACTGGCAGCGACGGCCACCGCCTCACCTGCTTCGCCACCGACACCCGTGGGCCAGCTCGCCGACCTCGAACTCCGCCATCGCATATGGGCCTGCGAGGACCGCATCCGAAACGCCCCCCGACACCGGCCTGCGCAACCCGCCGCCGCACGACAGCGCCCAGAACCACATCTGGCTGCCATCGACACCGAAGAAGGCGAGTTGCTGCCCTTGCGCTCGTATCGGATGGGGAGCCGGGGTAGCCCTCGTGAACCGCACTGCGGAACCGGGGTGTTGGCGACGGCTTTTGTCCAGTGGGCTATGCTGTGCGGCTATGAATACCGGGACGGCGTTGCGCCACACACAGATCGGTGACCCGGTGCTCTTCTGAGCGCCGTACGGGCCGGTGCGGTCCCGCTGTTCGATCGAGGGTCTTGCGCTGCTGCACGTGCTCCTCCTCCGTCGTGTTGATCACAGGCTCGGCATATCAACCACGTCAGGAGAGTTCATGCCCACCAAGACGCTGCAGATTCCCACCACGGACGGCCAGGCGGACGCCTTCGCCGCATTCCCCGACCACGGCGAGCGGCACCCAGGGGTGCTGATGTACGCGGACGGCTTCGGCATCCGGCCCGTGCTGTGGGAGATGGCCAGCGAACTGGCCGGGTACGGGTACTACGTGCTCGTCCCCAACGTTTTCTACCGGCACGGCCCGGCACCGCTGGTCGACCTTCCCGAGCACATCGGAGAAGAGGCCCGGCCCGCGCTCATGGCCCAGCTCATGCCGTTGATCGAGGCGCACACCGCCGAACGCGTACTGCGCGACGCCGACGCCTATCTCGGGTTCCTCACCACCCAGCCCGAGGTCGCCACCGGACCGGTCGCGGTGACCGGCTACTGCGTGGGCGGCCTTCTGGCGATGCGCACCGCCGCGGCCCACCCCAGCCGGGTGGCCGCCGTCGCCGCATTCCACGGTCCCGTGGGCGCGGACGGGCCCGACGCCCTCGCCAAGATCACTGCCCAGGTCCACTTCGGCCATGCCGAAAGCGACCTGACGCCCGAGGCCTTGTGCGAGCTCAACCGGGCCCTGGACGCCGCGAAGGTCGACTACACCTCCGAGATCTACCCCGGCACCGTCCACGGCTTCACCATGTCCGACACCGACGCCTTCAACCCCTCCGCACTGCGGCGCCACTGGGACCGCCTGCTCCCCCTCCTCGACCGTACCCTCGCCCATGGCTGAGGCTCCGGCTCGGACCTGAAGTGCACGGCTCCGACCGGCAGACAGCGCCACTGACCACCGATGTCGGCATGGCCGTGGCGAGCCTGGCCGGCAAACGCTGGGTCACGAGGAGACCGACCTCGCCCGAGACCTGTCTGCCGGCACGGCGGAACTGCACGCCGTCGCCGCCGACGGCGTCCCCGGCGAGCGGGGCATCTCCGGCCACAACGGCTGTCTCAGCCAATCCAGGCCACCCAGGTCAGCGGCATCGGTGCGGTGTCCATACCGGTGTACAGGTCCTACCATCCCAAGGCCGCCGGGCAGTCGGGCGGATACCTGCCCGCCTTCCGCTCGGCCGCCTGGCCCTGCCCGCAAGCTGCTGACCGGCACCTGGGACGAAGCCACAGGCACAGACCCGCACAAGCGACGCCCGCCCCGGACAACTGCCCGGAGGCCGCGCTGACCGCGCGCCGGCTCAGGGAAGAGGGCGGCCCGTCCTGCCAGAGGCGAGGACGGGCCGCCGGCACGCGAGGCGCGATGCCCAAGAGTCAGCAGTCCCAGATGTGGGACCGCAGGTAGGTGCCCACACCCGACAGGTTGAGCTGACTCCCCTTGGAGGCGCAGAACCGCGCCACCGTCCACTCCGCGTCCACCGCGACCGCACCGGCCGCGGGCCCTCATCGGTTCGATCTCCAGGGCGCGGTCCCCGATCGTGAACTGCCCGCGCGTCTGCTGTTCGACGACACCCCGCAGCCCGGCCACGAACTGCTCAGAGCGGGACTGGCTGACGATTCCGAACTTCTCGGGGACGTCCCCGCGGCGGGGCAGGAGGACGAACCCTCTCGCGCCGCGGGGGCGGGAGACCGTCCGTTCCACCAGGCACAGCCCGTGGTCTTACGGTGCCGTGGGCTGCGGGATGAACCGGTCGGGGTGTGCGGCGCGCACGCAGCGGACGGCGGCGGCCGGAGAGAGGCCGAAGAGGCGGATGAGGCGGACGGGATCGGGAGTATGCGTGGCCTCGTCGAGAATGCGGTCGACCCTCAGGCCGGTGACCGTGAGGCCGATCCGGCCGATCGGCTTGTCGATGGCCCGGGGTGGATCTTCGGATGAGTGCCGTCGGCTCAGGTGCGCGCGGTGACGAGCAGGTGGGGGTTGGTGGAAGTGGGCCAGCGCAGGTGCCGATCGGCCAGCCACTGGTGATGAGCTGGTGAGTGAGTTCGCCGAGGTAGACGGTGTGATCGAGCTGCCCCAGTCGGCGGACGGCCAGGCGGCCGCGCGGGCGATCGAGGTCGGCGAGGAGGAGGCCCCGTTCGGCGCGGATGCTGAGGGCGTGCACGGCGGCGAGGGCGAGGCTGAGTCTGTCGCGGACGAACGGCAGGCGGTCGAGGCGCCGGCGAGCCGGTCATCGGGCAGTGGCTTGGGAAGTGTCGGTGTACACACGAACGACGTCGTACGCCGACAAACGGCCGTGCCATGGAAGTGTGACGCCTCGCGCGGGGGCGCGGAAGATGAGTTTCCCTCGTTTGAGGGCCCGGAACAGGGAGCGCACGCACGGCGACCGGGGTGCCGTGTCTGGTGTGGCCCTTCAACGGCTCGAGGACCTTGATGATGTGATCGCCGGGAAGCCGTCGATGTCGGCACGGTGCCAGGCAGCGAGGCACGCGGACGCCCTGCGGACGTAGCCGTGGACGGTTGATGCGTCTTGTTCAAGGTGGCCGGTCGTGCGGAGGTGGTTGATGACGTGGTGTGCGGAGCAGTCCGCGCGGCGGGCGAGGTGCCGGATGTCGGTTTCGAGGAGAGGTGCGTCGACGCCGAGGTGGGCGACGAGCACCTTCAGAGCGCGCAGGCTCGCGTAGTTGTCGGGGATGCTCCAGCCGCGGGCGCGGAGGTGGGCGGTGAATGCGCCGACGAGGTCCTGGGCGGCCGGGATGGGGTGGGCAGGAGCCGACCGAGGAAGCGAGTCCAGTCCCGGTCCATCGCGAACAGCACCTCCTGGCCCGGAAGTGCGATGTGCGCAGAGACGGGGGGAGCGGCGGCCCGGGAGCCACGGACCGCCCGGCGGCGTTTGGTCCGCAGGCGGCGGCGCCCGTAGACGTGCACCTTGGTCGGAGCACATGATCAGACGAAGGCCGCCCCCACGTCCGGCGAACCCCCAGGTGAGCGACTCAGTTCGACGGACGATTCGAGCGCGGCAACATGATCTGCAGGACGTCTATGCTTCGGACTCTGGCTCGGTCCGCAGGTACCGGCCCCAGATCTGGGCCCTGCGATAGGGGCCGTCCCCGCCGCTGTCGTACTGCGGCGTGTCGAATGTGACCCAGTACGTCAACTCGCCATCGAGGGCCTGGGCATTTTGGATGGGTTCGGGTGCACCCATGGCATCGATCGTTCCAGCAAACTCGACCTGCCAAGGACCCTCCCAGTCCAGGGCACGAACGACCGTGACCCGGCTACCCGGTGCCAGTGCACCCGTCGGCCATATCTGGCTCAAGGGACGACCGAGGATGTGCTCTATCGCCCGACGGTCATCTACGTCCATAGCGACAGGGCCGGAGCTGTCTTTCATACCGCCCACTCTGCCCGCACCACCTCAGGAGCGCCAGAAGATAAAGAACAAGCTCAGACCGTGCTGAGCGATGGCGGGATGCGGCTGACCGATACGTCGTCTCGGCGCCGCAAAGCACAGCAGATGCTGGCCGACTCGGACGTCACGGACTTATCGGCTCCCGCATCGCCGCACAGTTGCGGGACCTCGGCGCCCGCCCGGTGGTTCTGTGCACCATGAACGCGTACCCCGAGCACGTGTACGGCGATCTGTTCGGCGTTCGGGGCGGGGACTCGGACGTGGTCCTGGGGGACGTACGGGACACCGTGCTGGTGCGGAAGCTGGTCGCGGACTCGGACTACGTGATCCAAGCCGCCGCCCTGGCAGATGTCGCCGCCTGCACCCGTGACCGCTGGCCGCCATCGATACCAACGTGGCCGGCACTCAGAACGTCCTGGACGCCGTCGCCGCGACGGACCGCATGCGCCGGATGGTGTTCGTCTCCTCCGCCAGCGTCTACGGTGACGGCAACCCCGAGGAGACCGACAGCCTTGAGATCCTGACCATGCGCCAGCTCCTGGAGTCCATCCACGGGCGCATCCCGCCCCAGTTCCACGAGTTCACCCGCAAGCGCCGCGAGTCCGTGTACGGCAACACGAAGGCGTAGGGCGAGGAACAGACCGCACTCGTCCTCGGCCAGGTCGGGATGTCGTATGCGATCGTCCGGTACTTCTCCGTCTACGGCGAACCGCAGACCATCAAGCCGGATTCTCACTCCTGGGTCGTGGCCTGGTTCGCCGCGCGGGCTCACCTCGGTCTACCGCTCCACCTGAACGGCGGCGGCCGGCAGGTGTGGGACCTGGTCCACGTGGACGACATCGCCGAGGGCACGTCGCGGGCGCTGAGCCTGGAGTGTCGGCGTCGGGTGTTGTAGCGGTGCAGCCAGCGGAAGGCGTCGAGCCGGGCCTCGCGCTCGCTCGGCCAGCCCTTTCGGCCTTTGAGGCTCTCTCTTTTGAAGCTGGCGTTGAACGATTCGGCGGCGGCGTTGTCCGTGCTGCTGCCGACCGCGCTCATGCTCTGCTTGACGCCAGCCCTGCGGCAGGCGTCGGCGAACGCCCGGCTCGTGTATTGGGCGCCGTGGTCGGTGTGCATGATTGCTCCGGCGAGGCTGCCGCGGGTCCGCTGGGCCGCCGCGAGGGCGTCGGTGACGAGCTCGGTTCGCATGTGGTCGGCGATCGCCCAGCCGGCCAGGCGGCGTGAGCACAGGTCGATCACGGTCGCGAGATAGCAGAACTTCCCGCCGCCGACGGGCAGGTAGGTGATGTCGCCGACGTACTTCGTGTTCACCGCCGACGCGGTGAAGTCGCGGCGGATCAGGTCCGGCGATTTCGCAGCGTCCGGGTCCGGGACGGTGGTGCGGTGTCTGCGGCGCAGGCGGAGACCGGCCAGTCCGGTGGTCCGCATGATCCGGGCGGCGCGCTTGTGGTTGACCGCCAGGCCGTCGCCGTCGCGGAGCTCGGCGGTGATTCTGGGGACGCCGTAGGTCCCGCCGGAGTCCTCGTGGACCTTGCGTATCCGGGCCGCGAGCCGTTCGTCAGCAGCCTGGCGAGCCGCGCGGGCCGGGGCGGTGCGGCGCCAGTGGTAGAAGCTCGAACGGGCGATGCCCAGGATGACGCAGAGCCGCTTCACGCCGAACCGGCGCTGGTGATCGTCAACGAACTGGAAGCGGTTCACCAGTGCGTCTCTCCCGCGAAATACCGGGTCGCCTTGCGGAGGATGTCGCGTTCCTCCTCCAGCTCGCGGATCCGGCGCCGAGCCGCGGCCAGCTCCGCCTCGACCGCGTTCCCGCCCGCCGCCGGCAGCGTCGAAGGGGAGCCGGAACGGCGCTCGTCAGTAGCCCGGATCCAGTTCCGCAGTGTCTCGGTGTTCACCCCGAGATCCTCAGCGACGGACTTGATCGTCGCTTCCGGCCTCGACCGGTACAGCGCGACCGCGTCCGCCTTGAACTCGGCCGGGTAGTGCTTCATTCCCACGGGGACTCCGTTCTCCTGGACCATCAAGATCCAAGTGTCTCCGGTGTCCAGGATCCGGGGTCAGGGCCCGTCGAGGGCTGTGCGGTCGCTCAGGCGGTTTGTTCCCGGGTGGCGGTGTGGTGGATGCCGGTGAGGGTGTGGTCGAGGAGGGGGCGCCAGTCGAGGCCGGGGACGGCGGCGACGCCGGCGAGGGCGGTCATGAGGGTGATGACGTCCCCGGTGGTGTAGGTGGGCGGGAGGGCGCGGGCCTGGATGCCGGTGGTGATGACCTCGTCGAGGAGTGTGAGCAGTCCGCCGGGGCCTTGGTTGTCGGTGAGGAGTTCGAGGACGGTGGCGCAGCCGATGTCCAGTAGGAGGCGGTCGGCGACGCAGGACTCGGCGTAGGAGCGGACGAGGCGGGCGAAGGTGTCCCAGGGGTCGAGGTCGGCGTGGGTGAGTTCGGCGCGGGCCGCGATTGCCCAGCCGGTGAGGCGGTCGGTGACCAGGGCGGCGATCAGGCCGTCGCGGGAGCCGAAGCGGCGGTAGACGGTGCCGACGCCGACCCCGGCGGCCCGGGCCACGTCCTCGATCTGCGCGGTGGGGCCGAGGGTGGTGAAGACCTGCCCGGCGGCGGCCATGACGCGTTCGTGGTTGCGGCGGGCGTCTTTGCGGACCGGGGTGGTCGAAGGCGAGGGTGGCGGGTTCGTGGGCATGTCTCCACCCTACCGAAAGCGGAATCGCATTCCGTTTCTGTTTGACGGGGTGGCCCGTCACGGCTACCGTCATCTAGCGGAACCGGAATCCGATTCCGCATCGGTCTCGGCCTAAACCGGCCCACCTGACGAACGGACCCCCATGCGCGCCATGCTCATCGACCCCGCCATGAAGGGCGCCGCCAAGTTCTACCTCGGCCGTGTCCCCGACCCGGTCCCGACCGCGGGAAAGGTCCTCGTCGAGATCAAGGCCGTGCCGCTGAGCGCCTGGGAACGTGCCTTCGTTACCCTCGACGATCCGGCCGCGCTCGCGAAGAAGACCCGCAAGAAGAAGGTCAACCTCGGCCTGGAGTTCTCCGGCGTGATCGCCTCGGACGGCATCCGGTTCCGCAAGGGCCAGAGGGTGATCGGCAGCACCCACTTCATCAAGGACGAGAACTGCCTGTCCGAGTACGTGGCCGCCGACGAGGCCCACCTTGCCCCCATCCCCGACGACCTCGACTTCGTCCAGGCCGCCGCCCTGCCCATCGGCGTCCAGACCGCCCTGACCGCCATGGACAAGGCCGGCCTCAAGGCCGGCGCCCGCGTCCTGGTCGTCGGCGCCACCGGCGGCGTTGGTGTCTACAGCGTCCAGATCGCCGCGGCCGCAGGTGCGGAGGTCACCGGCCTCGGCGGACGCAACCACCATGCCCGGCTCCGCGAGCTGGGTGCCGCCCACACCCACTACTACGGCGATATTGCCGTCGCCGATCTCCCCGGCGCCTTCGACATCGTCTTCGACCTGTCGGGCACCCTGCACTTCACCGGGATCCGCCGCAAGCTCACCCCGCGCGGCAGCTTCGTCACCTCCAACCCGCACAAGGACGTCCCCGGCCTGGCCATCGCCCACTTCACCCGCCAGACCGCCCCCTTCCTCTTCGTCCCCCACACCACCACCGACAAGCTCACCCGCATCCTCGACATGCTCCGAGACGGCCGCATCCGCCCCGTCGTCAACGCGGTCTTCGATATCGCGGACCACCACGCCGCCTTCGCCAGCCTCACCACCCGCGAACAGTACGGACGCACCGTCATCCGTCTCTGAACCCGACGCCCTGACTCCACCCAGCCGCCGGTAACACCCTGAGATTCCGGCCGAAGGAACCTCAGGCTCAGAAAGGTTGAACCGACGCGGGGTCTGTCAACGGAACGGTTCTGTCCGAGATGGGGCGGTAGCGGAGTGGGGTGTTATCCCAGCAGAACGCGGTGGCAGAGGTGCAGCAAGCCGTCGGTGTCCAGAGCGGGGAACCCCGTGGAGGTAGATCGCGGCTGCGCCCTGGTGACCGCCTGCGCGCCGGGGGCTGGGGCATCGTGGGCAGCCCTGGTATGCCAAGGTCCGCGCCGAAGGGAACGGGTCGGTGCGCACCGAGACGTTCGACGCGATGGCGGCTGGCGAGTGGTGGCTCACCGGTGGACCCTCCCGGGCGTTCCGGCCGTCGTGCGGCAGGGGGCTCTGTCGGTGCTGCACTGGCGCCTCCTGGTCTGTCATTGCCGTGGTGGAGAACGTGCAACCCCTGAACGGTCCCGCGACTTTGCCAAGCCTTTACCCAGGCCGCGCCGGGACGGACCGGGCAGCGCCCTGGCCAGGCTCCGGTTTCCGGGAACGGCCGCGATCTGCCGTTCGCCCCCACGGTGCAGGGCGCCCTCCACCATGCCCGGGACCGGATCGGTGCAGGGGTTCCTCCCAGCGGTCTGCCCGTGCCCGCTGGTTCCGGTTCCCATGGCGTGCCGCTGATGGTCCGTTTGCTCACGGCCCCCAACAGCGTGCACACTTGCGCGAATTCCGGCGAGGCGCAGCGTCGCACCCCCCACTCCAGCCATGTCCGGTACCCATCGTGCCGGTCACCAGAAGAGCCATCGGGAGCAAGGGTTGAGTACATCGGGAACTGCCCGTCAGCAGGACCTCCACAGCCTCAGCGACGCACAGTTGTGCGCCCTGTTGCGCGGGCGCGGCTCGGCGTCCGATGCTGAGGTCAGTGCCGTGATGGGCGAAGTGTTCGCCCGACATCATTCCGCCGTGCTCGCCTACGCCCGCACATGCTGCCGGGACCTGCCCACTGCCCATGACCTCGCGGCCGAGGCCTTCGCCCGCACCTACCGGGCGGTCGCGTGGGGGACGGGGCCCGAACACGCCTGGCGGCCCTACCTGCTGACCTGCGTGCGCCGCGTAGCGGCCGACTGGATGCGCCGCAGCGCCCGGACGCACCTATCGGACGACTTCGACCAATGGGCCGCAGACCTTGCCGACGGCCAGAACGTCGAGGAGGCAGTCCTTGCGGCCGAGGAGGGATCGCTGGTCTTGCGAGCGTACCGGTCCCTGCCGGAGCGCTGGCAGGCCGTACTGTGGCACACGGTCGTCGAACACGAGCCCGCAGCCGAAACCGCCCGCCGGCTCGGGATATCGGCAGGAGGCGTCGGCTCACTGGCCGCCCGCGCCCGGGAAGGCCTGCGCGAGGCGTACCTGCGCGCCCACCTGGACCAGGCTGTGGGCGAGGAGTGCCGGTACTACGGGGGCCTGCTCGCCGCCTCGCTCCGCCGGCCGGGCAAGCGCGTCACCCGGGATCTGGGCTGGCATCTTCGGGCGTGCGCCGACTGCACCCGGGCCGAGCACGATTTGCGGAACGTCAACCGCCGCCTGGGCGCGATGCTGGCGGCAGGAATTCTGCTGTGGACCCCCGCCTCGTTCCTGTCGTCCTTCGGCGGACAGAGCGCTCTGGCAGCGGGCAAGCTGGGCGGGGTCAAGATGGCCGCGGCGCAGTTCGGTGCCGTGAAGTGGTCCCTGACGGCGGTGGTCGTTGCGGGTGCGACGATGACCGCGTTCGTCCTCCTGCCGACCGACAGCCGGTCCGAGCAGGCCGTACCCGCCCCGGCAGCTGCGAGCCCCGGCCCGTCCCCCGCCGCGGAGCCGGACTCGGACCCGGCAGCCTCGGCGTCACCGCTCGAATCCGCCACCCCGGAGGTGTCTGCTCCCGCTACCGCCACGCCGGCCGCCATCGCCCTCGCGTCCGCCTCGGCCTCGTCCCCGATCGGAACCACGGGCCTTCCCCTGGTCAACACCGCCTCGGGGCTGTGCGTCGGCCTGACCAGCAACGGGTCCGACGGACCGCTCCAGCTCCAGAAGTGCACCGGAAGCCCTTCCCAGGGCTGGCAGCGCCTGCCGGCCGGCCAGGACACCTACCAGCTCCGGCACACGGGCACCGGCACCTGCCTCGACGGAACCACCGCCGGCGGGACCTACGTCACCGTCACCCTTCGCACCTGCCAGGCCGGCGCGGACCGTGACGCGCAGCTCTGGAGATTCGAGCCCGACGCCCAAACCGGCGCGTTCCGGCTCTGGTTCGTACCGCAGGTTCCGAAGAGCGACTACGCTGCCCATCTGCTGGGCCCCGAGGACTGGTCGAAGCCAGGCCCCCCTCGCCAGGGCCAGCGCATGGTGCACCTGCCCAACTACTACAGCTCCGCCAACTTCCTCTTCACCCTGGGATGAACGCCGCCGTATAAGACCGCTCAGCCGAGGACGCGGGAGAAGCAACCCCCGGGCGGAAAGGGCCCGGCAAACGTGGCCTTGCCGTTGCGGGGGAGGTCCTCCATCGTCACCGCTCGCGCCGAACCGACCTGGGCGGCGACCGCGGAGAGCCTCTGGCACTCCAGCGTGTGGCCGCGGGGACCTGCGTGCCCGGTCTGGGGAGACTGCTGATCATGCCCGGTAGAACCGGAAGCGCGCGCCGTGAGGCGCTGTGGAGCCTGGGCGTGATGCGCTGTGGACCCTGGGCGTGATGCGCTGTGGGCCTGTTCCGCCCTGCAGGGGGGCCGCACCTTCACGGGCTGCGCGCTTCCGAGTTCGGGGAGGCCGTTACGCAGATGGGGGACCGGTGGGCTCCCGCCGGCCGCTGGCCATGGCCGCCTGCGTCAGGCCATACGCCTCCACAACCCGCCTGCGTGGGAGCGCAGTCCATGCCGCGGCTTGTGCTTTCGGTGCTGTTCATCGTCCGGCTGGTCCCTTGAGTCCCTATTCGGCGGTGGCCGCGGTGCGGCACGTGGTGCGTTGCGGTCTCGGGGTGGCAGCGTGGTGGGCGATGCGCGCGGCCAGCAATGGCGGGGTCTGGAACGGCTGGCCGACGCGGTCGGCCCTTGCACCGAGGACTCCGATGGTCGCCAAGGTGGGCGGCCCGTTCAGGGGTAGGCCGGGCCTCCGCAGGGCGCGGACGGCGTCGTCGAGGGCGTGGTGTAGCGCGGCTGCCTCGTCGGACGGCGGGTCGGATCTCGCACTTGGGGTGTCCTCGGCGGCTTGGGGAGAGGGGACGGGCTGGCCGCTGGAGGTGGATGGAGCCGGAGCGGCGCGGCTGCGGTGGCGATGGTGGGGCTGGTCGGAGACGAGCAGGCGCTTGCGCGCTCCACTCCGCCGGGATTGCTGCCGACTCCGCAACCGCGGCGAGAGTACGGCCGGGCGGAGCTCAGCGCGACCAGCAGGCGCAGGAGCTGCCGGGCCGCGTCGGGCCGCTCGCCGGCGTACTCCTCCAGCTGGTCCACGAAGAGGACGTGGCCACCCGTTCCGCCGTGCGTGAGCAGCCGGTCCCGTAACGCTCCGGCCGCCTCCTGCGTCAGCAGTCCGGCGAGTTCGGCGGCCGCCCGCAGCCGGCCGACCTCTCCGAGACCGGGTTCCAGTACGGGGACCACGGCGCGGGCGAGGGCGGCCGCCGGGTCGGCCCCGGGAACGGCCCGGAGTTCGGACACGCTGAACCCCTCGCGCTGGAGGCGGGGTAGCAGCCCGGCCCGGACCAGCGAGGACTTGCCGGAGCCGGACGGGCCCACCACAAGCGTCAGCGGGTGCCGGGCGACCGCGCCCCGCAGGCGTTCGATCTCCTCCGCACGCCCGTGGAACAGCTCGGCGTCGTTCTCGGTGAACGGGGCCAGACCGCGGAACGGGCAGCGCGGCCGCAGCACGCCCTCGTCGACGAGCTGGGCCGAGGGGATCAGGTAGGCCGTGGTGGCGCCTGCGCCGCTCCGGGCCGCCACGGTCATCCCGACGACGCCGTCCTGCCGCGCGTCCCAGACCGAGGCACGGCAGGTGCAGGAGGCTGTTTCAGGCGGTTTCAGTTCGGTGCGTGCCAGGGCTACCCCGGGGCAGTGGTGGAGCTGGGGACGAAGTCCAGGTACCCCTTGTCGTGGTGCTGCGGCAGGAAGCGGGTGAGCGGCCGAGGCAGAGCACCTGAAGGCGTGCGCGTCTGCGTCGGCGGTCGCCGAGCGGTCCGTTCACCACACGACCGCCCGCGTTGTTCACAGCCTCCGCGGACCTGTCGATGTCTGAGGAGTAGAGCAGCACCAGCGGACCTCCGGCGGCCGCACCCCGGGAACGGTCAGCCGCTCCACGCTTACGCTCCCCTCCACCCGCTCGGCTGGGCTTGTCCGGAATTCGGGCGCCTGCTGCCTGTATGTGCCGATGAAGCACCCGCTCCGGTACCAGCTTGTGACCTGAATTGGTCGGCCGAATCTTTACCCACCCTTAGCCTGGCCATGTTCAAAAACGATGGTCACGTGGTGAGGTCGGGCTGCTGGTCCGGACCGTTCGGAGGGAACAGCAAGTTGAAGCTCAAGCGCATGGCCGTCGTGGTCGCCGCCGCAGTGGCCGGTCCTACGGTCCTCATGGCCACGCCCGCGATGGCCGAGGAGAAGCCGGCCGTGATCGTCCCGGACGCCGCACCGAAGGACGACACCGCGCCCGCCGAGACCCCGACCGAGCAGACCCCGGCTCCGGCCGACGCCGCCGTGACGCCGCCCGTCGCCGAGACCCCGGCCACCGCCCCGGCCGTTCCGCCGGCCGCGAAGTCGGCCACGCCGCCGGTGCCCTCCCCGGCCCTGGACAACCATGAGCATGAGGATGCGGACGAAGGGTATGTGGTCGCCGAGGGCCCGGAGGTCTCGGTCTCCGGCCTGCCCAAGGCCGGCTTCAAGGCGGGCGGCGACTGGCAGAACATCAAGTTCAAGGTCGACAACTCCGGCCGCGCCGCGGTGCAGGACTACGGCTTCGGCCTGTTCGTTGCTGACGAGTTCGGCAAGCTGAAGGAGAAGCACCTTCAGCTGGAGGTCCTCGACGGCGACCAGTGGGTGCCCGCCAGCACCTTCCCGGACGCGATGGGCGGGGGCGAACACGCCGGATTCGGCTTCGCGGGACGCCTCTTCCAGGTCGAGTCGGTCGACGCCAACGAGACCTTCACCATGGACCTGCGCCTGCGGTTCGCGAAGGGTGCGCCGGTCGGCGCCATCCAGATCATCGTGGCCGGCGGCAGCATGGACGAGGACGCGAGCGTCGAGTCCGAGCCGTCGTTCTACAAGTCGAAGATCACCAAGGCTTCCACCAGCGGCAACAACGGCGACGGCGCCAGCGCAGGCAACGGGAACAACAACCCGAACCCGAACGGTGGCGCCAAGCCGATCAACGACATGACCGGCAACAACGCCGGCAACGGTGGCGGCAACGGCACGAACGCCGGCGGCGAGCTCGCCGAGACCGGCACCGACGCGGCCACCAGCTGGGCCCTCGGAGGCGCCGGAGTAGCCCTCGCCATGGGTGCGGCCCTGGTCGCGGGCACCGGCAAGCGCCGCCGCCCCACCGCGTAACCAGCACCAGCCGCCCCGGCGGAGACGAATGGCAAGGCGGGCAAGCACCAGATCTGGAACCTGACGGTGGCGGGGCAGAAGGCTCTGGCCGGACGGCAACGAGCTGCCGCCGCGCCCGCAGGCTGGCACCGGCGCGAAGGCCGTCCGAGCAGGGTTCGGCCCGCACTGCATCGCGGTGACCGACACGATCCTCGCCTACACCGACACGGTCCTCCCTGGTGAACAGCGCCATCAAAGACACCGGCCTGAGCTTCAACACCGACGCCGTCCTCGCCGTGCCGACCAGGACCAGCGAGATGCGCCTCTTCGAGCTCGACAACGGCAGCAGGTCCCAGGCCCGCCTCGCACGTGAGGTCTGGGACCACGAACGCTACGCCGGACACCGCGTCTGGGAGGGAGCCCGCGGCACCATCGGCGGCACGTACCCGATACGTCGGGGAGGACGCAGCCGCCCGGGACGATGGTGTCGATCAGGAGCGCGTTGTTGCCGTCGCCGCCCGCGGGCCGCCGCCGGCGCCTTGGTATGCAGCAACACCACGGAAGCGGTCCGGGTGAATGCCCCCCACGCGGCGCGTGGAGACGAGGCGTCGGAGGCTGGCATCCGCAGCCAGCCAAATGACGGAGGCGCGCCGCAGGACGGCCCAATGGCCGCAGCTTCGACCGAGTCGCTCCTACGATCGGGCCAGGTCATGCATATTGCTGCCGGTTTGGCGCCAGCGGTCCCGGGCGCTGCGGGGACACGCGAAGACGGGACGGGGCGCACCATGGACGTTGACGGACTCGACCGGTGGGGCGTGCGCGTCGCGGAGTGGGCGGCCCCGGACGAGACCGTGCTCGCTGCCCAGGTCACCCGGGCCTATGCGGCTGGGGGAAGGGAGCGCCGCGACTTGTTCCGTTTGGCGGGACACGCGCCAGGCGGGATGGGCGGGGGTATCGCGACAGTACTGCCCGAGGTGCTGGACGCTCTGGCGTATGCGGCAGACGCGTTGAAGGCGGCATTGGGCAGCCAGCACTTCGGGAACGCGATCTCCGCGACGGCAATGCTCCTCAGTTTGCGGAAGCAAGGCTCGGGGGCGATCCAGCAGGCTTCGTCGCCGACAGGGCGTAGGGGAGTCGGAGGTGGTGGTCAACCACAGTGCCCCGAAGTCACCGCGGGCAGTCCCCAGCAGGCGGAGGACGCACGTGCGGAGGTCCCCGCACGGCCTACCGCGGAGGCCGTGCGGGCAGCGCTGCGCATGCGCGACCGGCTGCGTGCCCGGGGAGTCGAATCCGCGACAGCTGATGAACTCGCCGCCGAACTCACCGCCCGGCTCGCCGCCGCCGAGGACCCTCAGGACGCGGCCGAATTTCTCGACGCCTTGGTCGCGGCCGAGCCCCCGTCTGCCGAGCGCCGCTCCCGCTTCGCTGCGCTGCGCAGGCTGCCCCGCTTACTGCGCCGTCGCATGGGTGGAGGGGCGCCCGCCACCGCGCCGGACGAGAAGGGCACTTCATGAGTCCGGCGGACGTCCCGGTTGCTCCTTCGGGACGGACACCATCGGGTAGCCGTTTGTGGGGGCCGCCACCGTGGCTGTGGCTGACGCTGGTGCTGCTGGCAATGCAGATCCCCGCGTTCGTCAGTCGGCTGAGATGGACGGGATCCGCCATCGCAGAATGGAACACGGTCGGCGGCAGCGGCCGGCTGGTCGTTACAGCTTTGACCTTGACACAGACCCTGCCCTTGGTGTTTCTGCTGGCCGGGGCGCTCGCGCTGCTCTGGCCGAGCCAGCGTAGGCGGGCTGTCGAACGACGGTACGGGCTGAGGCAGCCTGACAGTCACCTGGAGGCTCCTGCCACGAGCGGGATCCATGAGCAGATGCGGTGCTTTCTGGCCGAGCATGCGCCCGGCACTGAGCTACGGGTCAGTAACCAGCAGCGCCTAACGGCCCGCGTCTACCCCGGCGGCTGGCGCACCACTCGGGTTGGCGTGTTCAGTCCGTTGATCGTGATGTGGGACAAGGACCCGGAAGCGGGCAAAGCCGTCTTGCTGCACGAGGTGGGCCACTTCCGGTACGGAGAACAGCATGTCGCGGGGCTCGGTAGCCCGTTCGTTGGTCTTGTCCGCGCCTGGCCGTATGTCTTTGGGCTGTTCGGTGTACTGCCGGTTGCGCTGCTGTTCGCCACCGGCAACGCGACGGCCCCGTTGATGCTTGGTCAGATCGTCTTGGTCGTCCTAGCCGTGCCGAAGATCCTGCTCATCGTGGTCGGTGCGCTGTGGTCTGCGGAGCTGGCCGCGGACCGGTACGCGGGACAGGCAGCCGGGCAACCGGCGCTGCTGCGGGGGCTGGGTGCGTTGGAAAGACACGAGCCTGGCGGCTTGGCTCGCTTGTACCATCCGCCCATCCGGATGCGACGCTGGTTCGCCGCCCGCGCCGACCACCGACCGGCTCAGTTCCTGCTGGTGCTGCTGTGGCCGGCCGCGTTGCTCGCCGAGGCCGTGCTGGACCTGCTCGGCGGCGCAGTGGCCTATCGCCTGCTCGGCGGAGAGTGGGACACCTGGGGAACCGCCACACGCACTGCTGTGTCACTGGCCCACGAGCAGCTCACCGGGCCGCTGTGGTGGTCGATGCTGGCGGCCCTTGCCCTGTGGCCTCTCATCGCCTCTGGGTGGCCCAGACTGTGGGGCTGGACTGGCCCGGCGGTGGGCTCGTTCTCCCCGTCCGCGTACGCGATGTCCGCGCTGCTGCCCGTCACGGCCCTGCTCCTCGGACTGATCCCCCCACCTGCAGAGGCGACCGGGCCGCCCCAGTCGCGCCCCGCAGGCGGGCTGGCCGGGCCAGCGTCACCGCGGGCCGCCCGGTCCGGATCGGGAACGGTCGCTTTTGGCGGTCGGTGAAGAGGACGAGGTGCACGGCTTTGCCGGCCCTCCGGCGCGTCCGGCAAGTCCTGCTGATTCGGAGGGCGTCACGTGATCCCCCTTTCACTTGAAGCCGTCGCGGCCGCCGTCGGCGGCCGTCTGAGCGACGTGCCGGATGCAGCCGTGCTGGTGACCGCGCCGACGGCCGTCGACTCGCGCGCGGTCGAGCCGGGTGGCCTCTTCGCCGGCTGGCCGGCGAGCACGTCGACGGGCACGCCTTCGCAGCCGATGCGGTGAAGGCCGGGGCGTGGCGGTCCTCGCCGCCCGCCCCGTCGGCGTTCCGGCCGTGGTCGTCGACGACCTGCTGGACGCGCTCGCCACATTGGCCCGCACGGTGCTCGCCGAAGTACCGGACGCGATGATGATCGGGCTGACCGGCTCGGCGGGCAAGACCAGCACGAAGGATCTGATCGCGCAGGCGCTCCCCGAGCTCGGGCCGACGATCGCCACGGTGAAGTCGTTCAACGGCGAGATCGGCATGCCGCTGGCCATCACCCACCTCGACCGGGACGTGAAGTTCATCGTGCTGGAGATGGGCGCCCGCGGCATCGGCCACATCTCCCACCTGACGCGCATCGCCCCGCCGACGGTGGGCCTGGTCCTCAACGTGGGAACCGCGCACATCGGCGAGTTCGGCGGACGGGAGCAGATCGCCCAGGCCAAGGGCGAACTCGTCGAAGCCCTCCCCGCCGAGGGGCTGGTCATCCTCAACGCCGACGATCCGCTCATGGCCGCCATGGCCCCCTGCGCCCGCGCCCAGGTCCTGTCGTTCGGCACCACGCGGGACGCCGGCGTACCGGCGGCCAACGTGACGCTCGACTCGGCGGCGGGCCGAGCCGAGGCGATCTACCAGGCAGGTTGATCACCATTCGATATGTGTATACCTAGGCTTGCAGAGCGGCGAGGAGCCTGGTTCGCAGGAGCTGCGCGGCTGGGGAGTGCTGACCTCGGCGGGTGATGAGTCCGAGCCGGGCGTGCGTGGCGGCGTCGGTGAGCGGGACAGTTTGGAGACCGGTGCCTTGTGTGGAGGACGCGCTGAGCACAGCGACGCCCGCGCCGCGCTCGGTGAGGCGGAGTAGGGCGAGTGGAGAACTGGCGTCGATGTCCACGCGTGGGCCGAGACCGATCCTGCGGCAGGAGTCTTCGTAGGCGGCGCGGATGCCGGTGCCGGGGGAGAGGCAGAGAATCTTCTCGCCCCGTAGGTCGCCGAGGCGCAGGTCCGGCCGGTCAAGGGGGTGCCCGGCAGGGACGGCTGCGGTAATCGGCTCGTCAAAGACGGTGCTCGCCTCCAGACCTGGGGCGACGCTGCCCGCGTAGCCGATCAAGGCGAGGTCGAGAGAGCCTGCAAGAACCTGGGTCTGAAGGTCGTCGGAGTAGCCCTCGTGAAGGCTGACCTCGATGCCGGGGTGAGTGCGGCCGAGGTCGGCGATGGTGTCGAGGAAGGCCGGGATCGAGCAGCCCATGATCATGCCGAGACGGACCCGGCCGCGGACGGCATCGGCGAACTCGGCGGCGGTGTGCTTGATCGCTTCAAGAGCGGCAAGGGCGTTCCTCGCAAGGGGGAGAACGGCTTTACCGGCCGGGGTGAGGCGGATTTGACGGCCGGAGCGGTCGAGCAGTTGTTGGCCCAGTTCCGACTCCAGCTTGGCGACTTGGGTGCTGATGCCGGACTGGCTGACGTGCAGGCGATGGGCGGCAGCGGTGAAGGTGCCCTCGTCCATGATCGCGGCGAAGTAGCGCAGCTGGTGCATCTCCATATCCAGTGATGATAGGTGCTATCTGATCCATCTGTTGGACGGATGGATCAGATCGCTGGAGGATGGAGGCATGACGACGACGAGGACTGCGCGAGAGCTTGCCGAGACCTACTTCACCGCTTGGGAGGCGGGCGACTTCGATACCTTGCGTGGGCTGCTGGCCGAGAATGTCGACTTCGTCGGAGCGCTGGGAACGGCGTCGGGGGCAGAGGCGGCGCTCGCCGGGCTGAAGGGGCTCGGTCAGGTGTTGGAGGAGATCGACGTGAAGGTGCGGATAGCGGAAGGCGATGAAGTCATCACCTGGTTCGACCTGTACACGAGCGTTGCGCCACCTACCCCGACGGCAAACTGGATGCATGTGGACGACGGGAAGGTCACCCGAATCCGGGTGACCTTCGACCCCCGCGCACTGCTGGCGGGACTCGAGAGGCAGAACTGAGCGGGACAACCCGGGCACCATGTTGATCAAGACTCAATACGCGCCCTAGCTAGCCTCGCCGTTTCGGTTGGGGTGATGAGACATCGCTGATCGTCTGCTGCCAGGTGGGTGAGGCGGCTTTCGTTGCTTGGGCATGGCGGAGTCCCGGCGCGGGGGTCGGGTTCTCCAAGGTCTTTCGGGTCGTGGGCGGTCAGGGGTTTGCTGGTCAGCCGGCGGGCCGGGGCAGTGCGGCGAGGCGGTGGAAAGCCGTGGCCAGTTCGTGTCTCCAGGGCCAGGTCTGCGATATCCGCAAGCGCAGGCGCCGACCGCCCCGGGTGAGGCGGGCGGCGACGTGCAGCAGCCGGTAGCGGAGCTTCTTCGGCTCGGCTGCCGCCAGCTCCCCGTCCAGCAGCAGGACGCGCATCCAGGCCAGCAGGTCGATCGCTGCGAGGCTGAGTTCGAGCCAGGCTGCGTTGATCGCGAACTGGCGGGAGGGGAAGCGGCCGAATCCGGTGGTCTTGCCGCACCGGATGTGGTCTTCGACGGTGGCGTGCCCGCGGTGGCGGACCTCCAGGAACTGGGCGGAACCGCCACCAGAGTAGGGAGTGTCGGTGAGGAACACCTGGTGCCGCAGGCCCTCGTCCTGGTCGAACAGGGAGAGTTGGGCTCCGGGGTGCGGTCGCTCGCGGCGCACGATGATGCGGGTGCCGTCCGGATAGCCGGTCAGCTCGACCATCCCGGTCAGCTCGGCGACCTCGGCGCCGGCACGGAGCGTCCCGTCCTGGTCCAGAGCGGGATGCCAGAGGCGGTCGGGCATGGTTCGGATAGCGTGGCGGACCGGCTCGGTGACCGCGTATCCGACCGAGAAGAAGGTGCGGATTCCTCGTTTCCGCACGTCTCGGACGTGGGTGAGGAAGGCCTTCGCCGATCCGGCGCTGTCGGTGCGGACAAGGATGTCAGTGCCGTGCCGGTGGGCGTCGGGGATCTGCGCAAGAGCCTGGTCGAGCACCGCGATGTGATCGGCGGCGGTGTTGGCTCCGGCATTGCCGGGCCGCAGCCGTCCGGACAATCCCTC
Source organism: Streptomyces sp. NPDC090445 (assembly GCF_044769385.1). Lineage (NCBI taxonomy): Bacteria > Bacillati > Actinomycetota > Actinomycetes > Kitasatosporales > Streptomycetaceae > Streptomyces > Streptomyces sp. NPDC090445. Next base: position 780 of record NZ_JBIVXV010000051.1, on the reverse strand, counting down.
TCCGGTGTTGGCCAGGAAGCACAGCAGCGGGTGGAATCCGAAGCCACCCTTGTAGGTGGGTGCGGCCTGGTCTTTCTCGGAGTGGCAGGTGATCAGCGTGGCGTCGAGATCCAGGACCAGCCCGGGCAGTGCACGTCCACCGGCCCGGGCTGCGGGTATGCCCTCGCCACGCTCAGCGGCCTGCAGCCAGGCCACCTCCCGGGCCTGGGCGCGGGCCGAGCGCAGAGCGGTCAGTGTCCTCTCGTCGGTGTCGGCGAGCAGTCGCCAGGCCGTCGGTGTCGAGGCGACGGGGCCGAATACCTCGCCCTGGTCGCGCAGTACTGCCAGGTCCGCGATGGCCTCGCCGCCGTCGGCGAGCATCACCGCCAGGTCGGTGGCGACCCGGCCCGGATCATGCCCGGTCCCGCGCGGCCGAAGCGGCCTGAGCACGGTGGAGTACGCGGCGGTGAGCCCGGTGGCGTCAGCGAGATCCGCCAGCAACCGTGATCCGGCATGACCGACCACCCCCGAACCATCGGCGCTGACGTGGGCCTTGGGACGCAACCCGATAGCCTGCACGCAGAAAGTGCCCTCCGCTTGGACCGACAGAACCCCTCAGCAAGGTTCATCGTTCCAGGTCAGGAAGGCACTTTCGCGTTTCCGCCTCACCAGCTGCCGTTCCCAACCGAAACGGCGAGGCTAGGAGCAATACCAGTGACTTAAGGATCTTGGCTGGTAGGCTGTCTGTCCAGGAGGTGCCGAGATGCCACGCCCTGGGCAGGTCAAGCCGGAGACGGACGA
>NZ_JBIVXV010000050.1:0-29733 GCF_044769385.1 Streptomyces sp. NPDC090445 | reverse complement strand
ATCCAGGAGACGGTGGAGGACGCGGGTCGTGAGGCCGCCGTCCTCGGCTCCCTGCGCCGCAACGAAGGCGGCCTGGAACGGTTCTGGCTCTCGCTCGCCGAGGCCTGGGTCCGCGGCGTGGCGGTCGACTGGAACGCGGTGTTCGCGGGCATGGGCGCCCGGCGGGCGGAGCTGCCGACCTACGCCTTCCAGTCCCGGCGGTACTGGCCGGAGGCGGCCCCCGCCGAGCCGGCCGCGCCGCAGGCGGAGAGCACGATCGACGCCCGGTTCTGGGACGCCGTCGAACGCGAGGACCTCGCCGCGCTCACCGCCGAGCTCCACGTCGACGGCGACCAGCCCCTGACCGCCCTGCTGCCCGCACTGTCCTCGTGGCGGCGCCAGAGCAGGGAGCAGGCCACGGTCGACGGCTGGCGCTACCGCGTCACCTGGAAGGCCCTCGCCGACACCACCGCCACCCGGCTGTCCGGGACCTGGCTGGTCGTCGTGCCCGAGGCGCTGTCCGGTCCGGCCGGGGACACGGCCGCCGCCGTCCTGCGCACCCTCGCCGACCGCGGCGCCGAGGTCCGTACCGTCACCGTGGCGGCCGACGCGGCCGACCGGGAGACGCTGACCGCCGCCATCGAGGCCGCCGCCGACCCGGCGACCACCCCCACCGGGGTCCTCTCCCTCCTCGCCCTCGGCGACGGCACCGAGACGGGTGGCGTGCTGCGCGCCCACGCCGGGCTGCTCGGCACCGCCGCGCTCGTACAGGCCCTCGGCGACGCCGACGTGGCCGCCCCGCTGTGGTGCATCACCCGCGGCGCCGTCGCCGTGGCCCGCTCCGAGCGCATCCACGATCCGGCGCAGGCCCTCCTGTGGGGCTTCGGCCGGACCGTCGCGCTGGAGCACCCCGACCGCTGGGGCGGCCTGCTCGACCTGCCCGCGCAGGCCGACGACCGCACCCTCGAACGGCTCGTCGGGGTCCTGGCCGGCGACGGCACCGAGGACCAGGTCGCCGTCCGGCCCTCCGGGCTCCACGGCAGGCGGCTCGCCCACGCCCCCCTCGCCGACGTACCGGCCGCCCCCGCCTGGAAGCCGTGCGGGACGGCCCTCGTGACCGGCGGCACGGGCGCGCTCGGCGCGCACGTGGCCCGCTGGCTCGCCGCGAACGGCGCCCAGCACGTGATCCTCACCAGCCGCCGCGGCCCCGACGCCCCCGGCGCGGACGCTCTGCGCGAGGAACTCAGCGCGCTCGGCACCGAGGTGACGGTCACCGCCTGCGACATGGCCGACCGGGACGCCGTCGCCGCGCTCCTCGCCGCCGTCCCCGCCGACCGGCCGCTCACCGCCGTGTTCCACACGGCCGGAATCCTGGACGACGGAGTCATCGACGGGCTCACCCCGGAGCGGTTCGCGACCGTACTCGCCCCCAAGGCGGACGCGGCGCACACCCTGCACGAGCTGACCCGCGACCTCGGCCTGTCGGCGTTCGTCCTGTTCTCCGGAGTCGCCGGCACCCTCGGCGACGCCGGCCAGGCCAACTATGCCGCCGCCAACTCCTACCTCGACGCCCTCGCCGAGCAGCGGCACGCCGACGGCCTGCCCGCCACCTCCGTGGCCTGGGGCCGCTGGGGCGAGAGCGGCCTCGCCGCGGGCGGCGCCATCGGCGAGCGCCTCGACCGCGGCGGCGTCCCCGCCATGGCCCCGGCCGCGGCGATCAGCGCCCTCCAGCAGGCCCTCGACCACGCCGAGCCGGCCGTTGCCGTCGCCGACATCCGGTGGGAGCTCTTCACCCCCGGCTACACGGCCGTACGGCCCAGCCCGTTCCTCGGCGACCTGCCCGAGGTACGGCGGCTCGCGCAGGCCGCCCCCGCCGACGGTGCCGGGCACGGCGCCGACGCGAAGGGCGCCCCGGGCGAGGCGCTGCGGCAGAGGCTGTCGGTGATGCCGCAGGCCGAACAGGCCCTGGCCGTCCTGGAGCTCGTCCGCTCCCACGCGGCGACCGCGCTCGGGCACCCCACCACCGACGAGGTGGGCGCGGGCCGCGCGTTCAAGGAGCTCGGCTTCGACTCCCTGATCGCGCTGGAGCTCCGCAACCGGCTGAACGCCGCCACCGGGCTGAAGCTTCCGGCGACGCTGGTCTTCGACCATCCGACGCCGGCCGTCCTGGCCGAGTTCCTGCGCGCCGAGATCGTCCAGGACGGCAGCACCGCGGCCGCCCCCGGCATCGCGGAGCTGGAGAAGCTCGAATCCGCGCTGTCCGTCCTCGATCCCGACGACGGGACGCGCGCCGACATCGCCTCGCGCCTGCAGGCCCTCCTGGCGAAATGGGGTGAACCGCAGGCCCATTCGAGGGACGGGGCCGTGGCCGACAAGCTCCAGGAGGCCACGCCCGACGAGCTCTTCGACTTCATCGAGAACGAGCTCGGGATCTAGCGCAGCGGACAGCAGGCAGTAGCAGCACAAGGGTTTGTGACGAACATGGGTGAGGTTCCAATGGCGGGTCAGGCGTCGGATCAGGACAAGATCCTCGGCTACTTGAAGCGGGTGACGGCCGATCTGCACCAGACGCGGCAGCGCCTTCGCGAGGTCGAGGCGCAGGAGCCCGAACCCATCGCGATCGTCGGCATGTCCTGCAGGTTCCCCGGCGGCATCGAGTCGCCGGAGGACCTGTGGGACCTGGTCGCGGGCGGTCGGGACGCCATCACCGACTTCCCCACCGACCGCGGCTGGGACATCGAGTCCCTGTACGACGCCGACCCCGGGCGGAGCGGCACCTCGTACACCCGCGAGGGCGGATTCCTCGACCGGGTCGGCGAGTTCGACGCCGCCTTCTTCGGGATCAGCCCCCGCGAGACCCTCGGCATGGACCCGCAGCAGCGCCTGCTGCTCGAAACCTCCTGGGAGGCCTTCGAACGCGCCGGCATCGACCCGGGCACCCTGCGGGGCAGCAAGGCCGGCGTGTTCATCGGCACCAACGGCCAGGACTACCCCGACCTGCTGCGCGACGGCGTCCCGCAGGGCGTCGAGCAGTACCTCCTCACCGGGAACGCGGCGAGCGTCGTCTCCGGCCGCCTCTCCTACACCTTCGGGCTGGAGGGGCCGGCCGTCACCGTCGACACCGCCTGCTCGTCCTCGCTCGTCGCCCTGCACCTCGCCGTGCAGGCCCTGCGGGGCGGCGAGTGCTCCCTGGCCCTCGCCGGCGGTGTCACCGTCATGTCCAGCCCGCGCGCCTTCGTGCAGTTCAGCCGGCAGCGCGGACTCGCCCCCGACGGCCGGTGCAAGCCGTTCGCCGAGGGCGCCGACGGCACCGGCTGGGGCGAGGGCGTCGGCATGCTCCTCGTGGAGAAGCTCTCCGACGCCCGCCGCCACGGGCACCCGGTGCTCGCCGTGGTCCGCGGCAGCGCCATCAACCAGGACGGCGCCTCCAACGGCCTCACCGCCCCCAACGGGCCCTCCCAGCAGCGCGTCATCCGGCAGGCCCTCACCAACGCCGGACTCACCCCGGCGCAGGTCGACGCCGTCGAGGCCCACGGCACCGGTACGACCCTGGGCGACCCCATCGAGGCCCAGGCCATCCTCGCCACCTACGGCCAGAACCGCGCCGAGGGCCGGCCGCTGTGGCTCGGCTCGATCAAGTCCAACATCGGGCACACCCAGGCCGCCGCCGGTGTCGCGGGCATCATCAAGATGGTCCTCGCCATGCAGCACGGCGTCCTGCCCGAGTCCCTCCACATCGACCGGCCGTCCGCGGCCGTCGACTGGACCACCGGCGCCGTCGAACTCCTCGCCCGGGCCGTGCCCTGGCCCGAGACCGGGCAGCCGCGCCGCGCCGGCATCTCCTCCTTCGGCGTCAGCGGCACCAACGCCCACACCGTCATCGAGCAGGCCCCGCCCGCCGACACACCCGCCGCAGCGGGGGACACCGGCACCGCGGACACCACTGCGGATGCCGCCGCCGCGGTGGAGGGCGCCACCGGGCCCGTCCCGCTGCCGGTCTCCGGACACGGCGACGAGGGCCTGCGCGCCCAGGCCGGCCGCCTCGCCGACCACCTGCGCGCCCACCCCGCACTCGCCGCCGACCCGGCGGCCCTGGCCGACCTCGGCTTCTCCCTCGCCACCGGCCGCGCCGCGCTGGACCGCCGCGCCGTCCTCTTCTCCGACGGCCGTGAGCAGCTCCTCGCCGACCTCGACGCGCTCGCCGCCGGCGAGCAGCCCGCCACCGCCGTCGTCGGCGCCGTCGGCGAGGGCAACACCGCCTTCCTGTTCACCGGCCAGGGCAGCCAGCGCCCCGGCATGGCCCGCGACCTGTACGCCGCCCACCCGGGCTTCGCCCGCGCCCTGGACGCCGTACGCGACGAACTCGACCGGCACCTCGAACGCCCCCTGTACGACGTGCTGTTCGCTGCGGAGGGCACCCCCGAGGCGGCACTGCTGGACGAGACCGCCCACACCCAGGCCGCCCTGTTCGCCGTCGAGGTCGCCCTCCACCGGCAGCTCGAACAGTGGGGTCTCACCCCCGACTTCCTCATCGGGCACTCCATCGGCGAACTCGCCGCCGCCCACGTCTCCGGAGTCCTCACCCTCCCCGACGCCGCCGCCCTGGTCGCCGCCCGCGGCCGGCTGATGCAGGCCCTCCCCGCCGGCGGCGCGATGATCGCCGTCGAGGCGACCGAGGACGAGGTCACCCCGCTCCTCACCGACCGGGTGTCCATCGCCGCCGTCAACGGCCCCCGCTCCGTCGTCGTCTCCGGCGACGAGGACGCGGCCGCCGCGGTCGCCGAGGCCCTGCGCGCCCGCGGCCGCCGCACCAAGCGGCTCACCGTCAGCCACGCCTTCCACTCGCCGCTCATGGACGGCATGCTCGACGCGTTCCGCGAGGCCGCCGAAGCCGTCTCCTACGCGCCGCCCGTCATCCCGATCGTCTCCAACCTCACCGGCGCCTCCGTGACCGCCGAGGAGATCTGCACCGCCGACTACTGGGTGCGGCACGTCCGCGAAGCCGTCCGCTTCCACGACGGCGTACGCGCCCTGGGCGCGCTCGGCGTCACCACCTTCGTCGAGGTCGGCCCCGGCGGCGTCCTCACCGCCCTCGCCCAGGACTGCCTCGCCGACCACGGCGACGGCAACGGCAACGGCGACGCCGTGTTCGTGCCCGCCCTGCGCGCCGACCGCCCCGGGCCGGCCGCGTTCGCCGCCGCCGTCGCCAGGGCCCACGCCCACGGCGCCGCCGTGGACTGGTCCGCCGTCTTCGCCGGCCGCGCCGCCACCCGCGTCGACCTGCCCACGTACGCGTTCCAGCGCCGCCTGTACTGGCCCGAGCAGCCCACCGCCTGGACCGGCGACGTCACCGCCGCCGGCATCGGCTCCGCCGACCACCCGCTGCTCGGCGCCGCCATCGCCCTCGCCGACGGCGACGGCTACCTGTTCACCGGCCGCCTCTCCCTGGCCACCCACCCCTGGCTCGCCGACCACACGGTCATGGACACCGTGCTGCTGCCCGGCACCGCCTTCGTCGAACTCGCCCTCCAGGCCGGCGAGCACACCGGCTGCGAACTCCTCGACGAGCTCACCCTCCAGGCCCCCCTGGTCCTGCCCCCGCACGGCGGCATCCAGATCCAGCTCGCCGTCGGCGCGCCCGACGCCGACGGACGGCGCCCGCTCACCCTGCACTCCCGGCCCGAGGACGCCGCCGACGACACCTGGGGCGAAGGCGCCTGGACCCGGCACGCCACCGGCCTCCTCGCCCCGGCCGCCGCCCGGGACGGCCGGGGGACCGGCACCGACCTGGCCAGCTGGCCGCCGCAGGGCGCCACCGCCCTCCCCGTCGACGGCCTCTACGCGTACCTCACCGGCACCGGCTTCGCCTACGGGCCCGTCTTCCAGGGCCTGACCGGGGCCTGGCAGCGCGGCGACGAGGTCTTCGCCGAGGTCCGCCTGCCCGAGCAGGCCCACGCCGAGGCCGCCCTGTTCGGCCTGCACCCGGCCCTGCTCGACGCCGCCCTGCACGCCGTCGGCATGGGCTCCCTGCTGGAGGACACCGAGCACGGCCGGCTGCCGTTCTCCTGGAGCGGCGTCTCCCTCCACGCCGTCGGCGCCCGCGCCGTCCGCGTCCGCCTGGCCCCCGCCGGCCGGGACACCGTCTCCGTCGACCTCGCCGACGAGACCGGCGCCCCCGTCGCCTCCGTCGACGCCCTGCTGCTCCGCCCCGTCAGCCCCGACCAGGTCCGGGCCGCCCGCACCGCCTTCCACGACGCGCTGTTCCGCGTCGACTGGACCCCGCTGCCCCTGCCGGCCGCCACCACCGTCGCCCCCGGCCAGTGGGCGCTGCTCGGCGAGACCGCCGCCGACTCCCGCCTCACCGGCGTGCTGCCGACGGCCGCCACATACGCGGACCTCGCGGCCCTCGGCGCGGCCGTCGAGGCCGGGGCCGCGGTCCCGCAGGCCGTCGTCGTCCCCGTGTCCGCCGCCTCCGTGTCCGCCGCCGGCGGCGGCGCCTCGGCGACCCCGGTCGACGCCGCGCTGCCCGCCGCCGTCGCCGACGCCCTGCACCACGCCCTCGAACTGGCCCAGGCCTGGCTCGCCGACGACCGCTTCGCCGGCTCCCGCCTGGTGTTCACCACCCACGGCGCCGTCGCCACCACCGCTGGCTCCGACGTGCCCGACCTGGCGCACGCCCCGCTGTGGGGCCTGCTGCGCGCGGCCCAGTCCGAGCACCCCGACCGGTTCGTCCTGCTCGACCTGGACGACCGCGACGAGTCCCTGCGCGCCCTGCCCGCCGCACTCGCCACCGGGGAGGCGCAGCTCGCCCTCCGCGAGGGCCGCGCCGTCGCGCCCCGGCTCGCCCGCGTCCCCGCCGTCCCCGCGGCCGAGGGGCAGGAGGCCCGCCCGCTCGACACCGGCGGCACCGCCCTGGTCACCGGCGCCACCGGCACCCTCGGCGGGCTCGTCGCCCGCCACCTGGTCACCGCGCACGGCGTCCGCCGCCTGCTGCTGACCAGCCGCCGCGGCGAGGCCGCCGCCGGCGCCCCCGAACTCCTCGCGGAGCTGCGCGCGCTGGGCGCCGAGGTCACCCTCGCCGCCTGCGACGCCGCCGACCGCGCGGCACTCGCCGCGCTGCTGGCCGCCGTACCGGCCGAGCACCCGCTGACCGCCGTCGTCCACACCGCCGGTGTCCTCGACGACGGCATCCTCGAAGCGCTCACCCCCGAGCGGATCGACCACGTCCTGCCCGCCAAGGTCGACGCGGCCGTGCACCTGCACGAGCTGACCCGCGGCCTCGACCTCGCCGCGTTCGTGCTGTTCTCCGCCGCCGCCGGCACCCTCGGCGCGGCCGGCCAGGCCAACTACGCCGCCGCCAACACCTTCCTCGACGCCCTCGCCCACCGCCGCCGCGCCGAAGGCCTGCCCGCCACCGCGCTCGCCTGGGGCCTGTGGGCCGAACGCAGCGGCATGACCGGCGACCTCGCCGACACCGACCTGGAGCGGATCTCCCGCGCCGGCGTCGCCGCCCTGTCCTCCGCCGAGGGCCTCGCCCTCATGGACACCGCCCGCGAGACCGGCGACCCCACCGCCGTCCCCATGCACCTCGACCTGGCCGCCCTGCGCCAGGCCGACGCGAGCATGGTCCCGCCGCTGCTGCGCGGCCTGGTCCGGCCCGCCGCCCGCCGTACCGCCGCAGACCGGGACGCCGCCCCGGCCGACGGCCTCACCGAGCGGCTGCTGCCGCTCACCGCCGCCGAACGCGACCGGCTGCTGCTGGCCACCGTCCGCGTCCAGGTCGCCGCCGTCCTCGGCTTCCCCGGCCCCGACGCCGTCGACCCCGGCCGCGCCTTCAAGGAACTCGGCTTCGACTCGCTCACCGCCGTCGAACTGCGCAACCGCCTCGGCTCCGCCACCGGCGTCCGGCTGCCCGCCACCCTCGTCTTCGACTACCCCACCCCGAACGCGCTCGCCGCGTTCCTGCGCACCGAACTCCTCGGCGACCAGGCCGCCCCCGCCGGCGGTACCGGCACCACCGCGCACGTCCCGGCCGTCGCCGACGAGCCCATCGCCATCGTCGCCATGGCCTGCCGCTACCCCGGCGGCGTCAGCACGCCCGAGGAGCTGTGGCAGCTCGTCGCCGGCTCCGCCGACGCGATCTCCCCGTTCCCCACCGACCGCGGCTGGAACCTCGACGCGCTGTACGACTCCGACCCCGGCCGCGCCGGGACCTCGTACACCCGCGAGGGCGGATTCCTGCACGACGCCGCCGACTTCGACCCCGACGTCTTCGGCATCAACCCGCGCGAGGCCCTCGCCATGGACCCGCACCAGCGGCTCCTGCTGGAGACCTCCTGGGAGGCCTTCGAACGCGCCGGCATCGCCCCGGCCGCGATGCGCGGCAGCCGCACCGGCGTGTTCGCCGGCGTCATGTACCACGACTACCTGACCCGGCTCCCGGCCGTCCCCGAGGGCCTGGAGGGCTACCTCGGCACCGGCACCGCCGGCAGCGTCGCCTCCGGCCGCATCTCCTACACCTTCGGCCTCGAAGGCCCCGCCGTCACCATCGACACCGCCTGCTCCTCCTCCCTCGTCGCCCTGCACCTGGCCGCGCAGGCCCTGCGCAGCGGCGAGTGCGACATGGCGCTCGCCGGCGGTGTCACCGTCATGTCCACCCCGGACACCTTCATCGACTTCAGCCGCCAGCGCGGCCTGTCCACCGACGGCCGCTGCAAGTCCTTCTCCGCCGACGCCGACGGCACCGGCTGGGCCGAGGGCGCCGGCATGATCCTCGTCGAGCGGCTCTCCGACGCCCGCCGCAACGGCCACCCGGTGCTGGCCGTGGTCCGCGGCACGGCCGTCAACCAGGACGGCGCCAGCAACGGGCTGACCGCCCCCAACGGCCCGTCCCAGCAGCGCGTCATCCGCGAGGCCCTCGCCCACGCCGGCCTGACCGCCGCCGACGTCGACGCCGTCGAGGCCCACGGCACCGGCACGACCCTCGGCGACCCCATCGAGGCCCAGGCCCTGCTCGCAACCTACGGCCAGGACCGGCCCACGGACCAGCCGCTGCGGCTCGGTTCCATCAAGTCCAACATCGGCCACACCCAGGCCGCCGCCGGCGCCGCCGGCATCATCAAGATGGTCCTCGCCATGCGCCACGGCGTCCTGCCGGCGTCCCTGCACATCGGCGAGCCGTCCCCGCACATCGACTGGACCGCCGGCGCGGTCTCCCTCCTCACCGAGCAGACGCAGTGGCCCGAGACGGGCCGCCCGCGCCGCGCGGGCATCTCCTCCTTCGGCGTCAGCGGCACCAACGCGCACGTCATCATCGAGCAGCCGCCCGCCGACGGGGACACCGAAGCCGGGACCCCCGAAGCCGACGCCCCCGCGACCGGCACTCCCGAGTCCTTCGCCCCCGCCGGCACCCCGCTGCCGTTCGTCCTGTCCGGCCGGACCCCCGACGCGCTGAGCGCCCAGGCCGCCCGCCTCGCCGCCCACCTCGCCGGCCGGCCGGATGCGGCGCCCGCCGACGTGGCGTACTCGCTGGCCACCACCCGTACCGCCCTGGACCGCCGGGCCGCCGTCGTCGCCGCCGACCGCGAGGAACTCCTCACCGGGCTCGCCGCGCTCGCCGAGGGCCGCGACCACGCCCGGCTCGTCCGGCACGACGCCGGCGACGGCCGGCTCGCCGTCCTCTTCACCGGGCAGGGCAGCCAGCGCCCCGGCACGGGCCGTGAACTGTACGCCGCCCACCCGGTGTTCGCCGCCGCCCTGGACGAGGTCTGCGCGGCCCTGGACCCGCACCTCGAACAGCCCATCAAGGACGTCCTGTTCGCCGAGGACGGTGCACTCCTCAACCGGACCGGGTACACCCAGCCCGCCCTGTTCGCCCTGGAGACCGCGCTCTACCGGCTCGTCGAATCCTGGGGCGTGCGCCCCGACTTCGTCGCCGGCCACTCCATCGGCGAGATCACCGCCGCCCACGTCGCCGGCGTCCTCACCCTGCCCGACGCGGCCGCCCTGGTCGCCGCCCGCGGCCGGCTCATGGAGCAGCTGCCCGAAGGCGGCGCGATGATCGCGCTCGCCGCCACCGAGGACGAGGTCCGGCCGCTGCTCGCCGGCCGGGAGGACCGGATCGGCATCGCCGCCGTCAACTCCGCCTCCGCCGTGGTCGTCTCCGGCGACGAGGACCTCGCGCTGGAGATCGCCGCCGAGTTCGAGGCGCGCGGCCGGCAGACCAGGCGGCTCACCGTCAGCCACGCCTTCCACTCCCCGCTGATGGACGGCATGCTCGACGCCTTCCGCGAGGTCGCCGCCTCCCTCACCTACCACGCGCCCGTCATCCCCGTCGTCACCCACCTCACCGGCGAGGTCGCGGGTGAGGAACTGCGCACCCCCGAGCACTGGGTCGCCCACGTACGCGAGGCCGTCCGCTTCCTCGACGGCATCCGCACCCTGGACGCCGAGCGCGTCACCGCCTACCTCGAACTCGGCCCGCAGGGCGTGCTGTCGGGCCTGGGCCGCGACTGCCTGACCGACACCGGCAGCACCACCGATGCCGTGTTCGTCCCGGCCCTGCGCCGCGACCGCGGCGAGGCCGAGGCGCTGGCCGCCGCGATCGCCGCCGTCCACACCCGTACCGTCCCGGTCGACTGGACCGCGTACTTCGCCGCGACCGGCGCCCGCCGCACCGACCTGCCCACGTACGCCTTCCAGCGCCGCCGGTTCTGGCTCGAAGCCCCCGCCGGCTTCGTCGGGGACGTCGAGTCGGCCGGTCTGGGCGCCGCCCACCACCCGCTGCTCGGCGCCGCCGTGCCGCTCGCCGACGGCGAGGGCTTCCTGTTCACCGGCCGCCTCTCCCTCGACACCCACCCGTGGCTGGCCGACCACGCCGTCATGGGCACCGTCCTGCTGCCCGGCACCGCCTTCGTCGAGCTCGCCATCCGGGCCGGCGACCAGGCCGGCTGCGACGTGCTGGAGGAGCTCACCCTCGAAGCCCCGCTGGTCCTCGCCCCGCACGCAGCCGTCCGCCTCCAGATCGTGGTCGGCGCCCCCGACCGGGACGGCCGCCGCACCCTGGACCTGTACTCCGGCGACCCGGACGCCGCCGACGACGAGCCGTGGACCCGCCACGCCACCGGCGTCCTCGCCACCGGCGCCCCGCGCCCCGCGTTCGACCTCACCGCCTGGCCGCCGCCCGGCGCCGAGGCCGTCACCGTCGACGGCCTGTACGAGCACCTCGGCCAGGGCGGCTTCGCCTACGGGCCGGTCTTCCAGGGCCTGCGGGCCGCCTGGACCCTCGGCGACGACGTGTACGCCGAGGTGGCCCTGCCCGACGACCGGCAGGCCGACGCCGCCCGGTTCGGCCTGCACCCGGCCCTCCTCGACGCCGCCCTGCACGCCACCTTCGTCCGGCCGTCCCCCGACGGCGACCGCGGGGCCGGACTGCCGTTCTCCTGGCGGGGCGTGGCCCTGCACGCCGTCGGCGCCGCCGCGCTGCGCGTCCGCCTCACCCCGGGCGGCGAGGACATCCTCTCCCTCCAGGTCGCCGACGCCACCGGCGCGCCCGTCGCCGCCGTCGAGCGCCTGATGGTGCGGCCCGTCTCCGCCGACGGGCTGGCCGGCGCCGCCCGCACCGCGTACCACGAGTCCCTGTTCCGCATCGACTGGGCCACCCTGCCGCTGCCGGCCGGCACCCCGGACGACCGGCCCGGCGACGACTGGGCCGTCCTCGGCGACGGCACCGGTCTGCCCGGCCGCACCCACACCGACCTGGCGGCCTTGGCCGCCGCCGTCGACGCGGGCGCCCCGGCCCCCGCGTACGTCCTGGCCCCCTCCCCGGCCGCCGCCGGGGAAGGCGCGCTCAGCCCGGACGCCGTCCGCGCCGCCACCCACCGGGCCCTCGCCCTGGTCCAGGGCTGGCTCGCCGACGACCGGTTCGCCGAGTCCCGCCTGGTGTTCGTCACCCGCGGCGCCGTCGCCACCCACGGCGACCGGGACCTCGCCGACCCCGTCCACGCCCCCGTCTGGGGCCTGGTCCGGACCGCGCAGGCGGAGAACCCCGACCGCTTCGTCCTCGCCGACCTCGACGGCACCGGAACCGGCACCGGAACCGGCACCGGAACCGGCACCGGAACCGGCACCGGAACCGGCACCGGAACCGGCGCCGACACCGACGAGACCCTGCCCGGCCTGCTCGCCTCCGCCCTCGCCACCGGCGAGCCGCAGTTCGCGGTCCGCCGCGGCACCGTCCACGCACCCCGCCTCGCCCGGGTCCCGGCCGGCACCCCGCTGACCCCGCCCGCCGACGGCACCGCCTGGCGCATGGACATCGAGGACAAGGGCACCCTCGACCACCTCACCCTCCTCCCCAGCCCGGAGTCCGAGGCCCCGCTGGAGCCCGGCCAGGTCCGCGTCGCCGTACGCGCCGCCGGCCTCAACTTCCGCGACGTCCTCAACGCCCTCGGCATGTACCCCGGCGACCCCGGCCTGATGGGCTCCGAAGGCGCCGGCATCGTCCTGGAGACCGGACCCGGCGTCACCGACCTCGCCCCCGGCGACCGCGTCATGGGCATGCTGCCCGGCGCGTTCGGCCCGCTCGCCGTCGTCGACCGCCGCATGATCGCGCCGATGCCCGAGGGCTGGACCTTCGCCGAGGCCGCGGCCGTACCGATCGTCTTCATGACGGCGTACTACGCCCTCCACGACCTCGCCGGCCTCCGCCGGGGCGAGACCCTCCTCGTGCACGCCGCGGCCGGCGGCGTCGGCATGGCCGCCGTCCAGCTCGCCCGCCACTGGGGCGCCGACGTGTACGCCACCGCCAGCCCCGCCAAGTGGGACACCCTGCGCGGACTCGGCCTGACCGACGACCGGATCGCCTCCTCCCGCACCCTCGACTTCGAGGACACCTTCCGCACCGCCACCGGCGGCCAGGGCGTCGACGTCGTCCTGGACTCCCTGGCCCGCGAGTTCGTCGACGCCTCGCTGCGGCTGCTGCCGCGCGGCGGACGCTTCGTCGAGATGGGCAAGACCGACGTCCGCGACCCGCAGGACGTCGCCGCCGCCCATCCCGGCGTCACGTACCGGGCCTTCGACCTCACAGAGGCCGGCCTCGACCGCATCCAGGAGATGCTGACCGCCCTCCTCGGCCTCTTCGAGTCCGGCGCCCTGCGCCCGATCCCGGTCTCCTGCTGGGACCTGCGCCAGGCCCCCGAAGCCTTCCGCTACCTCAGCCAGGCCCGCCACACCGGCAAGATCGTCCTCACCGTGCCCGCCGACTGGAACCCCGAGGGCACCGTCCTCGTCACCGGCGGCACCGGCACCCTGGGCGCCCTCGTCGCCCGGCACGCCGTCACCGTCCGCGGCGCCCGCCGCCTGATCCTGACCAGCCGCCGCGGCGAGGCCGCCGCCGGCGCCGCCGAACTCGCCGCCGAGCTGCGCGCCCTGGGCGCCGAGGTCACCGTTGCCGCCTGCGACGCCGCCGACCGCGACGCGCTCGCCGCCCTGCTGGACGGCATCCCGGCCGCACACCCGCTGACCGCCGTCATCCACACGGCCGGCGTCCTCGACGACGGCGTCACCACCGCCCTCACCCCCGAACGGGTCGACCGCGTCCTGCGGCCCAAGGCGGACGCCGCCCTGCACCTGCACGAGCTGACCCGCCGGCTCGACCTGGCCGACTTCGTCCTGTTCTCCTCCGCAGCCGGCACCTTCGGCGGCGCGGGCCAGGCCAACTACGCCGCCGCGAACGTCTTCCTCGACGCCCTCGCCCGCCACCGCCAGGCCCACGGCCTGCCCGGCACCTCCCTCGGCTGGGGCCTGTGGGCCGAGGCCAGCGGCATGACCGGCGAGCTGGACACCGCCGACAAGGACCGCATGACGCGCTCCGGCGTCCTCGGCCTCTCCTCCGAGGAGGGCCTCGCCCTCCTCGACGCCGCGCACCGCACCGGCGACGCCCACCTCGTCCCCATGCAGCTCGACCTCGCCCCGCTGCGCCAGGCCGACGCGAGCATGGTCCCCGCCCTGCTGCGCGGCCTCGTGCGGACCACGGCCCGCCGGGCCGTCGAGGCCACCGCCGCCGGCACCGGAACCCCGCTGGTGGAGCAGCTCGTCCGGCTCCCCGGGAACGAGCGCGACACCCTGCTCCTGGACCTCGTCCGCGACCAGGTCGCCGCCGTCCTCGGCCACGCCACCCCCGACGCGGTCGAGCCCGGCCGCGCCTTCAAGGACCTCGGCTTCGACTCGCTCACCGCCGTCGAGTTCCGCAACCGGCTCGGCGCCGCCGCCGGCGTCCGCCTGCCCGCCACGCTCGTCTTCGACTACCCGACGCCCACGGCCCTCGCCGGCTTCCTCAAGGACGAGCTCCTCGGCTCCGAGGCCGCCGCTGCCGCGGCCGCCCTCCCGCGGCACCCGGCCGGCGCCGGCGCCGTCGACACGGACGACCCCATTGCGATCGTCGCCATGAGCTGCCGCTTCCCCGGCGGCGTCCGCAGCCCCGAGGACCTGTGGCAGCTGCTCGCCGAAGGCCGCGACGGCATCGCCCACCTCCCGGAGGACCGCGGCTGGGACACCGACGCGCTGTACGACCCCGACCCGGACAACCCCGGGACCTCGTACGCCCGCGAAGGCGGCTTCGTCTACGACGCCCACCACTTCGACCCCGCCTTCTTCGGGATCAACCCGCGCGAGGCCCTCGCCATGGACCCGCAGCAGCGCCTGCTGCTGGAAACCTCCTGGGAGGCCTTCGAGCGGGCCGGGATCGACCCGACGGGGCTGCGCGGGCAGCAGGTCGGCGTGTTCGTCGGCCAGATGCACAACGACTACGTGTCCCGGCTGAACACCGTCCCCGAAGGCGTCGAGGGCTACCTCGGCACCGGCGGCTCCAGCAGCATCGCCTCCGGCCGCGTCTCCTACACCTTCGGCTTCGAGGGCCCGGCCGTCACCGTCGACACCGCCTGCTCGTCCTCGCTGGTCGCCCTGCACCTCGCGGCGCAGGCCCTGCGCTCCGGCGAGTGCTCGCTGGCCCTCGCGGGCGGCGTCACCATCATCACCACGCCCGACGTGTTCACCGAGTTCAGCCGCCAGCGCGGCCTCGCCGCCGACGGCCGCTGCAAGCCCTTCGCGGCCGCCGCCGACGGCACCGCCTGGGGCGAAGGCGTCGGCATGCTCCTCGTCGAGCGGCTGTCCGACGCCCGCCGCAACGGCCACCACGTGCTCGCGGTCGTCCGCGGTACGGCCGTCAACCAGGACGGCGCCTCCAACGGCCTCACCGCCCCGAACGGCCCCTCCCAGCAGCGCGTGATCCGGCAGGCCCTCGCCAACGCCCGGCTGACCGCCGCCGAGGTCGACGCGGTCGAGGCGCACGGCACGGGCACCCGCCTCGGCGACCCGATCGAGGCACAGGCCCTCCTCGCCACGTACGGGCAGGACCGGCCCGCGGACCACCCGCTCTGGCTGGGCTCCATCAAGTCCAACTTCGGCCACACGCAGGCCGCCGCCGGTGTCGCCGGCATCATCAAGATGGTCCAGGCGATGCGCCACGGTGTGCTGCCGCAGACCCTGCACGTGGACGAGCCCTCCCCGCACGTCGACTGGTCCGCGGGTGCCGTCTCCCTGCTCACCGAGCAGCGCGCCTGGCCGGAGACCGGCCGCCCCCGCCGCGCGGGCGTCTCCTCCTTCGGCATGAGCGGTACGAACGCCCACGCCATCGTCGAACTCCCGGACGGCACGGAGGCGCCGGCCGGCCCGGCCACCCCGGCGGCGGCCCCGGCCGCCCTCCCGTGGCACCTGACCGCCCGCACCTCCGAGGCCCTGCGCGCCCAGGCCGAGCGGCTCCTCGCCCACCTGGACGCCGACCCGGCGGCGGAGCCCGCCGACATCGGCCACACGCTGGCCACCACCCGGGCCGTCTTCGAGCAGCGCGCCACCATGGTCGCGGCGGACCGCGACGGCTTCCGCAGCGGCCTGGCCGCCCTCGCCGAGGGCCGCCCGGCGGCCGGACTGGTCCGGGGCACGCCCGCGCCCGGCGGGAAGCTCGCGTTCCTGTTCACCGGCCAGGGCAGCCAGCGCCCGGGCATGGGCCGCGAACTGTACGACGCCTTCCCGGTGTTCGCGGCGGCGCTGGACGAGGTCTGCGACCGCCTCGACCTCGAACTCCCGCTGAAGGACGTCCTGTTCGGGTCCGACGAGCAGCTCCTGAACGAGACGGCGTACACCCAGCCGGCCCTGTTCGCCGTCGAGGTGGCCCTGTTCCGGCTCGTCGAGTCGTGGGGCGTGAAGCCGGACTTCCTGGCCGGCCACTCCATCGGCGAGATCGCCGCCGCGCACGTCGCGGGCGTCCTCTCCCTGGACGACGCGTGCACGCTGGTCGCCGCCCGCGGCCGCCTGATGCAGGCCCTCCCGGCCGGTGGCTCGATGATCGCCGTCCAGGCCGCGGAGGACGAGGTCCTGCCGCTGCTCACCGACCGGGTGAGCATCGCCGCCGTCAACGGCCCGCAGTCGCTCGTGGTCGCCGGTGACGAGGACGCGGCGGCCGCCGTGGCCGCGCACTTCGAGGCGGAAGGCCGCAAGACCAAGCGGCTCACGGTCAGCCACGCCTTCCACTCGCCGCACATGGACGGCATGCTCGACGCCTTCCGCGAGGTCGCCGAGGGGCTGACGTACGCGGCCCCGCGCATCCCGGTCGTGTCCAACCTGACCGGCGCCCTCGTCTCGGACGAGATGGGCTCCGCCGACTTCTGGGTCCGGCACGTCCGCGAGGCCGTCCGCTTCCTCGACGGCGTCCGCGCCCTCGAAGCCGCCGGCGTCACCACGTATCTCGAACTCGGCCCCGACGGCGTCCTCACCGCCCTGGCCCAGGCCTGCCTTGCCGACGACACCGGCTCCGCGGCGTTCGCCGCCGCCCTGCGCGCCGGACGCCCCGAGTCCGAGACCCTGCTCACCGCCCTGGCCACCGCCCACGTCCGCGGCACCGCCGTCGACTGGCAGGCCTTCTACGCCCCGCTCGGGGCCCGGCGCGTCGACCTGCCGACGTACGCCTTCCAGCGCACCCTCTACTGGCTCGACGCCGGCCGCGCGGACGGCGACGTCACCGCCGCCGGTCTCGGCACCGCCGACCACCCGCTGCTCGGCGCCGAGGTCCAGCTGCCCGACTCCGACGGCCACGTCTTCACCGGACGCCTGTCGCTGGCCGGCCACCCCTGGCTCGGCGACCACCGGGTCATGGGCGCCGCCCTGCTCCCCGGCACGGCCTTCGTCGAACTCGCCCTCCAGGCCGGTGCGCACGTCGGCTGCGAGCTCGTCGACGAACTCACCCTGGAGGCGCCGCTGGTGCTGCCCGAGCAGGGCGGCGTCCAGCTCCGGCTCTCCCTCGGCGCCGCCGACCGCGCCGCCGGCCGGCGCAACCTGACCCTGCACTCCCGGCCCGAGGGCGCGGACCCGGACACCCCGTGGACACGGCACGCCGCCGGTGTGCTCGCGCCCGGCACCGGCCGGGCCCCGCAGCCCCTCACCGAGTGGCCGCCGACCGGAGCGGAGTCCGTCCCGGTGGACGGCCTGTACGAGGGCCTCGCGGAATCCGGCTTCGGCTACGGGCCGGTCTTCCAGGGCCTGCGGGCCGCCTGGCGCCACCAGGACGCGTACTACGCCGAGGTCGCCCTGCCCGAGGGCGCCGCGGCCGAGGCCGCACGGTTCGGCCTGCACCCGGCGCTCCTCGACGCGGCCCTGCATGCGCTCGGCCTGGGCGCCGCGGACGCGGGATCCGGCGAGGGCCGACTCCCGTTCTCCTGGTCCGGTGTGTCCCTGCACGCGGTCGGAGCAGCCGAGCTCCGCGTACGCCTGACCACCGCCCGCAACGGCGAGGTGGCCCTGACGATCGCCGACGCCACGGGCGCCCCCGTCGCCTCGGTGGCCGGACTGGCCCTGCGCGCCGTCAGCCGCGAGCAGCTCGCCACGGCACCGGACGCCACGCGTGACGCCCTGTTCCGGGTGGAGTGGACGGAAGCCGCCGTCGACGGGTCCTTCGAGGACTGGCGGATGCTGGACGCGGCCGAGGGGGCCGAGGGGGCCCAGGAGTCCGACGAGTCCGGCGAGTCCGCGGCCGCCGCACTGGTCGTGCCCTGCACGACGCCGGCCGGCCCGGACCCGGTCGCCGCGGCGCACGCGGAGACCGCACGGGTGCTCCGGCTGCTCCAGGACCGGTCGGCCGACGACCGGTCCGCGGACGCCCGCCTGGTGTTCCTGACCCGCGGCGCGGTCGAGGCCGTACCGGGCGAGGGCGTGGCGGACCTGGCGCACGCGGCGGTGCGGGGTCTGGTGCGGTCGGCGCAGTCCGAGAACCCGGGCCGCCTGGTGCTCGTGGACGTCGAAGCCGACGCGACCGACACCGACGTGGCCGAGGCGCTCTCGGCGGCGCTGGCCTCGGGCGAGTCCGAGGTGGCCGTACGCGGCGGCGCGCTGCTGGTCCCGCGGCTGGCCCGCGCCACGTCCGCGGCGGCCGAACCGGCCGCCGCGTGGGACGCGGACGGCACCGTGCTGGTGACGGGCGCGAGCGGGTCGCTCGGCGGGCTGTTCGCCCGGCACCTGGTCACCGGGCACGGCGTACGGCACCTGCTGCTGGTCAGCCGTCGCGGTGAGGCCGCGGAGGGTGCGGCCGGGCTGACGGCCGAACTGTCCGGCCTGGGCGCCGAGGTCGCCTGGGCGGCCTGCGACGTGGCCGACCGCGACGCCCTTTCCGCCGTACTGGCCGGGATCCCGGCGGAGCACCCGCTGACGGCGGTCGTGCACACCGCCGGTGTCCTGGACGACGGCGTCATCGGCTCCCTGACGGCCGAGCGGCTGTCCGCGGTCCTCCGCCCGAAGGCCGACGCGGCGTGGAACCTCCACGAGCTGACCCGGGACCTGGACCTCTCCGCGTTCGTCCTGTTCTCCTCTGCCGCCGGTGTGTTCGGCGGCGCGGGCCAGGCCAACTACGCCGCCGCCAACACCTTCCTCGACGCCCTCGCCGCCCACCGCCGGGCGAGCGGCCTCGCCGCCACCTCGCTGGCCTGGGGCCTGTGGACCGGCGTCGGCGGCATGGGCGGCGAGCTGGCCGACGGCGACCGCGAGCGCATCAACCGCGGCGGCATCGGCACCCTCACCCCCGAGACCGGCCCCGCCCTCTTCGATGCGGCCCGGCGCACCGCCGACCCGCTGCTCGTCCCGCTCCCGCTCGACCTGGCGGCCCTGCGCGCCCAGGCCCGTACCGGCATGGTTCCCGACCTGCTGCGCGGCCTGGTCCGGGTCCCGGCCCGCCGGGCCGCCGCCGGCCAGGGCGGTACGGGCGACGGCTCCGCGTTCCGTACGCGGCTGGCCGGGCTGCCCGCCGACGAGCGGGAGACGGCCCTCCTGGACATGGTCCGGGCGGAGGTGGCCGCCGTACTCGGCCACGCCTCCACCGACGAGGTGCCGGCCGACCGGGCGTTCAAGGAGCTCGGCTTCGACTCCCTGACCTCCGTCGAGCTGCGCAACCGGCTCGGGGCCGCCACCGGCGAACGGCTGCCCGCCACGCTCGTCTTCGACTACCCGACGCCGAGCGCCCTCGCCGCGTACCTGATCGCCGAGGTTTTGGGCCTGTCCGCGGACGAGCACGCCGGCTCCGCGTCCCCGACACCGTCCGTCACCCCGGGCGCCGCGCTGCACGAGGACCCGATCGCGATCGTCGGCATGAGCTGCCGCTACCCCGGCGGGGTCGAAACCCCCGAGGACCTGTGGCGGCTGGTCGCGGGCGGCGTCGACGCCATCTCGGAGTTCCCGCAGGGCCGCGGCTGGGACCTGGAGTCGCTGTACGACCCGGACCCGGACGGCAAGGGCACCAGCTACACCCGCTCCGGCGGCTTCCTGCACGACGCGGGCCGCTTCGACCCGGCGTTCTTCGGGATCTCCCCGCGCGAGGCCGTGGCGATGGACCCGCAGCAGCGCCTGCTGCTGGAGACCTCCTGGGAGGCGTTCGAGCGGGCCGGCATCGACCCGGCGAGCATGCGCGGCAGCCGGACCGGCGTCTTCGCGGGCATCATGTACCACGACTACGCCACCCGGATCACCTCCGTGCCCGACGGCGTCGAGGGCTACCTCGGCACCGGCAACTCCGGCAGCATCGCCTCGGGCCGCGTCTCGTACGCCTTCGGGCTGGAGGGCCCGGCGGTCACCGTCGACACGGCGTGCTCCTCCTCCCTCGTCGCCCTGCACTGGGCGATCCAGGCGCTCCGCAACGGCGAGTGCACCATGGCACTGGCCGGCGGTGTCACCGTCATGTCGACCCCGGGCACCTTCACCGAGTTCAGCCGCCAGCGCGGACTGGCCGCCGACGGCCGCATCAAGTCCTTCGCGGCGGCCGCCGACGGCACCAGCTGGGCCGAGGGAGCGGGCATGCTGCTCGTCGAGCGGTTGTCGGACGCCCGCCGCAACGGCCACCCGGTGCTGGCGGTGGTCCGCGGCTCCGCGATCAACCAGGACGGCGCGAGCAACGGCCTGACCGCCCCCAACGGCCCGTCCCAGCAGCGCGTCATCCGGCAGGCCCTCGCCTCCGCCGGCCTGAGCAGCGACCGGATCGACGTCGTCGAGGCGCACGGCACGGGCACCACCCTCGGCGACCCGATCGAGGCACAGGCCCTGCTGGCCACCTACGGCCGGGAGCGCGCGGCCGACGAGCCGCTGTGGCTCGGGTCGATCAAGTCGAACATGGGCCACACGCAGGCCGCCGCCGGTGTCGCCGGCATCATCAAGATGATCATGGCGATGCGGCACGGGGTGCTTCCGCAGACCCTGCACGTGGACGAGCCCACCCCGCACGTCGACTGGGAGGACGGTGCCGTCGCCCTGCTGACCGAGTCCGTGCCGTGGCCGGAGACCGGCCGCCCGCGCCGCGCCGGTGTGTCGTCCTTCGGCATCAGCGGCACCAACGCCCACACGATCATCGAGCAGGCCCCCGAGGAGCTCGCCCCGGCCGCGGCGGACGACCGTCCGGCGCCCGTGCTCCCGTACGTGCTGTCCGCCAGGTCGGCGGACGCGCTGCGCGGCCAGGCGGCCCGCCTCCGGGCCCACCTGGAGGGCGCGCCCGAGGCCGGAACCGCGGACGCGGCCTACTCGCTGGCCACCCGCCGCGCCGCCTTCGACCACCGCGCGGTGGTCGTCGCCGGCGACCGGGACGAGCTGCTGCGCGGCCTGACCGCACTGGCGGACGGCGACCCGGCCACCGCCGGGGTCACGCGCGACACCGTGGGCGCGGCCGGCGCCGGAAAGCTCGCCTTCCTGTTCACCGGCCAGGGCAGCCAGCGCCTCGGCGCGGGCCGGGAGTTGTACGACACCCACCCGGTGTTCGCGGCCGCCCTCGACGCGGTGTGCGCCGAGCTCGACCCGAGGCTCGAACTCCCTCTGAAGGACGTGCTGTTCGGCGACGACGCGGCTCTCCTCGACCGCACGGAGTACACCCAGCCCGCACTGTTCGCCGTCGAGGTGGCGCTGTTCCGATTGCTGGAGTCGTGGGGTGTGCGGCCGGACTTCCTGTCCGGTCACTCGATCGGTGAGATCGCCGCCGCGCACGGGGCGGGCGTGTTCCCGCTGGCCGACGCCTGTGAACTCGTCGCCGCCCGCGGCCGGCTGATGCAGGCACTCCCGACCGGCGGCGTGATGATCGCCGTACAGGCCTCGGAGGACGAGGTCGCCCCGCTGATCGGCGAGGGCGACCGGGTGAGCATCGCCGCGGTCAACGGCCCGCAGTCGGTGGTCGTCGCCGGCGACGAGGACGCCGCCGTCGCCATCGCGGCCGGCTTCCAGGCACAGGGCCGGAAGACCAAGCGGCTGACCGTCAGCCACGCCTTCCACTCGCCGCACATGGACGGCATGCTGGCCGACTTCCGCAAGGTCGCCGAGCAGCTCACGTACACCGCCCCGCGCATCCCGGTCGTCTCCAACCTGACCGGCGCCCTCGCCGGCGACGACATGGCCTCGGCCGATTTCTGGGTCCGGCACGTTCGCGAGGCCGTCCGCTTCCTCGACGGCATCCGCACCCTGGAAGCCGCCGGAGCGACCACGTACCTCGAACTCGGCCCCGACGGCGTGCTCTCGGCGATGGCCCAGGACTGTCTGGCCGAGGACGGCGCGGCCCGCTTCGCGCCCGCCCTCCGCGCCGGCCGCCCCGAGCCCGAGACCCTGTCCACGGCCCTCGCCCGGGCCCACACCCGCGGCACCGCCGTGGACTGGGAGGCGTACTTCGCGCCGACCGGCGCCCGCCAGGCCGAACTGCCCACCTACGCCTTCCAGCGCGACTGGTTCTGGCTCGACTCCGCCGCCGGCGCGCAGCACACCCCGGGCGACGCCGCAGGCTTCGGCCTCGGCACGACCGACCACCCGCTGCTCGGCGCCGCCGTCGAACTGCCCGACTCCGACGGCTTCCTCTTCACCGGCCGGCTGTCCACGGCCACCCAGCCCTGGCTCGCCGACCACGCCGTCCTCGGCTCGGTCCTCCTGCCCGGCACGGCCTTCGTCGAGCTCGCCGTCCGCGCCGGCGACCAGGTCGGCTGCGCGGTCCTGGAGGAGCTGGCCCTGGAGGCCCCGCTGGTCCTGCCCGAGCGCGGCGGAGTCCAGCTGCGGCTCTCCGTCGCCGCCGCCGACGACTCCGGACGGCGCGCCCTGACCCTGTACTCCCGCGACGAGGACAGCGACGCCGACCAGCCGTGGACGCGGCACGCCACCGGCGTCCTCGCCCCCGGCACCGCCGACCCCGCCACCCCGGCGGCCGACCTCACGGCCTGGCCGCCGGCCGGAGCCGAACCGGTCGACCTCGACGGCCTCTACGAGGGCCTCGCCGCAGCCGGCTTCGACTACGGCCCCGCCTTCCAGGGCCTGCGCTCCGCCTGGCTGCACGGCGACGCCGTGTACGCCGAGGTGAGCCTCGACGAGGACACCGCCGGCACGGCCGACCGGTTCGGCCTCCACCCGGCCCTCCTCGACGCCACCCTCCACGCGGCCGGCCTCGGCTCCCTCGTCGAGAACACCGGCCAGGGGCGGCTGCCCTTCGCCTGGAACGGAGTCCGGCTGCACGCCGCCGGCGCCGCCGCGGTACGGGTCCGGCTGGCCCCGGCCGGCCGCGACGCGGTCGCCCTGGAGCTCGCCGACCCGGCGGGCGCACCGGTCGCCTCGGTGGAATCGCTGGCGCTGCGGGCGGTCTCGCCCGAGCAGATCGGCGCCGCGGCCCGCGGCGGCCGCCAGGACTCGCTGTTCCGGGTCGAGTGGACCGCCGCACCCGTCACCCCGGTGTCCGCGGCCGAGCAGCGCCCCTGGGCCCTGCTCGGGGACGGCCACCCGGGCCTGGACGCCGTCGGGGTCCGCTACCAGGCCCACGACTCCCTCGCCACCCTCGCGGACCCGGCGGTGGTGTGCATACCGCTCGCCCCGGTGACCGACCCGGAGGACGTCGTGGGCGCGGTGCACGCCGAGACCCGACGGGTGCTGGCGCTGCTCCGGGAATGGCTGTCGGACGAGCGGTTCGCGGACTCCCGCCTGCTGGTCCTGACGCAGGGCGCGGTGGCTGCCGTACCGGGCGAGGGCCCGTCGGACCTGGTGCACGCCGCGGCGTGGGGCCTGCTGCGGTCGGCGCAGTCGGAGAACCCGGGCCGCATCGTCCTGGCCGACACCGACGGCAGCGACGCGTCCCACCGCGCGCTGCCCGCCGTACTCGCCTCGGGAGAGTCCGAGGCCGCGGTGCGGGGCGGTTCCGTCCTGGTGCCGAGGCTGGCACGGACCGCGGCGGCCGACGGCTCCGCCACGGAGTGGGACGCCGACGGCACGGTCCTGGTGACGGGCGCGAGCGGCTCGCTCGGCGGGCTCTTCGCCCGCCACCTGGTCACCGGGCACGGCGTACGGCACCTGCTGCTGGTGAGCCGTCGCGGTGAGGCAGCCGCGGGTGCGGCCGACCTGTCGGCGGAGCTGGCGGGTCTGGGTGCCGAGGTCGTCTGGGCGGCCTGTGACGTGGCCGACCGTGATGCGCTGGCCGCCGTACTGGCCGGGATTCCGTCGGAGCACCCGCTGACGGCGGTCGTGCACACGGCCGGTGTCCTGGATGACGGTGTCATCGGCTCGCTGACGGCCGAGCGGCTGTCCGCGGTGCTGCGTCCGAAGGTGGACGCGGCGTGGAACCTGCACGAGCTGACCCGGGACCTGGACCTGACGGCGTTCGTGCTGTTCTCCTCTGCCGCCGGTGTGTTCGGTGGCGCGGGCCAGGCCAACTACGCCGCCGCCAACACCTTCCTCGACGCCCTCGCCGCCCACCGCCGGGCGAGCGGCCTCGCCGGCACCTCGCTGGCCTGGGGCCTGTGGGCCGAGACCGGCGGCGGCATGGGGGCCACCCTGGACGCGGACGAGGTCTCGCGCCTCGGCCGCGGCGGCATCCACGCCATCGGCGCCACCGAGGGTGTCGCACTGTTCGACACCGCCGGCGCGACCGGGCAGGCGCTGCTGGTCCCGGTCAAGCTGGACCTGCCGGCGCTGCGCGCCCAAGCCGGCAGCGGTATGCTCCCGCCGCTCCTGTCCGGCCTGGTCCGTACCCCCGTACGGCGGACCGCAGGCACCACCGTCCCCGGCTCGGACGGCGGAGCCGAGCTGCGCGAGCGCCTCACCGCCCTGGCTCCGGCCGCACGCGACGAGGCCCTGCTGGAGCTGGTCTGCTCGTACGTCGCAGGGGTCCTCGGCTTCGCCGGCCCCGAAGCGGTCGACCCGGCGCGTTCGTTCAACGAGGTCGGCTTCGACTCGCTGACCGCCGTCGAGCTGCGCAACCGGCTCGGCGCCGCCACCGGCGTCCGCCTGCCCGCCACCCTCGTCTTCGACTACCCGACCCCGACGGCCCTCGTAGAGTTCCTGCGGGACGAGCTCTGGCAGGACGGCGCCGCGGCGGTACCCCCGCTGCTCGCCGAACTGGACCGGCTGGAGAAGACGCTCGTCACGTCCACGCCCGACGACGCCGGCCGCGACCGCATCACCGAGCGGCTCCAGGCACTGCTGGCCGCCTGGGGCGAGGCCGGGGCACAGGCCGCCGGGGCCCCCGCCGCCGACGGCGCCGATGTCGCCGAGGCACTGGAGAGCGCGACCGACGACGACCTCTTCGACTTCATCGGCAAGGAGTTCGGCATCTCATGACGCGGCCGCCCCGCTCCAGCTCGCCCCACCACTCTGACTCTTCCGACTCTCTGGCTTCTGTACGAGGGATGCACGCATGAACGAGGAAAAGCTCCGGTACTTCCTGAAGCGGGTGACGGCCGATCTCCACGAGACGCGCCGCCGGCTCCAGGAGGTCGAGTCGGAGGAGCAGGAGCCGATCGCGATCATCGGGATGAGCTGCCGCTACCCGGGGGACGTGGAATCCCCCGAGGACCTGTGGCGGCTGGTCGCGGGGGAGACCGACGCCATCTCGCCCTTCCCGACCGACCGCGGCTGGGACACGGGACGGCTGTTCGACGAGGACCCCGACGGACGCGGCACCAGCTACGTGCAGGAGGGCGGCTTCCTGCACTCGGCCAACCGGTTCGACCCGGCGTTCTTCGGGATCTCGCCCCGTGAGGCCACGGCCATGGACCCGCAGCAGCGGCTGCTCCTGGAGATCTCGTGGGAGGCGTTCGAGCGGGCCGGCATCGACCCGACGTCGGTGCGCGGCAGCCGCACCGGCGTGTTCACCGGCGTCATGTACCACGACTACGCCGCCCGCCTGCGGGCCGTGCCCCCGGAGGTCGAGGGCTACCTCGGCACCGGCGCGTCCAGCAGCATCGCCTCCGGCCGCGTCTCGTACACGTTCGGCCTGGAAGGGCCGGCGCTGACCGTCGACACGGCCTGCTCCTCCTCCCTCGTCACCCTGCACCTGGCGATGCAGGCGCTCCGCAAGGGCGAGTGCTCGCTCGCCCTCGCGGGCGGCGTCACCGTCATGCCGACGCCGGGCACCTTCACCGAGTTCAGCAAGCAGCGCGGCCTCTCCTTCGACGGCCGCTGCAAATCCTTCGCGGACGCCGCCGACGGCACCGGCTGGGGCGAGGGCGCGGGCATGCTCCTCGTGGAGCGGCTCTCCGACGCCCGCCGCAACGGCCACCGGGTGCTCGCCGTCGTCCGCGGCTCGGCCGTCAACCAGGACGGCGCCAGCAACGGCCTCACCGCCCCCAACGGCCCCTCGCAGCAGCGGGTCATCCGCCAGGCCCTGGCCGACGCCCGGCTCACGGCGGCCGACATCGACGTCGTCGAGGCCCACGGCACCGGCACCACCCTCGGCGACCCGATCGAGGCCCAGGCGCTGCTCGCGACGTACGGCCGGGAGCACGCCGAGGACCGCCCGCTGTGGCTGGGCTCCGTCAAGTCCAACATCGGGCACACCCAGGCCGCCGCCGGTGTCGCCGGCGTCATCAAGATGGTCATGGCGATCCGGCACGGCCGGATCCCGAAGACCCTGCACGTGGACGAGCCGTCCACCAAGGTCGACTGGTCCGCGGGCGCCGTGTCGCTGCTGCGCGAGGCCGTGGAGTGGCCGGACACCGGCCGCCCGCGGCGCGCCGCCGTCTCCTCGTTCGGCATCAGCGGCACCAACGCGCACACCGTCATCGAGCAGGCACCGCCCGCGGAACCCGCCCCCGCGGACACCGACACCGACCCCGACGGGGCCGCGACCGCCGACCCCGACGGGGCCGCGACCGCCGACGTCGACGGGGCCGCGACCGCCGACGTCGATGCGGCCGCCGCCGGCGCCGCCCCCGACGGGTCCGGCCCGCAGCCCCGTACGGTCGTCGTCCCCCCGGTCCTGCCGTGGCCGGTGTCCGCCCGCACGGAAGAGGCCCTGCGCGCCCAGGCGGAGCGGCTCCTCACCCACCTGCGCGCCCACCCCGACCAGACGCCGCAGGACATCAGCCTGACCCTGGCCACCGGTCGCGCCGCCCTCGAACACCGCGCCGTCATCGTGGCCGGCGACCGGGACAAGGCCCTCGCCGACCTCGCCGCGCTCGCCTCGGGCGGCATCACCTCCTCGCGGGTCGTCCTGGGCGAGGCCGGAGCCCGCGGCAAGACCGCGTTCCTGTTCACCGGGCAGGGCAGCCAGCGCCTCGGCATGGGCCGCGAACTGTACGACACCCACCCGGTGTTCGCCGACACCCTCGACGAGGTGTGCGCCGCCCTGGACCCCCACCTCGCCGCCCCGCTGAAGGACGTGGTCTTCGGGGACGACGCGGCCGCACTGGACCGCACGGAGTACGCGCAGCCGGCGCTGTTCGCGGTGGAAGTCGCCCTGTTCCGGCTGCTGGAATCCTGGGGCGTGAAACCGGACTTCCTGTCCGGGCACTCGATCGGCGAGATCGCCGCCGCCCACGCGGCCGGCGTGCTCTCGCTCCCGGACGCGTCCGCCCTGGTCGCCGCCCGCGGCCGGCTCATGCAGGCGCTGCCCTCCGGCGGCGTGATGATCGCGGTGGAGGCCTCGGAGGACGAGGTCCTCCCGCTGCTGGGCGACACCGGCCGGGTGGGCATCGCCGCCGTCAACGGCCCCCGGTCCGTCGTCATCGCCGGCGACGAGGACGCGGCGGCCGCGGTCGCCGCCTCCTTCGCCGACCGGAAGACCAAGCGGCTGACGGTCAGCCACGCCTTCCACTCGCCCCACATGGACGGCATGCTCGACGACTTCCGCCGGGCGCTCGAAGGCATCGCCTTCGAGACCCCGCGCATCCCCGTCGTCTCCAACCTCACCGGTGCCCTCGTCTCCGACGAGATGGGCACGGCCGAGTTCTGGGTCCGGCACGTCCGCGAGGCCGTCCGCTTCCTCGACGGCATCCGCACCCTGGAAGCCGCCGGCGTGACGACATACGTCGAACTCGGCCCCGACGGCGTCCTGTCCGCGCTCGCCCAGGCCTGCCTGACCGGCGACACCGACTCCGCCGCCTTCGCCCCGACGCTCCGCAAGGGCAGCTCCGAAGCGAGGACGGCCACCACCGCCCTCGCCCGGGTCCACGTCCGCGGCATCCCCGTCGACTGGCAGGCGTTCCACTCCGCCACCGGAGCCGAGCCTGCGGACCTGCCCACCTACGCCTTCCAGCGCGAGCACTACTGGCTCGACGCCGGCACCCTCGGCGGCGACGTCACCACCGCGGGCCTCCGCTCCGCCGACCACCCCCTCCTCGGCGCCTCCGTCACCCTGGCCGACGCCGACGGCCTCCTCCTCACCGGCCGGCTGTCCCTCGCCACCCACCCCTGGCTCGCCGACCACCGCGTCGCGGGCGCCGCACTGCTCCCCGGCACGGCCTTCGTCGAGCTGGCCCTCCAGGCAGGCGAGAAGGCCGGCTGCGACCTCGTCGACGACCTCACCCTCGCCGCACCGCTCGTCCTCCCGGAGGAGGGCGGCGTCGAACTCCAGATCACGGTCGCGGCGCCCGACGAGTCGGGCCGCCGGTCCGTCGTCTTCCACTCCCGCGACGGCCTCGCGGCCGACGACGAGCCGTGGGTGCGCAACGCCACCGCGGTCCTGGCCACGGCGGGGGAGCAGCCCCCGGCGTACGACCTGGCCGCCTGGCCGCCGGCCGGAGCCGAAACCGTCGACGTCGAAGCCCTGTACGACGGTCTCGCGGACGCCGGATTCGGATACGGGCCGGTGTTCCAGGGGCTGCGCGCCGCCTGGCGACAGGGCGACGACGTGTACGCCGAGGTCAGCCTCGGCACCGAAACCCGGCCCGGCGCCGAGCAGTTCACCCTCCACCCGGCCCTCCTCGACTCCGTCCTGCACGCCATCAACCTCGGCTCCCTGGTGGAGGACACCGGCCAGGCACGGCTGCCGTTCTCGTGGTCCGGGGTATCGGTGCACTCCGCCGGAGCGGACGCGCTGCGCGTACGGCTCTCCCGGGCCGGCCGGGACGCGGTCCGGCTGGAGATCGCCGACGCGGCGGGCGCGCCCGTCGCCTCGGTCGACAGCCTCGCGCTGCGCGCCTTCTCGCCCGAGCAGCTCGGCCGGCAGGCCCACGGCCGCGGCGACTCCCTCTACCGCGTGGAGTGGGTCGAGGCCGCCGCGGCGAGCGCGTCGTCCGACGACTGGATGCTGCTCGGCGAGGGCACACAGGCCTTCGCGGACCTCGCCGGACTGGGCGTCGCGGTCGTCGAGGGCGGTCGGATCCCGTCCACCCTCGTCGTGCCCTGCACGGAGCCCGCCGGCGACGACATGGCCGGTGCGGTGCATGCGGAAACGGGCCGGGTCCTATCGCTGGTCAAGGAATGGCTGGCCGACCGCCGGTTCGCGGACGGCCGCCTCGTCTTCCTGACGCGCGGCGCCGTCGCCGCCGTACCGGGCGAGGGCCCTGCGGACCTCGTACACGCCCCGGTGCGGGGTCTGGTGCGGTCGGCGCAGTCCGAGAACCCGGGCCGGATCGTCCTCGTCGACCTCGACCCCGCCCTCGACCTCGGCGCCGACTCCGACACCGATGTCGCGGAGGGGCTCTCGGCCGCGCTCGCCACGGGCGAGCCCGAGGTCGCCGTCCGCGCGGGCAGGGTGCTGGCACCCCGGCTGGCCCGTGCCGAGGCGGCTGCCGACGCGGCCGCCGCATGGGACGCCGAGGGCACGGTGCTGGTCACCGGCGCGAGTGGCTCGCTGGGCGGGCTGTTCGCGCGGCACCTAGTGGCCGAGCAGGGTGTGCGGCGTCTGCTGCTGGTGAGCCGTCGCGGTGAGGCAGCCGCGGGTGCGGCCGACCTGTCGGCGGAGCTGGCGGGTCTGGGTGCCGAGGTCGTCTGGGCGGC
>NZ_JBIVXV010000049.1:0-34026 GCF_044769385.1 Streptomyces sp. NPDC090445 | reverse complement strand
GGGGGGTGCTGGAGTTGGTGGTGGGCGGGCTGACCGGTGCCGGGGCCGTGTGCGGCGGCCCGTCCGGGCGGGCGCCGACGGCCCCCGCGCGGTACGCGGGGGCCGTCGGCGCGGTCCGGTTCAGGTCAGGTCAGGTCAGGTCAGGTCAAACAGTGAGGTCGCGGCGGCGGAGGGCGGTGAGGCCCGCCGCGAGGAGGGCCGCCGCCAGGCCGGTCATGGCCAGCAGCGGTGTCCAGGCCAGGGCCTGTGCGCCCGGGAGCTTCGGCAGGTGGGCGAAGGGGGAGAGGTCCAGGACGGCCTGCGGAAGGTTCAGGGCGGGGCCGATCCAGCCGAGCAGCAGGGCGGCTCCGGCCATCCCCCAGGCGCCCGCGGCGTACTTCGGGGCGGCGCCGTGCAGCAGGGCCGCCAGGGCGCCGATCACCCACACCGCCGGGAGCTGGGCGAGGGCGGCGCCGGCCGCCGCGGCCACGTCCCGGCCGTGCCCGAGGCCCAGGCCGAGCCCGCCGAGCAGCAGGATCAGCGCGGACCCGCCGAAGGCCACGGCCAGGTGGCCGCCGGCCCAGCGCAGCCGCCCGACGGGGGCGGCGAGCAGCGGTTCGGCGCGCTGCCCGGTCTCCTCGCCGGCCAGCCGGAGCACCGCGGAGACGATGTAGAGGGCGGCGACCATGCCGAGCATGCCGGCCATGGCGGCGAGGAAGGCGTCGGCGAGTGCGCTCTGCCCTCCCATGCGCTGGATGATCTCGCGGGTCCGCGCGTTGTCGCCGACGAGCTGGGTGGCGCCGTCCGTGATGGACCCGAAGACGGCGCCCGCCGCGAGGAATCCGAGGCTCCAGCCCGCCAGGCTGCCCCGCTGCAGCCGCCAGGCCAGCGCGCCGGCGCTGCCGATCCGGCCTTCGGCGGGCCCGGGCCGGGCCGGGAGGAAGCTCATGCCGATGTCTCGGCGTCCGGCGAGTGCGTACGCGGCCGCCACCAGCAGCGCGGCCGCCGCGGCGAACAGGCCGAGCACCCACCAGCGTTCGCCGGCGAAGGCCCGTACGTGCTCCAGCCAGCCCAGCGGCGAGGCCCAGGTCAGCGCGCTCTCCCCGGCGGTGCTGCCGGCGTCGCCGGCGGCGCGCAGTACGAACGCGGTGCCGATCAGCGCCCCGGCGAGGCCCTTCGCGAGCCGTGCGCTCTCGGTGAGCTGTGCGGTGATGGCGGCGATGCCGGCGAAGAGCATGCCGGTGGCGCCGATGCCCAGTCCGAGCGCGAGTGCCCCGGCTGCGCCGTGCGCGCCGGCCAGGCCGCCGGCCACCAGCAGGGCGGCGGCCGCGTTGGCGGTCAGGGCGGCCAGGAGTGCGGCCGTGAGCGGGGCGCGGCGGCCCACCATGGCGGCGGACAGCAGTTCCTGGCGGCCCGTCTCCTCTTCCTCGCGGGTGTGCCGGATGACGACGGCGAGGCTCATGATGCCGGCGAGCACCCCGGCGAAGACCCCGCCGCGCCAGGCGGTGAGGGCGCCGAGCGAGTCCCCGAAGACGGGCCCGTACAGGGCGCGCAGCGAGCCGTTGGTGTTCATGGCGGCGGCGAGCCGGGCCCGGTCGGCCTCGGTCGCGTACGCCGATTCCAGGGAGGCGGGCAGGCTCAGCACCATCAGGGCGACGACCAGCACCCACACCGGCACCATGACCCGGTCGCGGCGCAGTGCGAGCCTCAGCAGGCCCGCGGTTCCGGCGAGTTGGTTCTTCATCGCGCTGCGCCCGCCTTGGCCGCTGCCTTCGCGTGCGCGTCGTCCGCGTAGTGGCGCAGGAAGAGTTCTTCGAGGGTGGGCGGGGTCGCGGTCAGCGACCGCACCCCGGAGGCGGCGAGGGAGCGCAGGACGGCGTCCAGCTTGTCGGTGTCGGCCTGCAGGCGGATCCGCTGCCCCTGTACCTCGACGTCGTGGATGCCGGGCAGCTGCGCGAGGCCGTTCGGCGGGCCGGCAAGTTCGGCGCTGATCGACGTACGGGTGAGGTGGCGCAGCTCGGCGAGGGTGCCGGTCTCCACGGTGCGGCCCTTGCGGATGATGCTGACGCGGTCGCAGAGGGCTTCGACCTCGCTGAGGATGTGCGAGCTGAGCAGGACGGTGCGGCCGGCGGCGCGGGCCTCGGCGACGCAGCTCTGGAAGACCTCTTCCATCAGCGGGTCGAGGCCGGAGGTGGGTTCGTCGAGGACGAGCAGCTCGGCGTTGGAGGCGAAGGCGGCGACGAGTGCCACCTTCTGCCGGTTGCCCTTGGAGTACGTGCGCCCCTTCTTGGCGGGGTCGAGCTCGAAGCGGTCGATCAGCCCGTCGCGGCGGGCCCGGTCGAGTCCTCCGCGCAGCCGCCCGTAGAGGTCGATGACCTCGCCGCCGGAGAGGTTGCGCCACAGGGTGACGTCGCCGGGGACGTAGGCGACGCGGCGGTGGAGCTCCACGGCGTCGGCCCACGGGTCGCCGCCGAGCAGCTCGGCGGTTCCGGAGTCGGCGCGCAGCAGGCCCAGCAGGACGCGGATGGTGGTGGACTTGCCGGCGCCGTTGGGGCCGAGGAAGCCGTGGACCTCGCCGGTGGCGACGGAGAGGTCGAGTCCGTCCAGAGCACGGGTGCGGCCGAACGCCTTGTGGAGTCCGGCGACGCTGATTGCCTTCGTCATGTTTCTGAACGTACGCTACTTTCACAAACTTGTGAAGCTCGGGAACCGCGTAAAATCCGGAGGGTGGCGAAGCAGATGGATGCAGCGAAGAAGCAGCAGGACAGCCGGGGCGAGCGGGACAGCCGGGACGAGCCGGACGGGCGGGACGGGCGGGACGCACGCGACACCGGGGCGGTCTCCCGCTTCGTGGAGCGCTTCGCGGCCCAGCTGGCCGAAGCGGGCATGCAGCGCATGGCGGCCCGCGTCTTCGCGCAGCTGCTGGCCAGCGACAGCGGCGCGATGACCTCGGCCGAGCTGAGCGAGGCCCTGCAGATCAGCCCGGCGGCGGTGTCGGGCGCGGTGTCGTACCTGACGCAGGTCAACATGGTCAGCCGCGAACGCGAGCCGGGCTCCCGCCGCGACCGGTACGTCCTGCACAACGAGCTCTGGTACGAGACCTTCACCCGCCGCGACCAGGTCCTGCCCCTGTGGGAGAAGACCCTGCGCGAGGGCGCGGCCGGCCTCGGCGCCGAGAGCCCCGCCGGGGCGCGGATCGCCGAGACGGCGGCGTTCTTCGAGTTCCTGCAGCAGGAGCTGCTGGGAATGATGGACCGCTGGCGCACCCACCGCGCCACCCTCGACCTGCCCTGACCCGAGCGGGCGGGGGAGGCGGCCCCGCAGGTCAGCGCGGGAGGATGACCCCCCACGCCGCCGGCTGCAGGGTCCACGTGCGGCGGCGCACCGGCCCCGCGACCGCCTCGTCGGCCCGGTACCGGAAGTCCGACCCGGCCACGGTGACGACCCGGGCCCGGGCCCCGACCGCGGTCCCGCCCACCCGGACGACGACCTCCGCGAGCCCGCCCCGGCCCGCCTCCAGCGACAGGTCCTCGACCGGCCGGTCCAGGTCGGCCAGGACCACCCCGTCGGCCTCCACCCGCAGCCGGTGGCCGCCGCCGGCCCCGCCCCGCGCGGGCGCCGACGGCGGCGGCCCGACCAGGGTGCGGACCAGCGAGCGGTACGCGCTGCGCACCGAGGGCCCCGCCGGGCGCGGCACGGACGGCCGAACGGGTGGAATCCGCAGGCCCCCCAGGACCACCCCGTCGCTGTCGTCCACCAGCAGGTCCCGCATGCCGACGACCCCGTCCAGGGCGGCCCGCGCCGCGGACACCGCCGACAGCGGAACTCCCAGCGTCCTCACCAGCCCCAGTGACCCTGCCTGCCCCACCGGGATGACGGAGACGGCGCCGGCCGCGCCCTCGCCGAGCGCGCGCTCCCGGTGCAGCAGCCCCACGGCCCGCACCAGCGCCCGGTCGTCGCCGACGATCACGGGCCGCCGATGGCCCCGGCGGGCGAGGGCCCGCGCGAACTCCTCCGGTGAATCCGGGAGGCAGACCTTCGCCGCCGCTCCCGCCGACAGAACATCCCTCGCGATCCGCACGGACTCGCCGTCGAGACGGCGGGCGACCGGGTCGACGAGCACGAGCAGGCCGCCGACCGGCGCGCCCGCAGGGCTCATGGTGGGCTCCGGAGCCGACACCTCGGTCCTTCCTCGGGTAGCATCTTTGTGCAAGAGGCCCTTGCGCTATTGCGCCAGGGCCTTCGTCTATTCCGGGGTACCGGTCCGACGGCCCAGCCTGCGGTGTACATCGTCGTACGCCCCCTGGCCTTGGACATGCCCCATCCGGAAGAGGTGTACGCCTGTGCCCGCTCTTGTGCTGCTCGGAGCTCAGTGGGGTGACGAGGGCAAGGGAAAGGCCACCGACCTGCTCGGTGGATCCGTTGACTACGTGGTGCGCTACCAGGGCGGCAACAACGCCGGCCACACGGTCGTCGTAGGCGACCAGAAGTACGCGCTGCACCTTCTCCCTTCCGGCATCCTGTCCCCCGGATGCACCCCGGTCATCGGCAACGGCGTCGTCGTCGACCCGTCCGTGCTCCTCTCCGAGCTGCGTGGGCTCAATGAGCGCGGCATCGACACGTCCAAGCTGCTGATCAGCGGAAACGCCCACCTGATCACGCCGTACAACGTGACCCTCGACAAGGTCGGCGAGCGCTTCCTCGGCAAGCGCAAGATCGGCACCACCGGCCGCGGCATCGGCCCGACCTACGCGGACAAGATCAACCGCGTCGGCATCCGCGTCCAGGACCTGTACGACGAGTCGATCCTCACCCAGAAGGTCGAGGCGGCGCTGGAGAACAAGAACCAGCTGCTCGCCAAGCTGTACAACCGCCGCGCGATCGAGGCCGCCGCGATCGTGGAGGAGATGCTCCAGTACGCGGACCAGATCAAGCCGTACGTCGCCGACACCACGCTGATCCTGAACAACGCGCTCGACGAGAACAAGGTCGTGCTGTTCGAGGGCGGCCAGGGCACCCTGCTCGACGTCGACCACGGCACGTACCCCTTCGTGACCTCGTCGAACCCGACCGCGGGCGGCGCGTGCACCGGTACGGGCGTCGGCCCGACCAAGATCAGCCGGGTCATCGGCATCCTCAAGGCGTACACCACCCGTGTCGGCGCCGGCCCGTTCCCGACGGAGCTGTTCGACCAGGACGGCGAGGACCTGCGCCGCATCGGCGGCGAGCGCGGTGTCACCACCGGCCGCGACCGCCGCTGCGGCTGGTTCGACGCCCCGATCGCCCGCTACGCGACCCGCGTGAACGGCCTGACGGACTTCTTCCTCACCAAGCTGGACGTGCTGACCGGCTGGGAGGAGATCCCGGTCTGCGTCGCGTACGAGATCGACGGCAAGCGCGTCGAGGAGCTCCCGTACTCGCAGACGGACTTCCACCACGCGAAGCCGATCTACGAGAACCTGCCGGGCTGGTCCGAGGACATCACCAAGGCCAAGACCTTCTCCGACCTGCCGAAGAACGCGCAGGCCTACGTGAAGGCCCTGGAGGAGATGTCGGGCGCCCCGATCTCCGCGATCGGCGTCGGCCCGGGCCGCACCGAGACGATCGAGATCAACTCGTTCCTGTAAGGACGGTCCGACACCCGTCCGGAAGGGGGCGGTGCGCCGAACGGCGCGCCGCCCCCTTCCGCGTACCCGCCGGCGGATCCCCGGGCGCCGGTCAGACCGCGCGCAGCAGGACGTCGATGCCCGCCTTGATCCGGTCCACCGGCACTTCCCGGTCCACCGCCAGGTGCTCGAACAGGCTCGGCACGAACGGGGCGAGCAGCAGGTGCGCCAGGACCGGCGCGTCCACCCCCGGCCGGGACTGCCGGAGCAGCATGGCCACGTGCGTGTGCATGGTCAGGTAGGCGCCGCTGCGGTACCGCGCACCCGGCGACGCCGCCTCGGCGGCGCCCATCACCGCCCGGCAGCCGGCCAGCCGCTCGGCCAGCGTGTACAGGAACGCCCGCAGCCGCTCCTCGGGCGGCGCCTCGGGCCCCAGCGGCGGCGGGCCGCCGAGGAAGGCCTCCTGGAAGCGCCGCTCGTCGTCGTCGAGCAGGGCGAGCAGCAGCTGGCCGACGTCCCCGAAGCGCCGGTAGACCGTGCCGACCCCCATCCCCGCGGCGTGCGCGACGGCGTTCATGGTGACGGCGTCCGGCCCCTGTTCGGCGATCAGGCGGGCGGCCGCGTCCAGGATCTTCCGCCGGTTGCGGGCGGCGTCCGCGCGCTCCGGCGGGGCCTGGCCCGAGACGGGGAGTTCGATGCGGCTGCGGCTCATACCCCGAGGCTACCGGACGCCCCTTGCCAAACGGATTGGTATCCGTTTAACTCTGAACCACCGAACGAACCGGATTTTGATCCACTTAGGCAGGGAACCGTCATGAGCGCCAAGGTCGCCGTCATCTACTACTCCTCCACCGGGAACGTCCACGCGCTCGCGAAGGCGGTCGCCGAAGGCGCCGAGAAGGCCGGCGCCGAGGTACGGCTCCGCCGGGTGCCCGAGCTCGCCCCCGACGCCGCCATCGACTCCAACCCGGCCTGGCGCCGGCACGTCGAGGACACCCGGGACGTCGAGGTCGCCACCCTGGACGACCTCGCCTGGGCCAACGCCTACGCCATCGGCTCGCCGACCCGGTACGGCAACATCTCGGGCCAGCTGAAGCAGTTCCTCGACACCACGGGCGGCCTCTGGCAGCAGGGCGTCCTCGCCGACAAGCCGGCCACCGGCTTCACCAGCGCCCACAACGCCCACGGCGGCAACGAGTCCACGCTGCTCGCCCTCTACAACACCTTCCACCACTGGGGCTCGATCATCGTCGCGCCCGGCTTCACCAACCCGGCCGTCTTCGAGGCCGGCGGCAACCCGTACGGCACCTCGCACCCGGCGAGCAGCGGCGAGGTCAGCGAGGCGACCCTGACGGCCGCCCGCTACCAGGGCGAGCGCCTCGCGACGATCGCGGCGCGCCTGGCGGTCTGAACCTCCTCGGATCGAGCACCCCGGGCCGGGGCACGCCCGGCCCGGGCGTCCTCGGCCCGGGACGGCACGGGGCGGGTCTGGCCCGGGACGGCGCGGGGCGGGTCTGGCCCGGGACGGCACGGCTACCAGGCGAGTTGTGAGATCTCCTCGGCGACCACCGCGCAGGCGTCGGCCGCCGGGTCGATCAGCGGGAAGTGGCCGACCCCGTCCAGCAGGGTCAGGCCGACCGTCTCCCCCGCCTTCGCCGCCGCGGCCACGTACGACTCGGCGACCTCCGCCGGGACGACGATGTCCTCCCGGCCCTGCACCACGGTCGTGGCGATCCCGGTCGGCAGCAGCGCCGCCGGGTCCGCGTACGGGAGCCGCTCCGCCC
This sequence comes from Streptomyces sp. NPDC090445, assembly GCF_044769385.1. Lineage (NCBI taxonomy): Bacteria > Bacillati > Actinomycetota > Actinomycetes > Kitasatosporales > Streptomycetaceae > Streptomyces > Streptomyces sp. NPDC090445. The sequence goes on along the minus strand of NZ_JBIVXV010000049.1, from coordinate 26,657 downwards.
AGTGCGCCTCCCCGCCCAGCAGCTGCGCCGACGCGCCGCCGCACACGAAGAGCTTCTCCGCCACCTCGAAGTCCGCGATGGGGGCCAGCGCCACGACACCGCGCAGCACCGGCGGGGCCGGCAGCCGCCAGCCCGCCGGGGCGCCGGCCGGCAGGACATGCCGGGCGGCGGCCCACAGCGCGAGGTGGCCGCCGGCGGAATGGCCGGTGAGGACCGTACGGCGCAGGTCGGCCTGCGGAAGGTGGGCGGCGGCCAGCCCGGGCAGGGCGTCCATCGCCGCGGCCACGTCGTCGAAGGTTTCCGGCCAGCGGCCGGCGACCGGCCCGGCGTTCTGGTGCGGCAGCGAACTCCCGCGCCGGTACTCGACGCTGGCCACGGCGAAACCGCGCCGCGCCAGGAAGTCGGCCAGCGGTGACACGTGCTCCCGGTCGTACGGGGCCCGCCAGGCGCCGCCGTGCAGCAGCACGACCAGGGGAGCGGAGCCGGGCGCACCCGCGCCCGCACCGCCGCCGGCGGCGCGCGGGGCGTAGAAGTCGACGACGTGGTCCGGGTGGTCCCCGTACGCGGCCGACGCGTCCGGGGCGACCGGCGGGTGGGAGAAGGCCGAGGCGGCCTCGGCGGCGTCCCGTTCGACTGCGGGGTCCGTCATCGGCTCAACCTCTCGGTAACGCGTGGGACTGGTCTTCCGGCCACCGGAGTTCCGCAGCCCGGCAGCCCCGTTCCGCGGCGGCGGTTCCGGGCTCCGGGTCCTTCGATCCGGCAGAGCCGGACCGTATCAGGCCGGAACAAGCCTGTCCCCGGAGGTTTTTGTCACGTACCCCGGCACGCATGGAAACGGACCGGGGCGGGCAGGGATCACCGCCCCGCCCGCCCCGTGCTGTGACGTTTCGCTCCCGGGTCGCCCCGACGTCACCCGAAGATGTGACCCAGCGTCCGGGCCGCGCGCTCCGCGTCCGCGAAGCCCACGTACAGCGGGGTGAACCCGAACCGCAGGACGTCCGGGGCCCGGAAGTCGCCGATCACCCCGCGGGAGATCAGCTCGTCCATCACCGCGCGTGCGTTCTCCGTGCGCAGCGACACCTGGCTGCCGCGCTCCCCGTGCGGCAGCGGCGTCACCGGCTCGACCTTCCCCGCCGGGACGTACGCGGCCACGCACTCCAGGAAGAAGTCGGTCAGCGCCAGGGACTTGGCCCGTACGGCCGCCACGTCCACCCCGTCCCAGGCGTCGAGCGCCGCCTCCAGGGCCAGCATCGACAGGATGTCCGGGGTGCCGACCCGGCCGCGGACCGCGCCCGCGGCCGGGGTGTAGCCCGGGGTCATCGCGAAGGGCTCCGCGTGGCCGTTCCAGCCGGGCAGCGGGGAGTCGAAGGCGGCCTGGTGGCGTTCGGCGATGTAGAGGTACGCCGGCGAACCGGGGCCGCCGTTGAGGTACTTGTACGTGCAGCCCACCGCGAGGTCGACGCCGTGCTCGTCGAGGCCGACCGGCAGGGCGCCGGCCGAGTGGCACAGGTCCCAGACGATGACCGCGCCCGCGGCGTGCGCCGCCCGGGTGAGGCCGGGCAGGTCGTGGAGCCGGCCGCCGCGGTAGTCGACGTGGTTGAGCAGGACGACGGCCGTGTCCTGCCCCCGCTCGCGCAGCACCGCGGCCGCGTCGGACGGGTCCACCGGGACGACGGTCAGGCCGGCGAGCCGGGCCGCCGACTCGGCGATGTAGCCGTCGGTGGGGAACGTGGTCGCGTCGACGAGCAGCTCGGTGCGGCCGGGCTCCGCCAGGCGGGCGGCGCCGACCAGCGCCTTGAACAGGTTGACGCTGGTGGAGTCGCCGACGACGACCTGGCCGGGGGCCGCGCCGACGAGCGGGGCGATCCGGTCGCCGATCCGCTCGGGGGCGGTCCACCAGGTGCCGCTGCTCCAGGAGCGGATCAGCTCGGTGCCCCACTCCTGCGTGACGACCTCGGCCACGCGGGCGGCGACGCCTGCGGGGAGCGCGCCGAGCGAGTTGCCGTCGAGGTAGACGACGCCCTCGGGGAGGGTGAAGCGCTCGCGGAGCTTGCCCAGCTCGTCGGCGGCGTCGAGCTGCGCGGCGCGCGCGGCCAGGTCCGAGGCGGCGTCCGCGGGGGCGGTCCCGGCGGTGGTGTCGACCGTGGTGTCGAGGGCGTCAGACATGGCTGCGCGCCGTCCACAGCTCGGGGAACACGTTCTTCGCGGCGCGCTTCTCCAGCCAGGTCACCCCGGCGGAGCCGCCCGTGCCGGTCTTCGCGCCCATCGCGCGGCGGGTGGCGACGAGGTGGTCGTTGCGCCAGCGCCAGACGAGCTCCGCGACGTCCGTGAGGGCCTCGCCGAGCCGGTGCAGGTCCGGGTGCAGGTCGGGGTCCTCGTACAGGGCGGTCCAGACGGCCTCGACCTCGGCCGAGGGCTCGTAGCGCTGCGCGAGGTCGCGGTCGAGGACGGACTGCGGGACGGGCAGGCCGCGGCGGGCGAGCAGGCGCAGCACCTCGTCGTAGAGGCTGGGCTCGTGCAGGGCCTTCTCCAGCTCCCCGTGGACGCGCGGGGCGCCGCGGTGCGGGACGAGCATGGAGGCCGACTTCTCGCCGAGCAGAAACTCCATCCGGCGGTACATCGCCGACTGGAAGCCGGAGCCCTCGCCGAGGGCGGCGCGGTACGAGTTGAACTGGCCGGGGGTGAGCTGGGCGAGCGGGCGCCAGGAGGCGTTGAGGGCCTCCAGCTCGCGGAGGGATCGTTTCAGCGCGTCCATCGCGACGGGGATCCGGTCCTCGCGGAGGGCCTTCGCGGCCGTCTCCCACTCGTGGACGATGACCGTGAACCACAGCTCCATGACCTGGGTGGTGACCAGGAAGACCATCTCGCCCGGATCGTCCGAACGAAGGTGCTGGAGGTGGGTGAGGACGTCCGCCTGGACGTAGTCCTCGTACGGGGTCGTGCCGGCGAAGTCGAGGTTCGGGGTGTCCGAACCGGCTCCGGAGGCATCAAGGGTGTTCGACATCGCTGTCTCCTCGACACGTGCTTCCGGGTAGCGGTCCGCTCCTTCCGATTGGGTGTGTGGAGCCCCGGTCCCCTGCCCGCATCATAGGACCGCTTCCCGGCCGCCTTCCAATGGCCAGTGACGGGCGTCACAGACACGTTTCGGACACAAGGGCGTGAGAAACGGGAGCTCCGGCAGGGGCAGGAGGGCCGGGAGGGGCCTCGGGGGCGGGTGGACGGCCGGCCGCGGACCGGCCGGCCGTGCACCCGTACGCGTGCGTGCCGCCGGGCAGGGCGGCAGGTCAGGCGGGTCAGGCGGGTCAGGCGGCGCCGAGGACGTCCGCGGCCGTCTCGGAGGAGTCGCGCAGGAAGGTCGTGCAGCGCTCGTACTCCTCCTTCTCGCCGATCGCCCCGGCCGCGCGGGCCAGCGCGTGCAGGGCGCGCAGGAAACCGCGGTTCGGCTCGTGCTCCCACGGGACCGGGCCGTGGCCCTTCCAGCCGGCGCGGCGCAGCGCGTCCAGGCCGCGGTGGTAGCCCGTACGGGCGTACGCGTACGCCTCGACGGTGCGGCCGGCGGCGAAGGCCTCCTCGGAGAGGACCGCCCAGGCGAGGGAGGAGGTGGGGTGCGCGGCGGCCACCTCGACGGCGGGCGTGCCCGCGGCGATCGCCGCGCGGCCCGGCTCGTCGGGGAGGTGGGTGGGGGCCGGGCCCCCGAGCAGGTTCTGGTGAATGGACATGGTCCAAGTCTGGGGCATCCGGCCCGGGATGCCGGGCCCCTCCCCCGGTGTCGCGGCCCCCGCCGCCCGGTGGTGGCGGGGCCACCACGAGGGCGCCCGCGGACGCCCGATGGTGGGCGCCCCACCACCCGGCGGCCCAGTCAGGTGCCCGGCGCACCTCCCCCGGAACGGGGCCCCGGGCGGACGGTAGGAGGGCCATCGACGAAGGGGGAAGTCGTGCAAACCGCCATCAGCACGCGCATCGGCACCGCCACCGCAACCGCCTCCCGCACCGCCTCCCGTACGGCCGCACGCACCGCCCCGGGCGGCCGCGCCCACCGCCGGGACACCGCGGCGCCGTACGCCCCCGGGGCCTTCGGCGGCGGCACGGACGGCACCGGTGCCGACGGGGCCGCCGAGGAGCTGTGCGCGGCGGTGTTCACCTCCCTGCGGCGCAAGGACCAGCGCGAACGCGGCCGCCAGTACGTGCGCGGGCTGCTGGAGACGGAGGGCCGCAAGTCGATCCGCAACATCGCCCAGCAGATCAGCGGCGTCGACGCTGCCGGCGCCGGCAGCGCGGCCGCGGAGCAGAGCCTGCACCACTTCATCGCGGCGTCGACCTGGGACTGGCAGCCGCTCCGGACCGCACTGGCGCAGTACCTGGGGCAGACGGCCCCCCTCAACGCCTGGGTGGCGCAGCCGATGGCGATCCCGAAGGGCGGCGAGCACTCGGTGGGCGCCGGGCACCGCTTCGACCCGCACCGGGGTCAGATGTTCCGCGGGCAGCAGGCGTTCGGGATCTGGTACACGTCGGCCCGGGTGGTCACCCCGGTGGGGTGGCGGCTGTTCCTGGACGAGGAGTCGGCGCAGGAGCTCTCGCAGGACTCCGTGCAGGAGGCGGGCCCCGGCGGCGAGGAGTCGTACGAGGGCTGCGCGGTCAGCGGCGTGCTGAACACGGTGCGCGAGTCGGGGACGGCCGTCCGGCCGGTGGTGCTGGACATCCGCGACATCGCGACGCGGGCCACGCTGAACCGGTTCGCCGAGGCGCGGGTGCCGGTGGTGGGGCGGATCAGCCCCGAGGCGCGGCTGCTGGTGACGGACCCGCGGCTGCCGGGCTTCGGCGCGGGGACGCTGGCCGCGCGGGACATCCTGCAGAACGTGCGCGGGCTGCGGATGCCGGTGGAGTGGCCCGACCCGGCGGTGCCGGGGGCGCGGCGCACCTCGCTGGTGGCCGCGGTGCGGGTCATGGTGCCGGACCCGGCTCCGGGGCGGCGGCGCGAGGTGCTGCTGTTCGGGGAGTGGGAGGCGGCCCGGCGGCTGCCGACGCAGCTGTGGGTGACGGACATGGTGCGGACGGACCCGGCGGTGCTGGTGCGGCTGACGAAGACGGCGCTGCGGGTGTCGGCGGCGTCGGCGGCGAGCGGGCAGGAGATCGGCCTGCGGGACTTCTCCGGGCGGTCGCTGCCGGGCTGGCACCGGCACGTGACCCTGGCCTCGGTCGCGCACGCGGCCCGCTGCCTGGGCGCTGCGCAGGCGGCCCCGGCGCCCCGCCCGGCGGACCTCCCGCCCGCCGCGGCCCGGCTCGCCCTGCGCCGCCCCGCCCCGGCCGCCCGCCCCCGCCCGACCCTGGCCGCCCGCTGACCCGACGCCGCCGACCGCGCCGCGCCGCGCCCCGCCCGCCCCGCCCGTGCCGGCGTGCCGGCGGTCGGGCGGTCGGGCGGTCGGGCGCAAAAGTCCGAGCACGCGAAACCTACCCGTGGGTATGCTGCCTCGCGGCGTGATCATCCGCCCCGTCCGGGGAGCACGGGGGAAACCCCGGGCAGGCGGCCGCACACCGATGCCGAAGGGCCCGGCGCACCGCATGAGGACGGTGCGCCGGGCCCTTCGGTCGTACGGCCTTACCGGGTCACTTCAGGCGGGTGCCCGTGGAGCGCAGGTTGGCGCAGGCCTCGGCGACGCGCTGGGCCATGCCCGCCTCGGCCAGCTTGCCCCAGGTGCGCGGGTCGTAGGTGGACTTCTTGCCGACCTCGCCGTCGACCTTCAGGACACCGTCGTAGTTGCGGAACATGTGGTCCACGACCGGGCGGGTGAAGGCGTACTGGGTGTCGGTGTCGAGGTTCATCTTCACGACGCCGTTCTCCAGCGCGGTGGCGATCTCCTCCGCCGTGGAGCCGGAGCCGCCGTGGAAGACGAAGTCGAAGGGGCTGGTCTTGCCGTACTTCTCGCCGACGCCCTGCTGCAGGTCCTTCAGCAGCTCCGGACGCAGGACGACGTTGCCCGGCTTGTAGACGCCGTGCACGTTGCCGAAGGAGGCGGCCAGCAGGTAGCGGCCCTTCTCGCCCAGGCCGAGGGCCTCGGCGGTGCGGATCGCGTCCTCGACGGTGGTGTACAGCTCGTCGTTGATCTCGTGGGTGACGCCGTCCTCCTCGCCGCCGGTCGGGGTGATCTCGACCTCAAGGATGATCTTGGCGGCGGCGGCGCGGGGCAGCAGCTCCTGCGCAATGGCGAGGTTGTCGGCCAGGGTCTCGGCGGAGCCGTCCCACATGTGCGACTGGAACAGCGGGTTCCGGCCGGCCTTCACGCGCTCCTCGGAGAGGGCGATCAGCGGGCGGACGTACCCGTCCAGCTTGTCCTTCGGGCAGTGGTCGGTGTGCAGCGCGATGTTGACGTCGTACTTGGCGGCGACGATGTGCGCGAACTCGGCCAGGGCGACCGCGCCCGTGACCATGTCCTTGCTGTGCTGCCCGCCCAGGAACTCCGCACCACCGGTGGAGATCTGGATGATGCCGTCGCTCTCGGCCTCCGCGAAGCCGCGCAGGGCAGCGTGCAGGGTCTGGCTCGAGGTCACGTTGATGGCCGGGTAGGCGAACTTGCCTGCCTTCGCCCGGTCGAGCATCTCGTTGTAGACCTCGGGGGTTGCGATGGGCATCTGTCCGCTCCTTGGGTGTGCGGGGAGTGTGCGATTGCTGACCCTGACCTGGGGGCGACGTAACCGTCGCGCCTATCTTTCCAGACTCCGCGTGACACTCCACCCGTCCCGGGTGGGCGGATTCCGGAAATCACGCCACCGGGCAGCAAAAAGGCAGGTCAGACCCCGTATACCGGCTCCGCCGGGGCCCGGATGCCGCCAGGGCCCATTCCGGAATGCAAGACCGGAGGGTCCGGAACCCGGGCCGCGGCCCCGGCGGAGGGGGTGCCGTCAGGCCTGACGGCAGGCCTGACGTCAGGCGAGGCCGAGGTCCGACAGCTCGTAGCCGGTCAGGTACGGCAGGCCCGCCCCGGCGATGGCGTCGGAGGCGCCGCGGTCGACGATCGTGGCGACGGCGACGACCTCGCCGCCCGCCTCGCGGACGGCCTCGACGGCGGTCAGCGGGGAGCCGCCGGTGGTGGAGGTGTCCTCGACGACCAGGCAGCGCTTGCCCCGGACGTCGGTGCCCTCGATGCGGCGCTGCATGCCGTGCGCCTTCTGCGCCTTGCGGACGACGAAGGCGTCCAGGCGCCCGCCGCGCGCCGCGGAGGCGTGCAGCATCGAGGTGGCGACGGGGTCGGCGCCCAGGGTCAGGCCGCCGACGCAGTCGTAGTCGAGGTCGGCGGTGAGGTCGAGCATGACCTGGCCGACCATCGGGGCCGCCTCGCCGTCGAGGGTGATCCGGCGGAGGTCGATGTAGTAGTCGGCCTCCTTGCCGGAGGAGAGGGTCACCTTGCCGTGCACGACGGCCTTGTCCTTGATCTGCTGCAGAAGCGCATCGCGTACGTCACTCATGGGCCCGAGCTTAGTTGCGCGGCGTGGGCTCTACGACAGGCGGCGCCACGTCCAGGTCGTGGCGACCTCCAGCGGGTCCACGGGCGTGACCAGCCGCGGCTGGCTGTTCAGACCGTTCGGCGGACCGGACTGCGGCTCGACGCAGACGGCCTCGGGCTGCTCGTCGTAGACCACGACCCACTGGGCCCGGCTGGTGATCCTCAGCTCCAGTTCGCCGGGCCAGGTGAGGGTGGCGTCGACGCCGTAGGGCATGCCGAAGCAGTCGTCCCAGGGGCCGGGCAGCGGGTCGATGCGCCGGCCGGTGGGGAGGTGGTCGTCGCCGCGCTCCTCCTGCCAGGCGGGGTCGAAGTCGAGGCGTACGTCCTCGCCGCCGGCGCCGAGGTTGCGCAGGAACCAGGGGTGCCAGCCGGCCTGGGCGGGGAAGGAGTCGCCGTACGTCTCCACCCCCAGGGTGAGGGTCAGGGAGTCCGGGGCGAGCGCGACGAGCTGGGTGACCCGGCCCGGGTACGGCCAGGGGTCGGCCAGGTCGTACGTGAACGCCGCCTCGGTGGCGTCGGCGTGGGCCCGGCGCCAGGGGGCGTCGCGGCCGAAGCCGTGGAGGGCGTGCGGCGGGTGGTTGACCGGCAGCCGGTGGACGGCCGCCCCGTCGCGGAACTCCCCGTACGCGGTGCGCCCGCACCAGGGCACCATCGGGAAGCAGCCGTACGCGGGGCCTTGGCGCAGCAGCTCCCTGCCGTCGATCCGCAGGCTGCCGATCCGGCAGCCGTTGTCCTGGTCGACCGTCACCTCGGCGCCGCCGGCGCTCAGTTGCGTGCTCATGCGGTCGAGCCTAACGACCTCCGGCGCGGGATCAGCGGCGCCTGCGCAGGGCCCGGCCCAGCACGACCGCCGAGGCCAGGGCCAGGGCGGCGGCCGGGGCGAGCCAGCGCAGGCCGGCGCCGGCGGTGGCGGACGCGGACGCGGGGACCGGGGCGTAGCGGCCGCGCGGGGGCGCGTGGTCGACCTCCTCGGCGCTGCGGCCGATCATGGTGCGGCGGGCGTGGGCGGCTTCAGCGGGGGGCTGCGGGGGGCCGGCGAAGGCGTCGAGGCCGCGCAGGCGGTCCAGCTCCCCGAAGTCGGAGGCGCTTCCGATGTCCTCCAGGTCCCCGAGGCCGCCGAGCTCGCCGAGTCCGTCCAGGTCCCCGAGGCCGTCGAGCGCCTCGTCGGGGGCGGGGTCCGGGGAGGAGGGCGGCCCCTCGGCGCCGAAGGCCGCGGCCGCTGCCCCGCCCGACGCGGACGCGCCGTCTGCGTCGCCCGCGCCGTCCTGCCCGTCCTGCTTGCCCGCGTCGCCCGCGCCACCTGCTTCGCCCGCGCCGCCCGCACCGCCCGCGCCGCCCGCACCGCCCGCGGCGCCCGCCTGTGCCGCCAGCTGTGCGGCGGCCCGGTCCAGCAGCCGCTGCACGGCGGTCCGCACCGCCTCCGGGGCGAAGCCCGCGGCCCGCCCGCCGGCCTCGCCCTCGGCGGTGAACTCCAGCGAGGTCCCGCCGTCGGCCGCCGCCAGCCGCAGCCCGACGGACAGGGTGACGGTTCCGCTGCCGCGGATCTCGGTGCCCTCGCCGGTCACGGCGAAGTGGTCCGGGTCCTGCTCGGTGACGGTCAGGGTGCCGCGGTAGGTGACGGTGTTCGGGCCGACCTTGAGCTTCATCCGGCCCGGCAGCGGCTCCCCGGCCGCCGCGCCGGCCCCCTGCGCGCCCGGGGCCCCCTGCGGACCCGGGGCCTCCGGGGCCTCCGGGGCCGCTTCCGGCTGGAGCCCCGGCACGCAGCGGGCCACCCGGGCGGGGTCGCGCAGCACGGCGCGGAGACGGTCTGCCGGGACCGGAACGAACACCTGATGCTCCATGCGGTCGAGCCTACCGACGACGCCGCCCGCCGCACCCGGTCGGCGGGGCACCGGTTCCGTGTCCCGCCCGGGGCGCGTCACGCGGACCGGTCACGAGTACCGCGGGTGCGGCAGCGTGGACGGCGGCAGCCCCGTCGGCCGCATCCGCTCCGCATCGCGCGCCGCGTCCCGCAGGGACTGCGTGGTCAGGGAGCGCAGCCCCGGCGCCTCCCGGTCGACGCGCAGCTCGGGGGCCCGGTCGCGGCCCGCGAGGACGAAGCCCCAGTCCTGTGGCGGTGCGCCGGTCCCCCCGGGGGTGCGGTCCGGGCCGGCGGCGAAACCGGACAGGCGGCCGCCCGCGCTGTACGGCACGGTGTGCAGGCCGGCGGCGCGCAGGGTGGCCTCGACGGTCCAGTAGGTGTGGGGGCGGGTGGCGAGCGGGCCGGCGTGGACGACGATCCGCCCGCCGGGGGCCAGGGCGCGGGCGGCGAGCCCGTAGAACTCCTGCGAGTACAGCTTCGTACTGGGGGTGATGCCCGGGTCGGGGAGGTCGGAGACGATGACGTCGAAGCGGCGGTGGGCGGCCGGGCCGCGCAGCCAGCGGAACGCGTCCTGCGTGACGACGTCGAGGCGCGGGTCCTCGTGCGCGCGGCCGTTGAGCGCGGACAGCATGGGGTCGGTGCGGGCGAGGCGGACCACGTCGGGGTCGAGCTCGACGACGGTGACGGACGTGACGTCGCGGTGGCGCAGCACCTCGCGGGCGGCGAGCCCGTCGCCGCCGCCGAGGACCAGGACGCGGCGGTGCGGGCCGGCCATCGCGGGGTGGACGAGGGCCTCGTGGTAGCGGTACTCGTCGTAGCCGCTGACCCGCAGCCGGCCGTCGAGGAACAGGTCGAGGGAGCGGGGGGAGCCGGTGGCGGGGCCGGTCAGCACGAGTTCCTGTATCCCGGTCTGGCGGGCGACGCGGACCTCGCCGCCGTAGACGGCGCGCCGGGCGACCTGCTCGAAGTCGTCGGCGAGGGCGGTGGCGCAGCCGAGGACGGCCAGGACGGCGGCGTTCGCACAGATCAGCAGCCAGCGGGAGCGGCGACTGAGGTCGCGGCGGAACAGCCACAGGACGAGGCCGGCGCCGACGACGGCGTTGACGGTGCCGGTCAGCATGGCGCCGGTGAGCTGGCCGAGGACCGGCAGCAGCAGGAAGGGGAAGGCGAGGCCGCCGACGAGGGCGCCCACGTAGTCGGCGGCGAACAGGTCGGCGACGGCCCCGCCCGCGTCCTGGCGGCGGATCCGCTGGATGAGGACCATCAGCAGCGGGATCTCGGCGCCGATGAGCACGCCGATGACGAAGGAGAAGGCGACGAGCGCGGGCCGGGACTCCCCCAGCCAGGCGAAGCTCGCGTACAGCGCCATGGCCGACAGTCCGCCGAGCAGCGCGAGGGCCGCCTCGATGGCGGCGAATCCGAAGGCGGGCCGGTGCCGCAGCCGTTTGGCCAGCAGGGATCCGACGCCCATGGCGAAGACCATGACGGACAGGACGACGGAGGCCTGGGTGACGGAGTCGCCGATCAGGTAGGAGCCGAGGGCGAGCAGTTCCAGTTCGTAGACGAGACCGCAGGCGGCGCAGACGAACACGGTGGCCAGGACGAGGAGTCGGCCGGTCCGGGGCCGTACGGGAAGGGCGGCCGGGACGGTCTCCGTGCCCCGCGGCTCCGGAGCCGGGAGCACCCGGCGCGGGACGGAACGGTCGATCATGCAGCGAACCGTACGTCACCGCCCACACACATCAGGTCACCCACATGGGTGTAAGTCCGGTTTCGCCCCGGCCAGTTGGCGCAACCTGTGCGCCGTGTGGGCGAGGCCGGCGCGCCGCGGCCGCCGGACCCCGGGCCCGGTCACCGGGCGGCGGTCTCGCGGGGGCCGGCGGGTGCGCCGGCGCGCACGCCGACCCTGGTCCGGGTGGCCACCAGCTGGCCTTCCTGCGGGTACGCGTGCCAGGTGCGCCAGCGGACCTGCCCCTCGTGGCGCTGCGCGAGCATCGCGGTGAAGGCGTGCGGGCTGCCCGGAAAGGTTCCGGCCAATCCGTTCGGGTGATCCGCGACCAGCGCGAGGAGCTCCTGCGCCCGGCCCGCGAACGAGCCCTGCGACAGGGTCTCGACGCGCGCGGCGAACTCGTACTCCCAGCCGCTCATCCGCTTGGCCACGCCCAGGGGCAGCGGCGTACGGCTGCCCGGCATGCAGGCGACCGTCTCCGAGCAGAGCACCGCGCCCTCTTCGAGGAGCACTTGGTGGGAGGCTCCGAGCAGGCGCAACTCCACCTTCGCACCTGCCAGTTCGAGGTTCAGCACGGCCAGGGCGGGCAGCCGGTCCCGCCCCAGGGCCCAGGCGAGGTCGGCTGCACGCGTGTCGGTGTAGGTGGTCTGGAGGGTCGTGAGCATGAGTCGGCTCCGCAAACGCGCGAGGGAGAGGGGCCGGACCCCGCCAGCGGTAGTCAACGGGTGGGGGGACACCGGCTCGGGTCCACAGGGAGTCCCGCGAGGTCCGGGGACTGGTCTACTCAACCGAGGGAATCATGAAAGGCACGGCACTCACAGCGTTTTTACCCAACATGGTTGGGTTTACATCCCCGCGGGGGCTCCACAGTTCACGTGTTCACCGGCTCCGCCGAACGGGCCGGTCACAGCCCCGGACACGGGCCGGGCGCGGGGCGGAACCCGCCCGGGCGCGGGGTCCGGGCCGCCCGCCCTCAGCTGCCGCCGCCGCATCCGCCGCCGCAGGAGGACCCGCCGCCGCAGGAGGAGGAAGAGGAGCCGCAGGACACCGAGGAGCCGCAGCCGCTCCCGCTGCTCGCGGAGTTGCCGGCCCACCAGCTCTTCCGGGAGCGGCGGGAGCGGCGGTCCTTCTTGAGCGACACGGAGGGCCGGGAGACGGCGGCACGCGACGCGGCGGCGGCACGGCTGCCGACGACCGCCAGGAGCACGACGACGCCGACGGCGAAGATGCCGAGCAGGATGAAAAAGGCCAGGAGCATGGTCCTTCGACCCCCTTGTGACTGGCCCCGGTCCCCCGGGGAGCGGGATCCCCCGTCCCGCGTGCCAGGGGGATGCCCGCGCGCCACACGATCCAAAGCGCACTTGAGCAAGTCCAGAGGTTCCCTCCAGGATGACGGCCATGAGCGCTCCCGCGGCCGGCCGCCGCCCCTACCTCAACCGCCGCCTGGCGTCCTTCGGCACGACGATCTTCGCGGAGATGTCGGCCCTGGCCGCCCGGACCGGGTCCATCAACCTCGGCCAGGGCTTCCCCGACACCGACGGCCCGGTGCAGATCGCCGAGGCGGCCTCCCGCGCCGTGCTGACGGGCCTCGGCAACCAGTACCCGCCGGGCCCCGGCGTGCCGGAGCTGCGGGCCGCGATCGCCCGCCACCAGCAGCGGTTCTACGGCCTGTCCTACGACCCGGAGACGGAGGTGCTGGTCACGGCGGGCGCGACGGAGGCGATCGCGGCCTCCCTGCTGGCGCTGCTGGAACCGGGTGACGAGGTCATCGCCCTGGAGCCGTACTACGACTCGTACGCGGCGTGCATCGCGATGGCCGGCGCCACCCGGGTCCCGGTCACGCTGCGCCCGCACGCCGGGGCGTTCACCCTCGACCTCGACGAGCTGCGCGCCGCGGTCACCCCGCGCACGCGCCTGCTGCTGCTGAACAGCCCGCACAACCCGACGGGCACCGTGCTGGGCCCCGCCGAGCTGGCCGCCGTCGCCGGGCTCGCGGTCGAGCGGGACCTGCTGGTCGTCACCGACGAGGTGTACGAGCACCTGGTCTTCGACGGCGTCCACACCCCGCTGGCCTCACTGCCCGGCATGCGGGAGCGCACGGTCACCATCTCCTCCGCCGGCAAGACGTTTTCGTTCACGGGGTGGAAGGTCGGCTGGATCACCGCCGCGCCGGAGCTCGTCGCGGCGGTCCGCTCGGCCAAGCAGTTCCTGACCTTCGTCTCGTCGGGCCCGTTCCAGTACGCCATCGCCGAGGCCCTGGACCTGCCCGACACCTACTACGACGGCTTCCGCGCCGAGATGGCCGCCAAGCGCGACCTCCTCGCCGAGGGCCTCGCCGACGCCGGCTTCGAGGTCTTCCGCCCGCAGGGCACGTACTTCATCACCACCGACATCACCCCGCTGGGCGAGAAGGACGGCCTGGCCTTCTGCCGGGCCCTGCCGGAGCGGTGCGGGGTGGTCGCCATCCCGAACCAGGTCTTCTACGACGACCGGTCCGCGGGCGCCACCCACGTCCGCTGGGCCTTCTGCAAGCGGACGGTTGTGTTGGAAGAGGCGGTTGAGCGCCTCGGTCGGCTGGCTCACTGAGCGCGAGCCAGATGGACGTGCAGGCACAGGGCCCGGCCTTTCAGCCGGAGCCCGTGCTGCACGGGAACTACGAGTTACTCGGTGTCCTTGGGGTGCCGCGTGGCTGCGTAGACCAGGATGACGGTCAACGTCTCGGGGCTGACCAGGTAGCGCACGCGGCCGCCACTCGTCACCTCGAACTCCCATTGCTCAAGAGCCGAGCCCTTCCACTCCTTGGTGGCGAGCCTCCCGCGTAGCTGGTGCTGACGGTTCCAGTCGTCACGCGACAGCGGGTCGGTACGCAACGCCTCCAGGCATCTGTGGGCGCTGGGCAGAGCCACGCGACACAGCTCCTCCCAGCCCGTCACCGCCTCCGTGGTCCCGAAGACCACGTTCCAGCCGCTCAGAGGTGGAACGCTGACACGATCGCCCTTCTTCGGGCTCACCCGCCCACCTCGACCGGACCCAGGTCATCCCCATCGAGCGGGCGCAGGGCTTCCTTGAGCTGCTCCGGATCCGCGTTGACACGAGCCGTCGCCCTCCACGAGACGAGCGCGCGGTGCACGGCTTCCCGCGCACCCAGCTCCGCCGCATCGGAAAGTGCTCCCAGGAGTTCCACCGTGAACGCACGCATCTCTTCGTCGTCCAGGTGCCGCACCCAAGGGAAAACCTCGGGCAGCGCCAGCAGGAGCGACCGGGCTCCGTCATCGTGCTTCATGAGTGCGAGGAAGAGCCGCGACGCCGTCGTGAGGTTCTCCTCGGTGCGCTCCGCGTGCACGGCCGTCGTCAGCACCATGTCGGGCGCGTCCCGATGCGTGACACGCAGAGCGCCGAGGGCGGCGGCCCGGGCGGCCACTGCCTTCGGGTTTCTCGACAGATCCGTGAACGAAACCGATTCGGGCTCGGCTCCCGGGTAAGCAAGGCTCATACTCGGACTGTACTCAGATTGTGTTCTGAGTGCCAGAGTTTTCCCTGGTGCTCCGTGCTCATGCCTTGCCCTTCTGCAAGCGCACCGAGGTCCTCCGGGAGGCGGTGGCCCGCCTGCGCCGGCTCACCGGCTGAGCACCGGCCGGACCCGCAACGGCACGAGCCGGACCCTTAACGGCGCGAGCCCGGCCGGGCTCCGCGGTGTGGTGACCGCGGGGCCGGCCGGGCTCGCGTACGGCTACGGGGCGTACCTCCCGGTGGTCGCCAGGATGCCTCCCTGAGCGCGGGCGGTGGGGCGGGGACTAGCTGTCCTCGCCGTCCTCGTCCTCGCCGCCCTCGGCGCCGTCCAGGTCCTTCTCCAGGCCGAGCTGCTCCACGAGCCACTTGTCGAACTCGATGGAGGCACGGACCCAGCTGACCGTGGAGGACACGAAGTGCTCCAGGCTGACGCCGGTGCCGATCAGCATCTGCGCCTCGCCGATCAGGCGGACGGAACCGTCGTCGTGGGTGTGGCTGTAGACCTTCGGCCACAGGGTGCGGCGGTTCCAGTCGTCGATGGACTCCAGCAGCTGCGGCTTGTCCTCGATGGCGTGGGGGCGGTCGTAGAAGGTCCGGACGGAGAAGACCTGCTGTTCGTTCTCGCCGCGGAACATGAAGTACGTGCGGAACTCCTCCCACGGCGCCGCGAGGTCACCCTCGTCGTCGACGACGTACTTGAGCTCCATCTGCTCCAGCAGCTGCTTGACCAGATCCTGGTCGGGGACCACGGGGCCCGCCGGTCCTGTGGCCTGCGGTTCGGGCTGCTGCCCTCCGAAATTCGGAATCGAGGCCGGGTCGATGCTCACCGTGTTCTTCCCTTCGTGCGGATGAAGTCATCCTCCCCCATTCCTCCTACCCCGTGTCCAGCCCCGCACCGGTGATCCGCTCCGAGCGGACAGGGATGCGCCCCCGGCAGGGACGCGGCACTGCCGCGAAGCCCCCGCCGGGGGCTTCGCCGGAGCCCTCTGAGGGCCGCCAGTGGGCCGCCAGAGGGCCATCGGAGGGCCTTCAGAGGACCTTGCCGACCAGCAGGTCGTCGCCGGCGACGTCCACCCGTACGGTGTCGCCGTCGCGGACCTCGCCGGCCAGGATCTCCTTGGCGAGGCGGTCGCCGACCGCCGTCTGGATCAGGCGGCGCAGCGGTCGGGCACCGTACGCGGGGTCGTTGCCCTTGTCGGCGAGCCAGGCCAGGGCCTCGGGGGTGACGTCGAGGGTCAGGCGGCGGTCGGCCAGGCGCCTGGCGAGGCGGCCCATCTGGAGCTCGGCGATGTGGGCCAGCTCGTCCCTGGTCAGGGCGGAGAAGACGACGAGGTCGTCGAGCCGGTTGAGGAATTCCGGCTTGAAGGAGGCGCGGACGACGTCCAGGACGTTCTTGCGCTTCTCCTCGGGGGAGGCGACCGGGTCCATCAGGAACTGGCTGCCGAGGTTGGAGGTGAGGATGAGGATGGTGTTGCGGAAGTCCACGGTGCGGCCCTGGCCGTCCGTGAGCCGGCCGTCGTCGAGGACCTGGAGCAGGATGTCGAAGACCTCCGGGTGGGCCTTCTCGACCTCGTCCAGCAGGACGACGGAGTACGGGCGGCGGCGGACCGCCTCGGTCAGCTGGCCGCCCTCCTCGTAGCCGACGTAGCCGGGCGGGGCGCCGACGAGGCGGGCGACGCTGTGCTTCTCGGAGTACTCGGACATGTCGATGCGGACCATGGCCCGCTCGTCGTCGAAGAGGAAGTCCGCGAGGGCCTTGGCCAGCTCGGTCTTGCCGACGCCGGTGGGGCCGAGGAAGAGGAACGAGCCGGTCGGCCGGTCGGGGTCGGCGATGCCCGCGCGGGTGCGGCGGACGGCGTCGGAGACGGCCCGGACGGCCTCGCCCTGGCCGATCAGCCGGCGGCCGAGCTCGTCCTCCATGCGCAGCAGCTTCTGGGTCTCGCCCTCCAGGAGGCGGCCGGCCGGGATGCCCGTCCAGGCGCCGACGACGTCCGCGATGTCGTCGGGGCCGACCTCGTCCTTGACCATGGTGCGCTTGGCTGCCTCCGCCTCCGCCTCGGCCTCGGTGGCCTCGGCGAGCTCCCGCTCCAGCGCCGGGATCTCCCCGTAGAGCAGCTTGGAGGCGGTGTCGAAGTCGCCGTCGCGCTGGGCGCGCTCGGACTGGCCGCGCAGCTCGTCGAGGCGCTCCTTGAGCTCGCCGACCCGGTTGAGGGACTGCTTCTCCTTCTCCCAGCGGGCGGTCAGGCCGCGCAGCTCCTCCTCCTTGTCGGCGAGGTCCTTGCGGAGCTTGTCCAGGCGCTCGCGCGAGGCCGGGTCGGACTCGTTCTTCAGCGCCAGCTCCTCCATCCGCAGGCGGTCGACGGCGCGCTGCAGCTCGTCGATCTCCACGGGGGAGGAGTCGATCTCCATGCGGAGCCGGGAGGCGGCCTCGTCGACGAGGTCGATGGCCTTGTCGGGCAGGAAGCGGGAGGTGATGTACCGGTCGGAGAGGGTCGCGGCGGCCACCAGGGCGCTGTCGTTGATCTGTACCTTGTGGTGGGCCTCGTAGCGGCCCTTGAGGCCGCGCAGGATGGCGATGGTGTCCTCGACGGTCGGCTCGGCGACCAGGACCTGCTGGAAGCGGCGCTCCAGCGCCGGGTCCTTCTCGATCCGCTCGCGGTACTCGTCGAGGGTGGTGGCGCCGACCATGCGCAGTTCGCCGCGGGCCAGCATCGGCTTGAGCATGTTGCCGGCGTCCATGGCCGAATCGCCGCCGGCGCCCGCGCCGACGACGGTGTGCAGCTCGTCGATGAAGGTGATGATCTGGCCCTCGCTGGACTTGATCTCGGCGAGGACGGTCTTCAGGCGCTCCTCGAACTCGCCGCGGTACTTGGCGCCCGCGACCATCGCGCCGAGGTCGAGGGAGACCAGGCGCTTGTTCTTCAGGGACTCGGGGACGTCGCCCTTGACGATGCGCTGGGCGAGTCCCTCGACGACGGCGGTCTTGCCGACGCCGGGCTCGCCGATGAGCACCGGGTTGTTCTTGGTGCGCCGGGACAGGACCTGGACGACCCGGCGGATCTCGTGGTCCCGGCCGATGACGGGGTCGAGCTTGCCCTCGCGGGCCGCGGCCGTGAAGTCCGTGCCGAACTTCTCCAGGGCCTTGTACTGGCCCTCCGGGTCGGGGGTGGTCACCCGCCGTCCTCCTCGTGCGTTCTCGAAGGCGTCCAGCAGCTTCTTCGCCGTCGCGCCCTGGGCGGAAAGGACCTCTCCGGCCGCGCCGCCCTTGCCGGCGGTCGCGATGAGCAGGTGCTCGGTGGAGAGGTAGTCGTCGCCGAGCTCCTTGGCCTGCCGGTCGGCCTCGGCGAGTACGGCGAGCAGCTCGCGGGTGGGCTGCGGGGGCGCGACCGTGGAGCCGGTGGCGCTGGGCAGTGCGGCGAGGAGCCGCTCGGCGCCGGACCGCACGGCGGCCTGGTCGGCCTCGGTGGCCGCGAGGAGGTCGGTGAGGTTCTCGTTGTCCTCGCCGGCGAGCAGGGCCAGCAGCAGGTGTGCCGGGGTCAGGTCGGCGTGGCCGTCCTTGACGGCGCGGCTGGTGGCGTTGTTCAGCGCGTCCCGGCTCTTGTTGGTCAGCTCGGCGTCCACGTGCGGCTTCTCCTCTCCGTACGGTGCATCCGTGTCGGGGCTGCATCAGGCGATCTGACACACTCAACGTGCGCAAAGTTGAGTCTATTCCACTCAAGGCGGGTTTCGGGGCGCGAAGTCGTACGCTCTGCGCATGTCCCATGACGTACTCAACCCGACGCCCGAGTACCTCGCCTTCTGGCGGGAGCGGCACGTCTGCACGCTGACCACCCCGCGCCCGGACGGCACCCCGCACGTGGTGCCCGTGGGGGTGACGTACGACCCGGAGGCCGGCCTGGCCCGGGTGATCAGCAACAAGCACAGCAAGAAGGTCCGCAACGTGCTGGCGGCCCAGGCGGTGGAGCCGGGCTCGGCCCGCGCCGCGGTGTGCCAGATGGAGGGGCGCCGCTGGGCGACCCTGGAGGGCCGCGCGGTGGTCCGCACGGACGAGGAGGCGGTCGCGGACGCGGTCGCGCGCTACGCGGAGCGGTACGGGCGGATGCCCTCACCGAACCCGGACCGGGTGGTCATCGAGATCGCGCTGGACCGGGCGATGGGCCGCGCCTGAGCCCGCCGCGCCCGCGCCGGGGGCTCCGGAGGATTCCGGACGGTCCGGGTCCCACCTTGTCCGGTTCGACTACTGGACGGCGAAACCACAACGGCGCCATCGTGGTCAGGTCCACGATGGCGCCGTTGTGTGGGGGAAGCACCTGGAGCGATCTGCAACGACGGGGGAATCGCCTCAGGCACTGCGGGGGGTGGCGGTGGTGATGTCGGGTTCGAAGAGCTGGTGGTCGCGCTGGTCGAGGTTGACGAAGACCATGCCGTAGCGCACCTCGCAGCGGACCGGCTGCGGCGCGCCGCGGGGGCGGCGCAGGCAGCGGTACGCCCGCACGTCCTCGTCCTCCTCGCGCGTGATCACGATGGGCTGGCCGAAGAGGGTGACCATCAACGAGTCGCCGACCTGGGGGATGGCCGTCGCGAGGTCGATGAACTGCCAGCCGGAGCGGTAGGCGGAGGCCATTTCGCGGCGGAAGCCGCGGTCATCGGGGGTCATACCGCGCTCTCCACGACAAGGGCTGCGGAATCGGCATCTGCGGGGGTCGAGCGCCAGCCGCTGTCCAGCGGGGTCGCGCGCCAGCCGCTGTCCGCCGAGGGCTCGCGCCAGCCGCTGTCCGCGACCGCCGCCTGGATGTCCGCAGCACCTCCGGCGCCCCCCAGCGTGCCCGCGGCGAGTCCCAGACCGGCCACAGCCGAGAAGATGACGGTGGCAAGCGCCGAGCGAAGCATTCTCTTGTTCATGGTCGGCTTCGTCCTCACTTGATGAAATCCTCTCCCCCGCCTGTCAGACGATGGCTCATTCAGGCACGTCGCTGCCACAGGGACGATGCATCATGTTCTTGCATGTTCAGGACCCTGGGGGGTGGAGATTTGACAATAAACACAGCAAAAGCGACACATCCCCACTCGGTCGCGAACCTGTGCCCCGAAGGAGCGCGCCTCTACACGAGCGCGCTGCGCACCGGTCGCATCGCACGTGGAGACGCGGAAGCCGCACCCTGCCTGCTCGACCTGGCCCTGCTGCAGCCGGATCCTGATGACGTCAATTCACTGCGCCCGGTTCCACCGGCGGTCGCTCTGGCCCAGCGGCTGCATCCGATCGAACGCGAGATCCGCGAGCGGCACCGCGATTCTCTCGAACTCTCCGAAGCGTTCGAGCCGTTTCTCGCCATCAGCGCACAGGCCCCGGCCAGCACGCACGCCATCACCGTGCTGGAGGGCTTCGACGCCATCAACGCCGCCCTCAACCTGGCCACCGCCGAGTGCCACACCGAGATGCTCACCGTCCAGCCCGGCGGCGCCCGCCCCAGCCTCGAGCTTACGGAAGCCCTGGAGCGCGACCAGCCGCTGACCGACCGCGGTGTCCGGATCCGGACCCTCTACCAGCACACGGTCCGCCACAGCCGGGGCACGCTCGCGTACGTGGACATCCTCAAGGCCGGCAAGGTCGAGGTGCGCACGCTGGAGGAGCTCTTCGAACGGCTCATCATCTTCGACCGCACGGTCGCCTTCATACCCGCCAGTGACGACCGCCAGGTGGCCCTGGAGCTGCGCCACCCGGGGCTCGTGGACTACCTCATCAAGGTCTTCGAGCAGCTGTGGCACCGCGCCGTGCCGCTGCAGGAGGAAGTGACGTACCAGCCCACCCGGGACGGCATCTCGGGCGTGCAGCGCACCATCGCCCAGCTCCTCGTCGAGGGGCACGTGGACGAGGCCATCGCCCGCCGGCTGGGCATGAACGTACGGACCTGCCGCGCGCACATCGCGAAGCTCGCCAGCACCCTCGGCAGCGGCAGCCGCGCCCAACTCGGCTTCCTCATCGCCCGGTCGGGGATCCTGGAGGAGAGCGGCCCCGACTGCTGAGGCGGCGCACGCCGGCGCGGCGGCACATCGACGCAGAAGGCCCTGCCCGGGACGTGCCCGGGCAGGGCCTTCTGCGTCGATGCGTCGGCGCGCGCCGCTAGTCGTTCGTCCGCTTCGGGGCGGGACGCCAGACGACGAGGGCGTTGCCGCCCACCGGCGGCTGGTACTTGACCAGGTCGCGGCGGTACGAGGCGTGCACCTGGGCCTCGCGCTGCTGCATCACCGCGGCCGCGCCCTCGACGGCGGCCGAGAGCTCGGCCACGCGCTGTTGGAGCGCCTCGACCTGGTTCTGCAGCTCGATGATCCGCTTGATGCCGGCGAGGTTGATGCCCTCGTCCTGGGACAGCGCCTGCACCGTGCGGAGCAGCTCGATGTCCCTGGCCGAATACCGCCGTCCGCGGCCCGCCGTGCGGTCCGGGGAGACCAGGCCGAGGCGGTCGTACTGGCGCAGGGTCTGCGGGTGGAGACCCGAGAGCTGGGCGGCCACCGAGATCACGTAGACCGGGGTCTCGTCGGTCAGCTCGTATGCCCCGCCGCCGAAGCGGGGCTGTCGTCGGCGGCCGTCCATGTCATGCTCCCTTCGCAGACTCGAACAGCGCGGCACGCGGGTCGTCCGACTCCGTCGCGTCGCGGTACATCTCCAGCGCCTCGCGGGCCTTGTCCGTCAGCGCGGACGGGACCGCGACCTCCACCGTCACCAGCAGGTCGCCGCGGGTGCCGTCCTTGCGGACCGCGCCCTTGCCGCGGGCGCGCATGGTGCGGCCCGACGGGGTGCCCGGCGGCAGCTTCAGCGTCACCGCGGGCCCGCCCAGCGTCGGGACCTTGATGTCGGCGCCCAGGGCCGCCTCGGAGATCGTCACGGGGACGGTCACCGTCAGGTTGTCATCCCTGCGGCCGAAGACCGGGTGGCTGCCCACGTGGACGACGACGTACAGGTCGCCGGCCGGGCCGCCGCGCTCGCCCGGCGCACCCTTGCCGCGCAGCCGGATCCGCTGGCCGTCGGAGACGCCCGCCGGGATCCGGACCTGCATGGTCCGGGAGGACTTGGCGCGGCCGCTGCCCTTGCAGACGTCGCAGGGGGTCTCCGCGATCAGGCCGCGGCCCTTGCAGTCCGCGCAGGGGTCCGTCAGCGAGAAGCCGCCGCCGCTGCCCCGCGAGACCTGGCCGGTGCCGACGCAGGTCGGGCACACCCGGGGGGTGCCGTTCTTGTCGCCGGTGCCCGAACAGGCCTTGCAGGGGGCCTGGGAGGACATCCGGAGCGGGACCGTGGCCCCGTCCACCGCCTCCGTGAAGGAGAGGGTGACCTCGGACTCGACGTCCTGGCCCCGGCGCGGCTGGGTGCGGGTCCCCGCACCGGCGCCGCCCCGGTTGAACAGGCCGCCGAACACGTCACCGAGGCCGCCGCCGCCGCCGAAGCCGCCGGGGCCGCCGCCCTGGGCGCCCCCGAACAGGTCGCCCAGGTCGAAGTTGAAGGAGCCGCCCGCGCCGGGACCGGGGCGGAAGCCGCCGTTCCCGAACAGCGCGCGGGCGTCGTCGTACTCCTTGCGCTTCTTGGCGTCGCCGAGGATGTCGTTCGCCTCGGAGATCTCCTTGAAGCGCTCCTCGGCCTCGGCGTCGCCCTTGTTGGCGTCCGGGTGGAACTCGCGGGCGAGCTTCCGGTACGCCTTCTTGATCTCCGCCTCGGTGGCGTCCTTCGGGACACCGAGGACCTTGTAGTAGTCCTTCTCGACGAAGTCCTTCGTGCTCATCCCCGGCGTCCCTCCTCTCGTGCCGTCACATGATCAGCTTTGCGGACGTCAGCCCTTGTCGGCTGCATCCGCGTCCTTGTCCGCAGGCGTGTCGCCCTCCCCGGACTCGGACTTCGGAGCCGCGCCCGGCTGGGGCTCGGCCACCGCGACCCGCGCGGGGCGGATCGTGCGCTCGCCGATCCGGTACCCGGGCTGCAGGATCGCCACGCAGGTCGTCTCGGTGACGTCCGGCGCGTACGAGTGCATCAGGGCCTCGTGGATCGTCGGGTCGAAGGGCTCGCCCTCCTTGCCGAACTGCTGCAGACCCAGCTTGGCGGCAGCGGTCTCCAGCGATTCGGCCACCGACTTGAAGCCGCCGACCAGTTCGCCATGGTCCCTCGCCCGGCCGATGTCGTCCAGGGTCGGGAGCAGCTCGGACAGCAGGTTCGCGACCGCGATCTCCTTGACGGCGATGCGGTCCCGCTCCACGCGGCGACGGTAGTTCTGGTACTCCGCCTGGAGCCGCTGGAGGTCACCGGTGCGCTCGGCGAGCGCCGTACGGGCCTGGTCCAGCTGCGCCACCAGGGCCGCGTTCGGGCCCTGGGCGGAGGGGGTGGACTGGTCGGACTGTGCTCCGGAGTCCCCGGCCGGGGCCGCCGGCTCCTCGGAGGAGGAGTCGGCGGACTTCGGCTCGGCAGCGTCCTCGGGGGTGGCGCCGTTGGGGACTTCGGGCTTCTCCTCGAAACCCGCGGTCTCCTCCGGCATCAGGCCGCGCCACCCTTCGGCTTCTCGTCGTCGACGATCTCGGCGTCGACGACGTCGTCATCGGCCTTGGCCTGGCCCGCGTCACCGGCACCGCCGGCGGCCTGGGCGCCCTGGGCGTCGGCGTAGATCGCCTGGCCGAGCTTCTGGCTGACCGCGGCGACCTTCTCGGTCGCGGTGCGGATCTCGGCCGTGTCCTCGCCCTTGAGCTTCTCCTTCAGCTCGGCGACGGCACCCTCGACCTCGGTCTTGACGTCGCCCGGGACCTTGTCCTCGTTGTCCTTGACGAACTTCTCCGTCTGGTACACGAGCTGCTCGGCCTGGTTGCGGGTCTCGGCGGCCTCGCGGCGGCGCTGGTCCTCCTCCGCGTACTGCTCGGCCTCCTGGCGCATCCGGTCGACCTCGTCCCGGCCGAGCGAGGAGCCGCCGGTGACGGTCATCTTCTGCTCCTTGCCCGTGCCCAGGTCCTTCGCGGTCACGTGCATGATGCCGTTGGCGTCGATGTCGAAGGAGACCTCGATCTGCGGGACGCCGCGCGGGGCCGGCGGCAGGCCCGTCAGCTCGAACATGCCGAGCTTCTTGTTGTACGCCGCGATCTCGCGCTCACCCTGGTAGACCTGGATCTGCACGGACGGCTGGTTGTCCTCGGCCGTCGTGAAGATCTCCGACCGCTTGGTCGGGATCGTGGTGTTGCGCTCGATGAGCTTGGTCATGATGCCGCCCTTGGTCTCGATGCCGAGGGACAGCGGGGTCACGTCGAGGAGCAGGACGTCCTTGACCTCACCCTTGAGGACACCGGCCTGGAGGGTGGCGCCGATGGCGACGACCTCGTCCGGGTTCACGCCCTTGTTGGCCTCCTTGCCGCCGGTCAGCTCCTTGACGAGCTCGGCGACGGCCGGCATGCGGGTGGAGCCGCCGACGAGGACCACGTGGTCGATGTCGGAGAGCGCGATGCCCGCGTCCTTGATCACGTTGTGGAACGGGACCTTGCAGCGGTCCAGCAGGTCCGAGGTCAGCTGCTGGAACTGGGCGCGGGTGAGCTTCTCGTCCAGGTGCAGCGGGCCCTCGGCGGAGGCCGTGATGTAGGGCAGGTTGATCGTGGTCTCCGTGGAGGAGGACAGCTCGATCTTCGCCTTCTCGGCGGCCTCGCGCAGACGCTGGAGCGCCATCTTGTCCTTGGCCAGGTCGACGCCGTGGCCGCCCGTGAACTGCTTCACCAGGTAGTCGACGACGCGCTGGTCCCAGTCGTCACCACCGAGGTGGTTGTCACCGTTGGTGGCCTTGACCTCGACGACACCGTCGCCGATCTCCAGGAGCGACACGTCGAAGGTGCCGCCACCGAGGTCGAAGACGAGGATCGTCTGGTCGTCCTTGTCCAGGCCGTAGGCCAGGGCGGCGGCGGTCGGCTCGTTGACGATGCGCAGGACGTTCAGGCCCGCGATCTCGCCGGCCTCCTTGGTGGCCTGGCGCTCGGAGTCGTTGAAGTACGCCGGGACGGTGATGACCGCGTCGGTGACCTTCTCACCCAGGTAGGCCTCGGCGTCGCGCTTCAGCTTCTGCAGGATGAAGGCGCTCATCTGCTGCGGGTTGAAGTCCTTGCCGTCCAGGTTGATCTTCCAGTCGGTGCCCATGTGGCGCTTCACCGAGCGGATGGTGCGGTCGACGTTGGTGACCGCCTGGCGCTTGGCGACCTCGCCGACGAGGACCTCGCCGTTCTTGGCGAAGGCGACGACGGACGGCGTGGTCCTGGCGCCCTCGGCGTTGGTGATGACGGTGGGCTCGCCGCCTTCGAGAACGCTGACGACGGAGTTAGTGGTGCCCAGGTCGATGCCGACCGCACGTGCCATTTCAATTCCTCCAGCTGACTTGAGTGGAACAGACTCAAGAGTGCACGACGCCTCGGCGCGCGTCAACAGAGGTGAGTGGAGTCGACTCAACTTTTATCCCGGTCTTACGCTCATTCGGTGGCCGGACCGCGGCATATCTGCAGGCGCCCCCCTGGCGGGGCAGGGCCGAGTGGGCGATGCTCACCCCCTCCGCTGCGCGGCGTCCGGGAACCTCCGCGAGGGCAGGGCACGGTGCGTGCATGCCGCTGCCGCCGCTCACACTCCTCCCGGTCCGGCTCCCGCGCCCGCCGCTGCCCCGGCTCCCGCGGCGCCCCGCCTACCCGGCGAAGCGGGCGGTCGACCTCCTCGGGGCGGCCGCGCTCCTGTGCGCCTTCCTGCTGCCGCTGCTGCTCGCCGCGGCGCTGCTGTACGCGGCCCGGCGGGGCGGCCGGGTCCTCGCCCGCGACCCGGCGGCCGGGCTGGGCGGCCGCCCGTTCCGCACCTGGCGGCTGCGGACGGACGGGGCCGGCCGGACCGGCCGGGCGGTGCGGCGCTGCACACTGGATGCGATGCCGCAGCTGCTGAACGTGCTGCGGGGGCAGATGTCACTGGTCGGGCCGCGCCCCGAAGCCCGTACCGACCGGCCGGACCGGCTGCTGGTTCGCCCCGGAATGACCGGTCTGTGGCAGGTGAGTGCGCGCTCCGACCTCCCCTGGGAGGAGATGGCGCTGCTGGACCGGCACTATGTGGAGAGCCATTGGCTGGGGATGGATCTCGCAATCCTGGCGCAGACCCCTCGGGCGGCCCGTAAACACAGGCATGCCTGAGCGACGCAGATCACCGCACGCTCGTCTACATTGCGGCGCGGAGAATGGGTAACCTCAAGCCTTGACTCAATAAGTTACTGCTTAGTAAGTCCCGCCCGAGGAGCCCTCCCATGCAACTCGCCGCGATCATCGTGTCGCTGGTCCTGACCGTGGTCGGCGTCGCGCTGCTCGCCCGAGCCGTGGCGCAGATCTACCGGTTCGTGAAACTCGGACAACCCGTGCCGGCCGGCAGCCGCACGGACGACCCGAAGGCACGAACGATCACCCTGGTCCGGGAGTTCCTCGGGCACAGCCGGATGAACCGCTGGGGCATCGTCGGCTTCGCGCACTGGTTCGTCGCGATCGGCTTCCTGACGCTGCCCCCGACACTGGCGCAGGCGTACGGCCAGCTCTTCCAGGCCGACTGGACGCTGCCGGTCATCGGCGGGTTCCTGCCGTTCGAGCTGTACATCGAGTTCATCGGCCTGATGACGGTCCTCGGCATCGTCGTGCTGATGGCGATCCGCCTGATGTCGCTGCCGTCGCGGGCCGGCCGCAAGTCGCGCTTCGCGGGCTCCAAGGCCTGGCAGGCGTACTTCGTCGAGTACGTCATCCTCACCATCGGCCTGGCGATCCTGGCCCTGCGCGGCCTCGAGGGCGCGATCCACCACGTCGACTCGTACGAGCCGGCGTACTTCGTGTCGTACCCGCTGGTGCTGGCCTTCAAGGGCCTGTCGCTGCCGGCCCTGCAGAACGCCATCTACTTCACCGCGATGATCAAGATCGGCACCTCGCTGATCTGGATGATCACCGTCTCGCTGAACACCAACATGGGTGTCGCCTGGCACCGCTTCCTCGGCTTCCCGAACATCTGGTTCAAGCGCAACGCCGACGGCGCGAGCGCGCTGGGTGC
>NZ_JBIVXV010000048.1:0-42470 GCF_044769385.1 Streptomyces sp. NPDC090445 | reverse complement strand
TGGGCGCTCTGAACGTTCTACGGGCCGGGCTGGTCCGTCGCGACGCCAACCAGGCATAGCGAGAAGCCCCCTCGTTCACGAGGGGGAGGAGTCACAAGTTTGGGAAGCTCCGGGTCGGCGGCGCGACCGCGTTCCGTTTTGCGGTGGACGCCGGCACGGCGGTCGGTCTCGGCTGGCAGGCCCGGGTCGGCTACGACCTCACCGGCGGAGGGTGCGGGCGCAGGCAGGTCCCGCGGCTGCTTGCGGCGTCATGCCGATACGCGCCGGACCAGACTCGTCGGCGTGATCACCGATGCCGATGCCGATGCCGATGCCGATGCCGGTGCCGGTGCCGGTGCCGGTGCCGGTGCCGGTGCCGATGTCGGCGCCGATGCTGCGTCGGGTGTCCCGGCACCGTCCAGCTCGCGCATCAGCAGGCGGACCATGAGCCGGCCCATGCCCTCGATGTCCTGGCGTACCGTGGTGAGCGCCGGCTCGGCATCCCGGACCACCGAGTCCATGTCGTCGAAGCCGACCACCGCGACGTCCTGCGGCACCCGGATCCCGCGTTCCCGCAGGGTACGCAGTGCGCCCGCGGCCATCAGGTCGTTGGCGGCGAAGACGGCGTCGAGGTCCGGCCGCCGGTCCAGCAGCCCGGCTATCGCACGGGCCCCGCTCTCCAGGGTGAAGTCGCCCTGGCACAGCAGCTCCGGGTCGGCGGCGTCGGCCAGCACGTCGTGGTAGCCGGCGATCCGGTCCAGCGCGGACGTCTGCGTGCGCGGGCCTGCGATGTGCGCGATACGGCGGCGCCCCAGGGACACCAGGTGCCGTACGGCTTCCCGGGCGCCGCCGCGGTTGTCGCAGTCGACGAACGGCACCGCCGGCCCCGCCCCCGTGGCCGGCCTGCCCCCGAACACCACGGGGACCCTGCTCCGGGCGATCAGCGCGGGCAGCCGGTCGTCGCTGTGCAGGGAGAAGGCCAGCGCCCCGTCCACGTGCCCCCCGTCCAGATAGCGCGCGATCCGCTCGTGGTCGCCGAGGCCCTCCACCCAGAGCAGCACCAGCTGCGTGTCGTGAGCGGTCAGTTCCCGGCTGATCCCGCGCACCTGCTTCTCGAAGAACGGGTCGGAAAAGATCCGGAACTCCGGCTCCGCGATGATCACGGCGACCGCGCCGTGCCTCCGCGTGACCAGCGAACGGGCCGCACGGTTCGGCACGTAGCCCAACTCCTGCACCGCCTCGCGCACCTTGTCCGCCACGGCCCGACGCACGCCCGCACCGCCGTTGACGACCCGTGAGACCGTCGCCCGGGACACGCCGGCCCGCGCGGCGACGGCTTCCAGCGTAGGGCGCGACGATCCCGCCGTCTGCTCCGACAAGGCAGCCACTCCCGTCCCCATCCACGGCCAACGCCGCACCGCCGGACCCAAGACGACCAGAATAGACGCTGCCCCCGCCATCTGAGAGCGCTCCCAGACCTCGGCGCGACCCGGCGAAAGGGCACGGCTCCGATAATCGGTGGGGACACGCTCGCACCGTCGGGCACAATGCCCGCGATGATCTCCACCGCCGACGAGCTGCTCGCCGCCCTCGAACCCCTGCCGCACTCCGCCCGACTCCGGTACACGGCCGTCACGGCCCACCGGCTCGCCGCCCGAGGCGCACTACGGCCCCTGCTCACCGCCCTGGACGCCCTCGGCCCGTACGAGCGCCGCCTCGCCGCGCTGGCGGCCCTGACCGCCGGGGAACTCGGGCACCTGGCGGCCCGGCTCGCCGACCCCGACCCGGTGGTCCGCCGGTACGCGCTGCGCGGCGCCCGCCGACTGCCCGTCCCGGACGCCGCCGTCGAGGCCGCGTACGACGATGCGCCCGCCGTCGTACGCGCCGACCTCGCACGGCTGCTGCGCGACGGACGTCGGCCCGAACTCGCCGAGCGGCTGGTCCCCCGGGTGAGCGCCGAGTACGGCGACCGGGACGCGGCCCGCCTGCTGACGGGCTGCTCGCCGGAGTTCACCGCGCGGCTGCTGCCCGAACTCGCCGGGGCGCTCGCGTTCGAGGACTGGAGCACGCTGGCCGTCCGCCATCCCGGCGCCGTCCTCGACCACGCGGAACGGGAACTCGGCGACCTGCCCGAGCGGTTGCGCGACGGCTGGTGGGGGCGGCACGGCACCGGAATCGCCGCCGCCCTGCCCGCCGCGCCGGGGCGTGTGCTGGACCTGCTGGAGCGGTACGGCCCCGGCAACCTGCCCGTTCCGGTGCACGACCGGCTGGGCGACCTCGTCGCGCTGGACGCCGAGCGCGTCGCGCGCTGGCTCGCCGACCCCGACCGGGCGGCCGCGCGGTGGGAACGGACGCCGGGCCGGGCGGTCATGAGGCAGCTGGCGGCGGCAGATCCGCCGTCCCTGCCCGGGCTCGCGGCCAGGTGGATCCACCGGAACGCCTTCACCCTGCTGCTGCGGTCGCTGCCACCGGCGCGCCGGCCCGGCTTCCTGGACGCCGTCGTCGCCGCGGGCGATCCCCGCTGGAACCTCCATCTACGCGGAGAGGCGCTCGCCCTGCTGCCGGTCGCCGAGCGGCACGCCCGGGCCCGTGCCCAGGTCGAGGCACTCCGCGCCGAACGCTGCACGGACTGGGAGCTCTGGGGCCCGCTCGCCCTCCTGCCGCCCGCCGAGGCCCGCCCCGAACTCCTGGCCGCCCTCGCCACCGGTGATGCCGAGGACCGCGGGACGATCTGGGACCGGCTGGCCGCCAACGCCGGCCGCACCCGCGACCCGGAGGAGGTCGCGGAGGTCCTCGCGCTGGCCGCCGGCCGGCTGGCGAACGAGCGCGATCCCGTACGCGGGGAGGCCCTGTCGGCCTTCGCCGACCTGCCGGCACCGCTCCTCGTGGCGGCCCTCGGGGCCGACGCGCCCACCGCGCCCACCGCGGGCCGCACCGGGGCGGAATCCCTGGAACGGCTGTGCCTGGACGCCCTGCGGGCCCGGGACTGCTCGCCCGGGACCCGGGACACGATCCGGACCCTGGCCGCGACCCTGCTCGCCGCCGCGGTCGCGGCAGGGCCCGCCGCCGCGGCAGGGCCCGCGGCCGCTGGCACGGCCGCCACGGACGCACCTGCCGGCGCGGACGCGGCCGTCGGCGTCGACCGTCCCGCCGCCGCCCTGCGGACCGCCGTACGCATCGTGGAGGCGCTGACCGCCCACACCGGCACGGTGGACCTCGGCCCTCCGGGCACACTGCTGCGCGGCGGCGGTATACGCGCCGTGCTCGACGCACTCGGCCCGTGGCTGGACCGGGCCGCCGCCCGCGGGGACGTCACGCCCCTGCTCGCGCTGGTCACGTCCTGCGGACACCGCGCGTACCGGATCCCGGAGCTCCAGGACCGCCTCGAACAGGCCCTGCGCACCTGCCCGGACGGGGCCTTCGGCGAGGTCGCCGCGGCCTGGCTGGCCGACCCCGCGACCCGCGGCGACCGCGCGGCCGAGCTGCTGGCGCGGGAGCCCTCCGCGGTCTTCCTGCCGCCGGTGCTGGCCGTACTCGCCGCGGAACGCACCGACCTGCTGGACCGTGCGCTGCCCGCGACCCCGCCCCCGGGCGGCCGGTTCCCCGTGGCCGGCACTCCCCGGCCGCTGCCCCCCTTCCGGTACGCCGACCGGTGGCTGCCCCGGCAGCAGCAGGCCGCGGTCCGGCTGGCCGCGGCCGCCGTCGCCGACCCCGGCCGGGGCCTTGACGAACGCGCCGCGCTGCTCCGCGCGGTGGCCCCGGTGCCGGAGCACGGGCGGGCCCTGCTCCAGCAGTACACGGCCTCGGCCGGCCATGCCGAACCCGTCCTGGCGGCAGCCGCTCTCGACGCGGCCGCCCACACGGACGACCCGGCCTCGGCTCTCGACGCCCTGCTCGACCACGCCGGCGACGACCGGGCCGCGGCCGCCTGGTCCGCCGCCTCCCGCGCCGCCGCCCACGCCCGGCCGAGCCGGGTGGCGGCCCTGCTCCGTGACGTCCTGACCCGCGAGAGCGGGGTGAAGGTCACCGTCCGCAAGGCGGCCGCCCGCCTCGCCGTCCGGCACCTGCGCCGGGGCGCCGCCACCGCGCTCCTGTCCACCGTGGCCCGCACCCCGGGCATCCATCCGGACGTGCACGCCACCGTCGTCGGCCTGGCCACGGCGCTGCTGCCGGCCGAGGAGATGTGGGCGCTGCTGGAGTCGGCGGCCGGCGGCGGATCGCACGCCGCCCTGGGCGTCCTCCTGGACGCGAACCCGGCCGATCTGGCCCCGGCCGACCGGCCCCGGTTCGCGGAGATCGTCGCCCGGCTGCCCTTCACCGCCGAGCAACAGGTGGCGGAACAGGCCCTGTTCAGCCTCCGTGACTGGGCGCAGTACACGCCCGCGGTCGGCAGGGCGCTGGCGGACGTCTACACCGACCTCGCCTCCCCGCTGAGCGTCTCGCGGGCGGGCTACGTGCTGACGGGGCTGTCCCAGTCCGAACTGCCCCACCCCCTCGGCGGCGTGGAGCCCGGCAGCCTTCTGCGCGACGTCGTGGACCGGCTCCTGGCGCTCGTCGCGGCCGGTGAACCGGAGGGCGGCGGGCGCGGTGGGGACCTCCCGGCCCGCCGTCGCCTGGAGTCCCTCATCGGCTCGTCGATCCACGACCACCGCATGTGCGCGGCCCTGGCCCGGCGGCTGGCGGCCGAACCGGCCCTCACCGCCACCCGCACCGCCCTCCTCGTGCGGGCGGTCGACCTGGAGGCCGCCGAGCCCGAACTGCTGCTCTCGCTCCGCGAGCTGACCGCTGCGGTCGAGGGCCGCCCCGTCCTCGCGGTCCGGGTGGCCGAAAACCTGGAAGGAGCACACCGGTACGGCAAACCGCTCGCCGACCTCGCGGCCGCCCTCGCTGCGGTCCGGGCCCTGGGCAGCGGCGGCGGTCTCGTGGAGGGCCTCCTCGCCGTCGGCCTCGCCACGGTCCTCGGAGCCCGCCAGAACTGGCCCGACACCTGCCGCGCCGCCGTCGTCGAACTCCGCCGCCACCCGGATCGGGAGGTCCGGGAGGCGGCGTACGCCACGGACCTGGGCGGAGGCTGAGCAGTACGGGGACCGGCTTCCGGCTGCGGTGTCAAGCCGCGAGATTTCGTGCCGTGACCGGCAGGGCTGTCCCGGGCGCAATGGAGTCACACGGGCCGGCGGAGGAAGGCCGTGCGGCGTCCGCCCGCCGCCCCCGAACCAGGAGCCACCCCCATGTCCAGCAGGAACCGAGATGCTGCCACCCTCGCGGCCCAGGCCGGCGCCCCGACGGGCACCACCGTGCCGGAGCGTGTGCGGTGGCTGTGGGCGGGCGCGGTTGTCGGCCTGGGGCTGGCGGCGTTGATCATCGCCGTTTCCGCGTTCTACGCGCTGTCCGGATCCGCGCCCAGCGCCTCGCCCGCATCTGAACCGACGCTTTCGGTAGCCGACAGTCAGCACTCGGCCACGACCGAGCCGGATGCCTCGGCGGATCCGGGCGAGGATGGGGCAGCGCCGCCTCCGCCTGCGGCGGTGGACGCGGCGGGCATGTCAACCGCTGGGGCTTCTGATGCGGGGGCCGAGTGGGCGAGTGTGTCCGTGGCGGCTGTTTCTGCCGTGGGCGGCATGATGAGCGGCGTTGCCGCGGTGGTCACCACTCGGCGCAGCAGGTTGCCGGCCGCCGCCCCGGCTCCGGCGGAGTCGGCCGCGTCCGACACGCTCGCGGTTTCCGACACGCTCGCGGCTTCCGGCACGCTCGCGGCTTCCGGCCCGCCCTCGCGTGCGGTGTGCCGGCGCGAGCCGTGCTCTCCGCGGCTGAATCAGCCCGGGCGGCGGCGCAGGCCCTTCCGCCGTCCCGAGCCCCCGCACTGATCCACCCCCGCTGCGGCTGTCGGCGGGGCGTGAAGGTGACAGACCGCGGGCGGAGGTGTGTTTCTGCCGGCCAGGGGCTGGTAGGTCACTGTCTTGAAGGTGAGGGAGCGGCCGGGGCCGCCGTCTCGGGGGCATCGCCCGCCGGTGTGGGACGCCGCGGCCGCCCCGGGCGTCGGCCGCGGTCCGCCCTCGCGCCGCTGCAGGCGGGAATACCTCGGAGGCACCCCTCGTTCCCGGGTATAGTTGAATCGTAAACAACCTTGGAAGGGGAGTCATGCAGTTCGGGATCTTCACCGTCGGTGACGTCACGGCCGATCCGACGACCGGACGCGTGCCCGGCGAGCACGAGCGGATCAAGGCGATGCTCGCGATCGCACAGAAGGCCGAGGAGGTCGGCCTCGACGTCTTCGCGACCGGTGAGCACCACAACCCGCCGTTCGTCCCCTCCTCGCCGACGACGATGCTCGGCTACATCGCCGCACGCACCGAGAACCTGATCCTGTCCACGTCGACGACGCTGATCACCACGAACGACCCGGTGAAGATCGCCGAGGACTTCGCGATGCTCCAGCACGTCGCGGACGGCCGCGTCGACCTGATGATGGGCCGCGGCAACACCGGTCCGGTCTACCCCTGGTTCGGCAAGGACATCCGCGACGGCATCGACCTCGCCATCGAGAACTACGCGCTGCTGCGCCGCCTGTGGGACGAGGACGTCGTCTCCTGGAAGGGCAAGTTCCGTACGCCGCTGCAGTCCTTCACCTCGACCCCGCGCCCGCTCGACGGCGTCGCGCCCTTCGTGTGGCACGGCTCCATCCGCTCGCCGGAGATCGCCGAGCAGGCCGCGTACTACGGCGACGGCTTCTTCCACAACAACATCTTCTGGCCGGCCTCCCACACCAAGCAGATGGTGAACCTGTACCGGCAGCGCTACGCCCACTACGGCCACGGCACCCCCGAGCAGGCCATCGTCGGGCTCGGCGGCCAGGTGTTCATGCGCAGGAACTCGCAGGACGCGGTCCGCGAGTTCCGCCCGTACTTCGACAACGCGCCCGTGTACGGCCACGGCCCGTCCCTGGAGGAGTTCACCTCCCAGACGCCGCTGACCGTCGGCTCGCCGCAGCAGGTCATCGAGCGGACCCTGTCCTTCCGGGACTACGCGGGCGACTACCAGCGCCAGCTGTTCCTGATGGACCACGCGGGCCTGCCCCTGAAGACCGTCCTGGAGCAGCTCGACCTGCTCGGCGAAGAGGTCGTGCCGGTGCTGCGCAAGGAGTTCGCGAACCTGCGCCCGGTCGGCGTGCCCGACGCACCGACGCACCGGGCCCGCGTGGCGGCGGCCCAGGACACCACCACCACCACCACCCGGCAGGAGGCCCAGGCATGAAGCTCGTCGTCGTATCGGCGGGACTGAGCTCGCCCTCCTCCACCCGCCTCCTCGCCGACCGGCTCACGGCCGCGACACTGGGCCACGTCGACGCCGAACCCGAAGTGATCGAACTGAGGGACCTGGCGACGGAGATCGCCCAGCACTTCGTCACCGGGTTCCCGCCCGCCCGACTGGCCGCCGCACTCGATGCGGTGGCGGCCGCGGACGGCCTGATCGCCGTGACGCCGGTGTTCGCGGCTTCGTACAGCGGCCTGTTCAAGTCCTTCTTCGACGTCATCGACAAGGACGCCCTCACCGGCAAGCCGGTGCTCCTCGGCGCGACCGGCGGCACGGACCGGCACTCCCTGGTCACCGAACACGCTCTGCGCCCGCTGTTCACCTACCTGCGCGCGCTCGCCCTGCCGACCGCCGTCTACGCGGCCTCGGAGGACTGGGGCGAGGAGGGGCTGGCGCAGCGGATCGCCCGCGCCGGAGCGGAACTCGCGCGCTTCATGGCGCCCGCCGCCGGATACGCCGCCCGGGAAGCCACCCCGGACGTCGACACCGCCGCCGCGATCGCACCCCGCTCACTGACGGGGGCGATCACGTCGGTGGACCCGGCGGACGGCTTCGCGGTGGTGCCGTTCGAACAGCGGCTGGCCGCGCTACGGGCCCGGTAGCGGCAGGGCGGCCGGCTTCCGCGCGGGCACCCCTGACCCGGGCCTGCCCAAGGCGGGCCCGGGGCAGGCCGCCCGGACCAGCGGCTCGCCCAGGCGGCCCGCCCAGGCGGCTCGTCCCCGCGGCGGCGGACCCGGAGATCCACCACGGTGGAGGTCAGCCCCAACAGGGCGTCGGCGAGTGCCGGTCCTCGCGCGCTGCTCGCGCAGGGCTTCGTCGACGGCCCGCAGCCGGGCCGGGGGCGGCGAAGGCGGTGGTCGGGTACCGGACCGGGTTCAGGCCCACCGGGTCGCACCTGCTGTGCGGGGGGTGGGGCCCGCGGCGGAAAATGCGGCGATTCCGGTTGTGCGGCACGGCAGAATTGGCTGGTGCAGTACTTCATACTCGGCGTCACCGAAGCGCGCGACGAGACCGGCGCTCCCCTCCCCATCGGCGGCGCCCGCCTGCGCGCGCTCCTCGCCGCGCTCGCGCTCCGGGCCGGCGGGCCGGCCGCCGCCTCCGTGGCCGACCTCGTCGACGACATCTGGGGCGACGGCCCGCCCCAGGACGCGCCGGCCGCCCTCCAGGCGCTCGTCGCCCGGCTCCGCCGGGCCCTCGGAGGACGGGACACCGTCCTGGCCGACCCGGCCGGCGGCTACCGCCTCGCCGTCGCCGACCGCGACGACGTCGACCTGCACCGCTTCACCCGGCTCGCCCGCGAAGGCCGCGCCCGGCTCACCTCGGCCCCCGCCGACCCCGCCCGCGCCGCCGCAACCCTCCGCTCGGCCCTCGCCCTCTGGCGCGGCCCGGCCCTCGCCGACCTCCCCGAGCCCGCCCGCGGCGACCACGCCGCCGCCCCGGAGGCGTACCGCGCCGCCGCACAGCGCGACCGGATCGAAGCCGACCTGCGCTCGGGCCACGCCGATCCGGCGGGACTGCTGCCCGACATCGAGGTGCTGATCCAGGGAAGCCCGTACGACGAGACCCTGCGCGCCCAGCAACTGCGCGCCCTGCGGGCGGCCGGCCGGCGCGCCGACGCCCTCGCCGCATACGAGCGCACGCGCCGCACCCTCGCCGACGCCCTCGGCACCGACCCGGGCCCCGAACTCGCCTCACTGCACGCCGAACTGCTACGCCCGACCGCCACCCCGGCCGCCGCCACCCCGGCTGTGGGGACTTCGCCGGTGGGGACTCCGGCCGTCGGTATCCCGGCTGTGGGGACTTCGGCCGTCGGCACCTCGGCCGTGGGGATCTCGCCTGTCGGCACGTCGGCTGTGGGCACTCCGGCGGTGGGCACTCCGGCCGTTGGGACCCCGGCCGTCGGGCTCCCGGTCTCCGGGACCTCGGCCAGTGGGCATCCCGGTACCGCCGGGGGCGGGCCGGGGCGCGGGAATCTGCGGCCGCGCCTGAACTCGTTCGTCGGACGGGAGCCGGAGCTCGCCTCCCTCCAAGCCGACCTGGCCCGGCTCCGCCTCGTCACCCTCACCGGACCGGGCGGCTCCGGGAAGACCCGTCTCGCCGAGCAGGCGGCCGCCGCCCATCCGGAGCCCGCCTGGCTGGTCGAACTCGCCCGCCTCGACCACCCCGGCGCCGTTCCCGGAGCCGTTCTCAGCGCCCTCGGTCTGCGCGAGAACACCCTGGTGGCCCGCGAGAAGACCGCCGCCGACGACGACCCCGCCGCCCGGCTCGTCGAACTGTGCGCCGACCGCCGCCTGCTGATCGTCCTCGACAACTGCGAGCACGTCATCGGCGCAGCCGCCGAACTCGCCGAGCTCCTCCTCACCCACTGCCCCGGAATCCGGATCCTGGCCACCAGCCGCGAACTCCTCGGGGTGCCCGGCGAAACAGTCCGCCCCGTGGACCCCCTTCCGTCCGACCCCTCCCACCGTCTCTTCGCCGACCGCGCCGCCGCCGTCCAGCCCGGCTTCACCCGCGACGGGGACCCCGCCGCCGTCACCGAGATCTGCGACCGCCTCGACGGGCTCCCGCTCGCCATCGAGCTGGCCGCGGCCAGGCTGCGGCTGCTCACCCCGCGCCAGATCGCCGACCGCCTCGACGACCGCTTCCGCCTCCTGACCAGCGGCGCCCGTACCGCCCTGCCCCGCCAGCAGACCCTGCGCGCGGTCGTCGACTGGTCCTGGGACCTGCTCGACGACGACGAACGCACCGTCCTGCGCCGCCTCTCCGTCTTCGTCGGCGGCTGCGACCTCCCGGCCGCCGAGGCCGTCTGTATCGACGGAGACGGAGACGGCGACGGCGGCGATGCCCTGGACGTCGCCGGCCTCCTCGGCTCTCTCGTCGACAAGTCCCTTGTCGTTGCCACTCCCGACCCCGACCCCGACGGCCACGGCATGCGCTACCGCATGCTTGAGACGATCCGCGAGTACGCCGCCGAACGCGCGGCCGCGCACGCCTCCGACCGCCACGCCACCGCAGCCCGCCACGCCGCGCACTTCCTGGCCCTCGCCGAGGAGGCCGAGCCCCTCCTGCGCGGCGCCGCCCAGCTCCGCTGGATCCGGCGTATCGAGACCGAGCTCGACAACCTCCGCGCAGCCCTCCAGCACACCACCGGAACCGGAATCGGCACCACCGACACCGGCACCACCGGCACCACCGACACCGGCACCACCGACACCGGCGAGCGGTTCGCCCTCGCCCTCGGCTGGTTCTGGTGGCTGCGCAACTACCGCACCGAGGGCGCCGAATGGGCCGGCCGGGTCCTGGCGGCCCTCCCCACCGAGCCGCCCGAGGGCACTCCCGGGTACTGGCGCTCGATGCGCCTGCGGATGCTCCACCTCTTCCTGCTCGCCGAAGGCCAGGCGCCCGACGAGTTCCGCACCCCCGGGAACATCGCCCTCGTCGGCAGCATCCGGCAGGCCTTCCGGGCCGAGGGCCCCGAGCCGGCCCGCTTCCCCGGCATGCTCTGGCCGATGACCACCCTCCTCAGCGGCAACGTGCTCGACCTGCGCGAGGGGCTCGACGAGACGGTCGGCAACTGCCGCCGCCACGGCGGCGACTGGGAACTGGGCGTCGCCCTCCTGCTCCGCACCCACCTGGCCATCGACCTCACCGGCGGCCTGTCCACCGTCGACGCCGACCTCGCCGAACTCCACGAGATCGCACACCGGGTCGGCGACCGCTGGATCCGCGCCCAGGTGGCGAGCGCCGCCGGCGAGGTCGCGCTCTCCCGCGGCCGGTACGACCTGGCCCGCGCCGAGTACGAGGAGTGCCTGCGCCTCGCCCGCGAGGTCGGGGCCCACACGGAGGCGCCCTTCACCCTTGCGCGCATCGCCGAGACCGCCCTCTGCTCGGGGGACTTCGCCGGCGCCGGGCAGCTGCTGGCGGAGGCGGCCCGTGAAGTCGACCGCTACGGCGGGGTGTACGACGTCCGGGCCTACGCCGGAATGCTGTCGAGCCTCCTCTCCCTCGTCCGCGGGGACCTCGGGCGGGCCCGCACCGAGCACGAGACCGCCCGGGCCGCGTCCGAGAGATTCTCGGCGCCCCCACAGCTCATCGCCGGCCTCGACAACGTCGACGCCGTGCTGATCGCACGCGAAGCCGGCCCGGAGGCGGGCCTCGCCGCCATCGGCCCGGCCCTGGCCGCCGCCGTCGCCGCGCACTGCGCGGAGCGCGTCCTGGCCTCGCTCACCGACACCGCGGCCGTGCTGCTGGCCCGGGCCGGCCGTGCCGCAGAGGCCGTACGGGCCCTTGCGGCGGCCACCGCCTGGCGCGCGGGCCACCCGCGCTCGGTCCCGGAGCAGGCAGCCGTCGGCGCGATCCCGGACGGCACCCGCGCAGTGCTGGGCCCCGACCGCTACCGGGAGGAGGAGACGGCGGGCGCCGCGCTCTCCCCGGCCGAGGTGGTCACCATCCTCACCGGCAGCTGATCACGCCCCGCCCCGCCCCGCCCCGCCCCGCCCCGCCCCGCCCCGGCCCGGCCCGGCCCGGCCCGGCCTGCCGGTGCCGGATCGACCACCGCAGGTCAGGGGCCCGGACCGGGCTCCGTGCCCGGCACGGCGGTCAGCCGGTCGTGGCCGGCGTCTCCTTGATCCGGTCGACGACCGCCCGGGTCATCACGGCGCTGGTGAACACGACCGTGCCGGGCTTGATCAGGCCCTGCTCGCCGGACTCGCCCTGCACCTGGACGGTGCGTTCGCCGAGGAATGCCAGGGTCTGCCGGTCGAAGATCCACTCCTCGCGCCGACCGGAGTGCTCGTCCAGGCGGGCGACGGCGAGGCCGTGGCGGCCGGCGGCGTCGACCGCGTCGTCCACCGTCACCACGCCGGGGATCTTCGCCGCGGCCTTGTAGAGCGCGGCCGTCAGCTCGGCCGGCGGGTGGCTGCCGCGCAGGAGGTCGCCGATCGTGGTGAAGGCCTGCTGGTCGGGGCTGTTGCCGCGGCCCTCGGTCTCCCGGTGAATGCGCTGCAGCAGCGCGTCGGGGTCGGTGGGCAGCCCGGTGAGGTAGGTGTGGCTGGGCGCGTTGAGGTGCGGCGTCGGGGTCTGGCCCTTCTCGTCGGGACCCTCCAGGGTCACCCCTTCCGTTCCGGTGTTGCCGGGCTCGATCAGCCAGCCCTTGGTGCCGTCGGGGGAGTTCCACTGGTGGCGCATGTGCAGCTTTTCGCTGACCAGGGTGTGCTTGTTGCCGACGGTCTTCACATAGGTGGTGGCCGTCTTGCTTCCGATGTAGAGGAACTGGTCCGCGCGCACCGCCGGGCTGCCGGAGACGGAGGCGGAGGCGGAGGAGGCGGCGAGGGAGATGCGGTCCAGGAGCTGCGGCGTGCCCTGGGGGTCGGCGGCGCCGATCCGGGTGGTCAGCACCGGACCGGTGGCGACGGCCGTGGAGCCGGGTCCGTCGGCGGCCCTCCGGTCCGAGTACGCGAGGAAGCCGCCGGCGAGCGTGCCGGCCAGGGCGAAGGCCGCGACGGGCACGAGGACCGCACGGCGCAGGAACGGGTTGCGCGACCCGGCGGTACGGGCCGGGGCGGCGATGGTGCCGGAGCCCGAGCCGGCTCGGGCTCCGGCACCTGCGTCGGCGGCTCGGAGGTCTTCGTGGATCTGGGCCATCAGGCGCTCCTTGTGGAACTGGTGGCGGCCCGCGGGCAGTTCCCGTTCGGCGAACGGCGGGAGGAGCGGGTTCTCCTCCCGGCCGGCCGGGTGCGGGCGGGAAGCGTCGGCGTTCATCGGATACCTTCCTGTGCGGACCGGACCGGCTTCGCGCGGTCGTCATATGTCTGTCGGGACCGGGCCGCGCGTTCCCGCCTGTTTCTCTTCAGTTCCGCTTCGGCGTGTTTGCGCAGCTTCGTGCGGGCCCGGGACAGCCGGGAGCGGACGGTTCCGACCGGGATGCCGAGGACCCGGGCGGCGTCGGCGTACTCCAGGCCCTCGCACACGCACAGCAGGAGGACTTCGCGCTCGGGTCCGCGCAGCGCACTCAACTGGGCCAGCACGGCCGCGATCTGCTGCCGGTCGTCCAGCCGGCCGGCCAGTTCGTCGGCGTGGTCGGGCACGGATGCGGTGCCGGCGGCCGCCGCGGCGGCAGCGGCAACGGCCCGGTAGCGCCGGTTGCTGCGACAGTGGTTGCGGGCGAGGTTGGTGGTGATGCCCAGCAGCCAGGGCCGGAGCGATCCGCCGGCGGGGTCGACCGTGCCGCGCAGCCGCCACGCCTCCAGGAAGGCCGCCGACATGACGTCCTCCGCGACGGCCCAGTCCCCGGTCATCCGGAAGGCATGGTTGTAGAGGGTGCGGGCGTATCTCTCGAACAGCTCCGCATAGGCGTCCGGATCCCCGGACCGCACCCGGGTTCGCATGTCTGTCGTCACTCCTGTCGGCTGTCCGGCAGCCCCGGCCGCGTTCCCGTGACCTGCGTCACGTCGGGCGTGCCGGGGCCGGGGCGCGCCGCAGCTCGGCGGAGGCGGGCAAGGGACGGCGCGCCGCCCGGTCGCTTCCGGCAGGCGCGGGGGCGGGGCGATCCCACCGTGCCTGCCTGCCCGGGGGCTGCTCCCGAGCCCCCGGGCGTGCGTTCAGGACGGGCCGGGTCAGGACGGGCCGGTCAGGACGGGCCGGTCAGGGTGTGGACCAGTCGCTCCACCTGGTCCTGCGGGGGCGGGGTGCCCGGGCGGCCCGTCATCAGCAGGTGGTGCAGGGTGCCCACCAGGGCGAGGGCGACCGCGCCGGTGTCCGCGCCGGGTGCGACGCGTCCGAGGCGCTGCTCGGCGTCGAGGTAGGCCTGCGTCGAGGCCTGGACCACGTCGAAGCCGGGCGCGCCTGCGGCCCATGCATCGCGGATCCGCTGTGCGGCAGCCGGCCGTGTCACGGCCAGCCCGACGACCCCCGGGTCGAGGGACAGCACTGCCGTGGCCAGCTCCATCAGGTTGCCGGCCACCGAGCCGCTGCCCGCCTTCGCCGGCAGCGCCGCCGCCAGGGCGGCGGACCGGGTGAAGCGGTCCAGGACCAGCTCCGCCACGAACTCGTCCAGCCCGGCGAAGTGGGTGTGCAGTACCCCCTTCGCGCAGTCCGCCTCGGCCGTGATCGCCCTGCTGGTCAGGGCCGCTGCCCCGTCCCGGGCCAGGACGCGTTCGGCGGCGTCGAAGAGCCGCTCGCGCAGATCGGGGATGGCCACTCCACGTGGTGACACCAAGTCCTCCCGGAGGAAAGGGGATTGCGAGTATGGGCAGACGCCCATACTGTTTGGGCGTGCGCCCATTCTAAGTGTGGGCGGTTGGCTTCGCACTCCCCTTCGCAGGAGGTCCCATCCATGCACGGCATCGCGAACACCGGTCAGGCCCAGGCCTGGAACAGCTACGAGGGGGCCCACTGGGCCGCCCACCAGCACCGCTGGGACGCCGTCAACGCCGGCTTCGACGCCCCCTTGTTCGACGCCGCGGCCATCGCCCCCGGCGAGAAAGTCCTCGACATCGGCTGTGGGGCCGGTTCCACGACCCGGCAGGCCGCCCGCGCGGCCGCACCCGGCGGCCACGCCCTGGGCCTCGACCTCTCCGGCCCCATGCTGGAACGCGCCCGGGCGAGCGCCGCCGACGACGGGCTCGGCAACGTGCGCTTCGAGCACGGCGACGCCCAGGTCCACCGCCTCGACCCCGGCGCCTACGACCTGGCCGTCAGCCGCTTCGGCATCATGTTCTTCGCCGACCCCGCCGCCGCGTTCGCGAACATCGCCGCCGCCCTGCGCCCCGGCGGCCGCGTGGCCCTGCTCTGCGCCGCCGAGCCCGAGGGCAACGAGTGGCTGACCGCCCTGACCGCCCTCGGCGACCTCCTCCCGCTGGAGGGCTTCGGCAGGCCCGGCGGGCCCGGCATGTTCTCCCTCTCCGCCCCCGGCGCGGCGGCCGCACTGCTGAGCGGAGCCGGACTGCGCGACGTCCGCGCCACGCACGTGACGGCGTACGGGAACTGGGGCCGCGACGCAGCGGATGCGGCGGCGTTCCTGCTCGACTCCGGACCCGGCCGCCACCTCGTGGACCGGGCCGCCCCCGGCGTCGGCGACCGGGCCGGAGCCCGACTGACCGAAGCGCTGGAACCCTTCGAGGCCGACGGCGCCCTGCGACTGCGCAGCACGGGCTGGCTGCTCACCGCGACGGCCTCCCGGGCCGGTTCCTGAGGATCGTCCGACCGTTGGCCGATGTGCGGAGAAGGGCGCGCTGCGCCCTTCGCCGCCGGCCCAGGGGGTGCTCGTACACGGCCCGGCCCCTCCTCGAACTGCTGCTGCGGCGCGCCGGGTTCCCCGTGGACGTGAGCCGCGGCGAGGAGCCGGTCGGCTGCCCGGATCCGGAAGACGGCGACTACCACTACCTGACCGCCGACCGGGTCGGCGTGGCGGCGCTGG
This sequence comes from Streptomyces sp. NPDC090445, assembly GCF_044769385.1. Taxonomy (NCBI): domain Bacteria; kingdom Bacillati; phylum Actinomycetota; class Actinomycetes; order Kitasatosporales; family Streptomycetaceae; genus Streptomyces; species Streptomyces sp. NPDC090445. Next base: position 26,764 of record NZ_JBIVXV010000048.1, on the reverse strand, counting down.
AGTTGGCCGGGCTGCCGTACGACCGGCCGGCCGCGCACGCCGATCCACAGGAACCCGTCGAGGCGGGGCTCTGCCCGTACGGCTGGGACGGGGGGTCCGCGGGGCCGGTTCCGTCCGCCCCGCCCGACCGAGCCTGAGCAGGCCGGCGAGCCCCGGCCAGGGCGTGTGCTGCCAGGGTGTACCGCACCCAGGCGGGCCGCCGCACCGGCGGCCTAGCCTGGGGGACATGACCGACAACCAGCTGGGAGAGTCCTCGACGCCCTGGGCCGCGCCCTGTGCCTCGGGCCGGATGCCCGCGCGCACCTGCACCGGCCGGCCGGGACGGTCCCGACCGGCGGGTTCGCCCACACCACGGACCGGGTCGGGCCGGACGCCGGAGTGGGCGCGACACCTCTACGGCGGTCTCGTGGCGTTCTTCGGCGGCGCGGCCCGCGACGGTCACGCCGTGCTGGTCCGGCAGCTGTGACCGCGTTGCACTGACGGGTCCGGCGCGACCGAAAAACGCCGCCCGGCCCCTTTGCCCGGGAGCGGCGAATCTGCTGCGGCGGGCCGGCGAATTGGTTGGGAGCCGCGGCGCGTCTCAAGGGCTGGGATGTCGGCGCGGGTTCCGCGAGGCGGTTCTGCGGGGCGCGGACAACAGTCGGCCCATTGTCGAGCGGCGAGTCTTCATTGGTTGGAAACAGAGCCGTAACTTTGCCTGCCGGACAGAAGTAAAGCAAAGGTCTAGACCTGCAATGGGTATGTTTTGAGACAAGTCCAGGAGTGTCTTGAAGTGGTCCATTGCCCCATGTATGTTCATGTCCCACCAAGATCAACCCTGGGGCAGGGAGAAAAGCATGTGCCTGCCGGACTTTCCCGCGGCGTCTTTCCCGTGCGGTGGGACGCGAAATGGGTTGGATCGCTGACTTTCCCGGCCGGTCGTCCGGGCCGTCGTGTATTCCATGGAATCGCCGCCGGAATCGGGGCGCCCGCAAGCGTAGCCTCGGAGAGGAGTAAAACGTGGAGATATTGCAATTACCCGAAATGGAAAGGCGGGCGCTTGACGCGCTCATACCCGCCGACCCGGAGAAGTCCGTAAAGCTCGGGACGCTGGGTCCGAGAGGGACCAGCAGCGAGTACATCGCCCAGTCGATGTCCCACAGCCTGGGCGACCGGGGTTCTCTTCGGATCGTCCTGAAGGACACGTACGAAGGGTGCATGGAAGCCCTCTCGGAAGGACAGGTCGATCTCGCGCTGGTCGCCCATGCGTACCCGAGGATCAACGCCTTCTACATGAACCCCCGGCTCGAACCGGCGATCGTGTTCCGCGGGAACACCCCCGAATACGGCCTGGCCACCCGGTCCGACTTCGACTTCGACGAGGACATGCTCTTCAGGGAGACCGTCGTGTCCCACCCGGCGCCGGTCCCGCTGCTGCGCTACCACTTCGACCGGACCGTGCACGTGGCCACCTCGAACTCGACGAGCCAGGCCGCCCGCGACGTCGCCGACGGGCGCTACGACATCGCCATCACGAACGCGCAGGCGGCACGGCAGCACAACCTGAAATTCGTCTACAAGTTCTCGCGGATCCCCATGACGTGGACCGTGTTCTCGCGAAAGGCGGACCGATGACCACACAGACGGACGAACGGCTCTACTTCCCGGCCCCCGACGTCGTGCTCCATGACAACGGTGTCCGCCACGAGTCCTACCGGCGCGACGACACGGTGGTCCGGGTCGCCTTCATCCCTCCCGGTGTGGCGGCGGTCGACGAGTCCCGTACGGAAGCGCAGGTCGGCATGGTCGTGCGCGGCGAACTCACCGTGACCGTCGACGGGGTGACGAAGGTGATGCAGCCCGAGCACGACGTCTACGTCGTCCCGCCCCACGTCGGGCTCTCCGCCGTGAACTCCTCCTCGGAGGAAACCGTCCTGCTCGAAATCACGCGCAGCAAGCCGGGCGAGAAATATCCCGCGCCGAGCGGATATTTTCTCGAACCGCTGGAGTCCCGCAAGTTCGTCAAGATGGACGTCACGTTCTTCCTCGCCGACTGGATCGAGCTGATGGTGGCCGACATTCCCGGCGGTGGCCAGATGCCCTATCACAAGCATTCCCACGAGCAGATCGGGATATGCCTGGAGGGGCGCTACGACATGACGGTGGAAGAAACCAGCCACGAGCTCCGGTTCGGCGGCACCTACTTCTGTGCGAGCCAGGAGGGGCACAGCGCCGAGAATCCACACGCCGCCATGGCGCGTTCCCTCAACATCTTCATCCCGCCCCGGTACCACCGGGTCCCCAAGCAGGAGAAGGAGCAGGAAAGCCCGTGACGCGGGTAGCCATCGTCCTGGGGGCGAGCCAGGGAATCGGGCGGGCCACAGCACTGCACCTCCACGCCAAGGGATATGCGACGGTCCTGTGCGCGCGTACGCGGAGCGCGCTGGAGGACGTCGCACAGGAATCCGGCGGCGGGCAGGACACGATCGTGATTCCGGGGGACATCACCTCGCGAGCGTTCCGTGCCGACCTGGTGGCCGAAGTCGAGCGGCGATTCGGCAGGATCGACGTACTGATCAACAATGCACCCGGCCCGCCCCCCGGATCGTTCGACAGCATCGATCCCGGCGACGTGACCTCCGCGATGGAGCGGAAGCTCGTGCCGTATCTGGACCTGATCAAGTCCGTGGCTCCGGTGATGGCCCGCAACGGATTCGGGCGGATCGTCAACATCGTCGGAAACATCGGACGGGAACCGGCCGCCGGCATGTTCCTCTCGGGCCTGGTCAACGCGGCCGTGTCGAACGCCGGCAAGTACCTGGCGAGCCAGTACGCCAAGGACAACGTGACGGTGAACTGCGTGCACCCGGGGACCATCCGGACGCAGCGCTACGACCGTGCCGTGGAGCACCTCAGCCGAGCCGGCGGAATAGCGCCGGACGAGGCGGAGGACCGGTTGCGGCAGAACATCCCCATGGCCAGGCCGGGGAGCGCCGAAGAGGTCGCCGCCCTCATCGGATTCCTGGCGTCCGAGGAAGCCTCGTACCTCACGGGGCAGCAGATCTCGGTCGACGGCGGACAACTGACATGCGTATAGAACGCGCAGAACGCGCAGGAGGAGACGAGTCCGTGTTCAAGGACACTGTGGTCGTGGTCACCGGCGCCGCGTCCGGCATCGGGAAGCAGACCGCGATCGAATTCGCCCGGCAGGCGGCAAAGGTCGTCGTCGCGGACATCGACGAGAAGTCCGGCACCGCCGTGGTGGCCGACCTGACGCGCGACGGACACGACGCGGTCTTCGTCAGGACGGACCTCACCCGTGAGGCGGACTGCCGGCACCTCATCGCCACCGCGGCCGAGACGTTCGGCACGGTCGACGTCCTCGTCAACAACGCGGGCATCGAGATATCCACGCCCCTGCACGAGATGTCCGAGCAGGAGTGGGACCGGCTGGTCGACACCAACCTGAAGAGCATGTTCCTGTGCTCGAAGCACGCGCTGCGCACGATGGTCGAAGCGAACAGCGGGGTCATCGTGAACGTCTGCTCCGTCAGCGGGCTGGTGGCATGGCCCGGAATCGCCGCGTACAACGCCACCAAGGGCGGCGTCATGATGCTGACGAAGTCGCTGGCCGTCGACTACGCGCAGTACAACATCCGGGCGAACTGCGTCTGTCCCAGCATCATCGACACGCCCATGACCGACACGTCCATCGGCCACGACGCGTCGGTCAAGGAGGAGAAGGCGAAGCTGAACCCGATCGGCCGCCTGGGAACGCCCGAAGACGTGGCGAACGCGATCCTCTTCCTCGCCTCGGAGAAGTCGTCGTTCATCACCGGCGCCGCGCTCACCGTCGACGGCGGCTACACCGCCATCTAGCAGCCCCCGGCCGGGACCGGTTCCCGGCAGTTCTCCCGGTGGCAACGAAAGGAAAGGTTGGTTGGAGTGTCGGACCGATTGAGAGGCGAGCAGCACACGGCCGGGTTCCCCCTGCTGACGGTCCTCGCACTGATGGCGGGCATCTTCGCGGTCGGCTCGGAGGAGCTGGTGGTCTCCCCGCTGCTCGTGGACATGTCCGGGTCGTTCGACACGTCGGTGGCCGTGATGGCCCTGTCGGTCAGCACCTACGGCATCGCCACGGCGGTCGGCGCCCTGCTCTTCGCCCCGCTCGGCGACCGCTTCTCGCGTCGTCTCAGCCTGACGATCGGCATGGGCGCGTTCGTCCTGGGCACGCTGATGTGCGCGTTCGCCACCGGGCCCGGGGTGTTCTTCACGGGACGGGCCCTGGCCGGCCTCGCAACGGGTGCCTTCGTCCCCACGGCCTACGCCTTCGTCGGCGACCAGATTCCGTACCGGCACCGGGGCAAGGCCATGGGCATCCTGGTGTCGAGCTGGTCGATCTCGCTGGTGGTGGGCGTGCCGATGGGCTCCCTGATCGGGCAATGGGCGGGCTGGCGGTGGACCTTCGGGCTGCTGTCGGTCCTGGGCGTCTTCGTGACCTGCGTGATGCTGTTCACCAAGAGCGGCAGCCGTCCCGACCGCGAGGACGACGGGCAGCCGGCGGAGGACGCCGCCGCGGCATCCTCGGACGCGTGGGTACGGTCGGCGGCCCGGGCCTTCCTGGCGCCCAAGGTGGCCCTGTACGTGCTGGCGACCTTCCTGAACATGCTCGGCTTCTACGGGATGTACACCTACCTCGGCACCGCCCTGCAGTACCGGTTCGGCGACGAAAGCCCCATGACCGGCATCATGATCCTTCTGTACGGCCTGGGCTTCGCGACGAGCTTCGTCACCGGAAGGTGGGCCGACAGGCTCGGCAAGGAGCGCGTCCTCATCGGGCTGCTGGCCGGCCTGGTCCCCGCCCTGGCGGTCATCCCCCTGGTCAGCCGCTGGACGCCGCTGCTGGTGGTCTTCCTGTTCCTCTGGGGCGCGATGCAGAGCCTGGTCGTCACACTGCTCAGCACGCTCCTGAGCGAGACCTCGCAGAAGTACCGCGGGACCATCCTCGCCTTCTACAGCCTGGCGACCAACCTCGCGGTCGCCCTCGGGGCGGCGTTGCTCGGCCCGCTGTTCACCGCGTACGGGTTCTCCGCCGTGGGCTGGGTCTGCGCCGCCGTCACCCTGGTCGCCTTCGCCCTCAGCGGATGGGCCCGGCTCCGCAGCGCCAAGCCGGCGACAACCCCCGAAGGCGCCCCGGCCGCCCCGCACGCCGGGGCGAAGCAGGCGGTGGCCCATGAGAACTGAACCCGCACGCCGGCTCCTGGACCTGCCCAGAAGCTCCTTCGCCACGATGGCGAGCGGCATCGCCCGGCTCGTCGAAGCCGGCGAGGACGTCGTCAACCTGTGCCAGGGCAACCCCGACCTCCCCACCCCGCCGCACATCGTCGAGGCGCTGCGCCGGGCGGCGCTCGACCCCGCCACCCACCGCTACCCGGCCTTCTCCGGCCTGCTCGAACTCAAGGCCGCCATCGCCCGGTGGTACGCGGCGAACCACCGGGTCGACCTGGACCCCGAGACCGAGGTCGCGATCCTCTTCGGCGCGAAGGCCGGCCTGGTGGAGATCAGCCAGTGCTTCCTGAACCCGGGCGACGTGTGCCTGATGCCGGACCCTGCCTTCCCGGACTACTGGGCGGGGGTGGTCCTCGCCAGGGCACGCATGCACCCCCTGCCGCTCCTCAAGGCCAACGGCTTCCTCCCCGACTACGGGGCACTCGACCCGGCCGTGGCCGACGCGGCCAAGCTGATGTTCCTGAACTACCCCAACAACCCGACCTCGGCGACGGCCCCGCCGGAGTTCTACGAGCGCACCGTGCGGTTCGCGGCCGAGCACGAGGTCATCGTGGCATCCGACTTCGCCTACGGGGCGCTCGGCCTGGGCGGCGACACCCCGGTCTCGTTCCTGGAGACGGCCGGAGCCAAGGACGTCGGGGTCGAGTTCATCTCGCTGTCGAAGATGTACAACATGGCCGGCTGGCGGATCGGCGCCGTCGTCGGCAACCGCGACGTCATCGCCGCCATCAACCTCATACAGGAGCACTACTACGTCTCGCTCCCGCCGTTCATCCAGCGCGCGGCCGTCACGGCGCTGACCGGTCCCCAGGACTGCGTCCACGAGCTCTCGCGGATCTACGAACGCCGCAGGGACGTGCTCGTCGCCGGACTGCGGGAAGCGGGCCTGCAGCTCGACACACCCCGCTCGATCTTCGCCTGGGTGCCCCTGCCCGAGGGCGCGAGCTCCGCCGCGTACGCCGACGAACTGCTCCACCGGGCCAAGGTGGCGGTGGCTCCCGGCCGCTGGTTCGGCGAGCACGGCGAGGGATACGTACGGGTGAGCCTGCTGGCACCGGAGGACCGGCTCCGGGAAGCCGTGGCCCGCATCGCCGACTTCGGCCGCACCCACACGCGGAACACACACCACTGAAGCACCGACCCACCGCCGGCCGGACGGTGAACCCACCCGGACCGCCCTCGGAAGGACCTCACCCATGGACAACGACACCAACGTCAAGGACCGCATCAAAGACCGCACCAAGGACCGCATCGAAGGCGACCGCCGGGCGATCGACGGTCTCGACGCGCGCATCATCGAACTGCTCACCCAGCGCGCCCGCATATCGGACCGCATCCAGAGGAGCCGCATCAGCTCAGGCGGGCCGCGAACGGTTCTGGCCCGCGAGGCGAAGGTGCTGAGCCGCTACCAGGACGGCCTCGGCCCCACGGGAACACCCATCGCCATGAGCGTCCTCAAGCTCTGCCGCGGCGCCGTCCCCGCCGATGGCCCGGCCCGGGACACCGACACCGACACCGCTCACGCATGACCCGATCCGAGGGAGAACCACTGTGATACGCCACGTCGTGCTCTTCAAATTCAAATCGGGCATCGACTGGACCGACCCGCGCGCCCAGGCGGCAGAACGCACCGCGGCCAAGGTCGGCGACGAGGTGCCCGAACTCAACGAATGGCGCCACGGGCGCAACATCTCGGACCGCTCCATCGCCTACGACTTCCTCGTCGAAGGAGTCCTGGACGACATGGAGGCGGTCGACCGCTACCTCGTCCACCCCTTCCACCAGGACGCGATCACCCAGTGGCGGGAGATCAGCGACTGGGTCATGGTCGACGTCGAGGCGTAGCCACGACCCCGCCCACCCGTACGCCCCCGCGCCCCGGGCCGGAGATCACCAAGCAGTAGACTCGTTCCGCAACACGACGCGAAGGGGAGCTCATTGGCGCGGGTTGCGGTGATCGGCGGGGGTATCAGCGGGCTGGGGACGGCGCTCATGCTCGGCCGGCGGGGGCACACGGTCACAGTGTTCGAGCAGGACGTGCGGGAGTCGGGCGAGGACCTGAACCGGGACTTCTTCCACTGGGACAGGCCCCGGGTTCCGCAGGCCGTCCAGCCCCACTCGCTCCTCGCACCCGTGCGCACCGTGCTGCGTACCGAGACCCCTGACGTCTACGCGGACCTGCTGGCACGCGGAGCCCGGGAGTACCACGAGTTCGACTGGTTCGGTGAACATCCCCCGCATCGGGCCGGCGATGAGGATCTGGTGACCCTGCGCACCCGCCGCATCGTGCTGGAGGCCGCCTTGGCCGCAGCCGTGCGGCGGGAACGCACCGTTGACGTGCGGCGCGGCTGCCGGGTGCGCGCCCTCACCCTCGGGGAGGGCCGTCCTGCCCGGGTCACCGGCGTGCAGGCGGGCGCGGAAACGCACCACGCGGACCTCGTCGTCGACGCGTCAGGCCGTCGCTCACCGGTCCCCGCCTGGCTGAAAGCGGCGGGCTGCCGCCCGCCCGCGGTCGACAGCCACCGCGCCGGGATCGCCTACCTGTGCCGCTGGTACCGCCTGCGTGCCGACGGCCCGCGTGACCCCGGGCGGGTGAAGACCGGCTCGGCCGCACCGTTCGCGCTCGCCGGCGTCTTCCCCTCCGACAACGACACCTTCGCGGTGAACCTGGTGCTCTCCACGGGTGATCCGACCCGCGGCGCGCTCACCGACCCCGCCGTGTTCGAGGCCGCCGCGCGCCGCTTCCCCGCAACCGCCGCCTGGCTCGACCTGGCCCCCGAACCGCAGTCGGCCGTCCTGGCGATGGCCGGCCTGGACAACCGCTGGACCGCGCTCGCCGACGATGACGGACCTGTTGTCACCGGCCTGGTCAACGCCGGGGACAGCCTCATCCACACCAACCCCACCTCGGGCCACGGCGCGGCCATCGGACTGCGCACCGCCCGGTACATCGCCACCCATGCCGACCGGATCGCCGATGACCCCGCCGGCTACCACACCTGGACGGCACAGGCCTTCCGCCCGTGGTTCGACGCGCAGGTGACGGCCGACCGTTCCAACGGGCAACGCCTCGCCGACGGCTCACCATCCTCGGACCGGCGGGCTGCCGCCCTGGCCGCCTGCGCCTTCGACGATCCGGTCGTCATGAGGGCCCGTGCCCAGGTACGCCACCTCCTGCGATCGGCCGACGACGCCTACGGCACCGACGAAGTGGACCGACACGTCACCGCCTGGCTGGCCGCCCGCCCGGACTTCTCGCCGCAGCACGACGGCCCGACCCGAGACCAGTGGGATGCACTCATCCCGGCCTGACCGCGCGAACCGGGCGATGGAGCAGCGCATGAGTCACCGCACGGGCGGAGATCGGGAGGACGGCGGGAGGACGGCGGGCGGCCGCCCGGGCGAGCAGGGAAGGGAAGGGGCAGTGCGCTTCACCGACCGGTCCGACGATCTGGAGCACCCGGCCGTCGACGGGTTCCTGTCGGCCGTGGACAGCGCGATGAACAGCAACACCCTGCTGCTCAAGTTCGCCGTCGACGCGCCGGTCACGGCGGAGAACCAGCAGCGCGTACTCCACACCTTCCTGCGCAGCGGACTGTTCGAGGAGATGATGTACGCCGCCGACCGCCGGCGCGACTGGCACAACCTGTCGGACGACTTCCACGGCGACGACATCCCGGCGGAACGCCCGCTGCTGCGCGACGGATTCCGCGCGACCGTCAGCCCCCTCGACGCCACGGGTCTCACGGCACGGCTGCGCTGGATGCTCTGCGAGGCGTTCAGCCCCTACGGCCGCCATGTCGCCGCGACGGAAGCGGAACGGCTGGCCGGCGAGTTCGCCCGACACCTGCTGGGCCGACCCGACCGCGCATGGCTGTACGCCTCCGTCGAACCGGATTTCCTGCGCTCGACCGGCTACTTCAGCGGGGAGGAGCCGCTGTGGCCGGTCTACTTCGACGGCGGCGGCTCCGACACGGCCACGTTCATCCACCGAGACCGGGTCTGCCACCTGCTCCTGACCAACGGCAGCCCCTGAACGGGAACCACCCGCCGGAGGGGGCGGCCTCGCCGCGCCGGGCATGCGGTAGCCGGGCTTCCGCAAGTTGTCTTGTTTACGACCCACCCCGCTGACCGGTCTGGAGAATCGCAGATCGCAACAGGCGGCGATCGAACGTGCTGCCGACGGCCCTCGATTCCGGCCCCGGCATACGGCGGTCAGCCGACCCCCCACAGCAAGGTGAGAGGTACTACGATGACGACACACCGCGCCCAGCGCCGCGCAGCCCGCGCACTGTCCCTGACGGTGGCGGCCTGCGCAGTCGCGGCCGCGACCAGCCTGCCGGCGTCCGCCGCCGAGCAGCCGACGCGGCAGCAGCTCATGGCGGACTGCGGCTCGGGCGAAGGCAAGTGCACGTTCAACTCGCCCAAGCTGGGAGAGGCGTACCTGGGCGAGTTCCGCCAGGTGTCGAATTCGCTCTACAACTGCACCACGTCCGACGCCACCCAGACGATGACCTGGGACGACACAGTCGGTTCCACCGACGAGCTGGGCGTCTCCGTCACCGCCGGCGGCAAGATCGCAGGCATCGTCGACCTCAGCATAACGACGAATTACAGCCACAGTTGGTCGAGCAGCCACTCGGAGAGCAGCTCGCTCAACATGACGGTGAAGCCCGGCGAGGTGGGCTGGATCTCGCGCGCCCAGGTGATGCAGAAGGTCTCCGGTACCTGGCAGACGCACTACGACAGCCCCAAGTGGGGTCACTACTACTGGTTCTTCGAGGACACCATCACCGGCCCGGCCAAGAACGGCACCGACGGCAAGAGCAACGCGGTGGTCGTGAAGACCCGGAAGATGACCGCCGCGGAGAAGCGTTCCTGCTCCGACGGGTCCCGCAAGGGCCGTACGGTCGTCCAGGCGCGCTGAACACCGGCTCGCACATGACACCGGTTCACGCATGACAGCTGCTCGCGCATGACACCGGCTCACGTATGACAGCGGCCCCCTGTCCCCGACCCCGTGCAGGGGCAGGGACAGGGGGCCGCGACGAGTCGACAGCCGAGGCGGGCGTCACGGTGCGGGCGGCGCCCCCAGGGGCAGCCGGAGGCGGGTGCCGTGGAAGCCCTCCCGTGCCCGCCGGTCGTGGGTGACGACCACCAGGGTGCCGGTGTAGCCGGCCAGGGCCGCGTCGATCTCCTCGACCAGGGCGGGGGACAGGTGGTTCGTCGGCTCGTCGAGCAGCAGCAGGTCGAGCGGACCGGCCGTCACGAGCCGGGCCAGTTCGAGCCTGCGCCGCTGCCCGACGGACAGCTCCCGCACCCGGACGGCCAGGTCGGCGGCACGGAACAGGCCGAGGCCGATCAGCTCGTCGGCGTGGTCCTCGGGGCGTCCCGGCCGGCCCGCCGCGAACGCAGCGAGCAGCGTGCAGCCGTCCGCGGCGCGTTCGCCGGACTCCTGCTGGCGGAGGAACCCGACCCGCCGGGGTCGGCGCACCACACCGGAGTCGGGCGCGAGTTCCCCCGCGATCACCTGGAGCAGCGTGCTCTTGCCCGCTCCGTTGGGGCCGGTGACGAGCAGCCGCTCCCCGGGGGCGAGCCGCAGCGAGGGAACGTACAGCCGGCCCGCCACCCGGACATCTTCCAGGTGCACCGCGGCGGACCCTGACGCGGCCCCGGCCCCGGACCCGGACCCGGCGGGGGCCGGGGCCGGGTTTCCGGCGTCCGGCGCCCCGTCGATGCGGCCGGTGAACCGCAGCGGCTGCGGGGGCGGCGGCACGGGGTCGCCGGTGAGCCGCTGGAGCCGCTCGCGCGCGTTGCGGATGCGGCCCTGCGCGCCGTGGGAGCGGGAACGCGCCCGGAACGCGCCGGCGCCGCTGAACGCCCGCGGCCCCTTGTGCGGGATCCCGGACAGCATCCCGATGCCGGCTTCGGCGAGACGCTCCTGCCGGGCGACCTCGTGGCGCCATTCCTCGTGCTCCCGCACCCAACGGGCCCGGGCCGCCGCCTTGGCTGCGAGGAAGCCGGCGTAGCCGTTGCCGTGGCGGGTCACCGTCTGCCGGTCCTGGTCGACCTCCAGGACGGTGGAGGTGACCCGCTCCAGGAACGCGCGGTCGTGGGTGGCCGCGACCAGCGTGCCGCGGTGGTGGCGCAGGTGCTCCTCCAGCCAGTCCACGGCCTCGTCGTCGAGGTCGTTGGTCGGTTCGTCGAGCAGGAGCAGTTCGGGGGCGGAGGCCAGTGCGGCGGCGAGGGCGAGGCGGGAGCGCTGCCCCCCGGAGAGCGCGGCGAGGCGGCGCTCCCGGTCGAGGGGCGCGCGCTCGCCGAGCCGACGCAGGATCGTCTCGACGTGGCGGTCCGCGTCGTGTCCGCCGCGCGCCTCGAACTCGGCCACCAGGGCGGCGTACCGGTCGAGTTCGCCGGGGGCGGCCGCGCCGAGCGAGGTTTCCGCGGCCCGGATGCGGCGTTCCAGGGCCCGCAGTTCGCGCAGGGCGTGGTCGACGGCATCGCCCACGCGTGCGGAGCCGGGCAGGCCGAGGGCCTGGCCGAGGTGGCCGACGCCGCCGGGTGCGACGACCGTCAGGCTGCCGTTGTCGGCCTGCTCCAGTCCGGCGAGCAGCCGCAGCAGCGTGGACTTCCCGGAGCCGTTGTCGCCGACGAGCCCGGCCTTCTCTCCCGGGCGGACGGTGAAGGAGACCCGGTCGAGGACGATGCGGTCGCCGCGGCGCCGGGTGACGTCGACGAGGGCGATCTGGGACACGGCCGGAGGTGCGGCCGGGGCGGCGGCGGTGATCGCGGCGGTGGTGGCGGTGACGGCGGTGGTGGTGCGGTGGACGGATGCGGCGGGGGCTGGCTGCAAGAGCGCTCCTCGGGTGGGCGGCACGGTCACGCGGCAGGCGGTTGCGGGGTGGCACGGTGGCACGGTCGGGCGCCTGCCGACGACCACGACAGTAGACGAGACGTATCGTCTCGTCAAGGACAGGAAACAGAGATCGTGCACTTTCCGCGTACTCGCACAGTGCCGGTGGCGGCGTCCCTTGGGGCGGGTGTGGCGCTTGGCCTCTCCGGACCTTTGGCCGGAAAATTCGACAACCCGGTGTGCAGCGCGCTGAACGTTGTGCTCGCCGGAGGGTGGTCGTGGGCCTGTTTCGCATTCCTGGTGGGCTACTTCCGTCGAGCCAGGATCGAGCCGGCTCTGCTGTCGTCCTCGGCCTTGGCCATCGGCGTAGTCGTCTACTACCTCTTCAAGGCTCTGAGCCCTGCCACACCCATCGGGCCGGCGGTATCCGGCGAATCGGTATCCGGATCGACAGAAGGGATCCCCTCGGGAATCCTGATCTGGGGAATGGCGGCTTTCGTCCTCGGCGCGCCCGTAGGACTTCTGGGCAACCTGGCGCGAACACCTGGCTTCGGCGGCCTCCCGTTCCGGCTGGTCGTTCCGCTGATTGCCTTTTACGAGACCTCCATGCGGCTTGCCGTGGAGGCGCACGGCCAAGGCCCGGTTGTCGCAGTGACGTGGCATGTGGTTCGCGTGGCAGCGGCCGTTGCCGCTCTGGCACTCGCGGGGCACACCACCTGGAGCTGGAGGCGCGCACGGCGCCATCACTCCGAGCTTTCGGACAAGAACGACGCCAGAGGCAGCCACGCGTTCGAGTAACGCAGAAGCGTGGGCGGAGAGGTCGTCGAGGAAGACGCGGATCGGGGCGCCGACCGGGCGAGCGGCCAGGATGCCCTGCCCCTCCCGCTCAGCCACCCGGCCCGGAGGGGGGAGCCGACGGGTCGTGGCTGTGTGGCGGTCGGTTGCCGGTGGCCCGGTCGCCGGTACGGGCGAGGGCGGTGTGCAGGTGGCGGACGGCGTCCTCGGCGTCCCGGAGTTCGCCGGGGGTGGGGAGGACGGCGCCGAACGACTGCCGCCGGCCGGCGGCCGGAAGGGCGCGCCAGGTGAGGACGGGGGAGAGGGCGGCGCTGGCGCGTGCGAGGAACCAGGCCAGCGGGCCGTGGGTGCGGGCGAGGGTGACGGCGAGGACGGCGAGGGCTTCGCGGAGGTGCTCCAGGCGCTTGATGACCGGCAGCGTGTCCTGCTCGGCGGCCGGGCGGACCACTTCGACGAGACCGGCGGCGGCGTTGCGGGCCAGCGCCGCATCCCCGGAGGTCAGCTCCCACAGCCCGTTGCGGAGCTGCGTTTCGGCTTCCGTGGCGAGATCCGCGATCTGCGCGCGCATGCCTGTGTCGGCCGGCCGCGGGCCAGAGGGCTGCGTGTGGTGCGGGACCATGGACTGCTCTCCTGGCGAGGGCGGTGCATCCGCCTGCCGTCGGTGTCGCGTGCCGGCGGGGGGTGCTCAGGTGTGGAGGTGGCTGTTGGTGCCGTCGTGGCCGTCGGCGGTTTCGTCGTTGAACCAGTAGTCGCCGGCGGCGAGGTAGCGGAAGGAATGGGTGCTGTGGGCGGGCAGGGTGACGCTGGCGGCGCGGGTTCCGTCGCCGCGGGCGGTGAGGGGGTGCGCGGCCGGGTTCCAGTGGTTGAAGTCGCCGACGACGCTGACCGGCCCGGCAGGGGTGTCTTCGGGCAGGATGAACGTGACCTGGGTGCGGCGGCCCTTGATCTGCTTGCGTTCGAGCACGGAGGACTCCTGCCGGGTGGGTGAGGGGTTCGACCCGTGCATCCTGGTCCAGGCATTCGGGGTCGGCTGCTGCACACGCCCGCCGGGTTTGCGGGTGTCACCCGGCCGGTGGCGCCGCAGACGACGGACGCCGCCGGGCCGCGCCCGCGCCGCCACCCGCGCCCGCGCCGCCACCCGCGCCCGTGGCGCTGCGGTCCGGCCGCCCGGTGGCCGGCCTGCTCCGTGACGGTCGTCCTGCTGCAGCAGGACGACCAAGAGCCCCGTGCAACTCCCAGCGGCAGCAGAGGACCCGCAGGCCGCGCTCTCCAGGCGCACGGCGCTGCTTCCCGAACACGCCCGAGCCGACGCTGACGCCCTGGCTAGTCCTCGGCCGCGCGGCCCTCGCCGGCCATGAACCGCCAGACCAGGGCGTGCCCCAGCACGATCAGGCCGATCAGCATCAGTGCCTCGGCCTGGATGGGGCGTAGCCCGTACGGCTCGACGAGTTCGGGGAAGGCGCCGACCACGGCGATCACGGCGTAGAGCAGGCCGGCACCGGTCTGCTGCCACGTGAGGAAGCGGTCGCCGCGCGCCCGGGCCAGCAGCCGCAGGGTGGAGGCGCAGCCGACCACGGCGAGGACGACGAAGGCCGCCCGCCAGATCTGCGGCTGCTCGGTACCGCCGACCTGGGCGAACAGGCCCATCAGCGCGGGCAGCAGAAAGGACAGGTAGATCCCGCCGACGACGCGCCGCAGGGCGGGCTGAAGCATCCAGTCGTGATGGCTCTGGACGACGTTCCACCACAGGCCGACCAGGGTGAAGCAGGTGGCGGAGAAGAGGGCGTAGAAGGTGCTGACATCCATGGACGACGAGAGTGGCAGCATTCGCGTCCCGTGCAGCCGCCCCACACCCGTCGCCCGTCCCGTCCCCGCCGGTACGGACTACCGATCCGGCCCCGCCGGGGGGCGATCGGTGGCATTCGGTGCCGGGGAGCACACCCCGCCGCAGTACACACGTCGGAGGCGGCCCGCGGGTCGTTCCGCGGGAACCGGGTGACGGCGTGCCTCCCGGGCGGGTGTCGTTACCGGCGTTCACGAGAACGCAGCGACTGCCTCGGCAGGCCTGTCCGACCGGCGCGGTTGCTTCACAGCGGACCGCGAGCACGTCGTGGCGCGTGGTGACGGCGCGGCGCTTCCTGAGGCGGTTGATTCCGCACTCGACCGCATGGCGCTCGCGGTGGTCGACCGGGTCGAAGCGCGGCGGCCGGCCACTGCGGGAGGGGGCGTGTACGCGTCGCCCCTTCGCGGGGGACGTCCGTCTGCCGAAGACGAGGAAAGGCAAGAGGGAGTTCCCACCTCTTGCCACTCTTAACTTATAGCGCACAGGGGGTCTTGCGGCAAGGCCCCCTCCATGCTCCAAAATCGCTGCTCTCAACCAGAACTTGCGGAAAACGGGGGATTCGCGAAGTCTGTGCGCTGTTGTCTGCGGCGCCGGGCTGCGCGGGAGCCCTCGCGGATCGGAGCCGGTGACATGACCCCCCTGACCACGAGCGTGTTCGACCTTCCCGGCCGTCTCTCGGCCAAGGCCGACCCGGCGCTGATCGCCGAGGACGAGCAGCACTTCACCGCCCTCGCGGAGTGCCTCGCACAGTCGACCGCCGAAGTCTCCGGCCGACTCGACGCCGTACGCAGGGCACCCGGCGGCCTGGGGCAGCAGGCGATGGACCGCGACACGGAGGTCCACCGGCTGACCGCCCGTCTGCGGACTCTGCGCCGCTTCGGCCTGGACCTGTGCCTCGGGCACATGGTGTGCGCGGACGACCCCGAGCCCGTGTACATCGGACGAATCGGCCTCACCGACAGCACGGGCCGCCGGCTGATCGTCGACTGGCGCTCCCCTGCGGCCGAGCCCTTCTTCGGGGCCACCCACGCCAACCCGATGGGGCTGGCGAGCCGCCGAAGGTACCGCTGGACCCGCGGCCGTATCAGCGACTACTGGGACGAGGTGTTCACCGCGGAGGGATTCGCCGGTCGCGCCGCGCTCGACGACCAGTCCGCGTTCATCGCCAGCCTGGGCACCAACAGGTCCCCGCGGATGCGGGACGTGCTCGGCACCATCCAGGCCGACCAGGACGCCATCATCCGCGCGGGCTCCCGCGGCGCCCTCGTCGTCGACGGCGGCCCGGGGACGGGCAAGACCGTCGTCGCGCTGCACCGCTCCGCCTACCTCCTCCACTCCGATCCCCGCCTCGGTCAACGACGCGGCGGTGTGCTGTTCGTCGGTCCGCACCGGCCCTACCTGGCGTACGTCTCCGATGTCCTGCCCAGCCTCGGCGAGGACGGCGTGCAGACCTGCATCCTGCGGGACCTCGTCGCCGAGGGAGCCACGGCCGGGCCCGAGGCCGACCCGGAGACGGCCCGCCTGAAGTCGTCGGCGGACCTGGTGAAGGCGATCGAGAAGGCCGTCAGGTTCTACGAGGAGCCGCCCGCCGAAGGGATGACGGTCACGACCCCCTGGTCCGACATCCGGCTGAGCGCCGATGACTGGGCCACGGCGTTCGCTGCGGCCGAACCCGGCACCCCGCACAACGAGGCGCGCGACCAGGTCTGGGAGGAACTGGTCACGCTCCTCGTGGACAAGCACCAGGGCGAGCACGAGGACGAGGACGCTGGCGAGGGCGAGGGCGAGGGCGGCGCGTACGCGGACGGCGGCGACGTCCCGCCCGGTCTGCTCCGCAGATCGCTGACGCGGAACAGGGAGCTGGTCACGGCCTTCCACCGCGCCTGGCCGCTGCTCGAAGCCACCGACCTCGTCGGCGACCTGTGGTCGGTGCCCGCCTATCTGCGGATGTGCGCTCCCTGGCTCGGCCCCGACGAGGTGAAGAAGCTGCAGCGCACAGAGCCGCAGGCCTGGACGCTGTCCGACCTGCCGCTCCTGGACGCGGCACGGCAGCGCCTCGGCGACCCGGAGGCGGCCCGGCGCAGGCGACGGAACGAGGCCGTCCTCGCCGCCCAGCGCGAACGCATGGCCCAGGTCGTCGACAACCTGATCGCGGCCGCATCCGACTCCGGCGCCGACGGCGACGAGGGCGAAGGCCTGGTGACGATGCTGCGCGGACAGGACGCGCAGGTCAGCCTCGTCGACGAGGCCGAGCTGCCCACCACCGACCCCGACCTGCTCGCCGGCCCGTTCGCGCACATCGTCGTCGACGAGGCGCAGGAACTGACCGACGCCGAGTGGCAGATGCTGCTCCAGCGCTGCCCCTCCCGGAGCTTCACCATCGTCGGTGACCGCGCCCAGGCCCGGAACGGGTTCACGGAGTCGTGGCAGGAACGGCTACAGCGGGTCGGGCTCGACCGGATCGGCCTGGCACCCCTGACCGTCAACTACCGTACGCCGGAGGAGATCATGGCGGAGGCGGAGCCGGTCATCCGGGCCGCCCTCCCGGACGCCAACGTGCCGACCTCCATCCGCAGCGGCGGCGTCCCCGTCGTCCACGGGCGCGTATCGGACCTCGACGCCGTCCTCGGCGCGTGGCTCGCCGACCATGCCGAAGGGACCGCGTGCGTCATCGGCGATCCGACGTTCCCGGCCACGGACCGCGTCCGGTCGCTGCCTCCCGAGCTGTCGAAGGGGCTCGAATTCGACCTGGTCGTCCTCATCGACCCGGAAGGGTTCGGCGACGGGATCGAAGGGGCGGTCGACCGGTACGTCGCGATGACACGGGCGACCCTGCAACTCGTCGTCCTCACGAGCTCCCCCTCCTGACCTCCGACCACGCCGGGCCCCTGCCCGCCCGCGGTGAGCAGGGCGGCCAGGGGGCGTCAGAAGCCTCAGCGGGCCGATGCCGACAAGGCAGACGGCTTCACCGAGTGCACGGCACCCGCCGGTTCAGCGGGGTGGCGGCGAGGGGATTCATGCCGCTCACCACCGGTGGTGGACCGAGGCTCGGATGCGCTCGTCGTACAGCCGCCGCCGGCCTCCTCCTGCTCCTCCTCCTCGCCGCCACCGCCCGCGGCCTCCCCCGGGACCCCGCACACCCCGCCGACGCCTCCGGCACGCGACGGGACCGCGAAGGCAGCCGCCCCCGTCCGGCGACGCTCTCGCGCGTCACCCTCTGGACCGGCTGCGCCATGGTGTTCGGCACCGTCACCGAAGGCGCCATGAACGACTGGTCGGCCCTCTACCTCCGCGACGCCGCCGGAGCCGCCCCCCAGACCGCCCCACTCGGCATCGCCGCCGTCTCCGTCGTCATGCTCGCCGCCCGGCTCCGCGCCGATACCTGGCGCGCCCGCTGGGGCGACGCGGCCGTCCTGCGCGCCGGCAGCACCCTGGCCGCCGCCGGCCTCGCCGCCGCCCTCCTCGCCGGAGGCGTCGTACCCGCACTCGCCGGATTCGCCTGCGTCGGCCTCGGCATGGCCGCCGTCACCCCCTGCTGCTACGTGGCCGCCGCCCGCCAAGGCCCCCGGGCCCTGTCCCTCGTCGCCGCCATGGGCACCACCGGACTCCTCGCCGGTCCCGCCGCCATCGGATTCGTCGCCGACGCCCGCGGTATCGCCTGGGGCATGGCCGCCGTCGCCCTCTCCGCCCTGCTGACCGCCCTGTGCGGGACCCGCATCCCCCTGCCCGCCCCCGCCCGCACCTGAACGTCAACCCCCGCGTGCGGCGAGCCGGTCACCGAGCTCGCTGCGCGCGTACAGCACGTTCCGGCCCGCCCGCGCCCGCGTCACCAGCCCGCACGCCGCCAGCACACCCAGGTGCTGCGACACCGCACCCGGCGTCACCCCCAGCACCCGCGCCAGCGCCCCCGTCGACTCCGGCGTGTCCAGGGCCATCAGCAGCGCCGCCTTAGGCCGCCCGACCAGCGCCGCCAACGCCTCCGGCGCCGGCGGCGCCACCGCCTCCCACAGCGTCGCCACCCCGCGCGCCGGATAGTCCACCCGCGGCACTTCCCCGATCGGCGCCGTCGCCTTCCGCCCGAACAGCGTCGGGCACAGCGTCAGCCCCGTACCCGCCCGGACCCGGCTGTCCGTGCCCATCGGGTGCAGCCGCAACACCCCCGACTCCCACCGCACGTTCGGGTGCAGACCCGCGAACAGCGCCGCCGCACCGCCGTCGGCGAGCAGCTGCGCCCGGTGCAGGATGTCCGCCTCCAGCACGCCCCGCATCCGCGGCCAGTACGGCTCCAGCGCAGCCCGCCAGTACGCCTCCAGCGCATCGGCGATCCGCTCCCGCAGCACCTCCGCGTCGCCGCGCAGCACCTCGGGCATCCGCTGCCCGAGCCAGGCGGCATCGAGGTCGCGGCGCACCGTCGCCGCGTCGGTGCCGCGCACCGTCCGCAGCTCCTCCGCCATCTCCGGCATCCGCGCCCGCGGCCGCGGCGTGATGAAGTCCGGCAGCCACCGCCGCTCGCTGACCAGCGCCGACAGGATCTCCCCGTCCAGCTCCGGCAGCAGCTCCCGAACCCGGCGCAGCCAGCGCAGGTGCAGCGGGAAGTCCCCCGGATCGCGCAGCGCCCACAAGCTGTGGCAGGTCTCCTGGAGGGGCGAGACGGCGAACCGGATGCTCGCCAGATCGTCCACCCCGAGCACGATCTCGATCAACGGCCCACGCTTCCCCGGACGACATTTTAGCCGACGCCTAAAAACCTAACAGCGGGCAGCACGCCCCGGTTCATTGGGCGGCATGATCCTGCCTCCGCGCGGCCCCCTGCGGGTCTACGCCACCCTGACGTTCTTCGACTCCCTCGTGCCCGGCATCATGCTCGCCGGGGGCGTCCTCTTCTTCACCAAGGTCGCCGGTCTGGGCGCCGTCCAGGTCGGCAGCGGCCTGTCGGCAGCCACCCTCGCCGGACTCGCCGCGGCCCTCCCCGCGGGCCGCCTCGGCGACCGGATCGGCCACCGCCGCCTCCTGATCGGCCTCAGCCTGTTCCGCGCCCTGGTCCTCGCCGGCTACCAACTCGTCGGCTCCTACCCGGCCTTCCTCGCGGCCGCCTGCCTCTCCGGCCTCGCCGAAAGCGCCGTCGCGCCCGTCCGCCAGGCATACCTCGGCACCATCACCACGCCCGAGAACCGGGTCGCGACCCTCGCCTTCAACCGTGTCGTACGCAACATCGGGGCCACCTTGAGCACCCCCGCTCTCGGGGTGGCCCTCGCCGTCGACAGCCCGTTCGCCTTCCGCGTGCTGATCGGCTGCGGCACCGTCAGCGTCCTGGCCGTCGCCCTGATCGCCACCCGCCTCCCGGAAACCCCCGCCCCCGCCCCCGCCCCCGCTCCCGCCCCGGACGCGTCCGGAGCGAAGACGGGCGCCCGGCCCCGGACCGGTGTGCTGCGCGACCGCCCCTACGTGGCCCTGTCCCTCCTCAACGGCCTGCTGATCATGCACATGGAACTCCTGGAGATCGGCATGCCGCTGTGGGTCACCGGACACACCGACGCCCCCGCCTGGACGACGTCGGTCCTGCTGTTCGCCAACGTCCTCGTCGCCATCGGCCTCCAGATCCGGGTCGGACGCGGCGTCACCGACGTCGGCTCCGCGGCCCGCGCCATGCGCAAGGGCGGCTGGTGCCTCCTGGCCGCCGCCGGCCTGTTCGCGGCCTCCGGCAGCCTGGCGCCCGCCTGGTCCGTGACGGCCCTCCTCGCAGCGGTCGTCCTCCTCACCCTCACCGAACTCCTCCAGTCCGCGGGGTCCTGGGGCCTGTCCTACGATCTCGCCGAACCGGCCCGCCTCGGCGAATACCAGGGAGTGTGGAGCCTGGGCACCCAGCTCGTCCGCGCCGCCGGCCCCCTCGCGGTCACCCTGGCCCTCTCCTCCCTGCACCACTTCGGCTGGCTGCTGATCGGCACCGTCTACCTGGCAGCAGCCGCCCTCGCCCTCCCCCTGGCCCGCCGGGCCGCGCCCCGCCGTCAGCCCGTCGGGTGGGAACCCGGGGTGTGGCCGAAGGCGCGGCGGAAGACGTCGATGAAGGCACTCGCCGACGACCAGCCGCACTGATGCGCCACCGAGGTCACCGGGGTGCGCTCGGCCAGGAGGACCAATGCGTGGTGGAGCCGGAGCTGGGTGCGCCACTGGGGGAACGTCATGCCGAGGTCGCTGCGGACGAGCCGGGACAGGGTGCGAGCGCTCGCCCCGACCTCCCGCCCCAGCGCAGCGAGGGTACGGGAGTCGGCCGGGTCGGCGCGCAGGATGTCACACAGGGCGTGGAGCAGGGGTGCGGTGGGGGTGGGCAGGTACAGCGGCTGCTGGGGCGCGGCCCGCAGCTGGTCGATCAGGACCGTGCGAAGACGGTCCCGTTCCGGGCTGTTGGTGTCCTCGGTGCGCGTGTAGGCGACGATCAGCTCGCGCAGCAGCGGGTGGACGGCCAGCACGGTGGGCGCGTCGAGGCCGAGCGGGTTCTCGGCGGCGGGCAGTCCCACCAGGTGCAGGTCGAGTTCGCCGTGGGCCCGGTGTGCGTGCACGGTGCCCGCGGGCACCCAGATGGCGCGGGTGCCCGGGGCGATCCAGGTCCCCTCGCCGGTCGTGACGGCCAGTACTCCCCGGCCCGCATAGACGATCTGGTGGTCGTCATGGCAGTGGGCGTCGATGGCGCCGCCGGAGGCGAGCCGCTGGGTGCGGGTCGGGGCTGTCGGCTCGTGGCGGATTTTCGGCATCACTTGGCAATTTACCGGAAGCAAGCCGTGGCGCCGGGCTCGGAGCATGGCAGCATGCGAAGGAACACCCCCATCCTGCTGCTGTCCGCCGGCCACGCCTGCGTCGATGTCTACCAAGGCGCCGTGGCGGCCCTGGTGCCGTTCTTCATCGCCGAACGCGCCTACACCTACGCGGCTGCCTCGGGCATCGTGCTGGCCGCCTCGCTGCTGTCCTCGCTGGTGCAGCCCGTGTTCGGCGTGCTCACCGACCGCTGGGCGATGCCCTGGCTGCTGCCGGCCGGCACACTGCTGGGCGGTGTCGGCGCCGCGCTGAGCGGACTGAGCGGTTCCTACGGGCTCACCCTCGTGTTCGTCGCGCTGTCCGGGATCGGCGTGGCCGCCTACCACCCCGAGTCCGCGCGCATCGCCCGCATCGCCAGCCACGGCAGCCACAAGGCCATGAGCCTGTTCTCCACAGGCGGCAACATCGGCTTCGCGCTGGCCCCGCTGATCGTCGCCGCCGTCGTGGCCGACGGAGGCCTGCGCCGGACGCCGCTGCTGGTGCTGCCGGCCCTCGCCGGCGCCGTCATGTGCCTGCCCGTGCTGCGGGCACTGCAGCACCGGCAGGCGGCCGGGGCCGGAGGGCCGGTGCCGGCCGGGACCGACGACACCGCCTCCTTCGTGAGGCTGTCGCTGGCCGTGGTGTGCCGGTCGATCGTGTTCGTGGGTCTGAGTACGTTCGTCTCGCTGCACGTCCAGCAGCGCATGGGCGGCGGCACGGCCGCGGGCGCCGCGGCGTTGTTCATCCTCTACCTGGGCGGCGCGATCGGCTCGGTGCTGGGCGGGTTCCTGGCGAGCCGCTGGGACCGGGTGACGGTCTCCCGCTGGTCGTACCTGATCACGACCGTGGCCGTCGCCGGCGTGGTGTGGGTGCCGGGCCCGGCCGTCTACCCGTTCGTGGCGTGGACTTCAGCCGGTCTGTACGTGCCCTTCTCGCTCCAGGTCACGCTCGGCCAGGACTACCTGCCCTCGCGGGCCGGCACCGCCGCCGGGATCACACTCGGCCTGACCGTCAGTGTCGGCGGCCTGGTGAGCCCGGCCGTCGGCCGCCTCGCCGACGTCACGTCCCTGCAGACTGCCCTGGCACCCCTCGTCCTGATGCCGCTGCTGAGCTGGCTGCTCTTCCGCACCCTGCCCGAACCCGGCGTGCCGCAGCCCCGGGCTGCGGAGCCCGTGAAGGGAGACGACACCGGTGCCGGCCTCGGCCCGGCGCCCGGGCCGTCGAGCGCGCCGTAGGGAACGCCGTAGGGAACGCCGTAGGGAACGCCCACCGCACCCTTGACAGTCGGGTCATGTGCCTGACACCAGTGGACTGCGCCACCACTCCCACCAACGGCACTCCCCCGAACGGCACCACTCCCACGAACGGCACCACACCCCGAAGGGAGCGATCAGCGCATGACCAACTCCGAGAGCGCGGGACAGGACTACGACGTCGTCATCAGCGGAGCCGGCCCCGCCGGCAGCGCCGCGGCCGTCCTGCTCGCTCGACGCGGTGTCCGCGTCGCACTGCTGGAACGCCGCTCCGACCCCGCAGCGCACAAGGTGCTGTGCACCCACTCCCTCACGGCCAACGCCTACCCGGTGCTGGACGAACTCGGCCTCGTCCCCGCCCTGGAGAAGGCGGGAGCCGTCCGCAACCAGGCCCGCTGGTACACCCGCTGGGGATGGATCGAGCCGAGGGCCGCGCCGGCGGGCCCCGAGCTGCCGTACGCGTACAACATCCGGCGCAGCACCCTCGACCCGTTGATCAGGTCCCATGCGGCGAGGACGCCCGGCGTCGATCTGCTCCCCGGCCACCGTGTGACCGGGCTGGTCCGGGAAGCCGGGCGAACCGCGGGGGTGCGCGCGTCGACACCGCAGGGCGACCGCACGATCCGGGCCCGGCTGGTGGTCGGCGCCGACGGCAAGGACTCGGCCGTGGCGAAGTCCGCCGGCGTCCCTGCCCGGCTGTACGAGAACACGCGGTTCGCCTATTTCGCACACTTCCGCCACCTTCCGCTGCCCGGCGGGATCGGCCAGACCTGGTTCCTCGAACCCGACATGGCGTACGCGTTTCCGAACGACGACGGGGTGACGGTCATCGCGGTGCTCCCGGACAAGGAGCGGCTGCCGGCCTTCCGCGAAGACCTGGAGGGCAGCTTCCTCGCATTCGTCCGCGCCCTGCCCGAGGCACCGCCCATCGACTCCGCCGAGCGCATCACGAAGATCACCGGCATGGTCGACCACCCCCTCCACAGCCGCAGGCCGATCGCCCCGGGCGTCGCGCTCATCGGCGACGCCGCCCTGACCGGCGATCCCCTGTGGGGAGTGGGATGCGGGTGGGCCCTCCAGTCTGCGCAATGGCTGGCGGAGGCGGTCGCCCCGGCCGCAACCGGTCGGGGCGACCTCGACAGGTCGCTCGTGGTGTACGCACGCAGACACCGGCGCCGACTGCGCGGTCACCAGTACCTGGCCGCCGACTTCGCGAAGGCCCGCCCGTTCCGTCCCGTGGAGCGGCTGATGTTCTCGGCTGCGGCGCGCGACGACTCGCTGGCGCGCCACATGCACCTGTTCGCATCCCGCCTGATCGGTCCGCTGCGCTTCTTGAACCCCGCGGCACTGGCCAAGGCTTCGGCCGTCAACGTCAAGCACCGCGGAGCGGCGGTGATCAGGGGCAAGGGCTCGTCCGGGTAGTCGTCCGGGTAGTGCGGATGATCTTTCGCTGAGTAGGGTGAATCCCCGGACAGGGAGCAGCCGTTCACACGCTGCGATCCTGATTCCACACGTGACCGCTGACGCATGCCATGCGTGAAGACGTCTCTGCGGTCGGACGGTGCGCCGCAGGACGACGTCTCGTTCCTCGTCCGCGAGGTGGTTCGCGGCGCCGGGAAGAGCGATGCGCGCGCCGCCGACGCCGCAGAGGACCGGAAAGTGAGTGTAGACAGATGCAACCGACGTTCGTACTGGTCCACGGAGCCTTCGCGAACTCCTTCTCCTTCGCACCGCTCCAGGCCGAACTCGGCCTCCTCGGACACCGCTCGGTCGCCGTCGACCTTCCGGGCCACGGGTTCGCCGCGACGTACCCGCGGGCCTACCAGGCGCCGCAGGACCTCGCCGGGCTCGCCACCACTGCCGGGGCCATCAAGGGCGTCACGCTCGCCGACAACGCCGCGCACCTCATCGGGATACTGGAGCGGGCCAAGCGGAACGGGCCCGTCATCCTCGTCTCGCACAGCCGCGGCGGCCTCACGGCCACCGTCGCGGCCAACCTGCGGCCCGACCTGATCGACCGCATCGTCTACGTCTCCGCCTGGTGCCCCGTCGACCTCGACGTCAGCGCCTACTACGCCGAGCCCGAGATGGCCACGGTCGACGTCACAGGGCTGGCGTCGGCGATGGTCGCGAACCCTGCCGAGCTCGGGCTGCTGCGCTCCAACTTCCGCACCGCCGACCCCGGCGTCCTCGCGGCCTTCAAGGCGGCTTTCCTCGCCGACGGGACGGACGAGGAGTTCATGGTCTTCCTCAACACCTTCCAGCCCGACGAGAACCTCGACGCCGGCACCCCCGATGACCGGGCGCAGCCCGACAGCTGGGGGAGGATCCCCAAGACGTACGTCCGGCTGGCCGAGGACACCAGCGTGCCGCTCGCCATGCAGGACCGGATGATCCGCGAGGGCGACGCGCTGACGCCGGAGAACCCGTACGACGTCCGTACGCTCCCCGGCAGCCACCTGAAGTGGCTGGTCGACCCGGCACCGGCGGCCCGCGTGCTGGCCGAGACCGCCGCGCTCCTGCCTGCCGAATCGTGATCGGGGCCGGGTGAGGAGAGCGGGGGCGGCAGTGCCGAGGTAGCCGTGCGGGGCGGCTCGCGGTGTGGTGACGCCGGAGCCGCCCGCATCGCGCGACCGTCAGCTGCCGGATCACGACGATCGTCCTTGCAGGCCTCCGGGGCCTGCGCCAGCATGCGATGTGCGCGATCGTGATCTTGGAATCGGCCGCGGTGCCGGCGGGCGGCCCGCGCCGATCTGTTGGCGAGGGGTGCGACATTGAATGCGTCTGCCGACAAGACGCGCACCGTCCAGGTACACCGGATGATCGCCGAGGGTGCCGAGGGTACGGTCGAGGACCGCATCGCCGCCCTGCTCGAAGCGAAGCGGGGCCTGGCGGACGCCGTGCTGGGCTCCGGGGAGCAGGCACTGACGGAGCTGACCAACGACGAACTGGCCAACCTGGTCGAGCTGAGGAGCGCGGGATGAGCGGGGACGAGACGGGCGCGCGGGGCTTCCCGGCCTTCGCCGCGCGCCGGGGCAGCCGGGCACGCGGCCAGTCCTGGTGGGGCAAGGCCTGGGCGGACGCGCTGGAGGACACCTCCCTGGACGAGGAGGCGCTGAAGAAGGGCCGGGCCTACGCGCGGACCGGCCGGCTCGGACCGATCACGGTCAGCCCCGGGCGCATCTCCACCACCGGCTACGAGGGCGACACCCCGTTCGAGACGGTGCTCACCCTGGAGGAACTCGACGAGGACGAGTGGGAGTTGCTCTGGGAGAAGACCGCCGAGCGGCCGGACGTCACCGATGAGCTGCTCGCCGCCGGTGCACTGCCGCCCGACCTGCTGGAGGCCGCCGAGGACGCACGGGTCCGGCTGCTGCCCGGCTACGGCGACCTGGAGGCGGACTGCGACTGCGACGCGTTCGACCACCCCTGCAAGCACGCAGCCGCACTCTGCTACCAGGTGTCCTGGCTGCTGGACGAGGACACGACGCTGCTGCTCCTGCTGCGGGGGCGCGGCACGCAGGAGGCGCAGGAGGAACTCCGGTCCGTCCTGCTGATGCAGGCGATCGCCGGCAGCCTCGGGTACGAGGACGCCGGCGGGGCGGAGGACGAAACGGAGGAGGCAGCGGCAGCGGAGGAGGAAGCGGACGCCGGTTCGCAGGCCGCTGCGGCGGCGCAGCTGCCGGCCGGCACTCCCGCCGAGGAGGTCTTCGGCCGTGAGCCGGCGGCGCTGCCCGAGCTGCCGCCGCTGCCCGGGCCGCCCGTACGGCAGGACACGTCCTCCGCCGGGGTCGGGGCCGGGGCCGACCCGCTGGAGCAGCTGGTCACCGATGCGGCCGTGCGCGCCCGTGAACTGCTCGCCTACACCCAATACCAGTGACTTAAGGATCTTGGCTGGTAGGCTGTCTGTCCAGGAGGTGCCGAGATGCCACGCCCTGGGCAGGTCAAGCCGGAGACGGACGA
>NZ_JBIVXV010000047.1:0-44284 GCF_044769385.1 Streptomyces sp. NPDC090445 | reverse complement strand
GTCGCAATCCACACCGAACCCGGAAGGCCCTCACCCGTTCAAGACACCTCAGCCGAGACCTGCATCACCCGTCCACAACCTCCCGAGGCAATACACCTAGTGCTCTGACCGGGCGCTTCGCGTACCTGTCTCAGGCTGCCGGTCCGTCGCCCGTGACGTTGGCCACCATCCTGCGGAGCACCTTGAGCGCGGCCACGTACTCCTCGTCACCGATGCCCTCGTGGACCACCGCCCGGAGCTCGGCCACCAGCTCGCGCACCCGCACTCTGGCCGCCTCTCCGGGATCGGTGAGGTGCAGGTGCTGCCCGGCGTCGGTCCCGAGCCAGCCGCGGTGGAGCAACTGGTCGATGACCCGGGCGATCTCGTGCTCCCCGTCGGCGAGGGGGGTCAGCTGGGTCACGACCTCCTCGCGGGTGGGCGCCGTCCGGCCGCCGTTGACGCGGTTGAGCACCCAGTACTGCGGCTGCGTGACGTCGATCTTCGCCATCTCGTCCCGTAGATACCGGGTGACGACGGTGTGGGCCAAGCCGCTCCAGTAGCCGATGGGCTGGGTGGCCAGCATGTCGTCGGTCGCCGCCGGGTCCGCCGGCGCCTGGTCCCTGGTGATGCCAGTCGACTGTTCCATGATCAAGACGGTACATGGCGGGCCCAAGGGTGATCGAAAATCCCTGGCCCGGCGGCCGGAAAGGGCGGAGACTCCGATACATGACTGACATGGCGTCGTTTCGGGAGGCGGTCACCGCGTGGGCGGCCGGCGGGACCGGCGACCGGGCGCGCGAGCCGGCCGCACGGCTGGGCCTCCGGACGGTCGTCCTCCTCGAAGGGCTGAGCGACGTCGCAGCGGTGAGCGCGCTGGAGGCGCGCCGCGGCCGGGACCTGGCCGCCGAAGGAGTCTGCGTCCTGTCGATGGGCGGTGCGATGAACGCGGGGCGCTTCGCCGGGCTCCTCGGCCCGGCCGGCTTGGGCCTGCGGCTCACCGGACTGTGCGACGAGCGGGAGCGCGGCTACTACGCCCGCGGCTGGGAGCGTGCCGGTGCGGCACCGGAGGGGTTCTTCGTCTGCGCGGCGGACCTGGAGGACGAGCTCATCCGCGCGCTGGGCGTGACACGGGTGGAGGAGCTGATCCGGGCGGAGGGGGACCTGCGGGCCCTGCAGACCTTCCGGCGCCAGCCCGCCCAGCAGGGCCGCACCTCGGAGCAGCAGGTGCGGCGCTTCCTCGGCACCAAGAAGGGGCGCAAGATCGGCTACGGGCGCGTCCTCGTCGAGGCGCTCCCCCGCGACCGTGTGCCCGCCCCGCTCGACGGCCTGTTCGCCGCCCTCTGACCGGCGCGCGGGGTGGCCCCCGTCCCCCCGGGCCGGCCGGGCCAGGCGGGTGACGTTCGGTCCCGGTTGGCCGAGCCGGGTCGGCTCTGGAGTCGCGCGGCGGGGTGGGTCGGAGACGGTGGTGGGACCGTCCGCGGCTCGCTGTGGGCCGCCGTCGCCAGGAGTGTGAGTCATGCGCCGTTCCGTTCCCGTCGTGCTTGCCGCCGTCGCCCTGACCGGGTGGGCCGCCGTCCCCGCCGCGGCGGACCCGACGCCGATCACCTCGCCGTACGTCCAGGCGGCGGCGGACGTCACCGCCGGGGGCGTGCTGAAGCGGGCGAAGAACGTCGACTGGGTACGCCGTGTCAACACCGGCCGGTACTGCGTCCACATCGACCACCGGGTGAACCTGGCGTTCAGCGTGGTCCAGGTCGAACTGCCCAACTCCAACCGCCGCAGCTTCACCACCACCCCCAACGCCGTCTGCGGCACGAACGCCGTCACGGTCTACACGTACGACCTCAACGGCAGCTACGTCGACAACGCCTTCACGGTCGCCGTGCTGTAGCCCCGGGCCGGCTGTCCGCGCTGGTGTCCGGGGGTTCGCAGGCGCACGGCGCGGACGGGCGGGCCGCCCCCTCACCGGACCGGCTCACGAGCATCGCGGGCAGGGCCTCGCGCAGGCGGTCGAGCAGGACCCGGGCCGCGGGGCTCGCAGGGCCGGTGGCCCGCCAGGCCAGTGCGATACGGGCGCGGATGCCGGGACGGACGATGGTCAGTGCCCGCAGCCGTCCGTCGCCGGCAGGGCCGTCCTCGCCCGCCGGCAGCACCGCCACGCCCAGGCCCTGGGCGGCGAGCTGGGTGAGGACATGGGGCGCTGCCGCCTCGAAGGTGACGCGGGGGCGGAATCCGGCCTGTGCGCAGGCGCGTTCGAGTGCGGCGCGCACTCCGGTGCCGCGTGGCAGGCAGATCAGCGCTCGGTCGCGGAGCTCGGCCAGCGCAACGGTCGTACGGTCGCCGGCCCCGGCCCCGGCCCCGGCCCCGGCCAGGAGCGGGTCTCCGGGCGCTGCGACGACGGCCAGCGGGGCATCGATGACGGTTTGCAGGGACAGGCCGGGCGGGGGTGTTTCGTCGGTCGGTCCGAGGAGGGCGATGTCGAGCTCACCGGCCAGGAGCGCCGCCTGCATCCGCTCCGAGGTGTCCTCGGTGAGCGCGATCTCCAGGGCGGGGTAGGCATCGCAGAAGTCCGCGAGGAACGAGGCGATGTCGAAGGCGTGGCCGGTGGCCCCGGACACCAGCCCGAGCGAGACCCGGCCGCGCAGCAGGCCCGTGAACGCGTCGGCCGTCTGCTGCACCGCGTCCGCCGCGGCCAGCGCGGCCCGGGCGTACGGCAGGACCGCCCGGCCCGTCTCGGTGAGCGTCACCGACCGGTGGGAGCGGTCGAGCAACGGCTGCCCCAACTCCCGTTCCAGCTGGCGTATCTGCGCGCTCAGGCCGGGCTGGGCCAGGTGCAGGCGGGCGGCCGCGCGGGTGAAGCCGCCTTCTTCGACGACGGCGACGAAATAGCGCAGCTGACGGAGTTCCATAACTGTTGATGCTAGAGGGCAGCACCACCATCTATTGGACGTATGGATCGGCCGCCCGCACCCTTGATCACATGGAGAACACGACGCGAAGCAGGGACGAGTGGACAGGCGGTGTCGTGGCGGACCTCGGGGCCGCCATCGCAGCGGAACGCCGGGAGCTGGCCGATCTGTTCGACGGTCTGCGGGCCGATCAGTGGGACGCACCGAGCCTGTGCGACGGGTGGCGGGTGCGTGAGGTCGTCGCCCACATGTCGATGGGCTTCCGGCTCTCCCTGCCGGCGACCCTGGGTGAACTGGTCAAGGCCCGCGGGAATCTGCACCGCATGACCGACCGCGTCGCCCGCCGGGACGCGGCCGCGCATTCCGCCGGTGAACTCAGCGCCTTCCTGCGGGACAACGCCCACCATCCGTGGACACCGCCGGTCGGCGGGCTCGCGTCCGCCCTCGGCCACGACGTGGTGCACGGCCTGGACGTGACGGTCGCGCTCGGGCTCGGCCGGCGCGTCCCCGGGGACAGGCTGCGCATCCTCCTCGACGGCATCAAGCCCCGCGGCCTGAAGTTCTTCGGCGTCGACCTGGACGGTGTGCGGCTGTGCGCCGAGGACGCGGACTGGTCGTACGGGACCGGGGCTCCCGTGTACGGGGCCGCCCAGGACCTCCTGGTGCTGGCCTTCGGCCGCAAGCTCCCCCGCGGCCGCCTGCGCGGCGAGCCCGCCGACCGGTTCACCGCCCGGTGACGGCCGTGCGCATCCGGCTCCTCCTGGCGCTGTCGCTGTTCTCCACCGGCCTGCTGGCCGGTGCCTTCGGCTACGGCGCCGCCAATCTCGTCCCGACGTTCAACACCGTGCCGATCGAGATGAGACTCGACTTCCACACCGCCCTGATGGCGATGAACGGCATCACCATGCAGGGCACGATGGCGGTCTCGGCCCTCGGCTCCTTCGCCCTGGCCGTCGCCGAGCGCGGCCGGGCCCGCGTCCTCGCCGGGGCGGCGGGGCTGCTGGTGGTCTCCTCGTTCCTGATCACACGGTTCGGGAACGTCCCCGTCAACGGCCGCATCAAGCAGTGGGCCGCCACCGTGCCACCGGCCGGGTACGAGGAAGTCCTCCGCCGCTGGGAACTGTTCAACGGCGCCCGCACCCTGACCGCCGCGGTCGCCTTCGGGCTCCTCGTCGTCCTCGCCCTCCGGCCGCACCGCAGGGCGGCGGTGGCGTTGGCGTCGTAGCCGCTGTGGCGGGAGAGCGCCGAGGGGCGGCCCCGCGGGCCGGGCACAGCTGGCAGGATCATCCCATGATGCGGCCGTCCGTGACCCTGAGCAGGATCCGCCTCGACGACTGGGAAGCCGTCCACTCCTGGGCCTCCCGGCCCCAGTCCTGCCGCTTCCAGACGTGGGGGCCGAACACCGAGGAGGAGACGCGCGCGTTCGTGGCGGCCGCGGTCGGGGCCTGGTCGCGCTCACCGCAGCAGCGGTACGCGTACGCGGCGCGTCTCGACGGTGACGTCGTCGGCATGGGCGAGCTGCACGTACGGAGTCGAGCGCAACGCCACGGCGAGATCACCTACGTGGTGCACCCCCGGGTGTGGGGCCAGGGCGTCGGAACGGCGATCGGAAGGGAACTGCTGGCGCACGGTTTCGGGGCTCTCGGGCTCCACCGGATCCACGCCACCTGCGACCCGCGGAACCTCGGGTCGGCACGCGTGCTCGGCAGACTCGGCATGACGTGGGAGGGGCGCCACCGTCACACTGCGCTGCTCCGGGACGGCTGGCGGGACTCCGAGGTGTTCGGCATCCTCGAGGACGAGTGGCGCGCGGTCACCCCGCTCCCTTGACCACAGCGCGGGCGGGGGCCGCCGGCGCGGTGTCGGCGCCGTCCTGCGGCCCGCCGGCTTCGCCGGGTGGTGCGGCGGCCTCCATCAGGTCGTACATCTGGTCCAGGAGTCTCCCGAAGTCACGCCACGGTGTCCCCCCGTCCTTGCCCGCACGACGGCTTCCCGGCAGGCCCGCCATGGTCCACCTCCAGATCCGAGGCGGTGGCGCCGCCCTCACCGGCGTACGCCCCGCACTGTGGACAGGGCACCTTCCCCCGTACGCGGAGTTCATGCGGCTGCTGACCGCCCCGTACGGCGGCAGGGCCGGAGGGCGACGGGTCAGAGGTCGCACACGGGCCGGGTGGAGAAGTCCTCGTACAGGTCTTCGCCGTCCGGGCCGTGAACGAACTCCGCGTGGAAGGGATTGCGGTTGGCGGTGGCCAGGGGCAGCCATCCCAGCAGGTGGCCGTAGCCGCCACAGGCCGACTCGCCGCCGTCGCCGCCGTGTACCGCGGTGAGGTCGTTCGTGAGTTCCGTGCGGTACGTGTCGTAGGCGATGTGCAGGCCGAGGGCGTTCGGCTGATGCTGCGGCCCGGTCCGGTCCTCGTACGGGATCCGGTCGAGGGGGCAGTCGTCGCCCCACCGGAACAGGGTGTTCGCCCCGGCTCCACAGGCGTGCTCCCATTCGTCGGGGCTCGGCATCCGCAGGCCGCGGGCCGCGAGCACGTCCGGCACGTCGGCGGGAGGCTCGGTCAGGTCCTCGTCCTCCACCGCCATGAGCACCGTGCGGAGGGCGACGCTTCGGCGCGGGCTGAGCAGCTGCTCCAGGTGCGCCTTCAGGTCCGGGCCGTACCCGAAGCCCTGCTCCAGGCTCTCCCGGTAGTCGGCGGCCTGTTCGGGCGCCGGCTGCCAGGCGTCGAGGTCGAACCCGAGGATGACCGTGCCGCCCGGCACGAGAGCGAACTCCTGACCGCTCCGCTCGATCCGGGCGCGGTGCATCCGGGCGCCCGGGTGCTCGACGGCATCGACGGCGATCAGGCGGCCTCCCGCCGCGTCGGCTGCCTGCCGGGCGACGCGGCGGGCGGTGGGGAGGTCGAAGGAACGCCACTGGTCAAAGGTGAGGTCGGCTGTGGACATGCGGCGCAGTCTTGCACGCCGGACTGACAGGACCCGGCCCGCCTCCGGCGGCTGCGCGCGTGCTGGCTAGCGGACCCGGAAGTTGGCCATCATGCCCATGGCCGAGTGGTCCAGCAGGTGGCAGTGGTAGACGTACGTGCCCCGGTGGCTGTCGAAGGTGGCGTGCAGTTTCACCGTCTCGCCGGGGAACAGCTGGACCGTGTCCTTCAGGCCCGCCTCGGCGGGCGCGGCCGGGACGCCGTTGCGCTCCAATACGCGGAACTGGACCAGGTGCATGTGGAAGTTGTGCGGGATCCGCTGGTTGGCGTTGGTGACCGTCCATATCTCGGAGGTTCCGAAGGTGACCGTCTGGTCGATCCGGTCCGGGTCCCACTGCAGTCCGTCCATGAAGCCGCGCGCCTCGGTGCGGCCGTCCTCGTCCATGCTGAGGACGATCTTCCGCTCGACCGCGGGCTCGGGCAGGGCGTCCACCGCCGGCAGGGTGCGCAGCACGTCCGGGATCCGGCTCGGGTCGGGGGCGGTGCGGACCACGTCGAAGCGGAGTACGTTGCCGGGTTCGGTGGTGCCCGGGCCCGGCATGTTCTGCAGGACGATCTTCGTGCCGACCGGGTAGCGGGAGAAGTCGATGACCACGTCGGCGCGTTCCGCCGGGGACAGCGGGATGGTGTCGGTCGTGAAGGGGCGCTCCAGCAGGCCGCCGTCGGAGCCGATCTGCACCATCTGCCCGCCGTCGGCGAGGCGCAGCTTGAGGAAGCGGAGGTTGGAGGTGTTGAGCAGGCGGAAGCGGTACTTGCGGGCGGCGACCTCCACGTACGGGCTGGGGCGGCCGTTGGCGAGCAGCGTGGTGCGGCCCCGGAAGTCGTCCATCCGGTAAACCAGCTGCCCGTTCTCGTCGAAGCGGGCGTCGCGCAGGGCGATGGGCATCTCGTACTGGCCGGAGGGCAGCGGCAGGGCGCGCTCGGTGTCGTCCGTCAGGACGTACGTTCCCGACAGGCCCCGGTAGACGTGCTCGGCTTCCATGTGGTGGGCGTGGTCGTGGAACCACAGGGTGGCGTTCGGCTGCCGGTTCGGGTAGGTGTACGTGCGCGCCGTGCCCGGGGCGACGGTGTCCATCGGGGCGCCGTCGTTCTCCGGGGAGACGTCGGCGCCGTGCAGGTGCACGGAGATCGGCATGTGCAGGGTGTTGCGGTGCCGCACGGTCACCTGCCGGCCGCTGCGGGCCCGCAGCACCGGACCCGGGAAGTGGCCGTCGTAGGTGAGCACCTTGGTCTGGACGCCGGGCAGGATCTCCCGGGAGACCTCCTTGACCGTGACGCGGTACGCATCCACGCCGCCGTGCGTGGAATACGGCGTGAGGACGGGGAGCTGCGGCATCTTCACCGTGAACGGCGGCGGGACGGCGGCCGCCGGGCCCGTCTCGTCGGCGGCCCGGGCCGTACCGGACTGCAGCACGGGCAGCAGTCCGGCGCCGGTGACCAGGCCCGCGCCCGTCGTGGACAGGGCGCCGACGAGCAGGCGTCTTCTGGTGACCATGGATGTCCTCCCGGGAAGAATGAGGAAGCGTCGCATCGGCGTTCACATGCCGAAAGCTGTGCCTCATGATCCGGAGGTCGACCCGGGCAACTCTCCCCTGATGTCAGAGAATGTCAGGTATCGCCCCGCCCGCCGACCGGCCCGATGCCTCCGTTTCCGCCGGACCGGAACGGGGTGCCGTGCGGTGGCCCGCCGGGAGGCGCGGCGCGGCAGCGGCACCGGAATGCGGGCCGGCGGCTCCCCTTCTGCCCGGGAGCCCACGGGGGCCGTTCGAGTGGCACGGCCGTGCACTCCGGGCCAGGGTGGGGGCACGGCCCCGTGTCGTACGGGCACGGGCTCCGCACGGAGGGAGACGGCACGTGCGTTCGGCGAAGCTCGGCATGGCCGCAGGCCTGCTGGCGGCTGCCGTGCTGTGGCCCGCGACCCCGGCCGCGGCCCCGGCTCAGGCGTCCGCCGACAAGGCCGCCACCCCGGCGCCCCTCGTGGTCTGCGGAACCGACGCGGCCTCCGGGCTCGGGGTGTCGGCCGACCGGGCCGCATCGTGTGCCGTCGCGCTGCGGGTCGCAGCCGCCTACACCGGGATCCTGCCCCGCACGCGGGGCGCGCCCGTCGAGGTCCGCGCGGCGGGAAGCACGTGGGTCTGCCGGGAGCGTCAGGGCGATCCCCATCCGTACCAGGAGTGCCTCGACACGGGCGGCAGCGGCCGAAGGCTCACGCTGACCTCCTGACCTCGTCCGTCTCGTGGGTCAGCGGCGCGGCGGGAGCCGGTGCAGGGTGACGTCGTGGAGCGCGCCGTCGGAGACGGCGAGGGTCATGAAGGTGCAGAACGGCTGCCGTCTGCGGTCGGTGGGCGAGCCGGGGTTGAGCAGGCGCAGGCCGCCGGGGGCCGTGGAGTCCCAGGGGATGTGGCTGTGCCCGAACACGAGGACGTCCAGGTCGGGGAAGCGCTCTGCGCAGCGGCGTTCCCGCCCGGCGGCCGCGCCGGTCTCGTGCACCACGCCGAACCACAGCCCCGCCAGCCGGGCGCGGGCGACCTCGGGCAGGCGCCGGCGCAGCGGCGGGCCGTCGTTGTTGCCGTACACGGCGATGAGCCGGCGGGCCCGGGATTCCAGCAGGTCGAGGGTGGCCTCGTCGGTCCAGTCGCCGGCGTGGACGACGGCGTCGGCCTCGTCGACGGCGGCAAGGAGCGCCTGCGGGAGGTTCTTGGCGCGGGCGGGGACGTGCGTGTCGGAGGTCAGCAGCAGCCGCATGCCCCCACGGTAGGCCGGGGCCGGACGGGCTCCGGGCCACACGCCGGTCGGCGGACGGCGTGTGGCGTGTGGCGTCGGGGAAGGGCAGTCGGCTCAGGCGGGGGTGCGGCGGTCGGTGGCGTCGTAGTGGGCGAGGGTCAGGGCTCCGGGGTGCAGTGCGTGCTCCAGGGCGCGGGCGAGGTCGTGGCCCAGCCCGCCGAGGGCCTCGGCCAGTTCCTCCACCGCGTCGCGGGCGGTTTCGGCCGCGATCGCCTCGGGCGGTGTGCGCGGGCCCAGTTTGCTGACGGCGGCCGCCGCGCGGGCCGGAGTGAGCAGCGCGGTGGCCTGGCCGAGGAGCCATCCGGGCACACCGGCGGCGCCTTCGGCGGGCGCCAGGTAGGGGCGGGAGCCGTCGAAGCGGTCGTCCTCGGCGAAGGCGGGGTGTTTGACCTTGGCCATCGGGCGTGGCGGGGTCGCGGTTCCGTCCGTGGTTCCGTCCGTGGCCCGCCATGCGTCCGCGGGCTTGAGTACGAGTCCCTCCGCGAGGTTGCCGGGCAGTTCGGGCAGGCCCAGCAGTGCCGGTACCCGGGTCGGGAACACCGGCCCGCATTCCCGGACCCGGTCGAGGGTGCCGTGCGCGAGGAGCGGCGCGCAGTGCAGGCCCGCGGCGTCCGCGGCCCGGCGCAGCGCCCGGTCGGCGACCCAGCGGACGCCGTCACCGGTGCGGATCGCGGCGTCGAAGGGCAGCCAGAGGAGGTGCGGGGCGTACCAGATGCCGGTCTGGACCGGGTCGGTGTCCGGGGTGGCGGGCACGTCCGGGTGCGGGTAGCGGCCGCCCGCCAGTTCGCCGTAGACCGTGACCGGAGCCGAGGCGTCCGCGCCGTGGTCGCGGCGCAGGGCGGCGGCGCAGCGGTCCGCGGCGACGGCCAGGGCAGGCCAGATCCGTCCCACCCCGAAGAAGTCGTCGAGGCCGCTCTCGCCGAGCAGTTCGCGGCGCTTGGCCGGGCGCACTCCGGCGTCGTCGCACACGACGGCGAAGTTCGCCCCGTGGACCTTCTCCAACGCGACCCAGTGCCGGGCCCCGCGTGCCTCGCCGAGCCGGGCCCGGGAGGGGATCTTGGGGTACGGGGACCAGCGGGCGTCAGCCATCCGAGCCCCCGTGCCGGTGCTGTTCGGGCAGCCGGCTGTCCGGGTGCGCCCACAGCAGGACGTTGGCGGGCGGCTCCTCGTCACGGAAGAAGGCGAGGACGTCCCGGTCCGAGTGGCGCAGGCTGAAGTGGGTGAGGACGAAGAGGGTGTCCGGATGGGCCTCGACGACGGGTCTGAGCCGGCTCCAGACGGTGTGTCCGACCCGGTCGGCCCGCTCCAGTTCGGCGTCGTCGAGGTACGTGCACTCGGTGATGACGACCGGGTACGCGAAGAGCCACGGGTTGTCCTCGAAGACGCTGACGTGGGTGTCGCCGAGGAACGCGAACAGGGGCTTGAGCACCTCCCGTTCGACCTCGGCGCCCTCCGCGCGGCGCTGCGCCAGGACGCGGCCGAACTCCGCGCCCCGGCCCTGTTCGGCGAGGGAGCGGCGCAGTTCCTCGTACTCGGGCAGCAGTGCCTTGCGGCGCTCGGAGAACGCGTACCCCACGCACGGCGCCTTGTGCACGCACTCCACCACCCGCACGTGGTGGCCGCGGCGGCCGAACGTGAACTCGTCGCCGCCGCGGACCCCGTGCAGCCGGCAGTTCGCGGCGAGGGCCGGGTCGTGGGCGGCGCCGTGGTTCAGTTCGGCGGAGGCCCGCAGGAAGGCCTCCGCGTACGGCAGTGCCGCGGCGGGCAGGTGGATGTCCACGCCGGCGGGCCTGGCGGCGAGGTAGTCCAGGTCCTTGGAGTGGTCGTGGTGCGTGTGGGTGAGGAACACGGTTTCCGGCTGCCGGCCTTCCGCGAGTCCTGCGTCGAGCGCGCAGCGCAGCTCCGGGATGTGGAAAAACGTTTTGTCGTTGGCGCGCGAGTAGCCGGTGAGGGTGAAGTCGGTGCCGGGTATGCGCCAGGTCTTCCACTGGCGGAACGGGTGCCCCTGCTCCAGCCGTTCCGGGTGGGCGGGGGTCCGCGCGGGGGCCTCGGTCATCGGTGCCTCCGTCGCGCCGCCGTGATCAGGTGAGGGCCCGATCGTAACGGGCGGCGGCCCGCACCGGCCCGTGGTTTTCCGCGCCCGCTCCGGCTCGGCGCCGCGCCCGGACGGGCACGGCGCCGGGCCGGGGCCGGCTGGTCTTCGGTTCAGCGGGTCAGCGGGTCAGCGGGTCAGCGGGTCAGCGCCAGATCGCCTGCACGTTGTCGAACTGCACCCAGGTGATCGCGTTCCCGGTGTTGCCGCCGAAGACGGTGACGGCACCGGCGGGGTTGATGTCGAGGCGGCAGGCGTTGATGCCCTGGCTGTTGTTGCGGGCGGCGGTCGCGCGCACGTACCAGGTCGGCCGGGTGAGGGCGGCCGGCAGCGTGCCGATCCTGGTGTCGGCGGTGAAGTTGCCGGTGATCTGGCCGCGGGCCTGGAGGAAGGCCGTGCCGGCGATGGTGATCAGGCGGACCTGCGGGGTGGCCCCTGCGGTCGGGGTGACGCCGGCCTCCAGGACGAGGTCGGTCCACTCGCCCGCCTCGACCCCGCCGGCGGCGGCGACCGCGGGGGCCGCGGCAGCGGGGGTGGCGGTGGCGACGGTGAGGGCGGCGGGCACGGCGAGGGCGGCGGCGAGGATGCTGCGGCGGTTCTGGGACATGGAAGGACTCCTCGTGGAAGCAGTGCGGTGCCGGATCGGAATCCGGTGGGGGCGGCGGGGGATCGGACGGCGGTGTCAGCGCCAGACGGCGCTGAAGCTGTCGAGCTGCACCCAGGTGATGGCGTTGGTCGAACGCCCGCCGAACAGGCGCAGTTCGCGATCGGTCCCGGCCTCGACGCGCGCCGCGTTGTGGCCGCCGCTGTTGTTGCGGGGCACGGTGCCGCGGACGGTCATGCTCGGCGTGAGGGAGTCCGGAAGGTAGCCGATGACCGCGTCGGCGGCGAAGCTGCCCTTGACGCCGCCGCCGAGCTGGAGGGTGGGGGTGCCGCCGATGCTGACGATGCGGCCCTGGGGGGCGTTCTGGTCGACGGCCACGCCGGCGGCGAGGGTGATCGGCTGCCAGTCGGCGAGCACCTTGACGCCGTCGGTCTCGGGGGCCGCGGACAGCGTCACGATGGTGCAGGTGCGCGGTCCCGGGTCCTCGCAGGCGAAGCCGAAGTGCAGGTGCGGGACGCCGCCGCGGACGGTGACCGTCATGCCCTCGGGCTCCCGGTACTCCAGGCCCGGCGCGGCGGTGATGAACTGCCGGTTCAGGAGGGCGCCGGTGGCCCAGTCGATCGCGGTGATGTACGTGTTGCCGGGGAGCGGATTGGTGTCGCCGTAGGCCTCGCCCTGGAGGGTGTACAGGACGCCGTCGTGGGAGGTGTACCCCTGGAAGGTGGCGACCGGGAGGGCCGGGGTGATCCGCTGGACCGGCTGCCACACGCCGGCCGCCGCCTTGGCGAGGTCGTAGCGGGCCCAGTGCGTGCCGCCGAGGGAGTAGCGCAGGACGAGCTCGTTGGTGCTGCGGTCGATGGTGGGGGTGATGAAGCGGGCCGCCGGGTCGGGCGTGTACGGGGTGGTGTGGCGTGAGGTGCCGGAGGTGACGGTGTCGCCGTCGGTGTACCGG
Source organism: Streptomyces sp. NPDC090445 (assembly GCF_044769385.1). Classification (NCBI taxonomy): domain Bacteria; kingdom Bacillati; phylum Actinomycetota; class Actinomycetes; order Kitasatosporales; family Streptomycetaceae; genus Streptomyces; species Streptomyces sp. NPDC090445. The sequence goes on along the minus strand of NZ_JBIVXV010000047.1, from coordinate 31,980 downwards.
AAGCTGGTGACGGCGGTCCCGTAGCCCTCGTTCTTCGAGTTGGGTGTGGACGCGATCTCGGTCCACAGCCATATCTCCCCGCCGCGGTTCTCCACGCCGAGGTTGACGCCGTGCCCGAAGCCGCGCAGGTACATGTGGCCGGTGATCCGGCCGGACTCGGTGAGCCGGGTCAGGCACAGGTCGCCGCGGGACTTGCGGGTCGGGTAGTCGACGACGGCCGGCTCGTCGCCGAGGCGCAGCCCGCCGTCCATGACCTGCAGCACGAAGATGTCCCCGGACACGGGGTCGATGCCGAACGACTGCATGACGGTGGAGTTCTTCAGCGGGCGGCGGTGGAGCAGTTTGCCCACCGGGCCGTCGAGGTCTATCTGTCGTGCGATGGTGGCGCTCAAAGACACTTCTCCTCAACGCGGTTGGGGGATCGGACCCCGTGATCGGAAACCGTGTCAGTGTGCCAAACGGCCGGCTCTGCCGCGGGAAGGCTGACGGGCGTGGCGTCCGGCTGCCGCGGAGGGCCGGCCCTCCGCACGGGGAACGGCGACGTGCGGACGGCCCGACGTGCGGACTGCCGGACGTGCGGACTGCCGGACGTGCGCGCTACCGGTAGAAGGTGCGGCCGCCTGCCCCCGAGGACACCGACCACACCTCGGTGATCAGGCCGTCCACGACGCGGAGGGTGTCAGTCCCGCTGCGGGCCGCGACCGCACCGTCCTCGGCGGTGAAGCCCGCCCGGTACGGGCGGGCGACCAGGCCGGAAGGCGGCGCCGCCGCGCCGCCGGGCCGGAGGTCCACCACGGCCGGTCCCTCGGCCGTGAACCTCAGTCCGGGCCGCGCCCGGTGCCAGGCGGCAATGGTCTCGGTGAGCTGCTGCGGAGTCGTCACGCTGTCGAAGGCCTCGGTGCCCGCCTGGGCGTAGCGGAGGGTGAACCGAGGTGCCATGATCCGCTCGGCGAGGCCGGCTTCGCCGTTCCACATCGCCGTCCACCGGTCGTACACGTCGACGCCGAACTGCCGCAGGTCGTCAGTGTTCATCAGCTGCCCTCTTTCCGTTGTGGAGGTGGATCCCACCAGGCAGGAGAGGGTAACGAGAGGGTCTGACAACGCCGTTGGGCCCGTACGCGCAAAAGCGGGTTCCCGGCTGCCTCGTCGGCAGCCGGGAACCCGCTCGGTCCGCGGGGACATCGGGACGGTCTTCCCCGCGGAGGCTGTTCACGCCACGGCCGCACCGTCCGGCCGAGGGGGCCGGAGGGGACGCCGCGGCCCCGTTTCAGCGAGTGGCGAGCAGCGTGAGGGTGTCGATCACGCGGTTCGAGAAGCCCCACTCGTTGTCGTACCAGGCGACGACCTTGACGTGGCGGCCGTCGACGCGGGTGAGGGCCGAGTCGAAGATCGACGAGGCGGGGTTGCCCACGATGTCGGACGACACCAGCGCGTCGTCCGAGTACTCGAGGACGCCGGCCAGCGGACCCTCCGCCGCGGCCTTGTACGCCGCCAGGACGTCCTCCAGGGTCACATCGCGCGAGACGGTCGTGTTGAGCTCGACGATCGAGCCGACCGGGACCGGTACGCGGATCGAGTCGCCGTTCAGCTTGCCGTCGAGCTGCGGCAGCACCAGGCCGATCGCCTTGGCGGCGCCCGTCGTGGTCGGGACGATGTTGACGGCGGCGGCGCGGGCACGGCGGGGGTCGCGGTGCGGACCGTCCTGCAGGGCCTGCTCCTGCGTGTAGGCGTGGACCGTCGTCATGAAGCCGTGCTCGATGCCGGCGACCTCGTCGAGGACGGCGGCCAGCGGCGCGAGCGCATTGGTCGTGCACGAGGCGTTCGAGACGATCGTGTGCTCGGCCGGATCGTAGGCGTCGGTGTTCACGCCGTACGCGAGCGTCACGTCCGCGCCGTCCGACGGGGCGGAGACGAGCACCTTCTTCGCGCCCGCCTTGATGTGGGCGCGAGCGGCCTCGGCGGAGGTGAAGCGGCCGGTCGACTCCAGGACGATCTCCACGCCCAGCTCGGCCCAGGGGAGCTGCTCCGGCTCGCGCTCGGCGAGGACCGTGATGCGGCGGCCGTCGACGACGAGGGTGTTCCCGTCGACGGTCACCGGGCGGCCCAGGCGGCCGGACGTCGAGTCGAACGCGAGCAGCCGCGCGAGCGTGGTGGGCTCGGAGAGGTCGTTGATGGCGACGACCTCGAGGTCGCTGTCGCGTTCGAGCAGCGCGCGCAGCACGTTGCGTCCGATGCGGCCGAATCCGTTGATGGCGATGCGAGTCATGAGCGGTGTCCCTTCTGTTCGCCAACAGACTCGCGTCCTTGATCCGCCCGCGACAGTGGCGCGATCGCCACGGTTCAAAAGGATCTCGCCACACCCCCCGGGGGTGGGCTACTCGCCCTTGGTGAAGGTGCGCCGGTACTCGGTGGGGGTGGTGCCGAGGATGCGCTGGAAGTGCAGCCGCAGGTTCGCGCCCGTGCCGAGGCCGACGTCGGCGGCTATCTGCTCCACGCTCCGCTCCGAGCGTTCGAGCAGCTCGCGGGCCCTGTCGACCCGGGCGCGCATGATCCACTGCATCGGCGTGTACCCCGTGTCGTCGGCGAAGCGCCGCGAGAACGTACGGGACGACACCGCCGCATGCCCGGCGAGCTCCTCGAGCGTCAGGGGCTCGGCAAGCCGGCGCAGCGCCCACTCACGGGTGGCGGCGAACCGCTCGCCGAGGGGCTCGGGCACGCTGCGGGGGAGGTACTGCGCCTGGCCGCCGCTGCGGTAGGGGGCCGCGACCAGGCGGCGGGCCGCGTGGTTCGACGCGCCCACGCCGACGTCGGCGCGCAGGATGTGCAGGCACAGGTCGATGCCCGAGGCGGCTCCGGCCGAGGTCAGCACGCTGCCCTCGTCGACGAACAGGACGTTCTCGTCGAGGCGGACGAGCGGATGCTTGGCCGCGAGCGCGCGCGTGTAGTGCCAGTGGGTCGTGGCGCGCTTGCCGTCGAGGAGGCCGGTGGCGGCGAGTGCGAAGGCGCCCGTCGAGATGGCGGCGAGCCGTGCGCCCCGGTCGTGGGCGGCGATCAGCGCGCCGATGACCTCCTGCGGAGGGTCCTCCCGGTCCGGGAACCGGTAGCCGGGCACGAAGACGATGTCGGCCCAGGCGAGCGCGTCGAGCCCGTGGTTCACGTGGTACGAGAGGCCGTCGCCGCCGGCGACGAGGCCGGGGGCGGCGCCGCAGACCCGCACCTCGTACGGCATGCTCGCGCGGGTGGTGAAGACCTGGGCCGGGATGCCGACGTCCAGGGGCTTCGCCCCCTCCAGCACGAGGACGGCGACGCGGTGCAGGCGGGGGGCTGACATGCATAGAGGGTACGCGGCAGTGCGCCATTCGAGCACATTTGCGACACCGGCCGCGATTGCGCCGCGCGACCGGCCGATAGCGGACCGCAGCGGTCCGCCACGCCGGGGATCACCGGTTGAGCAGCCGGATCGACCAGTTCAGCGCGGATGCGTACGCCACCCACAGCAGGTAGGGAAGGAGGAGCCAGGCGGCGGGCCGGTACACGCGGCCGAAGGCGGCGACGGTGAGTGCGATCGAGACGAGCAGCAGGCAGATGTCGACGAGCGCCGCCCCGTACTGCCCGGCCGCGAAGAACAGCGGTGTCCACGCCTGGTTGAGCAGCAGCTGCACCGTCCACAGGGCGAGGGCGAGACGGCGGCCTTCCGTCCTGCCGCGTCGGACGACGAGCCAGGCCGCGACGGCGATCGACGCGTAGAGCACGGTCCACACGGGCCCGAAGAGCCACGCCGGCGGCGCCCAGCCGGGTCGTTCCAACGCGAGGTAGACGTCCTCGGCGTCGGCGGCCGCCAGACCTCCGACGACGGCGACGCCGTACGTGAGCGCGAGGAAGGCGAGCAGCAGGGGCACCGGCCGGGCGAGCTGCGCACGCAGCGCCGCACCGGTCACGGCGAGCTGCCCGTGTCGGGCGTGGAGGGTCGTCCCATGAAGGTCACCGGCTTCCGACGGGTGGGCGCGGACCGTCCCGGCGCCACAACCGGTACTTCACTCCCCGGCGTATGACCGGATGCACCTCACGGGTGCGCCTCACGGGTGCGCCTCACGGGTGCGGATCTCGTCCAGTTTTTCCGCCAGGGCCTTCGTCTCCGCGATCAGCCGGGCGCGTGCTTTCTCCTGGCTGCTGTCGCCCTGCGCCTTGAACGCCTCGCGGAAGTGCGGCCCCAGCTGGGTCCACCAGCCGTGGTCCAGCATCGCCCATGCCTGCGGGCAGAACGCGGCGCGGGATTTCGGCAGGTAGCCGGCTCCGACGAGTGGTCCGTCGAACTTCTTCGGGTCGCTGCCGTGGAGGTAGCAGAGGAAGTTGAAGACCCGCTGCTGGGTGACGGGGTGGTCGCTGGAGAGCCCTTCGAGGGTGAGCTTGCCCTCTTTCCGGGCGAGCGCGTCGAAGATCATCGCGCCTGCCAGCGAGGGGGCCGGTCCGGCCTCGTTGACGGTGTGGAACGAGGCGAACCCGTCGGCGGCGTCCTCCTCCAGGCCGAGGTTCGGCAGCTGGAGCTGGCGCTGCAGGGCATGGCCCAGCTCGTGGCCGAAGATGAACCGGGTCGAGAGCGCGGCCAGGCCGTCGGCGTTGAACTTGTCCGCGGGGAACAGGGCGGGCCGCTTCACGGTCTTGGCCACTTCTCCGGCGACCCCCTGCAGCCGGGTCAGGAACGCGGGCGGCACGTAGATCGTTCTGCCGTCGGGCTGGGTGACCGCGTCCGTCACCCCCGGCGGGACCTTGTCGGTGACCTTCACGACCAGGTCGTGCGGGAGGGCGACCGAACCGTTGATCCAGTCGGCCGTCTGCTCCAGCACGCGGGACTTCCGGATCACGTCCACGATCCGGCGGCCCTGCGGCTTGATCTCGTCGTCCTCGTAGACGATCGTGACCTTGCCCTCGCCCTGACCGTCGCCTTCGTCCTTGCTGTCACTGCCGGTCCACGAGACGACCGCTAGACCGACGGCGAGCAGCGCCCCCGCCGCAGCGGCCCGCGCCACGATCGAACGCCCACGGCTGCTCGGCACCCTGGCCCGCTCCTTTCCTCGGTCGAGGGTGCCCACAGGCAGGGCTCGCACCCGACACGCGGAATTATGATCGACCGGCCACACGCCCGCAATGACCGTTATGTGGCGTTTTGCGGCAGGGGTGGGGCGCGAGGCCGGGACGGCCGATCAGGAACAGTCGAAGCGGTGCCCGTACGGGCGGCCCGGGCAGGTGCGGCATTCAAAGAGGTAGACGCCGCCCATGTCACCCAGCTTCAGCCCGGCGGCCTCGTACGCGATGCCCTGGTCCTCGACGGGGGTCCAGGTCAGCCGGGACAGGGCGTCCGCCTCGCTGCTCTCCACGGTCAGCAGGTGATCCATCCGCTGTCCGCATCCGGAGCAGTCCGGCCAGTCCGGGTCTTGGCACCAGCCCGGGTATCCGCCCAGCTTCGTGCCGGGAGCGGTGGACAGCTGGTGGTGGTAGAGCCATCCGGTCTCGGCTTCCAGCAGGTCGAAGCGCGGTTCCAGCGCGTCGTGGAGCTCTTCGTCCAGGTCCCAGTTGGGGTACTCGGCGGCCGCCTCCGGATGCACGACGCACGGCTGCGGCACCCGCCCGTACGGGACCGGGACCGGAACCGGCGGTGCCTCGCGCACGCTCCCCACCGCCGCCGCATCCCGCCAGTGCACCTCGGGGATCACCCATCGGCCGTCGTGCTCCCGCGGGCACCAGAGCACCTGCAGCAGGTCGCATCCCGGCGGGAACGGCACGAGGCCCAGGGCATCGGCGGCGTGGAGCTGGACCACCGGGACCATCGGCGAGCCGTGGTGCTCGGGGCACAGCGGCCACGGCTGGTGTTCGGGCCACAGGAGCGGGCCGCCCACCGAGCTGTCCCGCCGCGTCGGACGGCCGGCGCGCGGGTGCAGCCGTACCGTCTGCCTGCGCAGCGGGGCGACTTCGGGGAACAGTGTCTCGACGTCCACGGGGCGGGGAGGCGTACGGCGGGTCATGGGCGACAGGCTACGTCCCGGTGCCGGCCTGCTCGCCGCTGCCGTCGGAGTCCAGGGCCGCGACGGTGAGGCAGGCGGCGGCTCCGAGGCCCAGGAAGAAGAAGACCGGGTTGACGTAGTCGGGGACGGAGGTGGTGTAGTCGCCGACGTCGTCGGCCTCGCACACGAACCGAAGGGGCACGTACTCCACCCGGTAGCCGGAGATCCCTTCGGCCCGGTACTCCCAGCCCGGGGTGCGGCAGGGCAGGATGGGGATCGAGTTCGTCCCGCCGTCCTCGGCCGACACGACCGCGCCGGTGACGCACAGCAGGCCCCAGGCGTACACGCCCACCGCGACCGCCGCCTGTACGAAGCCGGCGGTACGCAGCCAGGCCCCGCTGTCGGCACGTCGCGGACCGCCGGCCAGGGCCAGGGCACCGACGGCCCGACCCGCGAAGACGAACGGCAGGATCAGACCGGCCGGGACGAGGAGCAGCAACAAGAACGCCATCGCCCGACTCCAGCACCACACCGGTCGCGAGCGCTGTGCCGGAACCCACACCTCCTGCAACAACTCCGTAACCGATCAACAGGATTCGGCACGGCATACGATCGAGGCGTGACGATCACCTACGAGTGGCGGGGCGCCTTCGACAACGCCGCCCTCAACGCCCTGCACGCCGAAGGCTTCGACCACCCGGTCGCCCGGACCGACTGGCGGGGACGACTGGAACGCCACAGCCTCGGCTGGGTCTGTGCGCGGGACGGCGGGGGCCGTCTGATCGGCTTCGTCAACGTCGTCTGGGACGGCGGGGTCCACGCCTTCCTCCTGGACACGGTGGTCGCCCGGCACCACCGGTCGGGCGGCGTCGGCGCCGCCCTCGTCGCCACCGCGGCCCGCGAAGCACGCGCCGCGAACTGCTCATGGCTCCACGTCGACTTCGAGGAACACCTGCGGCCGTTCTACCTCGACGCCTGCGACTTCAAGGCGACGACGGCCGGGCTGCTGGCCCTGTAGGGCCCTGCCCCACACGTCCCGTTCTACCCTGTCGGCATGGGTTTGGGGATCGAAGTGCTGATCGCGGACTGGGGACGGGTGGAGGCGGCGGCGCCCGAAGCGCGGCACGACCTGCTGATCGACGCCGCGTTCGGAGAGGCGTACAGCGACGACCTCTTCGAGCACGGCTGGTCGTGGTCCACGCAGCCGGGCGAGGACTGGTACCGGCGGTATGCGCTGCGGAACACGTGCGGCTCGTACAAGCCGCACTTCTATGCCGGTCACCGCTGGGACCACATGCGCGACTCCGTCACGCCGGGGCTGCGCGACGTACTGGACCGGTTCAACGACGTGCTGTTCTGGCACGGTCTGGAGGACACCACCGGGGTCGGCCCGGGGCTTCCGGAGCTGCCGTGCCCCTGGGAAGCGGACCTGCTGCTGTGGCTGCCGCCCGGCCGGATGCCGGTGATCGCCGGATGGTGGCGGGAGGCCGCTCCCCAACTGGACGCCCTGCGCGAACCGTTCGACCGGATCGACACCGATCCCGACGGGTGGGTCGGCACCTTCGAGGCCTTCGTGGACCTGCTCACCGACTGGGGTGAGGTGGTGACGGAGGCGGAGCGCCGCGGCTGGGGCATCGTCGGCCTGCGCTGCTGACGGGCACCGCCCCCGCTTCCCGGACCGGCGCCCGCTCGCAGCGCTCCGCTCCCCCGAACGGGGGCGGTCCGCGTGTCCCCGCGCGTCGCGCGGCCGGGCGGCGGCGGGAAGGAGGCAGGGTCGGGTCATGGTGCGGAAGCGTGTGATCGTGTCGGGGCGGGTCCAGGGGGTGTTCTTCCGCGACAGCTGCCGGAGCGCCGCCCTGGAACAGGGGGTGTCCGGGTGGGTGCGCAATCTGCCCGGCGGTGATGTCGAGGCGGTGTTCGAGGGGGACGAGGAGGCCGTCGCCCGGATGGTCCGCTGGGCGCACTCGGGGCCGCCGGCGGCCGCGGTCCTGGACGTCGAGGTCCACGAGGAGCCCGCGGCCGGGCCGGGGGCGTTCGAAGGGTTCGAGGTGCGGCCCACACCGTACGGCGGCGGCTGACGCGCCCGCCGGGTTGCCGGTGCGCGTCCGGACGGGGTCAGCGCTTGAGGTAGGCCAGGACGGCCAGGACGCGGCGGTTGTCGTCCGCCGACGCGCTGATCCCCAGCTTGGCGAAGATGCTCGCGGTGTGCTTGGCGACGGCGCTCTCGCTGACGTGCAGGCCGCCCGCTATCGCGGCGTTCGACCTGCCCTCCGCCATCAGTTCCAGGACGTCGCGCTCACGCGCCGTCAGACCGTAGATCGTGCCGCGTGCGTCGCCGCGCGACAGCAGGCGGGAGATGACCTGCGGGTCCATCACCGTGCCGCCGGCGGCGACGCGGCGGACGGCGTCGATGAACTGCTCGGTGTTGGTCACCCGGTCCTTGAGCAGGTATCCGACGGCGCCCTCTCCCCCGGCCAGCAGCTCGTTGGCGTACAGCTGCTCGACGTACTGGGAGAGGACGAGGACCGGCAGGCCGGGCTTGCGGCGGCGGGCGTCCAGGGCGGCCTGGAGGCCCTCGTCGGTGAAGGTCGGCGGCAGCCGTACGTCGACCACCGCCACATCGGGTGCCTCGTCCCCGTCGGCGAGCAGCGCGCGGCGCAGGGACGGGCCGTTGTCCACCGCCACGACCTCGCAGCCGTGCTCCTGCAGGGTGCGGGTCAGCCCGTCCCTCAGGAGGAAGAGGTCTTCGGCGAGGACAACGCGCACGGTATCTCCATGGTCACGGTGGTCGGTCCGCCCTGCGGGCTGTGCAGGGCGAGGGTCCCGTCGAAGGTATCCAACCGCTGCCGTACGCCGGTCAGTCCGGTGCCGCGGGACGGATCGGCGCCGCCGTGTCCGTCGTCGGTGACGGTGATCCGCAGCAGCCCGTCGTCGTACGTCAGGGTCGCGCGGACCTCGCGGGCCCCGGAGTGCTTGGCCGCGTTCGTGAGCGCCTCGCTGACGGCGAAGTAGGCCGCGGATTCGACGGGGGCCTGGAGCCGGCCCGGCAGCCGGGCCTCGACGTGGACGTCGAGGAAGCTGTCGAGCGCCAGCGAGCGGACGGCGTCGCCGAGGCCGCGGTCGGCGAGGACCGGCGGGTGGATGCCGTGGACCAGGTCGCGCAGGTCCTGCAGGGCCCGCTCCGAGGTGCTGCGGGCGTCGAGGAGGAGCGCGCGTGCGGCCGCCGGGTCGGTCTCCAGGAGGCGGCCGGCCCGGTCCAGGGTCATGCCCATGGCGACCAGCCGGGCCTGTGCGCCGTCGTGCAGGTCCCGTTCGATGCGCTGCAGTTCGGCGGCCAGGGTGTCGAGGGCACGGCTCCGCGTGTCGGTGAGCCGCTCGATCCGCCGGGTCAGCCGGGTGGTGCGGGGCGCGGAGAGGAGCCGTCGGCCGATGCGGGCGTGGAGCCGGAGCACGGCGGGGGCCGCGTACAGGCCGGCGGCGGTGAAGGCGAGCCCCAGTGCCAGCGCGGCGAGCATGGTGGCGGGGGTGTGGACGGGGACGAACGCGTACCAGTTGCCGTCGTCGATGCTCCGCCAGATGAACGGCTGCACCAGCGCGCCGAACGCCCCGTACCAGGCCAGGGCGAGGGGTACGGCGGCCAGGAGGCCTCCCGTCACCGGCTCCAGCCATGCCCAGGCCAGGTCGCGCCAGAAGCCGTCGTCGGCCAGGATGCGGCGCGACCGCCCACGGGCGGTCGCGTCACGGTCGGCGGCGGGCAGCGGCTCGGGCGGGCTGATCCGGACGCCCGTCCACGCCGCGGCCCTGGAGCGGGAGCGGTCGGACAGCCTGCGCAGGGCGCGCGCGGCGGGCGGGAGCAGGCGGAAGCCGACGCCCACCGGCAGCAGGAGTACGGCGAGCACCACCAGCGAGCCGGCCGCCGACACGGCGAGCGCGTGCAGGCTCGCCAGCTGGCAGCGGCCGAGGGCGAGGCCGGTGCGGGCCAGGGCGCGGGCGAGAGCGCGGGCCGGGGCGCCGCGCGGCCTATCGGGCATCTTCCATGATCGCGGTGAGCCTATCCGGTGCCGGAGCCGACTCCGCAGCCCGGCCCCGGCGCGCGCTCAGCCACGTCCACAGGGCCGCTGCCGTCAGGCAGGACAGGCCGAACAGCACCATGGGGGTCACGGTGCCGGACTCCTCGTCCATGAAGAGCAGCATCCCTATGTTGATCAGCGCGTGGAATCCCCCCGCGAGCAGCAGCCGGGACGCTCCCGTCCCGTCGAGCGCCCAGCCCATGACGACCGACAGGGACACCGCCATCGTCAGGAACGCGGCGGCGTAGAGCGGGTGTTGCGCGAAGACCTGAACGTGCCAGACGCCCCAGACCGCGCCGACCGCCACCGAGGCCCCCAGCGGGCCGAAGCGGGGGCGCAGCAGCGGCTGCAGGAGGCAGCGCCAGCCGATCTCCTCGGCGCAGGCGCCGAGGAGCTGTGCCGCGGCGATCAGGGCGAACGGGGCGTCCGGGGCCGTCGGCCGCCCGCCCTCGCCGAGTGCCGCGTACGTGGCGGCGCTGACGGCGATGACCAGCGGCGCGGTCAGGATCAGGAGGGCGCCGCGGCTGCCGCTGCGGGCCGGGCCGCCGGCCAGGAGCGCCCGTACGCGCCGCGGCCACAGCAGCGCGGCGGCGCCCACCGCCAGGGCGGGTCCGAACTGCGTCAGCTGGATGACCTCGGCGGGGATCCGTGTTGCGGGCTGGACCGCGCCCAGCAGGCCGGCCGTGAGGAAGGCGACGGCCAGGAACGAGGCCGTCACCCTGATGTCCACAGGTGTCATTCGCATGACACCGACGATGCCGCCCCGCGGGGCCGGGGCCCCTGCGCCTGGCTGCCGAGCGGGGGTGTACCCAGGTACACCCCCTCGCCGTCGTCCGGCCGCCCTCCGCTCTCGGGGGTGCGGTGCGGTGTACGGGGTCGGCGTCGCGGGCGTCCTCCACCTCGCAGAACAGCCGGTCGTCCGTCGCCCTGAGGTCGAGCCGGACGGGGCCCCGCGCGTGGCGCACCAAGGAGCGCATGGTCGCCGAAGCCCTGGCGCTCGACGAGCGGCGTCCCCTCCGCCGGCTGCGGGCGCAGCTGGCGGCACGCGACGCGCCGCGGGACGCCGCCGGGCTGCGGCGGGTCCTGGAGGAGGTGTGGGAGCAGTTCGGCACCCCGGACGTGCGGGCCACGCTCCCGCTGTACCTGGAGATCATGTCCGCGAGCCTGATGCACCCGGAGCGGTACGGGCCCGTGATGCGCGACGTGATCACCGGCTGGACCGACCTGGCCGCCGGCCGCTTCGCCGGGCTGGGCATGCCGGCGGAACGGGCGCGCGGCGAGGCCACCCTCGTCGTCGGGGCCGGCTTCGGTCTGCTGTTCGCCGCGCCGGCGGACGGCGACCGGGACCGGGCCGACGCGGCCTTCCGCCTCCTCCTCGACCGCCTGGAGCCCGGCTGGCGGCAGACCGCGCAGGGGTGACACGACCCGTCCGGGATGCACGGCCCACAGCGGCGCCGGACAGTGGAGGCGGGGCTTTCGGCAGACACGGAACAACGGACGCAGGGCAACGGACGCAGGGGGAGGCACGCGACGGACGCACAGCAGGAGGACCCGGCGTGACGGATGACAGGACCTGGACTTCCGGGGAGCCTGCGGCCGCTCCGGACCGGCCCATGGCGGAGGAGGCCTTCCGGTCGCTCTACGTGCACCTGCGCCACGACGCGCGGACGGGCGAGGAGCGCCGGCGCGGGGCCCTCGCCCACCTGACCCCCGAGCGGGTGGCGGCCGCAGCTGCCGGGGTCCGCCACGGGCGGACGGTGTCGCTGGCCGCGCCCGTGGAGACGCGGCCCGGCCCGGACGATCCGCAGCCCGCCGCCTACGTGCTGACGGCACCGTCCGACCAGGAGACCGGGGCCCCCGGGCTGCACTTCGCCCTGGACCGCTTCGCCATGAACGTGCACGGGGACGCCCACACCCATCTCGACGCGCTGTGCCACGTCGTCTTCGACGGCGAGCTCTACGGCGGGATCCCGGAGACCGCCCTCAGGGCGGGCGGCGCCCGCGGGATCACGCTCGACCTGGTCCGCAGCGGGATCGTCGGCCGCGGCGTGCTCCTGGACGTCCCCCGGCTGCGCGGGCTGCCCTGGCTGGAACCCGGCGACTGCGTGAGCGCCGAGGACCTCGCCGCCGCCGAGGAGGCCCAGGGCGTGCGCACCGGGCCGGGCGACCTGCTGTTCGTACGCGTCGGACACTGGCGCCGGCGCCGGGAGACCGGCCCGTGGGACGTGGCGCACGCCAGGGCGGGCCTGCATCCGGAGGCGGTGCGGTTCCTGGCCGGACGGCACGTCGCGGTCCTCGGCTCGGACGGCAACAACGACACCGCCCCGAGCCCGGTGGCCGGAGTCGCCTTCCCCGTGCACGTCCTGGCGATGCACGCCTTGGGCGTGCACCTGCTGGACTACCTGGACCTGGAGGAGCTGGCGCACCTGTGCGCGGAGCTCGGGCGCTGGCAGTTCCTGTGCACGGTGGCACCGCTGCGGCTGGCGGCGGCCACCGGCTCCCCCGTGAATCCGATCGCCGTCCTGTGACCTGTGGCCTGTGACCTGTGACCTGTGGCCTGTGGCCTGTGACCTGTGGCCTGTGACCTGTGGCCTGTGACCGTACCGGTGCCCCGGCCCCTCCTCCGGGTGCCGCGGCGGCGGGCGGCGTATACGTTCGTAGAGGGATCCCAGCTGTGACGGACAGGCCCGGTGCGGGCGCGACACCACAGACCGAGGACGGACGGTGGTCGCCGTGAGCGACACCCCCCACTACGACGCCATCATCATCGGAAGCGGCGCGGGCGGCGGTACCCTCGCGCACCGGCTCGCCCCCTCCGGCAAGCGCGTGCTGATCCTCGAACGCGGCGGCTACCTCCCGCGCGAACGGGACAACTGGGACTCCACGGCCGTGTTCGTCAAGGGGAAGTACCGCGCGCCGGAGTTCTGGTTCGACCAGCACGGCCGCGAGTTCCCGCCCGAGGTCAACTACTACGTGGGCGGCAACACCAAGTTCTACGGCGCGGCGCTGTTCCGGCTGCGCCCGCAGGACTTCGGCGAGCTGCGCCACCACGACGGGATCTCGCCCGCCTGGCCGATCCGCTACGAGGACCTGGAGCCCTACTACACCCAGGCGGAGCACCTGTACCTGGTGCACGGGCGGCACGGCGAGGACCCGTGGGAAGGGCCTGCCAGTGAGCAGTACGCCCATCCGCCGGTGGAACACGAGCCGCGGATCCAGCAGTTGAGCGACGACCTGGAGAAGCAGGGCCTGCACCCCTTCCACCTGCCGATCGGGGTGAACCTGACCCAGGACGGCAGGGGGCGTGCGACGCACACCAGCGTCTGCATCCGCTGCAACCGGGTGGACGGCTTCCCGTGCCTGGTCCGCGGCAAGTCCGATGCGCAGGTGATCTGTGTGGAGCCGGCCCTGGAGCACCCGAACGTGGAGCTGGTCACGAACGCCCACGTGGTCCGGCTCGAAACCGATCCGACGGGGCGGACCGTGAGCACGGTCGTGGCCCGGCTCGACGGGGGCGAGGAGGCCCGGTACGCGGCGGACGTCGTGGTCGTCTCCTGCGGGGCGGTCAACTCGGCGGCGCTGCTGCTGGCCTCCGCGAACGACCGCCATCCGCGGGGCCTGGCCAACAGCTCGGACGTGGTCGGCCGGTTCTACATGCGGCACAACAACCTGGCCCTGATGGCCGTGTCGAGGGAGCCGAACGACACGCAGTTCCAGAAGACCCTCGCCCTGCACGACTGGTACCTCGGTGCGGACGACTGGGACTACCCGCTCGGCGGGATCCAGATGCTCGGCAAGTCGGACGCCCAGCAGATCCACGGCGAGGCCCCGCGCTGGGCCGGTGCGGTGACCCCGGACATGCCGTTCGAGGTCATGGCCCACCACGCCGTCGACTTCTGGCTGTGCGGTGAGGACCTGCCGCTGCCCGACAGCCGCGTCACCCTGGACGGCGACGGCCGCATCCACCTCGCGCTCGACGAGGCCAACAACACGGCCGGGCTGAAGCGGCTGCGGCACAAGCTCCAGCACATGCTCGGGCACCTGGGCATGCACGAGCACCACCTGCTGGACCACAGCCTCTACCTGCACAAGGGCATGCCGATCGGGGCGACGGCCCATCAGGCCGGGACCGTCCGCTTCGGCACCGACCCGGCCTCCTCGGCCCTGGACGTCCACTGCAAGGCCCACGACCTGGACAACCTGTACGTGGTCGACACGAGCTTCTTCCCGAGCATCGGCGCGGTCAACCCGTCCCTGACGGCCATCGCGAACGCCCTGCGGGTGGGCGACCACCTCCTGGAGCGCTTGGGCTGATCCGCAGGCGGGGAAAGGGGGGAACACCGCCGACCGGGCGAAGAACTCAGCCGGGTGGTGCGACACGGCTCGCCGCGCGCCGTCGCGCCGCGGCCGCGGTGGTTGTGTGACGCCGGAGCCCGCTCGGGTGTCCTCGCCCGGACAGCGCGGGCCGCGCTGTGGAGGAGGCAGTCTGTCGTGAGTTCCACCGAGGGCGTATCCCAGGGGGCGGTTCCCGCGCACCTGCTCCGGGGCCAGAAGGCGCTGGTGACCGGCGCCAACTCCGGGATCGGCAAGGCCACGGCCATCGGCCTGGGCCGGGCCGGGGCCGACGTGGTCGTGAACTACGTGGCCGGCCGGGAGGAGGCCGAGAAGGTCGTCGAGGAGATCGCCTCGTTCGGGGTGCGCGCGGCGGCGTACGAGGCGGACGTGTCCGACGAGGGCCAGGTCGTCGCCATGACGAACCGCATGGTCGAGGAGTTCGGGACGATCGACATCCTCGTCGCCAACGCGGGGCTCCAGCGGGACTCCGCCTTCACCGAGATGACCCTCGCCCAGTGGCAGAAGGTCATCGACGTCAACCTGACCGGGCAGTTCCTGTGCGCCCGGGAGGCGACGAAGGAGTTCCTGCGGCGCGGGATCGTCCCGGAGGTCTCCCGCTCCGCCGGCAAGATCATCTGCATGAGCTCGGTGCACCAGATCATCCCCTGGGCCGGGCACGTCAACTACGCCTCGTCCAAGGGCGGCGTGCAGATGATGATGCAGACCCTGGCGCAGGAGCTCGCCCCGAAGAAGATCCGCGTGAACGCGATCGCCCCCGGTGCCATCCGGACGCCCATCAACCGCACCGCCTGGGACACGCCCCAGGCCGAGAAGGACCTGCTGACGCTGATCCCGTACGGGCGCGTCGGCGACCCGGAGGACATCGCGAACGCGGCCGTCGGCCTCGCCTCCGACCTCATGGACTACGTCGTGGGAGCCACCCTCTACGTCGACGGGGGGATGACCCTCTTCCCGGGCTTCGCCACCGGCGGCTGACCCCGCCCGCCCGCCTCGGCCCCGGGAGGGTCACCCATGCACACCACGGTCCACCTGCTGGCGGAGGCACCGCCGCAGATGCTGCCGGCCAGATCGCTCATGGCCTTCACCCTCGCCTCGCACATCATCCTGGTGCCCCTGGGCGTGGCGCTGCCGCTCATCACCCTGATCATGCACGGCTACGGGCTGCGCCGCGGCGATGCGACCGCCCTGCTGCTGGCGCGGCGCTGGTCGGCCGTGATGGCGGTGCAGTTCGCGATCGGCGTCGTCACCGGCACCGTCCTGTCCTTCGAGTTCGGCCTGCTGTGGCCGGGGCTGATGGGCAGGTGGGGCGATGTCTTCGGGCTCGGCTTCGGCGTCGAGGCCTGGGCCTTCTTCCTGGAGGCCGTCCTCATCGCCGTCTACCTGTACGGCTGGCGCAGGCTGCCCGCCCGTACCCACTTCCTGCTCGGGCTGCCGCTGCCGGCCGCCGCGCTGCTCGGGGCGTTCGGCATCCTGGCGGCCAACTCCTGGATGAACACCCCGCGGGGATTCACCCTGGACTCCGAGGGCAATCCCGTCGACGTGGACGTCCGCAAGGCGATCTTCACGCCGATGTTCGGGCCGGAGTACTGGCACTTCGTCGTGGCGATGCTGATCACCGCCGGATACGTCGTCGCCGGTGTCTACGCCGTGGGCTGGCTGCGCGGACGCCGCGACCGCTACCACCGCCTCGGCTTCACCGTACCGTTCACGGTCGCGGCCGTCTTCACCCCGATCCAGTTCATGCTGGGCGACGCCATCGCCCGTGCCGTGTTCCGCCAGCAGCCGGTGAAGTTCGCCGCGATGGAGATCGTCTGGAACACCGACACGCACGTGCCGGAATACCTCTTCGGCCGCCTCCACCCCAACGGGCGCATCTCCGGCGGCATCAAGATCCCGCAGCTCGACTCCATCCTGGCCGGCTTCAGCCCCGACACCAAGGTGACCGGACTGACGTCCGTGCCGGCCGACCAGCGGCCGAACGCCACTCAGGCCACCATCACCCACTTCGCCTTCGACACCATGGTGGGCATCGGCACCCTGCTCATGCTGCTCGCCCTCTGGTACGGGATCGTCTGGTGGCGCCGCCGCCGGCTGCCCGCCTCGCCGTGGTTCTACCGCAGCGCCGCATGCGCCGGAGTGGCCAGCGTCATCGCCGTCGAATGCGGCTGGATCACCACCGAGGTGGGCCGGCAGCCGTGGATCGTCTACCAGAACATGAAGGTCGCCGAAGCGGTGACCGCGACCCGTTCCGGCACCTTGTGGACCATGTTCGGGCTGGTGGTCCTGGTGTACGTGTTCATCTTCGGCTCCTTCCTGGCCGTCCTCCTGAAGATGCGCACCCGATGGCGGCTGGACGACGAGCGGCGCAGTGCGGAAGGAACGATGGAGACACCGGAGACCGACACCCCGTACGGCCCCCGCTCCGCGGTCGCGGCCGCCGACGGCCCGGGACAGACCGGGGAAGGCAGCCGGTGACCGCCGATGTGGTGGCGGTCGTCCTGCTCCTCGCGGTCGCCGCGTACGCCTGCGCGGGCGGCACGGACTACGGCGCCGGATTCTGGGACCTGACCGCGGGCGGCGCGGAGCGCGGCAAGCGCCCCCGGTGGCTGATCGACCACGCCATGGCACCCGTCTGGGAGGTCAACAACGTCTGGCTCATCTTTGTCTTCGTCATCATGTGGACCGGGTTCCCCGTGTTCTTCCAGACGGTGTTCCTCGCGATGTGGCTGCCGCTCGCGCTCGCGGCCGTCGGCATCGTGCTGCGCGGCGCCGGCTTCGCCCTGCGCAAGCCCACCCGCAGGATCGCCGGACGGCGCGTCTACGGGGCCGTGTTCGCGGTCTCCTCGCTGCTCACGCCGTTCTTCCTGGGGGCCGCCGTCGGCGGGATCGCCTCCGGCCGGGTGGCGCCGGGCACCGAGCCGTCGGCGCACACCTGGTCCAACCCCACCTCCGTGTTCTTCGGCATCCTCGCGGTCGTCGCCACGGCACTGCTGGGGGCCGTGTTCCTGGCCGCGGACGCGGTGCGCTTCGAAGCCCCGGACCTGCACGCCTACTTCCGGTGGCGGGCCGTCGCCGCGCTCGCCGCCCTGGCCGTGCTGGCAGTGGTCACCCTGTTCGTCACGCACGGCGACGCCCCGCACGTGTGGCACGGCCTCACCCACGGCGCCGGGCTGTTCTTCGTGATCGTGGCGGGGGTGGCGACGCTGGTGACCGCCTGGCTGCTGCTGCGCACCTCCGGCGCGTGGTCGCGGGTCTCGGCCGTGGGCATCGTCGCCTCGGCGGTCCTTGCCTGGGGCATGGCGCAGCGCCCGTACCTGATCCCGCGCTCGCTCACGGTGGCCGAGGCGGCGGGGGCTCCCGCCACCCTGCACTGGCTGGTCATCGTGACCCTCGTGGCCGTGGTGCTGGTCTTCCCCGCGGTGGTGCTGCTGTACCGGCTCGACACGCACGGCACGCTGGAGCCCCTCACCGACGCCGACCTGCGGCGGGGCGGCGGCCCGGAGGACCGGGGCTGAGCCGCCGGAGCCCCGGCCGCGTGCACGCAGGAGGAACAGGAGTGCCGTGAGCGAACAGCAGATCCTGCTCGGTACCGCCCTGACCGTCGTGCTGGCCGTGGGCTCCCAGATCCTGGCGAGCCGGCTGCACGTCCCGTCGCTGATCGTGCTGCTGCCGGCCGGTTTCACCGCGGGGGCGCTGACCGACGTCATCCATCCCGACCGGCTGGCGCCCGACTTCACGGTGCTGGTGTCCCTGGCCGTCGCCGTCATCCTCTACGACGCCGGGCTGGGCCTGCGCCTGCACCAGCTCCGGGGCGAGCCGCGGACCGTGGTGATCCGGCTGATCGTGCCCGGGGTCGTGATCACCTGGGCGGCCTGTCTGGGGCTGGTCGCGGCCCTGTTCGACGTTCCGCTCACGGTGGCGGTGATGATCGGCGTGATCCTCGTCGTATCCGGGCCGACCGTCGTCGGCCCGTTGCTCGACCACGTCCGGCCGACCGACGGGGTGCGGAGGATCCTGGTCTGGGAAGGCTCCCTGATCGACCCGATCGGCGCCATTCTGGGGGCCGTCGCCTTCCACGTCATCGTCCGCCTCCAGGCCGACCAGGGATTCCACTTCGGCATCTTCTTCGGCAGCTTCGCCGTAGGGCTGGCGGGCGGCGCGATCGGCGTCGCCCTGCTGTGGCTGACCCTGCAGTGGCTGCGGCTGGGCGGAACGCTGGGGACGCTCGCCCAACTGGCGGCGGTCGTCGCGGTGTCCGCGGGCTGCGACATGGTCCTCGACGACACCGGGCTCATCGCCGCGATCGTCATGGGCATGGCGGTCACGAATCTA
The DNA here is from genome assembly GCF_044769385.1 of Streptomyces sp. NPDC090445. Taxonomy (NCBI): domain Bacteria; kingdom Bacillati; phylum Actinomycetota; class Actinomycetes; order Kitasatosporales; family Streptomycetaceae; genus Streptomyces; species Streptomyces sp. NPDC090445. The sequence continues at coordinate 13,223 of NZ_JBIVXV010000047.1, read as the reverse complement.
CCCGGATTCGACATGCCGGCCCGCCGTCCCTTCTTCGAAACCGTCGTCCAGCTGATCATCGGCCTGCTGTTCATCTCCATCTCGTCCACGGTCGCGCCGAAGGCCGTGGCACCGGTGCTCCTGCCCTCGCTGGCCCTCGTCGCCGGGCTCGTCCTCGTCGTGCGGCCGCTGGTGGCGTTCCTGGCGACGGCCCGCACGCACCTCGGCTTCGGGGAGCGGGCGTTCATCGGCTGGATGGCGCCCCGCGGCATCGTCGCCGCCTCCACCGCCACGACGTTCTCCGCCGCCCTCGTCGACGACGGGCTGTCCGGCGCGGACGAGATCCTGCCCATCACCTTCCTGGTGATCGTCGGAACCGTCCTGGTCTACGCGCTCACGGCCCGGCCCGTGGCCGCCAGGCTGGGCGTCGTCCGGCCGGCGCGGACCCGGCCCCTGCTGGTCGGCGGGGCGCCCTGGGTGGTCGACCTGGCGCTGGCGCTGCGCACGGCCGGCCTGGACGTGCTGATGTGGGCCGGGCTCGCCGAGGAGCGGCGCCGCATCGGGCAGGCGGGCATCGAGCTGGCCCCGGGCGAGCTCCTGGCCACGGCCACCGACCCGCGGGCGCGCCTGGAGGGGGTCACGGCCGTGCTCCTGTGCACGGATGACGACGACTTCAACGCCCTCGCCTCGGTCGTCGTCCAGGACAGCGTCGACGGGCCGGTCTACCGGGTCGGCCCGCCGCCCGACAGCGGCGCGGTGGTGGCCCCGTACACGGGTGGCACCGTCCTCTTCGGCCCGGCCACGGTCCGGAACGTGCTCGCGGAGCACCACGCGGGGGGTGCCCGCTTCCTGGTGCAACCCGGCTCGGAGCCCCGTCCGGCCGGGTGCGAGACGCTGTTCACGGTCCGGCGGAACGGGCTGCTGGAGCCGGTCACCGGGGCCCGCGGCGCCGACCCGGCGGAAGGCGACACGCTCGTGCTCCTCGGCCCGGTGCCGGCCGGGGCGGCGGGTGTCGTCGGGGGCGGCGGGCGCCGCTGACCACCCCTGTCACGAGGCCCGGTTCAGGGTCGCGTCGAGGGTGATCGCCGCGTCGATGAGGGCCAGGTGGGTGAACGCCTGGGGGAAGTTGCCCAGTTGGCGTCCGGTCAGGTCGATCTCCTCCGAGTACAGGCCGAGGTGGTTGGCGTACCCCAGCATCTTCTCCAGGACGAGCCGGGCCTGGTCGACCCGCCCGGCGCGCGCCAGGGCGTCGACGTACATGAAGGTGCACAGCGAGAAGGTGCCCTCGGATCCGCGGAGCCCGTCGGGCGACGCCTCCGGGTTGTACCGGTACACCAGGCTGTCGGTGACCAGCTCGTTCTCGACCGCGTCCAGGGTGGAGGCCCACATCGGGTCCCCCGGGGTGATGAAGCCGACCGTCGGCATGCGCAGCAGCGACGAGTCGAGGACGTCGCTGCCGTAGTGCTGGATGAACGCCCCACGCGCCTCGTTCCAGCCGCGCGCCATGACCTGCTCGTAGATCGCGTCCCGCGTGCCGCTCCAGCGCTGCGCCGCGGACGGGCGGCCGGTGTCCTGCGCGAGCCGCAGCGCGCGGTCGAACGCCACCCAGGACATCACCCGGCCGTACGTGAAGTCCTGGCGGCCGCCGCGGGTCTCCCACAGGCCCTCGCCCGCCTGGTCCCAGTGGTCGGCCAGCCAGTCCAGGACGCGGAGCAGCCCGGTCCACCCCCGGTACCCGAGGTGGATGCCGTGTCCGTGGGCGAAGTAGATGCTGTCCATCGCCTCGCCGTAGATGTCCATCTGGATCTGGGTGGCGGCGCCGTTCCCGATGCGTACGGGGGCGGACCGCTCGTAGCCCTCCCAGTGCTCCAGGCTCTCCTCCTTCAGGTCGGAGGAGCCGTCGACCGTGTACATGATGTTCAGCGGCCCGGAGTCCCCTTCGCCGCCGGCCCGTTCCTTGATGCGGTCGTCGAGCCATCCGATGAACGCCTTGGCCTCTTCCGTGAACCCCATGCCGAGCAGGGCGTACACGGAGAAGGAGGCGTCGCGGATCCACGTGAACCGGTAGTCCCAGTTGCGCTCGCCGCCCAGTTGCTCGGGCAGTCCGGCGGTGGGGGCTGCGACGACGGCGCCGGTGGGGGCGTACGTCATGAGCTTCAGGGTCACGGCGGACCGTTCGACGGCCTCCCGCCAGCGGCCCGTGTAGCGGGACCTGGCCAGCCAGGACCGCCAGTAGCGGATGGTGTCGTGGAAGAGCTGCTCGTACTCGGCGAGGCGGATCTGCCGGGGCGGCCCGTCGGCGGCGGACTCCAGGACCAGTCCGCGCTGCTGGCCCGCCTGCAGGTTCAGCGTGAGGTGCAGGTCGTAGTCGCCGGTGAGGGAGTGCACCAGCCGCTCGTCGTCCGGCTCGCGGACCGTGTGCACGGTCAGGGCCAGGCCGTCCGAGGCGAACAATGCTCCGTTCTCCGTGACGTGCAGCTCGTGCGGTTTGCGGCCGTAGTCGAAGCGCGGCGCGATGTCGAGCTCGAAGGTCATGCTGCCGCGTACGCAGCGGACCATGCGGACCAGGCGGTGGCGGTCCGTGGCCGTGGTGCCGGTCAGCGGCATGAAGTCGACCACCTCGCCGGCGCCGGCCTCGGTCATGAACCGGGTCACCAGGACCGCGGTGTCGGGAAGGTACAACTGCTTGGTCGCGTACGTCTCGTGGGCCGGCCGGACCGTGCAGTGCCCTCCCTTGCTCTTGTCCAGGAGGGCTCCGAAGACGCTGGGCGAGTCGAAGCGCGGACAGCAGAACCAGTCGACCGATCCGTCGGACGTCACCAGGGCCGCGGTCTGCAGGTCGCCTATCAGGCCGTGGTTCTCGATCAGCGGGTACTCGTCCATCGGGGCGTCCCTTCCGGCCTGCGCCGTCACCCGGATCAGCTCCCCCGACCAGCCTAAGCCGGGCGCGCAGCCCCGGCCCGCCGGGCCGCCCGAGGCCGGGCCCTCCCGGTCTTCGCCGCTTCCCGCCCGCTTCCTCCCCTCCCCCCTGCACTGCGCGCCGACGGCTGGGAACCGAACGTGACGAAGGTGCCCGGCGCGGCGCGCGGTGGTCCGCCCATCGGGCTACGTGCGCGGCCGATTCCGGCCGAAGGCACGTGTCCCGCTTGCTCCCCCGCCCCTCTGCTCCCAGTCTCGACGCGTGCACGAGAGCCCGTTCGGACACCTGACGACCCTGCGCCACCACGACCACGTAGCGGAGGTGGTGGAGCTCGGGGCGGCGCTGCGGTCCTACACCGTGGGAGGCCGCCCGCTGCTCCGCGGATTCGGTGACGAGGAGCGGATCACCGCCGGACGCGGCCAGATCCTCGCGCCGTGGCCGAACCGCATCGGCGGCGGCCGCTACCGGTGGCGCGGGGAGGACCTGCAACTGCCCCTGACCGAGCCGGAGCACGGGAACGCCATCCACGGGCTGCTGCGCTGGACCTCGTGGCAGGTCACCGAGTCGGACGGGCGCCGGGCCGTGCTCCGGACCGCGCTCTGGCCGCAGCCGGGCTACCCGTTCCACCTCCGGGTCCGCGCGGAGTACGCCCTGGGCGACGCCGGCCTGGAGGTGGCCGTGACCGCGTGGAACCGGGGCGAGGGCGTGGCCCCGTACGGCGTCGGCCAGCACCCGTACCTGACGGTCGGCACGGCGGCGGTGGACGAGGCGCTGCTGACCGTCCCGGCGCGGACCTGGCTGCGCACCGACACGTCGGGGCTTCCGGTGGCGGAGGAGCCGGTGTCGGGCACGCCCTACGACTTCCGCACGGCGCGGGCCGTCGGCGGGGCGGTGCTGGACACGCCGTTCGGGTCGCTCCTGCGGGATGCGCGGGGGCGGGCGGTGGTCCGCCTCGCCCACCCCTCCGGGGAGTACGGCACGGACCTGTGGCTCGGCGAAGGAACCGAGTACCTGCAGGTGTACACGGGCGACACGCTGCCGCAGGCGCAGCGGCGCCGTGCGGTCGCCGTCGAGCCGATGTCGTGCCCGCCCAACGCGTTCGCGAGCGGGACCTCGGTGGTGGCCCTGGAACCGGGGGGCCACCACACGATGCGCTGGGGGATCACCCCCTGGGGAGGGTGAAGCCGCCGTCGGGGCCCGGCCCGGGGCGTGTCAGCGCCGCGGTGCGGGGACGGCGCGCAGGAGTGCGTGGACGACGGCGTCGATGCCGTCCTGGGCGGGTTCGTCGGCGACGTGGGTGAGCAGGCGGGCCAGGGCGCGCAGGAGCGGCGGCGAGGCCATGACGCGGGGGTGGAGCAGCGGCCGGTAGCCGTGGCGGGCGAGGACGAGGTCGCCGGCGAGGGTGCCCAGCCGGTAGTAGCGGCCCCAGCGGCGGCGGATCTCCGCCGGGTACTGGTGCAGTGCGTGTTCGCGTCGCGCCCCGGCCGGCCGGGCCAGGGCCAGGGCGATGGTCTCCGCGGCCACTTCGCCCGCTTCCAGGGCCTGGGCGATGCCCTCGCCGCTCCAGGGGCTGACCATTCCGGCGCTGTCGCCGACCAGCAGCAGGCCCCGCCGGTACTGGGGGCGCCGGTTCAGGCCCATCGGCAGGGGTGCGCTGCGCATCGGCGAGTCGGCGCTCTCCTCGTGCACGCCCCAGTGGGCGGGCAGGCGCGGCAGCCAGTGCTCCATGGCCGCCCTCAGGTCCACGGGCCGGCGGCCGCGGCGCGGCAGGGCGCCGAGGCCGATGTTGATGCGGCCGTCGCCGAGCGGGAACACCCAGCCGTATCCCGGCAGGTCCAGTCCGGTGCCCGGGCAGCGCAGGTCGGCCCACAGCTCCAGGTACGGGTCGTGGGTGCGGGCCTCGCTGCGGTAGTAGCGGCGGGCGGCCCTCGCCACGGGCAGGGCGGTGTCCCGCTCCAGTCCCAGGGCCAGCGCGGTGCGCGCGGAGGCGCCGTCGGCCGCGACGACGAGCGGAGCCCGGTACCGTACGGGTTCCCCGCCCGGGCCGTGCGAGGCGGACACGCCCGTGATGTGTCCCGCCCGGTCGCACAGCGGGGCCGTCACCTTCACCTGCGTGCGCAGCCGGGCTCCGGCGGTGCGGGCGTGGGCGGCGAGCAGGTCGTCGAAGTCGTAGCGGCTGCGGGTGAGCCCGAAGTCCGGGTGGCTGCCCAGCCGCGGCCAGTCCAACTCCACCTCGCGGCCCTCGCACACCCAGCGCATGCCCTTGTTGCGCATCCAGCCCGGTGCGTTGACGTCGATGCCCATCCGCACCAACTGGCGTACCCCGCGCGGGGTCAGTCCGTCGCCGCACACCTTCTCGCGGGGGAAGCCGCTCTTCTCCAGCAGCAGCACGTCCACGCCCGCGCGTGCCAGGTGTGCCGCGGCGGCGGATCCGGCGGGTCCGGCCCCGACGACGATGACCTGTGCTTCTTCGTCACCGGACGCGTCCGGTTGCGGGGAGGTGCCGTCGGGGGTGGGTTCGCCGCTTGCGTCGTCGCGTTCGCTGGTCACCGCACCACTATGCCGGTCCGGGCCCGGCGATCCCGTCCGGCACGACCGCGGCCGTAAACGGTCGCACTGTTGTGCCCAAAATGTGGCTGTCTGCGGCAGGTCCGGGTCGGATAGCAAGGGGGCGGCACCTGGGCACGGCCCGCCGACGGTCGGCGGGTTCCAGCGCGCCCGAGAGGAAACACTGTGATCCGCACCCGCTTCGCCGCCCTCGCCACCATGGCGTTCACCGCCCTCGCGGTCGCCGCGACCCCTGCCGGCGCGGCACCCGGCACCACCCAGAACATGTGTGCCAACGCCCTGACGCCGAGCGGCTGGGTGGACGTCCAGTGGTGGAACAGCGCCGGCTGCGGCTCCGGCTTCACCCCCAACATGAAGCAGATCATGGACCTGAACGGGTACCCGGTCGGCACCCAGGTCAACGCGTGCGCCTCCACCTGGCCGCCGGCCGGCTGGACCATCGTCAGCAGCCACTACTCCAGCGGCTGCCGCTACTCGGCGGTGCCCAGCTTCAACGCCAACACGTGGACCCTGAAGCGCACCTCCTGACCCGCTGCCCCGCGGCGGCGGCACCGGACGCGGGCCGGTCAGCGGAGCGATTCCCGCGGGGGCCGCTCGCGCAGGGCCCCGTAGGCGACGAAGTAGGCCGGGACCCGGTTCAGCCAGCGCGATTCGGTGACGAGCCCGGTCAGCCGCTTCACGCGCTCCGGGTCCCCGAACGCGGGGCGGCCCGCCAGCAGCGGCTCGATGACCTGGGCGTGGGCGAGGCGCTGCAGGCCCTGGGTCGCGACGGTGGTGGGCCAGCGGCGGTGCTGGACCCGGCGCACGTCCCGGAGCCCCACGGTGCCCTCGCGCAGCGGGCCCACCAGGTAGCGGGCCGCGGCCACCGCATCCTGGACGGCGAGGTTGATGCCGATGCCGAAGACCGGTGACATCGCGTGTGCGGCGTCCCCGATGCACAGCAGGCCCGGGCGGTGCCAGCGGCGCAGGCGGTCGAGCCGTACGTCGAGCAGCTTCACGTCGTCCCAGGACGTGAGGCTGTCGGCGCGGTCCGCGAGCCAGGGGACGGCGGCCGCGAACCGGGCCGCGAACGCCTCCAGGCCCTCGGCGCGGAGCGCGGCGTCGGCCCCCTTCGGAATGAGGCCGGCGCACTGCCAGTAGTCGCCGCGGTCGATCAGCGCGGTGAAGAACCTGTCCCCCGCGCCTCCGACGAGCCCGCTGGGGTCGTCGTCGCGCCGCGGCAGCCGGAACCACCAGGCGTCCATGGGGCAGGGGAAGCGTTCCAGGCCGAGTTCGGGCAGCGTCCTCGCGAGGGATCCGCGGCCGTCGCAGGCGACGGTCAGGGTGGCGCGGAGCTCGCCGGTGCGGCCGTCCGCGGTGCGGTAGTGCACGCCGTTCACCCGTCCGCGTTCGACGATGAAGGACGTCGCCCCGGTGTCCATGCGCAGGCGGAAGGACGGCTCCCGGCGGGCCTCGTCGGCGAGGAGGTCGAGCAGGTCCCACTGGGGCACCATCGCGATGTAGTTGTACTTCCCGTGCAGCGCCCCGAGGTTCCCGACGGTGACGAGGGACCCGTCCGGCCCGATGGGCAGCTGCACCGAGGTGACGCGGCGCTGCGGGAGCCGGGCGAACCGTTCGGCCAGGCCGATGTCGTCCAGCAGCGACAGGGACGACGGGTGGACGGTGTCACCGCGGAAGTCCCGCAGGAAGTCGCCGTGTTTCTCCAGCACCGTCACCTCGACCCCGGCCCGGGCCAGCAACAGCGCCAGCACCATGCCGGCGGGGCCGCCTCCCACCACGCAGCAGGTCGTTCGCTCCACGGCAACCACTCCCTTCGCGGGCGGCGGGTGCGCCCGAGGAGGACCTATACCGTACCCGCGGCGGCGGCCCGGGCAACTCCCTTCGGCGTGCCTCGCGCTGTGCTGTGTGCCGTGCGCTGTGCCGTGTCCTGTGTGCTGTGTCGGCGTCGGCGCCGCCGTGGCGGGGCGGGCGGGTCCCGCGGGGCCCGGAGCTGCGGGCTCAGCCGTGGAGTTCCCGGGCCTGGCGGCCGACGCGGCGGACGGCCCAGGCGAGGACGGCGGCGGAGCGTACCGCCAGCCACAGCGTGTCCGCGGCGTCCGGGCCGCCGGAGGCGTCGTACGCCATGTGCCACAGGAAGGGCGCGGCCACGCATCCCGCGGCCAGCGCGGGAGCCAGCCGCCACAGGACGAACGGCACGGCCGCGAACCAGTCGAGCGACAGGGCCAGCAGGTCGTACCGCGGCGCGCCCCGGTAGGCGCCCACGAGGGTGGTGGCGACCAGCGCGGGCCCCGCGACCAGCAGCGCCGTGGCGTACGCAGTGAGGGGCCCGGCGGGCAGTCCGGGCAGCAAGGACAGCAGCCACGTGGTACCGGCGGCGGCCCACAGCACCGCGGCCGGTACCGCCAGATGGGCCACGGCCAGGACGGCGGGCGGCTGCGGCAGCAGCAGGGCGCGGCGCGGCCGGTCGGTGTCCTGGTAGGCCGGTTCGGCCAGCGCGACCGCCGCCAGGTACAGGGGCAGTACGAGGAGCAGCCCGGCGGCCGCCGCCTTCAGGGGGCCGACCGGGCCGTCGGCCGGGCCCGACAGCCATCCGGCCACCGCGCGGAACTGGGCGTACCCGGCGGCCAGCGCCGCGCAGGCCAGGACCGGCCGCCAGGGATGCCGCAGCAGGACGACGGCGTCCCGCCACAGCAGGACCGCCCAGCGGGCGCGGGGCATGGGGAGCCGGGCGGCCCGTCGGCGGCGCCCGCCCGTCCGCGGCGTCGACTGCAGGACGAGGGTCAGCGCGCGGAGGTCAAGCAGTGTCGCGCCCTGCGTGACCTGCCGGCCGGTGCGGGCGCGGGCGAGGAGCGCGTCCGTGGGGATGCCCGCGACGGCCCGGAGGGCAGCGCACAGGACACCGGCCGTGCAGGCGGCGAGGCAGGCCAGGGCCGCTGCCCAGGCCGTCGGGGAGCCGTGTGCGGCGGCCGTGGCGGTGGCCGCACCGGCCCAGCCCCAGGGGCCGGACCAGGCCGCGAGCTCGGTCACGGCAGGCGCCGTGGCTCCGGCGGCGAGTACGGTCGCTCCGGCCGCCGCCAGACAGCTGCCGAGCAGCCGGGCCCGGCGCGCCAGGGCCGGTCGGGCCTCGACGAGGGTTCCCAGGCCCACCGCGAGGCAGGCCAGCCCCAGGTGGGCGAGGAGGGCCACGGGAACGGCTTCGGGCCGCCGCTCCCCCTGCACGGCGAGGGCGAGCGCGGCGGCGAGGGCGCCGGTGGCGAGCGCGGTCCCGCAGGCGAGGGCGAGGGCCCGCAGCAGGCGGGGGCGCAGGAGCCGGCCCCGGCTGCCGGGCAGCGGCAGGAGCCAGGTGATCTCGGCGGGGCTCAGCAGGACCGGTCCCAGCCGTACGCACAGGGCGAGTTGACCGGCGAACAGCAGCAGCGTGCTGCCGACGACCGCGGCACGGGCGGCCGGCCCGCCGGACCATCCGAGGCCGTGGCCGATGCCCGGCGCCGCCTGGACCAGGCCCGCGAGCACCACGAAGGCGGAGACGGCCGCGCACACCCAGGTCCACACGTCGTCGAACCGGGGGCGGCCGGCCCCGCGTTCGCGCCGGGCCCGCACGGCGACGGCCACGGCCCCGGCAACCGCGGCGGTGGCCTCCCGCTCCTCGGGCCCGTCAGGCCCGTCAGGCTTGTCAGGCCCGTCATGGGCACCGGAACCCGTACCGGCACCGGCACCGGCAGTACGTCCTGTGGTCACCGCCACGGCGAGACCTCCGCCCGGCCGGTCACCTCGGCGGGGGTTCCCAGCGCGGCCGTGCGGCCCCGGTCCAGGAGCAGCACCCGGTCGGCGACCGCCTCGACGGTGGCTCGGTCGTGCGAGGCCAGCAGGACCGCCGTGCCGGCGGCCTTCGCCGTCCGCAGCGCGGCGGCAAGCCTGCGCCGGGCGGCGGTGTCGAGGCGCTGCTCGGGCTCGTCCAGCACAAGCAGGCGGGCCGGGCGGACCAGCACCGATGCGAGCAGGAGCGACTGGTTCTGCCCCGCTGACAGGGCGTCGGGGAAGGCGTCGCGTCGGTGGTCCAGGCCGAGTTCGGCGAGGACGCGGTCGACGGCGGCGGCCGCCCCGGAGCCCAGGCCGTGGGCGGTGGCCACCATCCGTATGTGCTCCGCGACGGTGAGGTCGGGGAAGCACGCGGCGCCGTCGAGGAGCAGCCCGGCGTCCCGCCGGAAGGCGGCGTCCGCCTCGCGCGGGGCGGCGCCGGCGAAGCGGACCTCGCCCCGGTCGGGCTGCTGCCGCCCGACGCAGACGCGCAACAGCGTCGACTTCCCGGACCCGTTGGCGCCGGCGAGGGCCAGGCATTCACCGGGCTCCAGCATCAGGCCGACGCCGTCCAGCACGGTCTCGTCGTCGTACGCGATGTGAACGCCCTGCGCGTGCAGCAGGGCTGCGGTCCGGGCGTCACCTCGGGCGGCGTCAGTCACGCCCCTCCCCCTTCGACGTCGGCATCGGCACGGGTACCGGCCCCGACCCCCAGCAGGGCACCGGCGCCCGCCCCCATTCATTCACCATGCACGCATACTCCCATGCGGTCGGGGAGCAGGGGCCGGAAGCGACGACCCGACCAGTCGGCTAGCTGCCCGGCTTGAGGGACTGCCGGGCCAGCCGGTAGGCGGGCTGCATCGCCTCGTGTTCGGCGCTGTCCAGCCCGCCCAGGTGGACGACGACGGCCGCGCCGCCCGGGGTGACGACGGCGAAGGCGCCCTCCTTCTTGGCCTCATCGAGCGGGGCCGTCTCGTACACGGCCTCGACCGCCGGCAGCGCGGTGCCGCCCTCGCCCGCCCGCACCTCGCTGTAGACGGGAGCACCCTTGGCCTTCTCGCCGCCCATGAACGACTCCAGCACCTTGCGGGCGTCGCCGGGCCCGGCCGGCTTGTCGGCGACCCAGACGCGCAGGAAGCCCATGTTTCCTGCGGGCTTGGCGTCGATCTCGCAGGCCAGGGTCAGTCCGCCCTGCTTGAACAGCGCGGCGAACTGGTCGTCTTCGGCGTGCGTGACGGCCTTCGGCTTCCAGTCCTGCGCGAGGTCGAAGGAGACCGGCAGCCGGCACGGGGTCCCGTCGCCGCCGATGGATCCGGCGGCCTTGGCGGCGGATCCGGGGGCCGCGCCCGCGCTCGCGGCGGGGCTCGGCGTGCCGGTGGCGGCTGCCTTCGCAGGCTGCGCGTCCCCTCCGCCGTCGGTCTTCTCCGACGTCGACGTCCCGCAGGCCGTCACACCCCACACGAGAATCCCCGCCCCGACAGCCCCCGTGACCGCCCGCACCAGCCTGTGCCGCATCGCCCGTACTCCCCCACCCGAAACCCCAGCAGAAACAAAGAGCCGTCAACCTAACAGGCCACAGAGCCCGAACCCGAGGCCGAACGGTCCGACAGCAACACATCAAGCCTTTCTGTAAGTTGCTGCAAGAACTTGCAGAGATCGGTAGGCTGCGAGCTCTTCCCGCCCTCCCACGAAGGGACCAACTCCCGTGCACGGAACGAAGAACAGGCGCGCCGGCAGCACCGCGGCAGCACTGGCCACCGCACTCCTCTCCTGGGCTGCCGCACCGTCCGCCGCCGCGGACACCCCGTCGAGCTCACCGGTCCGCTTCCAGGTCACGGCCACCACCCAGTGGGGCGACCGGGTCTTCGCCGTCGGCAGCGTTCCGGCGCTGGGCTCATGGGATCCGGCTCACGCGGTGCCGCTCGACGCGCACGGCTACCCCGTGTGGGACGCCGAGGCCTCCCTGCCTTCCGGCACCCCCGTCGAGTACAAGTACGTGGTGAAGAAGGCCGACGGGACGATCGACTGGGAGGAGGGCGCGAACCGCTTCATGCAGCCCCGGTCCGGCGCCCCCGTCACCACCCGGGACACCTTCCGGCTCACCCCCGGAACACCGGCCTCCGGGATCGCGCCGACCTGCATCACCTGGTCCGAGACCTGGCGCTACACCCCCGTCCACAACGGCTGCGGCAGCACCTACGACCTCCAGGTGCTCTACCGCGACGGCAGCATCTCGACCTGCCGGCAGGTCGCCGCCGGCGCGACCGCCACCTTCGCGGGATACGGCCCCTACGAGAACCGCCCCGTGGCCGTCAACCACTGCTGAGCCGCCCCCGCGCAGCGGGACCGCGATGGAGGAAGGTCGCCCGGACCGCGGTGAACAAGCCGTGCTGAGCACCCCGTGGCAGCGGGCGCGCAACGTGCCGAAATCGGGGACCCCGGGCCGACCGAAAACGGGGGCGTACGCGGCCTCGGCGGGGCCCGGACCCGCTCCGGACACGGTTCGCGCCCCCCACGGCCGGGCACGTCCCGGCAGGCGGTCACCCATCCGTTCACGTCCTCCGCCAACCGGCCCCGACCTGGCACTTTCCTGGAATCCACCTAGGGTGAGGAGCGCAACTCAGCTCACCGAGAAGGGACTTGGGGAATGAGCCAGGACGCCGACCGTTACGACGCCACCCGCATCCAGGCACTACTGGAACCACGGGAAGCCGTTCGGAAGCGGCCCGGGATGTACATCGGCTCCACCGGCGAACGGGGGCTGCACCAGCTGGTCTTCGAGGTCGCAGGCCGGGCGGTGAACGAGGCCTTGGCCGGCCGGGTCAGGACCGTCGAGGTCACACTCCTGCCCGACGGCGGGGTGCGCGTGGCCGACGACGGGCCCGGCATCCCCGTCCGGGCCGCCGGCCACACCGGTGGTCCCGCGCTCGAAGCCCTGCTCACCCGGCCATCCGTCGCCGGACGGGGCCCGGGCAGCCGCCACACCGTGTCGTTCGACCTCGCCGGCCTCGGGCTGTGCGTCGCCAATGCCCTGTCGAGCAGGCTGACGGCCGAGGTGCGACGTGAGGGGGTCCGCTGGCTCCAGGAGTACGGGCAGGGCGTCGCCCTTGCACCGCCCACGCCCGCGGGACCGACGACCGGAACCGGCACCACCCTCACCTTCCTGCCCGACGCCGACGTCTTCGAGACGACGGAGTTCTCGTTCACCGCTCTGGCGGACCGGTTCAGGGAACTGGCCTTCCTGAGCCGGGGTCTGGACCTCTCCCTGACCGATGAACGCCCTCCGGGCGAGCCCCGGTCGGTGCGGTTCCGGTCCCCGGGCGGGGCTCGCGACTTCGTCTCCTTCCTCGGCACGGGGGCGGAAGCACCCGTTCACCCGGACGTCATCGGCTTCGAGCGGGAGGACCCCCGCATGGCGGGAACCGTGGAGGTTGCCCTCCGATGGCACGACTCCCGCGAGGAACACCTCCACTGCTTCGCCAACAGCAAGCCCACCCCCGAAGGCGGCACGCATGCGGCGGGCTTCCGCGACGGCGTGACGGCCGCGGTCAACGCGTACGCGCGAAAGCGGCTGCTGCTGACGGCGGCGGACCCCGATGTCGACGACGACCGGATCGGCGAGGGCCTGACAGCGGTCGTGTCGGTCAAGCTGGACGACCCCGAATTCGCCGGCGCCACACACGGCGTGCTGGGCGGCGCAGCAGTGCGCGCCTGCGTCGCCGAGGCCGTACGGGAGCACCTCGGCACATGGCTGGAAGCACACCCGGAACAGGCCGCGGCCATCGCCGCCCATGTCCTCCGCGCCACCGCCCACCGGGACTGAGCCGGCAGCCGGACCGGCGGATCGAACCCGGACCGGAGCTGCCCGCGCGGCGCCGTCGCATGCGGATGCCGGAGAGGCTGGGGGCCTCTCCGGCATCCGGGGTGGGGTGGGGGTGGGGTGTTCGGGTCTCACTTG
>NZ_JBIVXV010000046.1:0-44463 GCF_044769385.1 Streptomyces sp. NPDC090445 | reverse complement strand
GCCGCCGAGCGGCAGCACACCGCCGTCCCCGGGGAGAAGACCATCGCCAAGCTGGTCCACACCCTGGCCGAGGAGGTGATGGCCCTCAACGAGCATGTCGCCGAGATGGACAAGCTCATCGAGGGCCGGTTTCGCGAGCATGAACTCGCCGACATCATCCTGAGCGTCCCCGGCATCGGCACCGTGCTCGGCGCCGAGCTCGTCGCCGCCGTCGGCGGTGACCTGGACGAGTTCGACTCCCCGGACGCGCTGGCGGCCTTCGCCGGCGTCGCCCCGGCACCACGAGACTCGGGCAAGGTCAGCGGCAACCTCCACCGGCCCATCTCCTACCACCGACGACTCCAGCGCGTCTTCTACACCTCCGCGCTGGTCAGCGTCCGCTACGACCCGAACTCACGGAAGTTCTACGACCGCAAACGAGCCGAAGGGAAGAAGCACGTTCAGGCCGTCCTCGCCCTCGCCCGCCGACGCGTCAACGTCATCTGGGCCCTGATCCGTGACCGACGGTGCTACGAAGTGACACCGCCAGCCACGGCAGCCGCTTGACAACAGCATTAGGAAGCGAGGGAGACGGCGAAGGGCTTGAAGCCGTGTCGGCGCAGGATGTGGGGCACGACCAGGATCATGGCCTCGGTGGCGCGGGCTGTGGTGATGTCGCCGAGGTCCTCGATCCGTTCGGGCTGCCAGCCCAGGTCGCCGAGCAAGCCGGTGACGGTCTTCTTCGCGTGTTCGTCGTTGCCCGAGAGATAGGCGGTCGGTGGGGTGGCCAGGGATTCGGGAGCGGTCATGACCATGAAGAGCATGGTGTTGAGGGTCTTGACCACATGGGTGTCGGGGAGCGCGGCCTGGAGCTTCTCGGCGAGGCTGCTGCCGGGATAGCACAGGTCGCCGGGCAGGCCGTCAGCGGCGTCGCGGGTGGCATTGGAGACATCGATGAGGATCTTTCCGGAGAGCTCGGTGCGCAGGTCGATGAGGCGCTCCAGGGAGCTTTCGCCGGGCGTCGCGTTGATCACGAGGTCCGTGGTGCGGGCCGTGGTGCGCTGGTCGGCGAAGGCGATCCGCGGGGCGAGCCCGGCCTTGGGAGCCGCGGCGGCTTCAAGGCTCCGGCCTCCGAGGGTGACATGGTGTCCGGCTGCGGAGAGCTTGCCGGCGAGGTTGGTGCCGACGCGTCCGGCGCCCAGGATGCCGATGTTGGTCATGCGGTGATACTCCTTGCGGTATGGGGGTGGGGAGGAACAGAGGCGTCCGGTCAGGCGATCGGCGAGAGGACCTTGAGGGCGGCGGTGTGGATGCCGGTGGCGGCGGCCAGGAAGTCGCGGCTGCCCGTGGTCCAGGGTTCGCCCGTCAGGTCGGTGACGGTGCCTCCGGCCTCGGAGACCAGCAGGGCGCCCGCGACCAGGCCGGAGCGGACGTCTGAGAACTGCCAGAACGCGTCCATGCGTCCGGCGGCGACGTGGATGAGCTGCATCGTGGCGGGAACGGACACGCGCACAACCAGGCCGTTGATGAGCAGGGCGGTGACGGAGTCACCGATCCGTCGGAACGTGCGCTCGTCCTCGCCGGGCTTGGCCTGACCGGTGCCGATGAGCGCGGCGCCCAGGTCGGTCTTGGCGGACACCCTCAGGGGACGGTCGTTGAGGCGGGCGCCGCCGCCGGCGACGGCGGTGTACGTGTCACCCGTCAGCGGCAGGTGGACAACGGTGAGGACCGGCTGGTTGTCGCTGACCAGGGTGGCGGTGACGGCCCAGTCCCCCATGCCGTGGACGTGGTTGATGTTGCCCTCGGCGGGGTCGACCACCCACCATTCCCCGGCCGGGAGCGCGCCGCCGGCGAGCTCGTCCTCGGCCCACTGCGACCCCGGCCGGGCTCGCAACAGCGGTTTCCTCAGCACGTCCAGTACCGCGTCGTCGTTGGCGTGGATCTCGCCGACGATCTCGTCCAGGCTCACGCCCCGGGCATGCGAGGTGTAGCGGTCACGCAGTGCGAGGCCGGCGGCCTTCACCGCGGCGGTCACGTCGGCCAGGAACGTCGCGTCGGCGTCGAAAGGCATGGCTGTGCTCATGGTGGGCTCCTTGGGGGATCGGTAGAAGCGGGGGGAAACAGTTGCGATGTCTCGTCCCCGCACTTCGAAGGTAGGGCGCCCGATCATTAACAACAAGTGCATGCTTGTCACTTGTAGAGTTACCGTCATGCAACTGGATCTGAACCTGCTCACGGCGCTGGACGCCCTGCTGGAAGAGGGCAGCGTCGCCGGCGCGGCAGCGCGCCTCCACGTCACCCCACCGGCGATGAGCCGCTCCCTGGGCCGCATCCGCAAGGCCACCGGTGACCAGATCCTGGTCCGCACCGGCCGCAGCATGGTGCCCACCACCCGCGCGCTGGCCATGCGCGCCCAGGTCCACTCCCTCGTGCAGCAGGCCCACCAACTTCTGTCCGCGCAGCAGGAACTCGACCTGGCGGCCCTGGACCGGGTGTTCACCGTGCGCTGGCACGACGTCCTCACCGCCGCTTCCGGCACCGCCTTGACCACGGCCGTCCGCGATCAGGCCCCCGGCGTCCGACTGCGACTGTCCGCCGAACCCGGGACGGACGACGCCGAGCTGCGCCGGGGTGAGGTCGACCTCGAATCGAGCTCCAGCGCTCCGACGCTCCCCGACATCCGCCACCGCCTCGTCGGCACGGACCGGCTGGTCGTCGCCGTCCGACCCGGCCACCCGCTCACCGAAGGCCCGCTGAGCATCGAACGCTACGCAGCCGCCGAACACCTCACCGTTTCGCGGCGCGGTCGCCTGCGCGACCCGATCGACGACGCCCTGACCGCACGCGGCCTCGAACGACGCGTCGTCGCCGCCGGCCCCACCGCCGCCTTCGCACTGCAACTCGCCCGCAACACCGACCTGGTCGTCACCCTCCCCGACGCGGTCACCCGCACGGCCCGGGAACAACTCGGCCTGGCCACGCTGCCGACGCCGCTCCCGCTGCCCGACGTCCCCCTGTACCTGCTGTGGCACCAGCGCTACGACAACGACCGCGCCCACACCTGGCTGCGAGACCTGGCCACCGAAACCGCCCAGGCACTGTTCACGCCACCCACCGCCTCCCCACAGCCCCTCACCAACCAGACCGGGCAGTGACGGAGACCCCCGGGAAAGGGCCTGCGGCAGCTGACTCCCGTTCTCGGGTTCTGGCTCAACTTCTGTGGAGTCGGGCTCTATGGGAGAGCGATCGACTCGTCGCAAGCCGCTGATCTGCGTGATTCCCTCGCTCGTTGGCGCGGCACGCCAAGCGGCTGCGCCGCACCACAGAAGTTGAGCCAGAGCCCGTTCTCGTGAACATCACCTGTTCGTGCGAGCCTGCGACTCCCCACCTCACATCGAAACGACGTCGTAGGTCGGTTCTGGCACAGATCTTGGGGAGCGGTCGCGGAGCGTTACCCCGCTGTTCGATTGCGAGGAGACTGATTCCTGTGAGACGGCGTACGCCTTGTCGTCTGACGGTCAGAAGTGACGCTCCCTCAGGTGTTTGCCGGTCTCTGCTGCGGTCGGACGTAAACGGTGATGGTGCTGGTCATGCAGACCGATGCACCGTTCTGGGACTCGCTGGTCTTCGACGGGATCGACGAGGTGGACGTCGAGACAGTGACGGCCGCGTTCGGCACCGTCGAGGTGGTGGCGAGAGGCCGCGAGGCCGAGGCCGCATGCCCAGACTGCGGCTGCTTCTCGGACCGGGTCCACGACCGCTACCAGCGCAAGCTGAAGGACCTGCCGCTCGCTGAGCAGGGCTTTGTGATCCAGCTGACCGTCCGGCGCTTCATCTGCGGAACTGCGGACTGCCCGCGTCGAACGTTCGCCGAGCCGTTCTCCCGGCTGGCCGCCCCATACGCACGGTTCACGACTCGACTCAACCGCGCCTTGGAGCGAGTGGGGCTCGCGCTGGCCGGGCGGGCAGGCGCTCGGCTGGCCGCCCAGCTGGGCTGCGCAGCCGGCCGGATGACCTTGTTACGCAGGGTCATGGCACTGCCTGATCCGCAGTGCAGCATGCCGCGTGTGCTGGGCGTGGACGACTTTGCGATCCGTCGTGGCCAGACCTACTCCACCGTCTTGACCAGCGTCGAAGACCGTCGCGTGGTCGATGTGCTCCCGACCCGTGAAGCCGGGCCACTGGCCACTTGGCTGATCCGCCACCCCGGCGTTGAGATCATCTGCCGGGACCGGGCCGGCGCCTACGCCGAGGGCGCCCGCCGTGGTGCCCCCGACCCTCTGCAGGTCGCCGACCGGTTCCATCTGTGGCAGGGCCTCGGCCGAGCCGTGGAAACCTGCGTCGCCGCCCACCGCGACTGCCTACGTAGTCCTTCGCCCAGCAGCATGCTACTGGAGGCCACCCTGGGGTCCGGTCGGCCGCAGGACGGCTCGGACCCCGTGGGCCGGCGAGCCGAGCGGAAGAAGGCAGCACATGCCCTGGCCCACGAGCTGCTTGCCCAGGGTCACTCACGGCGGGCGTTAGCCCGGCACCTGGGCTGGGGCCTCAACACCGTGCTCCGGTACGCGAACGCCGCACGCTGGCAGGACGCCATCCGCGACAACCGGCCCCGACCCAGCAGGCTGGACCCCTACAAGCCCTACCTGGAGCGACGCTTCGCTGCGGGATGCACCAGCGTCACCCACCTCCACCGTGGACTCGTCGCCGACAACGCGCCCGTCACCTATCAGATGGTCCGCGCCCACATCGCCACCCTCCGCGGGGCTCCGTCCGGTCAGCCGCCCCGGCATCCGACGGTGCGCCAGGTGATCGGCTGGCTCACCCGACGCCCCACCGCGCTGAGCGAGGACGACCGCGCCGGCCTGAAGGATGTCCTGGCCCGCTGCCCCGAACTGGACACGGCCGCCGGGCATGTCTGCGGCTTCGGCGAGATGCTCACCGGCCGCGTCGGCTCCACACTTCCCACCTGGATCGACGCGGTCGAGGCCAGCCAGCTGCCCGGGCTCACCGGCTTCGCACTCCACCTGTTTCGGGACCTTGACGCCGTGACAGCCGGGCTCACCCTGGACTGGAGCTCGGGCAGCATCGAGGGCGCCGTGAACCGGATCGAGAAGATCAAGCGACAGCTCTACGGTCGAGCCGGATTTGAACTGCTCCGAAAAATGATCCTGCTTCAGTAGTTCCTCGCGGAGATGTTGCTCTGCCGCTGGTCGACGCCTTCGAAGCCGGTCGTCCAGATCCCGACAGGGTGCCCACTCGGGGGTTTGTGAGTGGGGCTGACCAGTGAGTATGGAGCCAGTTGGAGGTCGTTTCCGTGGGCTGAGTGAGTTTGCCCCACTGGCGGTAGGCAGTCGCCGTGGAGGCCCCCGATCTGCTGCGGGGACCGTGGTGCTACTTTTGCCGAAATTTGCGGGAGGGGTGGGCAAGCTGGTGGACAGTGCCCTGCGGCGTGCTGCTGTCGTGGCCCTCGGCGAGCTCGGGCGAAGCAGTGACTCTGGGGACCGGGCGGACGCCGGTCGCGGTCTGGCGAGCTTTGCCGAGATGGAAGAGGCTGTCGATCCACTGCTGGAGCTGGTGCTCGACCGCGATGACACCTTTGTCACACGGGTGACCGCAGAAGCCTTGCTCCGAAGGCAGGACAGGGCCGGACTGCTGATTGTCGCGTCCGCGTTGGCAGTCGCCAGCCCGAACCATGGCGATTGGATCCACACCGCGGTCCGCGATGCATTTGCCATCTACGCCAGCGACCGCGACGACGCGATGCGGCTCTGCGAGGAGCTGACGCAGGATCCTGACGAACGCGTCGCCCTGGGAGCTCGCGAGCTGAACGAAAGCCTGACTGGGATCCACTGCGTTCTTCACCCCGAATAGTGCAGGGCCCCACGGCGCCGTAGGCGCTCGACGACCGCGACTTGGTGACCACGTTGCAGCCAAGCATCCAGGCTCATGACTCCAGTTTTCCATCGAATGACACTGTCACCGTCTGTGACCGCTCCCCAAGATCTGTGCCAGAACCCGTAGGCCGGGCTCTGGTCCACTTTCCGTGGAGGCTCACGGATAGTGATGTCAGTAGTGTGTGGTGGGATGGCCGGACTCTGCTGTTGATCTGCTGGGAGACCATCGTGACGTCTTCGTATCCGTCCCTGACTCGTGCCTTGGCCGAGGCTTTGGTCGATGTTCTGTGGTTCATCGACGGCAGCGAAGACGAGCAGATGGATCAGGACGACGCGGTCAAGGTGATGGAGGGCGTCGCCCACGTGGTCAGTACGCTGCCGAATGATCAGCGGCAGGCGCTGGTTGAGCTGGTGGGGGAGATGGCAGCCGCCGAGAGCGACCCGGCTCGTCGTGAGTTCCTGGAAGAGTTCCCGGAAGGGTTCGGGCTGGTCGACGATGAGTCCTGAGCAGCCTTTTCAGGAGTAGAGAAGGACGCGCTTGCGTAGGAGTTCGAAGCCGGCCCGGCCGAACGTCTGGCGCTTCAGCATCTTGATCCGGTTGACATGGCCTTCGACGACTCCGGAGTTCCACGGCTGCGAGAGTCCAGCAGTGACAGCGTCGAGGTCACGCTCCAGATGACGGGCGAATCACTGGAGGCTGGGCAAGTCGGCGGCGGTTGCCGCTTCGATCCATGCCGGCAGTCGGTGGCCTTGCAGCTGGGTGAGCATGTGGGCGAAGGAGCGCACGTGCCCGGCGAGTTCGTCCAGTTCGGGACAGGTGGCCGGCACGGCCTTGAGCTGGATCCGGTCGCTCTCGAACAGAGCGCCGGGGCGCGTGAGGATCCAGCGGGTGACGGCGCGGGCGGAAGGCTGCCGGGGACCGACCCGCCGGGGCTTGCCGCGTAGGGCCCGGCTGACGTAGGCGCGAACGTTGCCGTAGGCGTCCGGGTAGCCCTGTGCCTTGCTTCAAGGGTGGCGGCTGGAAAGGGACACCCCGGAGCAAGCGATGGGAACGGGACTTCGCGGGCGCCGGCGTCGACGTCGTCCGCCTCCCCTCCACGGCACACGTTTCTAGCACCAGACTGCGGTGCATCGCCGATGTACTCGCCGGCTCCCGGCGATGACCGTTCTCACACACACGTCAGCCCCCGTTCGGCCCTTCCGGGTCCGTACGGGGGCTGTCAGTCTGCCGCTACTTCAGCAGGGTGCGGAACTCTTCGAAGTCGAGGACCCCGTCGTGGTTCACGTCGGCCGCCATGGCCTTCTTGACCTCTTCAGCGAGGTGCCCCTGGGCGCCCTCGGCCTTGAACCCCTCCGCCAGTTCGACGATGTTGATCCGCCCGTCGCCGTCCGTGTCGATCTCGTCGAACAGCGCCCTGAGCTCGGCCTCGTTCATGACATACCCTTCTCGCGTTCACAGGACCCCGAAGGCCCACATGCCCCACCACCCTGCCACACCATCAACACCACGCTAACGGCCGAGCCTTCGGACGGGACCGCCTCGCCAACCAGCGCCCCCGGGCCACCACACTGGCGCCGGAGCGGATCGAGCTGCGCCAGCCTTGCGCTGCTGGGCCAGCTCCGCCTTCCTCGCCTTGATGGGCTTCGGCTTCCGGGGCCGCTTCCAGATCGGCTGCCACACCGGCGGCGGGCCGAGCGCCTCGGCGCGCTCCTGGACGGCCTCCCTCAGCCGGGCGGCGACGGCTTCGATCCTCGGGTCCGGCGACGGCGTGGTGGTCATGCGATTCCTCCGGCGGTGGTGTCCGGCCCGGCACGGGCTGGACAGGCTGCTGGGCGTGCGGTGGTGGGGACGTCGCCGGGGCGGGCTGCATTTGGGGACCGTGGGCGGCGGCTCGTTCCCGAATGCCGGCCTGGAGCCTGGCGGCCATCTCGGCGGCGGCCTCCAGCGTCCGGCGGGTCTGCTCCACCGCGGGGACGTCCGTCGTCGGCTCAAGGTCCCGGCCGGCCCTCCGCCCCGGGCGCAGGTTCGGTCTCGGGGTGGGCGGCACGGCGACGGTGCGCGGCCGGGCCTGGGAGTTCAGGCGGTCTGCGCGGCATACCGCGTGGACCCGGGCGGTCAGGGCGTCGGCGGCGAGGCGGGCCCGCTCGTACGGGGTGGCGGACCGGTTGTTGCGGGTCAGGGGCGCAGCACGGCCTGGTCCTCGGTGTCCTGCGGGTACAGGGCGTGGAGGTCGGCGGTTATCGTCTGGTTTTGGTCGATGGTGCGGGTGTAGTGGTCGAGGACGTGCTGCACGATCTGCTCGTCCAGGCCGGGCCGGGCCGGTGAGAACGGCCTGGACGAGCAGGATGTAGGAGAGGTGGCGGGCTTCGGAGCGGAGGTGGTGGTGCTTGAACGCGCCGCGCATCACGTACACCACGGCGGCGACGTCGATGACCGGCCGCACCTATGCCCATACTGCCGTGGCCGCCGCCCGGGCCCGCTCGGCGAGCCGGTGAACGGTGCAGGCGCCGAACGCGGCGATTGCTGAGGCCTGCCACCGCTCGCGCAGCTCGGTCAGCGGCGGCAGCACCGTGCGCTTCGGCGAGCGCGTCTGGTCGGCGGCCTGGCAGGCCAGCGCGTAGGCGGCCCGCTCCCCCGGCGGGTGCACCTGCCGTTCCTCGTGGCCGGCCGTGAGGACGGACAGCGCGTCGGTGACGGCGTCCTGGATGTCGGTCTGAAGCTGTGCTGCAGGGACCTTGAGGGTCTGCCGGAGGTGAGCGGGCAACTTGGAGAGGAGCTTCTCCCGTTCCGCTCCCGGGTTCGGAGATGACAGGGACAAAGCTGTAGCGGCACACAGGGTCGTGGGGAAGTCGGACGGTGTCGGTGGGGTCGGCCCAGCCGAGGGGAACCGCGACCCCATTGCCGGTGATCCGCCAGCGCAGGTCCTCCGGCACCAAGTGTGGAGGCGCTTCACGCACGTCCAGCGCGATCGGCCGGCCGCCGGGTCGGGGTGGTTCTGGACGGTCCCCGGCTGAAAGTCCGCCCACATCGAATCCGCCCGCCCGGACGTCTCGTAGAGCGTTCGCCACAGCGTCTTCTCCCGCAGGCGGACCCCGCGCCGGGCGATCAGCCGGTCAATGGCCATCTTCGAGCGGGCCGGGGTGGCGGCACCAGCCGAGCAGCCAGGACAGCGCCGCGGCCCGGCGTGAGTTCCAGGTGCTGGCCGCCGCAGTGCCCCCAGAGCAGTTCGGGGGCCTCGCCGATCTCGTCGTCCGCGACCGACGACAGCGGCTGCCGGCCCTCGCCGATCCGCTCGGCGGTCTTGCCAACCCCGATCCCGTGGTTCCGCACCGTGTTCGGGTTGCCGAGCGAGTCAAGGGATACACCGGCCGCCGCCCGGACAGTCAACGCCTTCCCGGTCGGCAGCTGCATCGTGAAGCACGTCTATTCGGCGCTGCGGTCGGTACCGTCCCCGTCCGGACCGGGGGTGTCCTGTCCCAGGCCCCGGCGGATCGCAATCTCCACGGGTGAGTACGCGCTGTCGGCCCGCTCCAGTTCGTACGGCGCGGCCGGCATCAGCGGAGGCTGGGCCATGAAGCGCGGCCGCACCCCATGGTGCGGTTGCGCCGCATGCACCAGGAACGGATGGCACAGGAAGACGTCACCCGGGGACCCGGTGGCGAGGGCGAGTGGCCGGTGGTCGGACGCCGCCACCAGATCGGGGGCGAGGGTCAGCCCGCTCGCCCCGTCCTCCCCGTACTGCTCCAGCACCTTCGGCGCGTCGAGGTGTGAGCCGACCCGGATCCGGGTCGGGGCGTCCTCCTCACCGACCTCGCTGAACAGGAACAGCATCAGCAGCGCCCGGCCCTGGGAGCGCAGATTGGTGAAGTACCAGCTCTCGCCCTCCGGCAGATAGCTCCCCTCGATGTGCCAGCCCGCGTCGTCCGGCTCCTCCTTGTGCGGGAAGCGCAGCGGGAACGTGCCCAGCGAATAGCGCGGCTCCCAGCGTCCTGGGCCGACGAGCAGGTCGTACGCGTGATGCAGGGATGGGGAGTTGGGCGCGGCGGCGAATGGCCCTTGCGCCATGCCAGCCACCCAGTGCACGGGCTGCGTCCACGTCGAAGGGTCGTCCGGGGCACAGCCCGTCTCTCGCCACAGCAGCCGCGCGCAGTCCGCGGCTACGCGCGGCGCGACGGCGCCCTCCAACTTCACGAAGCCGTCGCGGAGGAAACGGGATACCAAGATCGTGTCATCCATGCCCCCATCGTGCGACGACACCGGCCCCGATCACCCGACATTCTCCGCACCGCCTTTGTCGGGTATTCACCGGGCCCCCTTCCCGCCCCGTGCCGGTCCATCTCCACCGGTAGCGAGGTGATGGGCGCGTTCGGCAGCATCTGCTCCAGCTCCGTGTGCAGCTCCTCGGCCTCGCCTGGGATGTCCTTCGCTGTGAGCGGCGAGATGACCAACTCGCCGTCGTCGTTGAGCCGCAGCGGCCCGTCGCCGCGGTTGAGGGTGTCCTCCAGGTCAGGCCGGCCGATCAGCGCACTCGGCTGTTCTGCCGACGAATCGCGGTACCGTTCCGGGCGTCGCGAGCATCACGGACGACAGGGGAGTGTCAGTGGCCAGCGACACGGGGGTTGGCAGTGGGCCTGCGGGCACGAGGTGGCGATGACCCTGACGGCAGCGGCCACCTCCTGGGTGCGCGAAGCCAGGGGCCCGGGCGGGGGCCGTCACCTCGACCTCGCCGCCGCAGCGACCGGGGTGGCCCGGCCCTCGGAGGGTGCCCGATCCTGTTCGTGCCTCGGCTGCGTTCCGTGGTTGAGAGGGCTGGAACGGGTCGGCAGGTGCGGCGCATCCCCCGTGAGAGCTACCAGGGCTGTCCATCGGCGGGTGATTCGCGGGACGCCTCCGGATTCCTAGCGTGGTCGTCAGGTCGCCGCCGGTGCGACCACCGCCACAGGAGAGGCCATCATGAGTACGACATCCACTGCGAAGCACGAAGCGGACCCCGGTCCGGACACCGAGCCGGTTGGCCGGGGCGGCCGTTTCGGCAGGATCCTGCGCTCCCCGCTCGGCTGGACGGTGACCGGGCTGGTCGGGGTCGGGCTGGTCGCGAGTGTGACCGCGACGGGGCCCGGTCCGGTGCCGGTGCTGGGTGCGGCCGCCGCGGTGGCCGTGTACGTGCTGGTGATGCGCCGGCTCGCGGGGCGTGCCACGCCGGAGATCGCCCGGCCCGGCGCGCTGCGCGAGGCGCTGCTCGGCGGTGGGATCGGCCTGGGCTTCATCCTCGCGTCCCTGCTGCTGGTCTCGTTGTTCGGGGGATATTCCTTCTCCTGGGCCGGAAAGAGCCTGCTTCCGGTCGTCGGGTCCGCGGTCATGGTGCAGATCGGTACCGCGGTCACCGAGGAGCTGATGTTCCGCGGTCTGTTCCTGCAGGGCCTGGAGCAGCGGTGGGGCAGCCGGATTGCCATCGTGGTGACCGCGGTGTTGTTCGGTGCCGCCCATCTGGGCGGGGCGGGGGCCGGCCCGTGGAGCGCGCTGGCGATCGCTCTGCAGGCGGGTGTGATGCTCGGCGCCGCGTACATGTGGCGGCGCAGCATCTGGTTCGTCTCGGGCCTGCACTTCGCCTGGAACACCGTTCAACAGCTGGCCGGTGTTCCGCTCTCCGGGCACACCCCCGACGGCCTGTTCACGGTGGAGGCCCACGGCTCGTCGCTGTTGACCGGCGGTATCTTCGGTCTGGAGGCATCGGTCGTGCCCATCCTCCTCAGCGTGCTGATCACCGTCCCGATGTTCGTCCTAGCCCGCCGGGGCGGGAACCTGCTGCCCCGGCGGCGGGCCCGGCACTGACACAGACCGACCGGAGGATACGGAAGTGACGTCCCGTCAGACACCTTGGGGCCTCTCACGGCTCCGGGCGCCGCTCAACCGGTGGAGGGAAGAGGGCGCCTCCTTCCAGGACGGCGTCCTGGCCCTGGTGCTCGCGCTGCTCGCCTTCGCGCCGACCCTGTCGAACATCGGCGCGCAGATCGGTGATCTGCCCGAGCGGCCGGCGAGCGTGCTGAGCATCGCACTGACCCTGGCCCAGACCCTGCCGGTGGCGGCCCGGCGCCGGTGGCCCGCCGCCTGTCTGGCCGTCGTCGCCGCTGCGTTCGCCGCGCACCAGGCGCTGGGCTTCGCGACGACGTTCGGCAGCGTGGGCCTGTACGTCGCGCTGTACTCGGCCGGGGCCCATCAGGTCCGCTTCCGCCGGAGCACGGCGGCCGCAGCGAGTGCGGGCTACGTCGCCCTGGCCTTCGTCCTGAACCGTCTCGGCTCACCGCTGGGCGTCGCGGACTTTTCCGCGTTCTATCTGACTCTGGCTGCGATCTGGCTGGTGGGGAGCAGCGTGCGCGTGCGCAGGGCGCAAGAGGCGGAGCGGCGGCGGCTGGCCGCCGAGGTGGCCACGGCGGCCGAGCGGGCCCGGATCGCCCGCGAGCTGCACGACGTGGTCACCCACCACGTGACGGCCATGGTGGTCCAGGCCGACGCGGCACAGTTCCTGATCACTTCCGCGCCGGAGCGGGCCGGAGAGGGGCTGGTCGCCGTCAGCAACACCGGGCGGCGGGCGCTGAGGGAGCTGCGGTATCTGCTCGGCGTGCTGGAGGCGACCGGCGAGAGCGCGGCCGGAGAGAGCGCGACCGGAGAGGCGGCGCGTGCCGAGCGGGCCCCGACCCTGGGGCGGGTGACGGACCTCGTCGAAGGGACTCGCAGGTCCGGCCAGCCGGTCGAGTTCAGCGAGCAGGGCGAGCAACGGCCGCAGCCGGTGGACGTGGAACTGGCCGCCTACCGTGTGGTGCAGGAGGCGCTCACCAACGCGATGAAGTACGCGGCCGGGCAGCCGACACGGGTCTCGGTCCACCACGGCGGGGACCGCATCGAGATCACGGTGATCACCGACGGATCCGCCGGCTCCCCGCAGGCCGCACCAGTACCACACGGGCCGGGACCGCAGGGCGGGCGAGGTCTTGCCGGGCTGCGCGCCCGGGTGCGGATGCTCGATGGTCAACTGGAGGCCGGACCCCGGCCCGAGGGCGGATTCGAGGTCCGCGCCACGATTCCCACCCAACCCGTGCAGGAGTAGCCCCGTGAGCCAGAGCGACGCGCCGCCGCCGATCCGCGTACTCGTCTGCGACGACCAGGCACTGGTGCGCACAGGCTACGTGACCATCTTCTCCGCGCAGCCCGACATGGAGGTCGTCGGCGAGGCCGAGAACGGGCACGAGGCGGTCCAAGCCTCGCGGCGGCTCCGTCCCGACGTGGTCGTGATGGACATCCGGATGCCCCTGCTCGACGGAATCCAGGCCACCTCGCAACTGGCCGGACCCGATGCCGAGGACCCGCCGAAGGTCCTGGTCGTCACCACCTTCAACGTCGACGCGTACGTGTACGACGCCCTCAGGGCCGGAGCGAGCGGCTTCCTCCTCAAGGACGCACCCCCGGCCGAGCTGGTCAACGGGATCCGAACGGTGGCCCGGGGCGAGGCCCTGCTCGCGCCCGCGGTCACCCGCCACCTCATCGGCCACTTCGCCGAGCACATCCGCCCCACCAACCCCGAACGCGTGAAGGTCGTCAAGGCACTGACACCACGCGAGCAGGAGGTGTTCCGGCAGGTGGCCGAGGGCCTGTCGAACGCGGAGATCGCCGAAGCCCTCTTCATCGCCCCGGAGACCGTCAAGACCTATGTCTCACGGATCCTGGCCAAACTCGGCCTGCGCGACCGGGTCCAGGCGGTCGTCCTGGCCCACCGCGCCGGACTGGTGTCCGGCACCGCCTGACCGACCGGCCCCGACCCGCCTGGAGCCGGCCTCTCCTGGAGCCGGCCTCTCCTGGAGCCGGCCTCTCCTGGAGCCCGACAGCTCCAGGGCCCGGCGGCGAAGCCGGCGTGGAGGCCGTCCGGCCGGCACCTCGAAAAAGCATGCGCGAGCCAGTGGTGCCACGCCACGGACCCGTTCGTCCTCCCGCCGTCCGCCGGGACGCCGTTCCCGCATGCCTGCCTGCCCGTCACGCGGACGAACTGACCCGCGAACTCTCGACCTGGAGGTCTCCATACCCGTCAAACAGCGGACTTCTACCCGCAGGACCGCCGCGGCGCTCACGGTGGCGGCCGTGGTCGGCGCCTTCACGATATCCGGCTGCTTGAGCGAAGGCGGCCAGGCAGCGGACGAGACACCGTCCCCGTCCGCATCCGCGCCCCCAAAGGCCTGTTGACCCCGCCGACGCGAAGGCCTTTCTCTCCCTCCTCGCCGCCCACGCGCACGAGAAGAACCTGGCCGTCGGCCAGAAGAACACCCCGGAACTGGCCCCGGCCCGCAAGGAGGTCGGCGCCGACTTCGCCGTGGTGGAGGAGTGCGGCCAGTACGACGAGTGCGCCGCCTACACCGATGCGTTCGGGAACGACGTGATCGAGTACACCGAGTCCGGCATGAGGAAGGTCTGCCAGGGCTGGGGCGACAAGATCAGCATCGTCCGCCGCGACCTGAACCTCGTACCCGCGGGCAGCACCTGCTACCTCCACAAGACCTGCGGTGCCTCGTGATCCGCCGATGCGGGACCGTGCCGGGAGCCCGGCCTGGCGGGCGGCTCACGGCGGCGGCCGGGCTCGCTCTGCTGCTGGCGCTGACGGGTTGCACCCCGCCCGCGAGCCCGTCCCCGGCACCTCCGCCCTCGTCCTGGCACCTGGTCTGGTCGGACGACTTCGACGGCGCCGCCGGTACCCGGCCGGACCCCCTCAAGTCGGCCCACCATGATGGTCGACCATGTCCGTGTCTACGCGGCTGAAGCCGGATGAAGCGGCCTCGTCTTCGCCTTCGGGCCCGTGCAGCCACCCGACCCCCGCGGACCGGTGTCCGCCGCAGCCGGTGGCGGACATGACCGCCGAGCAGCGGCGCCGTGCCGACCAGCTGGTCAGCGCCTTCGAGGACAGCACCACCGGGATCCAGTACGCCTACGCGAAGAACATCCGTGACAGCAGGGGCGTCACGGCTGGCCGGGCGGGGTTCACCACCAGCGACGGCGACGCGCTCAAGGTGATCGAGGCATACGCCGTCCGACCCCCGGACAACCCGCTGACCCGGTTCATCCCCGAGCTACGGCGCCTGGAGGACCCGATCCTCCTCAGAGGCCTGAATCGTCGGTCAGAGCAGCCGCGGTCAAGGTGAGGTGCCGGACCAGGAGCGCGGCTGCGGTGTCGGCGTCGCGGGCCAGCGCCGCCTCCTCCAGCCTGTGGTGTTCCTCGGCGCCGTCCCGGTCGGGGTTGCGGTGCGCCGACCAACGGCGGGCCAGCTCACTTGCGGTCCACAACCGGTCGAAGGTCGCCAGCAGTGCGCTGTTGCCACACCCCTCCAGCAAGGTGCGGTGGAAGGCCCTGTGGGCCTCGGCCCAAGCGCTTGTGTAGTACTCGCTCTCCTGCGGCACGTACGCCGGAGTGCGCACCAGACGATGGTGGGCGGCCCGCACGCTGGCCTCCCAGTCGACGTCGCCGCGTTCGATGGACATGCGCAGTACGACCGGTTCGACGGTCCGGCGGGCTTCCGCGATCTCCTGCCAGCGGCGGTCGGAGAAGGACGGGACCGCGAAACCGCGGTTGGGCAGCCGGTCGGCGAGCCCCTCGCCGACCACCCGCACGAGCGCCTCGCGCACCACGGCCAAGCTCACGCCCTGCTCCTTGGCAAGATCCTGCGGCTTGAGGGGGGCGCCGGGAGAGTGGTCCCCGCGCATGATCGCGTCTCGCAGGTGTGCGTAGACCTGCTCGGAAAGCATCTGCTTCCCCGGCGGGGTGGAGGAGTGCGCCGTCTGAGTCATGAGCCCATCCTAGACGATCCACTGAATAATCGATTATCCATGCTACCGTCGATTCGGCAGTCGATGAGAACGTCCTCGCCCGGACGCGCGGTGTTGATCGCCACTGCCGAAACACCCGCATGACAGCGCCACCCGACTCCCGGAGACACCACCGCCATGCACCCCGGCTCCCTTCCCGACTCCGCCCGTACCGGCGACAGCCTGATGGACCTCAACGCCGTCCGCGATGTCAGCCGCGTCGTCAGCGCCGCCCACCTGTTCATCTATCTCGCCCCCGAGAGCGCCGAGGAGGCCGCCGGGCTCGGCGTGACCGACCGCGGGCCGGCGTATCTGGCCTTCCGGTCGGCCGCGATGGGCGCGGTTCCGTGGCAGGTCACGCTCGCGGCCTTC
The DNA here is from genome assembly GCF_044769385.1 of Streptomyces sp. NPDC090445. Classification (NCBI taxonomy): domain Bacteria; kingdom Bacillati; phylum Actinomycetota; class Actinomycetes; order Kitasatosporales; family Streptomycetaceae; genus Streptomyces; species Streptomyces sp. NPDC090445. The sequence continues at coordinate 28,374 of NZ_JBIVXV010000046.1, read as the reverse complement.
TACAACTTCAGCCCGCGGGCAGTGCGGGCCATGGCGGGCGTGTGGGACACCGCGCCGCCCGAGCGGTGGCAGGCCGCCCGTTTCCTGGCCGCCGGTCGGGCGATGCGGCGCGTCAACGTACATCTCACGGACGACCACCTTGCCGAGGCGCGCTCGCTGATCGACCCGGTCGTCGCCGGTGCCGACTACGCCGGAAAGGTGCTGGCCGCCGCGAACGCCTCGGTCGCGCTTCCATCCGATCCTCTTGTCGCCCTGTGGCAGCAGCTCACGGTGGCACGCGAGTGGCGCGGCGACGCCCATCTCGTCGTACTCGCCGACAACGGCCTCGGGCCGTGCGACTGCCTCGTTCTGCACACCGCAACAGGCCGCCTCCCGACAGCTCTCGCGCGAGCGACCCGCCAGTGGGACGACGAGGAGTGGAGCGCAGCGACGGCACGCCTCGTCGCGCGCGGCTGGCTCGACTCCCACGGCGTGGTAACCGACGCCGGCAGTACGGCACGCGAGCGCATCGAAGTGGAAACGGACGAACACTGCGCCGCGCTATGGGCGCCGATCGGCAACGCAGGTGCCCGCCGCTTCGCCTCGCTCATCGCGCCGATCACCAACGCGTTCACCGCGGCGGGAACGTTCCAGGCCGTTCATGGACGGTCTGATCTCGCATAAACGGTGTCCTTTCCCAGAGCAAGGTCAACGGAAGGCCCGGGAAGCCACACGGACGCCGGATCGGGTTCTCACAACCCGTTCTCACTCGAGAACGGACGACACCCCGTTCTGAGAACTGAGTGGTGACAACGTCCGGGGCTATGACGGACCCTCACGACCCCGCCCCGGCCGATGCCGCCGACGTCGAGTGCCACCCCTGCCCGCGGTGCGCGGCCGCACCGGGATAGCCGTGCCGCTCGCGCGGCGGCGCGGTCGCCGGGACGTACCACACCGGCCGGTTCACGAAGGTGCCCCGGCTCGCCAAGCTCCTGCGGGTCCAGACCCCGGCCGACCGCCAGCCGGGGCAGCCGTGGCGCCCCGGCACCCCGCCGCCGGCCCCGGTCGACCCGGACACCCCCGGTGCAGACATCCGGATCGGCTACGCCCGCTGCTCGACCCTCGGGCAAGAACTCGACTCCCGGCTCGACGCCCTCGCCAAGCACGGCGTTCCGCGCGAGAAGGTGTTCAGCGAGAAGATCAGCACCCGCATCCGGGTCCGCCCCCGGTTCGAGGCCGCGCTCGCCACCGCCCGCGACATCAAGGCCCACACCCCGCACTGCCGGGTCATCCCCACCGTGTACCAGATGAAGCGCCTCGGGCGCGACGCCGCCGAACTCACCGCGCTCGCCGACCACCTCGCCGCCCACGGTCCAGGTCGTTTCTGATGGCTCTTGCTGGGGTGGGTGGATCAGTGCCTGGGCCGGGCAGATGCGTTGTGTGGTGCGGCGACATGAGCCGACGGACGCGCAATGGCAGAAGATCGAGTGCTGGCGGCGGCACAGGCGCAGGCCGACGCCGCAGGCGACATCGGCTGGCTGGTGTCGGTCGACTCCACCGCCGGCCGCGCTCACCAGGACGCGGCCGGCGCACGAAAAAAGGGCTCCGCAACCTGGCACTTCACGGCATCGGCGACAAGGGCTACAGCTCGAAGGCGATCCGCACCTGGCTGCGACACCGTGGCATCAGGCGCACCATCCCCGAGCGGGCCGCCCAGGTCCGCAACCGGGCTCGCAAGGGCAGCCGCGGCGGCCGCCCTTCCGCCTTCGACCGCCAGGTCTACACACGCCGGACGTCGTGGAACGCCGCCTCAACCGCCTCAAGCAATGGCGCGGCATCGCCTGGCACGTTCCGGCAGGAGGGGCGGCGGACGGGTGGTGCTCGGGGCGGCGTCACACGTAGCGGTATTCCGGGAGCTCGTCGATGAACGCAGTGCCTGCGGCGAGCAGGCGGGCTCCTGCCGGCACGAGCAGTACGGCTGCGCGCAGTCCAAGCTCGAAGCGTGCCGCTGCGGTTCCGGCGGGGCCGCAGCGGGAGGCGTCGCGGACCCGGTGGGCGAGGCGGTCGAAGAAGGGTGCGCCCAGCAGTTCCTCCTCCCGGGTGAGCCGTTCGTCGGTGGCGGGTTCCCCGGGCAGCAGCCCGCGGTCGTGGAGGTCGCGGCAGAGCGCGGCGGCAGTACGGTCCTTGCGGAGGGCCGACCTCACGGGGGCCCAGGAGGCGTCGTCCGGCGGCCTGGGGGTGAGCGTGCGGCACAGGCCGGCCACCAGCCGTTCGCTCCACCAGTGCTCCGCCGCGCGGCGCTGGTCGTCCGAACCCCACCGGTCGACGCAGCGTCGCAGCCGCTCCCCCAGCTGTTCCGCGTCGGGCACGCGTCCGTCGTCCACGGCGTCCCCGTACAGCGGCCACCACGCGCCGTCCACCGCCGCGAGGTTGCGCACCAGGTCGGCCAGCCGGTCCCCCACCGGGCCGGGCCGCGTGATCCGGCCGAGCAGCCGACGGCGGCTCTCCGTCTGCGTCCCGGGGAGGATCAGCAGCCGCTCGTGCCCGCCCTCCGGCCGTTCGAGGTCGACCTCACGTGAGGCTTCGTACCGCGGGGGTCGGGGCTGGGGATCCGCTGCGCGGCGCTTCTGCGCGGCGGCTCCCGTGCCTTCGGTGCCGTCGGTGCCCGATCCGCCGAGCAGGTCCCGGATCTGGTCGGGGGTCGCGGTGGTCCCCCGGCGCAGCGCCACGTACTCGGGTGCTTCGTCCTCCATCGTCTTCCACAGCGTCTCCAGCCGCCGCCACTCCTGGTGGTACTCGTCACGGGACAGGCCGCCGGCCGACTCGTGCCGGCGGATCCGCCCCACCAGTTCCCGCTCGGATTCCAGCGCGTGCGCCGGGATGCCTGCGGGGGCGGCCAGATTGCCGAGGCCCAGGAGCTCGCCGAGGGTGCGGGACTTGATGCGTTCGACCCAGGTGAGGGCTTCGGCACGGTACGCCGGGTCGCGGAGGGTCTTCGCCAGGATCAGGCAGAGCTGCACCGCCTGCTGGTACAGCGCGGAGCGGTCCTCCACGAAGGCCAGCCGTGCCTGTGCATCGCCCACGGTCATGCGGCTGTCCTCGACGAGGCGCAGTGCGGCGAGGCAGGTGCGGTGTGCCGGCTCGATCGCTCCCTTCAGCATGTAGACACACGAGAGCTGGCCCAACGCCTCGGCCTGCTCCGGGCGGAGCCGGTCTCCCCCGGACAGCTCGACGGCGCGGACGGCGTCCTTCAGCGCGTCGTCCAGGTTGCCCAGGAGCATGCCCACCGCACTGAGCTGGACCAGGTCCCTGACCTGCTCGCCCACGTTGAGCCCGTCGAGCAGGGCGCGCAGTTGCGGAGCCAGCTGCGCGGCCTCTGCCGGTTTCAGGCGCCGCAGCCGCAGGGCGATCCTGCCCGAGAGGGATGCCGCGAGGGCTTGGCGGCGTTCGTCGGCGTAGTCCCGGGGACCGGGGGCCGATGCCAGTTCGGCGAGGCGCAGGTACTCCGCCTCGGCCCTGTCGAGCTCCCCGCTGTTCGCGAACCGGACACCCGAGGTCATCACCAGGTGGAGCACCAGGTCGGGTCGGTTCGCGCGCTCGGCGCTCAACCGGGCGGAGTCGATGATCCCGTCGGCTTCGCGGGGTGCGTTCCGCCAGAACGCCAGCGCCGCGAGCCGGTTGGCGGCCGGGACCAGTCCTTCGATCTCGTCGGCCTCGATCGCCAGCCCCAGGGCCTTGCGGAACCCGGATTCCGCCTCTGCGGCGTTTCCCAGCTCCATCCAGGCCGTTGCGCTGTGGAAGACGGCCCGGCACCGTTCCTCGGGGGTGTCCGCCAGTTCCTGTGCGGCGGCCAGCCTGGGCAGCGAGTCGCCCGGCAGTCCGGCGTGCAGCAGGTACCGGCCGTGCTCCAGTTCTGCCGTGAAGCGTGCGGCGCGGGTCCCGGCCGTGTCGGCGGCGGTGTCCAGCAGTGCGAGCAGCGTGGCCGCGCCGGCCCGGTCGGTGGAGCCGCGGGCGTACCGGGCCTGCTCGGCCAGTTGCCCGGTGAGGGCCTCGGCAGAACCGTCGGGAGCGTCTCGAAGGAGTGCCCGCAGTTCGGCGGCGGCGTCCTGCGCGTCGCAGGTCTCGCCGATGACGTCCGTCAGCCAGTCCTCGTGGAACGGCCGCGGCGTGCGGCCCGGGTCAGCGTTCGACACTCTCGTACAGCCCCTCCCGTCGGCGGCGCAGGCGGGCGGCGCCCTCTTCGTCACCGAGCCGTTCCGCGATGCCCGCAAGGTGTTCCAGGCCGATGCGGGCGTTGTCGTCCGCCCCGGCGCGCAGGTGTACGTCCAGCGCCCACCGCTCGTAGCGGGCAGCCGTGTCGAGGTTCCCCATGCGCGCTTCGGTCATGGCCAGGGTGCTGAGGACGGTGGCCTGCGCCACCTGGTCACCGCGGATACCGGCCAGTGTCAGGGCCCACCGGAACGCGGCCCGGGCGCATTCCGTCAGTTCTCCGGCCTCACCCCCGGTCAGTGCTCCGGCGGCATCGGAGACGGTTCCCATGAGGCTCCAGGCGTCGTCGCCCCGGGCGCCTTTCCTGAACGCATCGCGGATCGCCCGGCCTGCGGTCGCGCCCGCCAGGCTCTCGTAGGCCACGCCCATCCCGGTCAGGCATTTCATCGTCACCTCGGGGTCTTCGCGTTGCAGGCAGACGGCCAGCGCCGGGTAGTAGCAGGCCAGGGCGTCGGCAGGGCGCCCCACCACGCCGCGGAGGTGGTCCGCGTGGGCCAGGAGCGTTTCGAGGTCCCGGCTGCTGCTTCCGACGGCGGCGGACCGGGCGGGCGCGCGGGCGAGCAGGATCCGCCGGGACGCCCGGGCCACGGCGCCCGGGTCATCGTCACTGCAGAGCGCGAGGTCGCGGGCCCTGCGCCGGGCACGGTCCAGCTGTTCGCCGTACGTGCGCGCCTCATCGGCCCGGCCCAGCCGGCCGGCCAGTTCGACGCACCGGCGCAGGGCGTCGATCTCCACCTGCCAGTCTTCGGCCTCACGCGCGGGCGCCAGGACGGACCGGTACCACGCCGCTGCGGTGTGCGGGCGTCCGCCCGCTTGTGCGGTGCGTCCCAGCCGGGTCCTCAGCCGTGCTTCCGCCGTCCGGTCCGCCGCTCGCAGGGCGGCCGTCAGCGCCGCGTGCAGGTCGTCGGTGCGGGACTTCCCGGTGCCGTCCGGGGTGCAGGACGCCCGGCCTTCGAAGCACCGCATGCGGATGTCGTCGGCGGAGCCCTCGGGCAGCAGTGCGAGCGCGGCGGAGTACTGTTCGCGGGCCTTGGCCGGCCGGCCGAGGCCGGCGAGGGCGACCGCATGCTGCTCGTGCAGCCCGGCTTCGAGCCGTGCCGTCGGCGCGGGGCGCAGCGCCATGCGGGCCAGGAGTCCGATCGCATCGTCGTGTCGGCCCCGGGCCGACAGCCGGGTCAGCTGGGCGAGGGTCGACTCGGTGCGTTCGGGGCTCCACGGTTCCAGGTCCACAGGTCGGGGGGCAGCGGGCGGACGGGCCACGGCCCGAAGAAGCTCCGGGAGGTCGGGGCGGCCGGGTCGGCCCGGCGTGCGGCGCCGCCGACGCGTCAGGCCGTCCGCCTCGGCGTCCTGGGCCCGGGCCTCGTCGATGCGCCACAGGGCCCTGAGTGACCGGGCGCGGAGGGTGCAGGCCTCGCCGCGGGGCAGGTTCTTGCCGACCAGTACCGCCAGGGCCTGCTCGTGATCACCGGCCATCTGGTGGGCCTTGGCCAGGTTGAACCTGGCCCGCGAATGCTTCGGATCCCTTGCCAGCGCCGATTCGAAGGCGTGGACCGCCTCGGCGTACCGGCCGAGGCGACCGTTGACGACGCCGTAGTGGTTGTGCTCCGCAGCGCCGGCGGAGGCCGGCGGCTTCGGAGGCGGTGTGATGGCCTCCAGGTCCCACGGAGAGTCGCTGCGGACCTCGTCGAGCAGGTGTCGGGGGCGGTCGTAGGTGCGGAGCAGGCCGACCACGCCGTGCTCGGCAGCCAGCAGGCCGACGGGCAGCGGACTGCCAGCCGCCAGGGAGAGCAGGAGACGCACCAGCCTGTCGGCGAACCGGGCGGGCGGGTAGACGGGGTCGCATCCCAGCGCCTCGGCGGCGTCCGACCGGGCGTCGTCCACCCTGCCGAGTTCCAGTGCGCAGAGCGCCCGGTTGACGCGTGCCGGCACGAAGCCGGGGTCGGCTTGGAGCGCGGCGGAGAAGTGGTCGACGGCCGGCCGGAACTGTTCGTGCTCGGCCAACACGCAACCGCGGTGGTTGAGGGCCTGTGCGGGCGTCTCGCCGCGACCTGCGCCCGCCCGCTCGATCTCCTGCCCGATGACGAGCAGTCCCGTCCGGGTCAACGGGTCACGCGTCTCGGCGAGCGCCATGACGAGCCTGCGCAGCCGTTGGAGCGGCCACGTCGCCTCGACCGACACGTCGTTGATGAGCTGGAGTCCGGTCTCTCTCAGGAACAGCATCTCGGACACGCCGATGGGTGGCGGCCGCCGCAGCCGGCGCCGCAGCGCCCGGTCGTCGGAGCGCGGATCGGCGAGGAGGTCCTTCAGCCATTGTTCGAACGGGCGTGGCTCGGTCACGTTGTTGCGCCCCCGGTGCTCGGTGTGGTGACGGCGCGTCCGGTGAGGGGGAGCGCCCTGGTGGCCACAGGGGTCGTGTGGCGGGTGGCTCTCGTCAGGGCTGCGGCAATGTCGGGTTCGACCGCCACCACGAGGGTGTCCGGGCCCGTGGGCTCCGGCGGGGAGGCGGCGGGTGCGGGTACGTAGCGGAGCACGACGAGACCGGTGAACGCCGCGGCGATGACGTGGTCGGCGGAGAAGAGCGAGAGGTCGACCCGGTCGCCCGGCTGCAAGGCGCCGCCGAGCGCGTCCGGGCCGGTGATGGCGATTCCCACCTCGGTCAGGGCGCGCGACGCTCCCGGCCCTTCCGGGCCGAGGAGCAGTCGTGCCGGGACCGGGCGGCCGGGCTCCAGGGCCTGCAGCGGAATCCGCCCCACGATGTCCTCGACTGCGGCCGCGCACCTCTCGTCCGGCAGGTTCCACCAGACCCACCGCGGTTCGACGTCGGCGGACCCGACCGGGTGGAAGGCGGGCAGCGGCCGGACGGGCACCGGAAACAGGCGGGGCTGCGGGTGACCGGCTGCGGACGCCTGCTCGGTTCCCCCGTAGCCGACCAGAGCCGCGTCCGGCGGATAGCCGCGGTGCAGGACACCGGTCACCTCGCCCCAGATGAGGCGTTCCTGCTCGGGGCCGGTCGGGCGGCGGACGCTCAGCTCGTCCAGCAGCCTCCACCGGTAGAGGTCCACCGCCGACTTCAGCTGCTCGCCCCAGGCGACGGCGCTTTCCACCGCCGCGCGATAGGCGGCCGTGGAAAGCAGTGCCACCGCCGCGAGGCACGTCAGCGCCAACTGGAGCCCGGCGTCGGCCCGGCCGTCGGACCAGCCCTCCGGCGCTCCCGGGACCCGTGCCGCGAACGCTGCGACGGAGAGCAGGGCGGCCGGGGCCGACCGCACGGCCGCCGCGGCGAGCAGCAGCAGGAGCGGCACCCACCACAGCAAGGGGCGGACGCCGCTGCCGAACGCGGCGACCACCGAGAGCGGCAGCCCGAACAGCCACGCGGACAGGCACACGTTCAGCAGCAGGTCCAAGGCGGTGCGCGCGTCCGTCTCCGCCTTCACGGCGGCCTCCGGCAGGAGCGGGTACAGCCTGGGCCACACCAGCACGGTGTCCATGCCGTACCGTTCGGCCCCGTACCCCTCGGCGGCGCGTACGGCGTTGCCGAGACGGGTGGGCATGATCAGCGACCGGTCGGCCGGGTAGACTGCGAGCAGGGCCAGAAGTTCGGCGCGCTCGGCTTCGACCGACCGCTCTGCCCTGGCCACGCGCTCGGCGAAGACCCGGATGACGGAGTCCAGGCGACGCCGGCGTTCCGAGTGTGCTCCGCCTGCGCCCGGGGCGGCCGGCTGGGCGGCCGACCAGCACCACCATGCACGCAGCCGGGCGGGGAGGTCCCGGACGTCTTCGTCCCGGAGGTTTTCGGCCCGGAGGTCTTCGTCCCGGAGGCCGGTCACGGCCCGCTCCGCCCGGTCCAGCAGCCGGTCCAGCTCCTCGGGGGCTCCCGGCGGGCCGCCGCCGGCTTCAGCAGGGCTCGGCAGCACCAGCAGGCGACCGGCTTCGAGCAGGGCGACATGCCGCATCTCCAGGCGGGCGTCAGCGGTTTCCAGCGCTTCCACTTCGTCCGCATGCCGCTTCCGGAGCCTGTCGCGCACCGCCGCCGTCACGGGCCGCCGCGGGCCGTAGCCTTCGAGGAAGCGGATGGTCCTGGTACTCATCGCGGCGGTCAGGAAGGCCCACAGGCCGGACCAGACGAGGAACGCCGCAAGAGCGAGCCCTTGGGCGAAGCCGCCGACCGCCTGCCAGCCGTGGAGCGCAGCCCGCCGTCCCACCGCGGCATTGAGCACCACGACCGCGGTCAGGCCCCAGAAGACGACCGCCGGCAGGAAGGCGGAGAGGAGGGTCCTGCGGTCGAACACCGTGGTTCCCCGGGCCAGTACCGTCGTCAGCATCGTGGGGCCTCACGCTCCATGGGGCCGTGCCTGAGGTCCACCGGGCACACCGGGAGGTCGCGTCCCGACCGGGGCAGCCGGCGTACCGGTGGATCGCAGTGCCGGCACACATAGCAGCGGGCCGGTGACATCGGGGTCCCGCCGAGGCCGCCACCGGACCGTTCCGGCTCATCGGTCGGCAGCGGGAGCACGTCCGCGAGGTCGTCCCACGGAACGAAGCCCACTGGACGGCCGTCCTGGAAGAGCACCAGGCCCTCCGTGCCGACGGCCGCCAGCAGGGCCAGGGCTTCCGCTTCGGGGACGGTGAGGCCGTCGAGTTCCGACAGCCCGTCGATGTGGAGGCGGGGCGACGCACGCGCGTGGTCCGCGAGGAGGCCGACGGGGGCCGCAGGCGGCAGGTCGGCCAGGCGGGTCCGGTCGAGCGGGCCGGAGTAGCGCCTGCCGGGGCATCCGCCAGGGCGCCCGCCGTGGTCGAGGACGGCGTGGTGCGCTGCGGCCGCGTCCAGTACGGCCAGGGCCGTGTCACGGTCGCTGGCCGGGTCGAGCACGGCCAGCGAACGGATTCTGTCTGCCAGTCGGATCATCGGGAACCTCGAACGGGAGCAGGATTCAGGACCAGTCGCCGTGCAGCACGAACGGCGCCCAGTGATAGGGGTCGGCGAAGGGGCGCCGGCCGTAGTCCGGTGCGGCAGGAACACGGGCCTTGAAGCGCAGCAGGGCGGCCCGCTCGGAGAGCCGGGCGGCCATCGAGGGATCCGCCGGGCGGGGCAGGGCCGGGAGGAGGTCGAGGGCCGCCTGGTAGCCGGTGGCGGCTTCCGCCGGATCCCTCGCGGCGACCTGCATCCGGGCCCGTGCGATCAGAGCGGTCAGCTGCCGCTCCGGATCGTCGCAGCCGGTCCGTGCCAGCTCCTCGTCGATCCCGTCGATGGCCGCCTGCACGGTCAGTGACTTGGTGTACAGCTGGGCCCCGCGGAGCGCTTCGGCCGGGGACCGCGGCGGACCGGCAGGGTCCTCCGGAGCGTCGGCGGCCGCTCGCAGAGCGGCGTAGAACTGCCCCATGAGCAGCCTGGTGGAGAGGTCGGCGACGTTCCACAGGGTCAGTACGGCGGCACGGGCCCCCGCGTAGAGCAGTGCCCGGGACAGTCCGAGCAGTTCGTCACCCGGGGCGAGCCGGTGCAGTCCGGTGCGGCAGGCGCTGAGCGTGACGAGATCCGGGTGCAGCCGCACGGTCAGCAGGTCCCTGACCGTCAGCCGGGCACTGCCGTCTCCGGCGGTGAGTTCGATCCCCGAGGACATCGGATCGGCCGCGTCGAAGTAGCCGTGGCAGGCGAAGTGCAGGAATGCGGGATCCTCCTGCTGCAGGCGGGCGAGCACGTTCTCCCGGCCTGCCTCGGCGCCGACCAGCGGGATGGCGCCCAGGACTCCGCCGACGGTCCTGGCCTCTTCCCTGGCGTCGCCCAGGTCCCCTCCGGGATCTCCTACGACGAGGGCCCCGCGGCCGCGGCCGCGAACCTTGTTGCGGCAGTGCCGCATCACCGTGGCACTGGGGGCGTAGCACACCGGATTGCGGTCCAGCAGCCATTCGCCGCCGGGCAGGGGGGCTGCATGGAGCGGCAGCAGGTGAAGGACGTCGTGGCCGACGAACCAGAGCGTCTCCCCCGGTTGGCTGAGGCGCAGGGCGGGCTCGATGAGAGCGCCGGCGGTCCTCGCCCATTCCTCGGCTGAGCCGAGGGGTCTGCCGTCGGGCCCGGCTGCGACGACCGAGTCGCGCAAGAGCGACGCCACCTGCGGGACGCCGAGCGGTAGCTCGGCGACTTCCGGAACGTCGGACTCCGGCCGCATGACGAACGCCACCAGGCGGTCGCCGATGGCGAAGTACTCGGTGAGCACTGCCTGCCCGGTGGGACCGTGCCCGTGGAGCGACGGCCCTCTCCGACTCGCGGCCCACGCCGCCGCAGCCTTCGTCATGTCCCCCGCCCGGGTCCGTCGCGACGCGCGCGCGGACTGAGCCCATCACGCGATTACGCAGCGCACTGATTTTATGTCAGAAGCATCCCGTTGAGAGGGCGTTCCGCATGAATGAGCGGCCGTACAGGCGAGCTCCTGGCCGCGGACCCGCGGCCGGCGCCAGGATCGGCGGGGACACCAATGCCTGCATCCAGTTCGCCGCGGTGATGGAGGCGATTGAGGCGATGCGGGTGCCCAGGGTCGGGCCGGGGGGTGGCCGTGCACGTGCCGTGGCCTTGGGAGCCGCCCGGCTGGCCGCCGACGGTGCGGCGGCGGCCGGTGAGGCGCCCGGAGCGAGGAGGGCTGCGGTCAGGGCGAGTGCGGCTACTGCCGCGAGCAGGTGCCTGGCGCGTTTCGCAGGGTGGTCTCCCGTGTTCGGTGGCGTACGGGTTGACCGGGGATCGAACCGGCCCGGCAACGGTCTGCGCCAGGGGTGGGACAAGCCCCTCCGTGAGCATTCGTGGCCAGTTCCGGCCTCACGTCACCACCCGCGTGGCCGCTACATTCACCCCCGACCGGACACACACGACCAGGGGGAAACAGGCAACGATGCGCCCCATAGGACCCGTCAGCCGCATCGGCAGATCACTCATGGCGGTGACCGCTACGGCGGCCGCCGGGGCGGTCACCGCCATGGGCCTTGCCGCCTCACCGGCTGCTGCAACGCCCACCAACACGACGGCGCTCCGGCCCGGCGGCACCTGTACGGCGGCCGACCTCGGCACACGCCACCCGTACATCAAGACCACCGAAGTGTCCCCGACGATCACCCACTTCAAGGGCTGGTACGTCACCGAGGGCACGACCGGTTCCCAGACCATCAGCACCAGCACCCAGACCACCATCTCGGTCTCCGTCGGCCTCAACGGCAACGACCAGGGCAGTTTCGCCGTCGAGACCCTCGGCACCGTCGGCGCGAGCCTGGGCCTGAACGTACAGGTCAACTACTCCTCCACCAGCAGCGCGTCGAATTCGGTCACGTGGAACTTCAGCCAGCCCGGCTACTACGGCGTCTACAAGGGCACCAAGAAGGTCACCGGTACGTACGGAAGCCTCAACTGCAACCGCGTCCAACAGGACGGCGGCAGTTGGGTGTTGAAGTGGATCGAAGGGCCCGGCAGCGGCAGCTTCACCACCTACACCACCCTTGAGGAAGGCGCGGTGCGCTGCCAGGACATGGTGCCCGCGGGCAGCATCATGACCAAGGCGCAAGAACTCCTCGACTGCGGATCGGCCGCCGCGAAGGCCGAGCACCCGGCGGGTGCGGTGGCGCCGACGGCGAAGGAGAAGCGGGACCGCCTCGTGCAGCGCCCGGCTCTCACCAGCGGCACGTCCGCCGAACAGCGCAAGGCCACCGGGCGTAGCGCGCGGGCTGCTCTCAACTGCGAGCCCGGCGCCTACAAGATCGCCGTACCTGGCAAGCCCCTGTCCTGGGGCGCGCCGCTCTTGGCGGCCGACGGTGTCCGCCTGCGGCCCTCGACGATCTTCAGCGCCCACCTGGACAACTGGCGCCTGTGCAACGTGACCGAGAACAACGGGGTCCTTGAGGCATCCCTGTGGAACTGGGGCAACGGCGGGTGCGCGACCATCGCCGCGCAGAACGCGGCCACCGAACAGGCGGTCGTGCAGACGGCCCCCTGCGCGGAGGACGACCTCCAGCGGTTCTACATCTACCGCGACGTACCCGGCAGCTCGAAGATCGGTGTGCAGAACAAGTACACCGGCTCCATGATGGGCCACGACCGGTACGCGGACGGGGAGTTCATACGCCAGTACTCCAGCGGCAGGCAGGACGGTACGGGTACGTACACCCTGATCGGAGTCTGACGGCCCACACCCCGTGAGCGGCCCCGCACGTGAACCCCCGACCTCCCGGTTTCGTGCGGGGCCCGCGTCCCCATTCCGAGCCCGGCCTTGGGGACCAGTGGAGCAGCCGACACCTCGTTGCCAGACAACACACTTGCCCCATGAACTCCCGGGATAAGTTCACCCCCGAGGCGCTGATGCTCGATCACGCACAGCCGCCACTCATCGCCGAACCGCGCGAAGGCGTAGCAGCTCGCCGTCGCATGCACCACCGGATCACCCGTGCGCCCGATTCTCAGACGCTTCCGCGTGCTGGTGGTGGGCGAGGACGTGGGCGGTCTCGGTGAACGGGGTCCAGACGTCAATGAAGGGGACACCGGCGGTGGGCGCACACCGGGCGGCGGCCTGGTTGCAGCGATCGAGGTCATGGTTCATCGCGGCGACGGTCTCCGAATCTGCGACGGGCCCGACCGGGGTATCGGAGACGCATTCGACGTGGCGCGATCGCGTGGCCAGGATGGTGAGGGTGGCCGTGCAGTGCTCTGCGTACTCGTCGATGGCCACGGCCTCGGCCTCACGCCCCTGGTAGGCACGCCAGACGTCGTTGATGCCGCCCTGGGGACCGTGGTCCCGCTGACCAGCCCGCCCGTCACGGCGAGCGGCTCGTGGACCAGCGTGTTCACCGCCTCCGGCCACGGCCGCGCCGAGGGCGCCAGCTCGCCCACCGCACGCAGCAGCTCCGGCCGACGAGGCTCTGCCGCGGACTTTTGTCCTGGTGTCCCAGCGTCTCGTCCCCCTTTGAGCCGGCAAGGGCCGGCGGCGGGTCGGTGCGGGCGCCGGCCGCGTGCCGGTGGGCGCGCAGCACGATGTGGAGTCCACCGAGATGTCCCGGTCGATGTCGCCGGCCGCGTCGGCCGCGGCCTGGACCTGCTGGAGCAGACGTTCCCGGGTGCCGTCGGCCGACCACAACCGATGGCGCTCACAGCCCGTCTTCCACGACCCGAACCGCACAGGCAGATCGCGCCGGTACACCCCGGTCCGGACCAGGTGCAGAATCCCGTCGATCACCTGCCGGTGATCACGCCACCGCCCGCACCGACCGTTGCTCACCGGCAGGAACGTGCCGTACGGCTCCGGAGCTCGGGGAACTGCCAGGCCGACCCCGTGGATGGCCGAACGTGCGCGTAAGGCCGATCACGGGGTTGGCGTCGCAGTTCCCCGAGCCCCTGATGACGAGACCGTGCCGTAGGCCCGGAGCGTGTCGGCCGGGTCGCCGGGGCGGCCCCGCAGGGTGGCGTCCAGAAAGGTGAGGGTGGCCGCGGCGACGACGCGCGGGCTCTCGGTGCGGCCCAGGGTGCCGACGATCGAGGGCACCGGCGGCAGGTAGAGCGGGCCGTCCATGAAGGTGAGGTGCCCGGCGCCGGGGACGGTGAGCCGGTAGCTCGTCGCGGTGCTGTGCCCGAGGGCCTCGGTGAGCCGGGGCAGGTAACGCGGGTCGGTGCCGGCGGTGATCTCCTGGGTGAGCGCGAGCGCCGGCTGCTCGAGGGCGGGCGCGGTGGGGCCGTGGGGGTAGCCGTCCAGGTCGACGACGGCGTCGAACCGGCGGTCCTGCCGGGCCGCCTGCAGGGCGGCGGCTCCGCCCAGGGAGTGGCCGGCCACCCCGGCGCGGCCGGTGTCCAGGCGTCCGGTCAGCGGGTCGGCGGTCTCACCGCGGTCCAGTCGCTCCAGCTGGGTGAGGACGAAGCCGAGGTCGGCGGCCCGGACGGCGGTCCAGCCGGCGGCCAGCTCCTCGTCCCTGTCGCGGTCCCCGGAGGAGGCGGTGGTGGCGCGGATCGTGCGGCCGTCGGCGAGGACGACGACGGTGGAGTCGTACGGGTGGTCGAGGGCGGCGACCAGGTAGCCGTGGCTGGCCAGCTCCTCCGCCCAGGCGGTGTTCTGGGACCGCACCCCGCCCGACCCCGGGGAGAAGAGGACGACCGGGAACCGCTCTCCCCCGCCGGCCACCGGGGCGTCGACGACCGCGCGGCTGCGGGCCCTCGGGACGCCGTCGACCAGGAAACCGGGCAGGCCGACCCCGCCGGCGAGGGCCTCGGAGACGGTCCGCGCCTCGCCCTCCGTGCGTCCCAGGTACTGGGCCCGAGGGACGCCTGCGGGGCTCTTCTGCGCCGGGTACCAGAGCTGGACCACGACCGTGCGCCGGTCGTCCGGATCGGCGGTGAAGCTCTCGGGGCGGAGCGGGTCGGTCCACTGCACCACCCGGGTGCCGACCGCGAAGTCGCCCGTCGGCTCGGGGAAGACGGGCACGGGGAAGGCCCAGGCGGCCACCGGGCCGGTGGCGATCAGGCCGGCGCAGGCCAGCGATCCCGGCAGGGCCAGCCACCAGCGGGCCCGCCGCGCCGGTCGGCCGGTACGGCGCCGCAGCAGGGGCGGGAGGGCGAACGCCGAGGCGACGGCGGCGCCGGCCAGGACCGGCAGCATCTGCCAGCGGATCCCCACGATGCCCAGCACGATCGCCGACGGTACGAGGACCGCCCCCGCCGCGACGGTGCCGGGCCGGCGGGCGGCCGGGGGGAGCCAGCGCGCCACCGGCAGCGCGACGGCGCCCAGCAGGACGAGGACTTCCGGAAGGGACAGGAACAGCCCCGGGATGGTTTCGGTCACCCGGCCATGCTCGGCGCCGGGCCCGCGCCGCCGCATCGGCCCCGGGTCGCCGCCGACTGCGACCGGGATGGCAACCGGGGCGGGCCGCGATGCGACCGGAGTCGCAACCGGGCGCCCCCGGACCGGCAGCCGACTGCGACCGCGGGAGGGGGTAGAGCTCATCCTGTGGTCGTACCCCTGCCTGGTGCGCTCCGACGCCGGGCTCATGTGCGACGCGAACCCGCGGCCTAGGCTGCGGCTGTACGCGGTGGCGGCCCCGGCCGGGCCGCCACGACGACCGATCGGCGGAGAGGTGTGACGGTGCGCCACCGGGACCGGATACCGCCCCTGGTGTGGGACTCGGTGCTGCCGGCGCTGCTCCTGCTCCACGCCGTGACCACGTACCCGGCCCGGGAGCTGCCGGTGGCGGCGGCACTCACCGCCGCCTTGGCGCTGCCCCTGGTGTGGCGGCGCCGGGCCCCGCTCGCGGTGTTCGCCGCCGTGGTGGCCGCGGCCTTCGTCCAGTGGCTGGCGGACGTCCAACTGCCCGCGGACATCGCCCTGCTGGTGGCCCTGTACACGGCGGCCGCGCACACGGGCCGGCGCGGCACGCTGCTCGCCGCCGCCGTCGTGGAGGGCGGGGCCGTGCTGGCCTGCCTGCGCTGGGCACAGAACGGCGCGTTCCTGACCCCGTTCGTCGCGCTCTCCGCGACGGTGGTCGCCGCCGCCGTCCTCGGGGTGAACGTGCGGACCGGCCGGGCCTACCTCGCCGCCGTGCAGGAGCGGGCCGAACGGCTGGCGCTGCACCAGGAGCAGCAGGCGCTGCTGGCCGTCGCCGAGGAGCGGGCCCGGATCATTTGCGAGATGCACGACATCGTCACCCACAACCTGTCCGTCATGGTCGCGCTCACCGACGCCGCCGTCTACGCGCAGCACAGGTCCCCGGACCGGGCCACCGCCGCGATGCTGCAGATCTCCGAGACGGGCCGGCAGGCCCTCACCGACATGCGGCGCTCGTTGGGCGTCCTGCGGGCCGACGAGCCGGACGCCGAGCGCCACCCGCTGCCCGGCATCGCCCAGCTGGGGGCGCTCGCCGACCAGATGGCCGCCGCCGGGCTGCCGACCGGCCTGGAGGTCCGCGGCGGCCACGCCCATGTGCCGGCCACCGCACAACTCACCGTCTACCGCCTGGTGCAGGAAGCATTGACCAACACCCTCAAGCACACGCACGCCGGCACCCGCGCGACGGTCCTGGTCGAGTGCTCGGCCGGGAGCGTCGGCGTGGAGGTCACCGACAGCGGCCCCCGGCCGGCGCTTCCCGCCGCCGCACCGTCCGGCCACGGCATCCCCGGCATGCGCGAGCGCGCGGCCGCCTACGGGGGGACGCTGCGGGCCGGACCGCTTCCGAGCGGCGGCTGGGGTGTGCGGACCCGGCTCCTGCTGGGCAACGGCGGGACGGGCGCCGTATGACGATCCGCATCGTGATCGCCGACGACGAGGCGCTGCTCCGGATGGCCTTCGGCACGGTCCTGGACGCCCAGCCCGACATGGCGCCGGTCGGCGAGGCCGCGGACGGCGCCCAGGCCGTCCGCCTCTCCCGGAAGCTGCGGCCCGACGTCGTACTGATGGACGTCCGGATGCCCGGGACGGACGGGATCGAGGCGACCCGGCAGGTCGTCGAGGTCTCCCCGGGGAGCAGGGTGCTGATCCTGACCACCTTCGACCTGGACGCGTACGCCTTCGCCGCGCTCGGCGCCGGGGCCTCGGGCTTCCTGCTGAAGAACACCCGGCCCGAGGAGCTGCTCACCGCGATCCGCAACGTCGCGGCGGGCGACGCGGTGCTCTCCCCGCGGATCACCCGGCGTCTGCTGGAGGACTTCCGTCCGCACCTGGCCGACGGGGGCACCGCCGTCCGCGACGAGCGGCTGGACCGGCTCAGCGCCCGGGAGCGCGAGGTGCTCGTCGAGGTCGGTCGCGGCCTGTCCAACGCCGAGATCGCGGCCGCCCTGTCCCTCGCGGAGGCGACCGTGAAGTCCCATCTGGGGCGGATCCTGCTCAAGCTGGGACTCCGCGACCGGATCCAGGCCGTGGTCTTCGCCCACGAGAACCGCCTGGTCCCCCCGGCCTGACGCCGGCCGGGGCTCCGCGTAGGACGGAAGTCGACCAAGACGCCGTACCCACGAGAGCCCCGTCGTTACTGCTCGAACGGGTGCGGTCACTGGTGGCTCAGGCTCTCCGCGCTGACTGATCCCCTCCATCGGCATCAGTGCCCGGCTGGGCTCAGGTCGCTGCGGGCGGTCCGGTAGCAGGGGGTGCAGACCGGGCCGAGCGGCCATCGTGCGGTCACGTGGGCGATGGTGTGGCAGAGCGCGCATGCGGTCGTCGGCAGGGGGCGGCAGTTCGAGCAGGGTCCGGTTCGGCCGGTTTGCCGCAGGCCGAGCAGGTGCGGGGCGCAGCGGCCGGACGCGCCCGCAGCGCAGGCAGGCCGGGGCCCGTACTCCGGTGATCCCGCGGTCGGTCAGGGTGGTGATGAGGGCCTGGTCGGAACGGGGTGCGGCGGGTGCTCCGCTGACCAGGGCGTCGGGGTGGGCGGTGAGGTGGGCCCGGATACGGCCGCGGGCGGCCGGGGTCAGGTCGGCGACGATCCGGGCCGCGTCCGGATCGGCAAGGTCGGGGAGGGACGCGGCCATCAGGCGGGCGAGTTCCCGCCAGGTGTCCGGGGCGGAGGCGGGGCGGTCAACGGTCTCCAGGTCGGGCCAGGCGTACGCGGCGTGCCGGCGGGGCCTTCGCGGCGCCGGGTTTCGCCGGCCGCGGCCGGCCTGGCGACCTGGCGACCTGGCGACCTGGCGACCTGGACCGATGACGATGCCGTGTGCTTCGAGCATTTTCCTGAACCTCAGCAGGGTGCGGTGCATGGCCGTGCGGCTGCTGCCGAAGAGCACGGCGAGGGGTTCGGCCGCCGGGGCAAGGTGCAGGTGGAGCACGGTGGCCAGGACCTGATCAGGGAAGCCGAGCCGGGGCGGGCGGCAGGTCGCCCGGGAGCGCAGATCCGGGCGGCCCACGGGGAGGAGTTGAGCGAGGGCGATCCGGCTATCTACCAGGGCGAGCCTTCCGCCCACGTCGGGGAACCCGCTCGGCAGCGCGGGACGGCGTCCCTTCCCGGTGCAAGAGCGGGGAGCGAGGTTCACGACGCCGCGCTGCTGTGGGCTGCGAACCGGGCCCTGCCCCGTCACGCGGTCGTGCAGGCGGCCCCGCTGCGGTTGCCGACGCATCGTCTCCTTCCGGGCGGGGGCACTCCCCGGTGGTGGAGGGAGACGGTCACCCGCTCCGAGGCGGGCATCTGGCGCACCGCTCCTGTACGCGGGTACAAACCTACGGCCCATACGCTGAAACGGCCACCACGCGACCAGAGGGGTTACATGCTCGGCTTCAACGTATCCATCGTCATTCCGACTCGGGAGCAGGCAGAGGACCTCAAAGACAGCAGTCACCACCCCGGCAGGGATCGCACCCTCGCCTCCTGGACGACGACGACCATGCTGATGTGGCTGCACGACCTCGAGCAGCACGGGAAAGCGCAGCAGATCCTCTTTTCTGGCTACCCCTTGCGTTACACCGCCCGGGCCGGTGACGTGCTGCCTCTCCTCGCCGACGAGGAGCTGCTCGGGATGGGACGGTGGCCCTTCACGGACCCGTACCTGAATCCCGACCTGATCGCGGCGTGTCCGCCCGACGAACTGCTGATCATCGATGCCTGGGACCAGTCCTGAACGCCCACGAGCATTCGTGACGAGCCCGTCCGGCATGGGAACGCGGTGAGCACTCCCTCACCCTGAAACGACCGAACCGGAGCGGAGGGCGTGTACGAAGGGGCCGGCCCACCCGGCCACCGCCTCTTCGTCCCGCTCCATCGCGCGTCGGCCGGCACCTGGCACGATCAGCCGTTGCGCAGCCGTGCTAGAGCTTCTCGGGCGCAGCAGAGACCGGCGCATGCCAGCGGAACAGCCAGGACAGGGGGGCGAGAGCGACAGCCTCCGGCACCGCGCTGGTACCGACGTCGCGTACGGTCGCGCGCCACCGGGAGTTGGGCATGTTGTTGTGGGTCATCTGGCGCGACATCCATGACACCGCCTGCACCCGTCGCCGTCGCGCCTTCGAATAGGCTCGCAGGTCGGGTGCGTGGGCCGCGAGCGTCACCGCGTCCTCGAGAGCCATGGCGGCACCCTGGCCGAGCTCCGGGCGCATCGCGTGCGCCGAGTCGCCCACCAATGCGACCTTCCCGAGAGCGAGCGTTCTCGGCACCGGCACTTCGAGGAACTCGTCGCGCAGGATCCGTGCCGGATTGGCCGCGGCCAGGACCTCGGGCACCGGCGACGCCCACTCGGCGAAATGGTCGAGGCTGTCGAAGCCGGGGTGGGCGGCAGCGAAGAAGTAGGTGCGCCCACCGGGCATCGGCAGCACGCCGAATTCCGCATGCACCCCGCAGATACCACCGGCGAACTCGGGCACGGGGGTGTCGAGCACACCACGCCAGGCGGTGATCCCGGTGCGACGCACGTCGGTGTCGCCCGGCCACAGGCGCTGCCGGATCGCGCTGTGCACTCCGTCGGCGCCTACGACCAGATCGTGGTGCACCGTCTCACCGTCGACGCGCAGGGTGCCGTCGAGGGTAACCTCGTCGACCGAGCTGCCCGGCCGCAGGCAGTCGCTCGGCAGTGCTTGTACGAGAAGGGAGATGAGGTCCGCACGGTGCAGCACCGTGAATCCACCGGGGAGCGGTTTCGCCCAACGTGTGAACAGGACCCGCCCGGCGGCGTTGCGGATCTCACCGGGACCCTCCCCGACGCCTGCGGCTTGAACGGCGGCACCCACGCCGAGCGCGTCCAACGCAGTGATCGCGTTGGGGAACAGGGAGATTCCCGCGCCCACTTCGGTGAATTCCGGTGCCCGCTCGTAAACGGTCACCAGCCATCCGGCCTTGCGCAGCGCGATCGCGGAAGCAAGGCCGCCGATCCCGCCGCCCACGATCCCGGCACTGCGTCCCTGCGGTACGGACGACATGTTCCGCCCCCCATCGGCATCTCTGCTTGCCCGGAGTCGCTGTTACCCGAAAGTAACAACGGCTCCATGGGGTTGTCCAGAGCCGACATCGGCCGCTCGGCACGCAGGCACCGACGCCGTGCAGACCGCCGGAGGCGGCTTAGGAACCGCGTGGTAGACCGGCATCAGTGCGGCTGGTAGGTGCTGCTCTCGTCCCCGCCCCTCGAACGAAATCACCGGTCACCCCAGCAGCCGAGGCTGCCGGGGTAGGGGAACGGACCCTCGAAGGCCCGCAGCAGGCCGGGTAGACGGTCCCGTGTGTAGCCGGTCCGCATGCTGATGCGGCCTGGAGCATGAAGCAGGACACCACGGCACGGTATCCCCCGCACGGTCGCGCCCCGGCCCAACGGGCCGCTGATCCCAGGTCACGGGGCCCCACCAGCGGGCGCGGGCGCGGGATCCACACTGGCGCCGGTACACCTCCCCCAGCACCGCCAACGGCCCCGTAGCGTTACCCGGAGCGGTCAGCGACGCACCGACGCCGCGGACTCCCCGGCCGCGAGGCAGCCGGCGCATCAGCGACCGCCTCGGTGGACCAGCCGGACAACCGGCCCTCCCGCGCGGCCCGTAGCCCGTACGGGAGTTCGCAATCCGCTGTGGCGTACGGGACCGTGTCGGCCCAGGCAAGACTGTCTGGGCCGACTGTCCCGTCCGGCCGCGCGGCTAGAGCTTCGCGATGTCCTTGTGCATCACGTCGGCGCTGTCGGAGTGGTAGGCGGCCAGGCGCACCTTGAGCGGGTGGCCCGCCGGGGCCTTGATGACGACTTCGCGCGGCTCCCCCATGCCGATGCCGTGACACGAGGGCTCGGGGGTGAGGGAGGTCCAGCCGTCCCCGCCGGCCTTCGGGTCGTTCCACTGAACCCAGGCGCAGTCACGCTCGCCGGAGGTGATCAGCGCGTAGGTGACCTTGACGGAGTTCACCGCGCCGTCGATGCGCTCGCAGTCCACCCTCGCGATGTTGTGGTGGAGGTTGGCACCGGCCTCCAGCTCGACCGTACTGAGGGCGGTCTCGGCGGCGGCCGGGACCGCACCTCCCGCGAGCGTCGCGGCCGTCAGGGCAAGGGCGGTGTGCCGTGCGACGGCTGACCGAGGCAGCTCTCAGGAAGCGGGCCGGGCGGTTTCTGCCAGTGGTACGGCCTGACGCGTGGGGCTGGGCGCGCAGGACGGGCTGCTGCCTCCGCGCGGCGATCGAGCCCTACTCCTCGCGGGGCGCGTAGGCCCCGAGCCGGCTGCACTCGGGCACCGTTGCCGTCACCGGACGCTCCCTCAGGATCTGCCGGGCCCGGTGCTCGCCGAGGCTCGTCGCGTACCAGGGCGCCGCGCCGGCGCTGCGCAGGTCTGCCTCGATGCCCATCAGGGCGCAGGAGCGCCGGGGTTCGGGCAGCCGGTCCAGGTAGGGGGCCGCGTCCGCCGAGAGGCCGCGCAGGTACGCCAGGTCGATCTTGTCGTCCTGCTGGTAGCGCGTCACGTTGTTGTCGGCGATGATCCCGTCCGGCGAGGCCAGCCCGAAGGCCAGTACCGTCGCCGCCGCGCTGCCGACCACCGCACGGGCCAGCCAGCGGCCGCCCGCCACCCCGGCCGCCATCAGCAGCACGATGACCAGGCCGAGCCACAGCTCCATGGTGACGACGGACAGCCGCAGCCTGGTCAGCCCGTACGCGTCCACGTACAGGTCCATCCGGCGTACCGCCGACGCGACCACCACCAGCGTCAGCAGGCACAGCGTCCCCAGGACCGACCGCACCAGGCGCCGGTCGCCGGTCCCGCCGCGCGGCGCCCAGCGCAGCGCGAGCGCGATGACAGCCAGGACGAACACCGTGGCCCAGAGCAGCTGCCAGAACCCCTGGCGCGCGTACTCGGCGTACGTGAGGCCCGTGCTCTGCAGCACCTTGTCGTGACCGCCGAACAGCACCGCCAGCTGCACCGCGTTGAACCCGGCGAAGAGCAGGTTCAGCACGATCAGCGGCAGCATCCACTCCACCCGGGAACGCGCCTTGCCCGGCTTGGTCTTCACCCGGTCCCACCGGTGCGGCGCCGCGGCCGTGCGGGCGACGGCCAGCGCCAGGACCGCGCCGACCAGGAAGAGCAGGAACCGCAGCGGGCCGTCCCCCACGGAGACGTCGGGGACCAGACGGCCGAGCAGGTCCGCGAAGGCCGCGTCGGCGGAGGCGAACAGCGCGCCGAAGACGAGGAGCAGCAGGACCGCCACCACACCGGCCTTGGCTACCTGCAGCCACCGCTCCCGGCCCGCCCCGCCCCCGCGCGCCCGTACACCCGCCCAGGCCCAGCCGACGCCGGTGACGGCACTGTCGAGGAAGCCGAGCGGGCCCAGCAGTACGCCGGGCCACCGGCGGGTTCCGTGCAGGGCCAGCGCGGCCAGC
Organism: Streptomyces sp. NPDC090445; assembly: GCF_044769385.1. Lineage (NCBI taxonomy): Bacteria > Bacillati > Actinomycetota > Actinomycetes > Kitasatosporales > Streptomycetaceae > Streptomyces > Streptomyces sp. NPDC090445. Next base: position 5,870 of record NZ_JBIVXV010000046.1, on the reverse strand, counting down.
AGTACGGCGGCGAGGATCGCCAGTGTGGACGGCCAAGCGGAGTCCCGCAGCGCCGGCACCGCGAGCAGCGCCAGGCAGCCGACGATCCAGACCAGGGTCCAGGGGTGGGCCTTGCGCCCGGCCGCGCGGGCCGCGACGTACGCGGCCACCATGGCGGGCACTGCCGCGAGCAGCAGCCCGGGGCCCATGCCGTCCCCGAGGGCGGCGGCGGTGGCGAGGCCGGCGGCGGGCACGGCCGCCAGGGTGACGGTGTGGATCGGAGCGGCCTCGGCGGGCCGGATCCGCTGCCACATCGAGTCGGCCGCCCTCGCGGCGGCCGCCTCCTGGGCCTGTTGCCGGCGCAGCTGGTACTGCTGGATCTGCCAGGCGTGCCAGGCGGCCGGGTCGTGCCCGGGCCGGCCCGGGGCGGTCGGCGGAGCCGGCGGAAGCTGGGCCGGCGAAGGCTGGGCCGGCGAAGGCTGGGCCGGCGAAGGCTGGGCCGGCGAAGGCTGGGCCGGCGAAGGCTGGGCCGGCGAAGGCTGGGCCGGCGGAAGCGGAGCCTCGGCGGGCCCGCCCGGTCTCGCCTGTTCGGCGTGGTCGGCGTTCTCGGACATCGGGTCCCTCCCCTGTTGCGGAGCGGACAGCGTAGGCACGCGCCACCAAGTTTTGAACACATTCAACTCACCCTTGTGGCAGAACCGTGACAATCCGTGAACAGGCGAAGAGCCGCCACCCCACGGCGTGACGACCCGCAGCCCTCCTTGCGCCCTACGACGCAGGCGCGAACTCCAGGTGAGGGACGGGCAGTGGCATCCCGACGGCACCATCACACCGCGGCCCCAGGGCCTGTGGAACCGAACGTACGCCGGGCGTCCAGCCACACCCTCTCGAACTTCCCCTCCGAGATTTCACCGGCGTGCCCTCCTCCCACCCAGGCCGTGAGTCTGCCCTCGCCGATCAGACCGTAGCGCTGCCGGTAGCGGCTCACGGTGCCGCTGTCGGACCGCTCCTGAAACCGCAGTACCTCCTCCAAACAGGCAGCCGCCGCCGGGGCGGCGAAACCCTGGCGCGCAAGGCCGACGGAACCGGGTAACGTCCTTGCCATGTTCCAGACGCCGATTCACGAGTGAGAGCGGACGGGCCCCGCTGACATCCTTCGACGTCGCCGCACCCGTCCCCCACCGATGAATCCGTAGATCCCTTCGCATCACCACCGGGAGAACCCGTGACCGACAGCAAGAACATCAACAACCCTGTGGGCCAGGGCGGCGGCCAGCGCAAGAAACTGTCCCGCGCCGAACGGCAGAACAACGGTCCGCACCGCAACCTCGACCGCCAGGGTGCCGCCGACAAGAAGGCAGAGCTGGTGCGCAAGATGCGTGAGAAAACACGCATAGCCGAGGGCGCGGGCGACGACACCGCACAGAGCTGACGCACCGCCGCCGCAAGGCGGCACCGCACGGGGCAGGGCCCGGACCGCGACGGACGGCACGGTCCGGGCCCTGCCGCCGTGGGCGGGTCGGACTGTCCAGGGTGGCCGAAGGCCATCGCAGAGCGACGCCGGAGGCGCCCTTGACCGGCTGGGACACCCGCACACTCCACGAGCGGGCGGCCCCGGCCGAAGACAGGCGCGCGTGTGTTCGCCGGCTCGCGGTCGGCCTGCGCCTTGGCAGGCGCGATCGGACCGGCTATTCGGCTTCGGGCCGAGCTGCATCCGATGCGTCGTTCGCTCGGCGGCGTCGGTAGTACGCGACGGTGAGGATCGCCAGGAGCGGGCCCCAGGCGAGGAGCGGGGCGTACGTCGTCCACAGCGCCCAGGCGGCCGGACCGCTGGTAGGGGAACCGTTGCCGTTCTCGTTCATCGGCTCCACGAAACCGAAGATCTCGTTCAGCACTGCGTACACGCAGAACATCATGATCAGCGCTGCCCCGAGTGCGGCCGGAATGATCGCCGCCAGGATCGGGACCCGTCTACCGCGCAGCCCCGGCACCCAACGCGGGACTACTTCGCCCCACGGCCGCACCAGCCCGAGGGCGAGCAACGCGAGCCCTTCGGAGACCACGGATAGCCCGATCACGTACGGGCGTTCCCACACCGCCCAGGGGTAGTCCGTGTCGTAGCCGGCCAGGCCCAGCACCAGCGCGACACGCCATAAGCCGGACGGCAGGACACACAGCGGGATGGCATGAGCCACCCGGACCGCCCAGCGGGGAATGGGCTCGACCGGCTTGCTGCCGGCCGGCGCGCCGACTGAGGTCTCGGCTGCCGTCGCTACTGCTGTGTCCCTGGCATGCGTGGTCATATGTGCCCCCGGCGAGATCCGACATTGTCGATCTTCGTGTGCGGGGTGGGTGCTCAGCATCCGCCGCCAGGTTGACCCGGCGGGCGACCACAGGATGACACCGCCGGCGTCGGCGCGAGCAGGCACCTGGTCCCGGAGGACCGGGTCCGCAACCGGCTCGAGCGCGGTTCACGTGACGGGCGGGCGGCGGGTGCTGAAGGCTGAGCGTCAGTAGCCGACCAGACCGGTGATCAGCTTGCAGGCCGCCGCCTGAGGTCTGCGCCCGGCCGAACGTACACAGTCGGACGAGGCGCTGTCACCGGTGTTGATACGGATGGCCACGGTGGTCACGACGTCGGCTCCTTTGCCGGAATCGCACGGACCGATGCTGCCCATGAGCCGGCCCTGGCGCAGGCCAAGAGGTTGTCTCACGTGGCACGTTTCGCGACCTTCTTGTAGCGGGTCAGGGCGGCAGCCATGGCCGGGCCTCGGCTCTGCCGGTCGTTGCGGACCACGTACGGGATCTTGAGACCACGAGCAGCCCATGGCAGGCTCATGCCGCATGATCGATGAATTCGCGAAAGACAACCTGCACGGGAGACTGCGGCGGGACCGCAAGACGCTGCTCTGGAAACTCGACGGCTTGTCCGAATACGACGCCCGCCGACCTTTGACAGCGACCGGGACCAACCTTCTCGGCCTGGTCAAACACGTGGCCAGCGTCGAGGCCAGGTACTTCGGCGAGGTCTTCGACCGCCCTTCCCCGGAACCGCTGCCCCGGTGGCAGGACTCCGACGGCAGCGATCTGTGGGCGACCGAGGACGAGACCCGCGATCAGATCATCGGGTTCTACCGGCGCACGTGGGAACACTCGGACGCGACGATCAACGAGCTTCCCCTCGACGCCCCCGGCCACGTGCCGTGGTGGCCGGAGCCTTATGCCGACACGAACCTGTTCGCCGTCATGGTCCATGTCCTCGGCGAGTCCATCCGGCATGCCGGGCACGCCGATATCCTGCGCGAGGGCCTCGACGGCCGGACCGGGTTGCGCGCCGAACTCGAGAAGCAGGTCGACGAGGAAGCCCGTGCAGCCTACTGCGCGAAGATCGAGCAGGCCGCCAGGTCGGCCGCACCAATCAAGGCTTAAAGAGGGTTCCGCCCAAGGAGAGAGGCGTCCACCGTGGAGTGCGGTGAGGGCCGGCGGCGGTTCTCCGAGCCCGAGGGTCGGCCTGGCCTGGCCTGGCCCGGGCTGGGCTGGGCTGGGCTGGGACGATTTCGGTGCACCGACTGGAGAACCGGGGCTCGCTCGGAGGTTTTCTGAACCCTCGCCGGACTCGAGCGGGCGTCAGCCTGCTCGGCGACACTGCAGGGATGCAGCCACGCTTTCGTCGGCGGACTGCGGGCGTCCCGGCCCGGGGCTGTCGTTCCGGAGGCCCGGCAGCGCCGCGTCCACGGCTGCCTCCGCGTGAAGCCGTGCGGTGGGGAAGAGCGAAACCGGACTGTCACCGGGGCCGATGAGGAGCTCGATTTCAGTGCAGCCCAGGATGATGCCTTCCGCGCCAGCGGCAACGAGGTCCCCGATGACCTTCTGGTAAGCAGTGCGCGATTCTTCCCGCACGACGCCGAGGCAGAGCTCCTCGTAGATCACTCGGTGGACGAGTGCGCGCCCGCCGGCATCCGGGATGCGGACCTCGAGCCCGGCCGCTTCCAGGCGGTCTCGATAGAAGTCCTGCTCCATGGTGAACGCCGTGCCCAGCAGTCCGACCCGGCGCAGCCCCGATGCCCGTACGGCGTGTGCGGTGGCGTCGGCGAGGTGCAGCAGTGGGATGGCCACCGCAGCATCGACGGCGTCGGCGACCTTGTGCATGGTGTTGGTGCAGATGAGCACCAGGTCAGCGCCGGCCGCCTCCAAAGACCGAGCGGCCGCGGCCAGGGTTTCGCCGGCATCTGCCCAGCGCCCCTGGACCTGCAACTGCTCGATCTCCGCAAAGTCCAATGAATAGATCACGCATCGGGCTGAATGAAGTCCTCCAAGCCGGTTGCGTGTGAACTCGTTCAACAGCCGGTAGTACTGCGCCGTCGACTCCCAACTCATGCCGCCGATCAGCCCGATCGTCTTCATCGCCCCGCTCCTCACATCGACTCCGGGCGGCGTTCCGCTCACCACCGAACATCTTGCCATAAGTGAAATAAGCGAAGAGTTCGAATTCCATAAGGTTCACTATGGGGCGGGTTGGTCTCGCGGCCGATCCGCACCGCCGACGCGGGCTTCACGTCGCCGCGCGACCCTGCGCCCCGGGACCGATCGGGCCCGGGGCGCAGGGCGTTCTTTGCCGCTTGGGATCAGGTGGTCCGGATGCCGAGCGTGGTCCAGTTGCTCCAGGTGCCGCCCTCCACGAAGCACGCGCCGTCACGCCGCTGCCACGACGCCCACGCTGAACGACCGGGCCCTTCGTGTACGCGAAGGGCCCGATGCCACCCGCCCGGTCACGTCCCGGCGGCCCCTGCGAGAGGGCCTCGCAGGCGGGATGTCGTCGTGCACGGGGCGACACCGGCCGGGCCCGGTGCGGCGAGCCCGGCCGCCCCTCCGTGGCTGCGGGGGGAGACCCCCGTGCATTCGCCCGGGGCCTTCTTCGCCGCTCTACTTCACTATCGGGTGCGCAGAAGTCGGCGGTACGCCTGTGGGGTGCGTCGTCGGTACCGGCGTGCGGGTGGGGACCGTCGGGTTCGTCGTCGGAACCGGCGTGTAGGTCGGGACCGGTGTGCATGTGGGGTGCGTCGTCGGAGCCGGCGTGTGGGTCGGAGCCGGCGTGTACGTCGGGTACAACGTCGGAACCGGCGAGTGAGTCGGTGCCGGCGTGCCGGTGGGATAAGTCGACGGAACCGGCGTGTAGGTCGGAGCCGGCGTGTACGTCGGGTACAACGTCGGAACCGGCGAGTGAGTCGGTACCGGCGTGCCGGTGGGATAAGTCGACGGAACCGGCGTGCGGGTCGGAGCCGACGTGTACGTCGGATTCAACGTCGGAACCGGCGTGTGGGTCGGAGTCGGCGTGCATGTGGGGCTCGGCACAGGAGCCGACGTCGTGGAGTAGGCCTGGGCCATGCCGGTCGCGAGAATGAGGCCGGCAACTAAACCGGACACGGCAACAGCAGTCGCGAGTCCGCGAACTCGGTGAGTACGCATGTGGGTCCCCCCTGGTCAATATGCCCAGCACCGTCGCCGGGCATGATCAAAAGAGAGCCAACACCGTCCGTCCCCGACTCGCAAGATCTGGCTCCCGCCCTCAGCGGCGAGCTGATGCTCGCCTGCTCCCCGCCTCGTGCCTACCGAGCTGTCCAACCCGACGGTGACCGCACACAGGACCCTGCACCACATCGCCGTCCTGGTGATCGTGGACCAGCCCGCCTCCATCGGCGCCCTCCCACTGACCGGCGCCCGCGACACCGGCTGCCAGGTCGCCTACCTGCCCGGACTCGCGATGCAACGGATCGCCAGCCTCTACCCCGGCGAGGCCAAGACCCAATACCGGGAAGTTTGCAGTCAGGGGCTGCTGTCAAGTGGTTCGGGAATGTTGATGTAGAGGGGCGGGGCTCCGCGTAGGACGGAAG
>NZ_JBIVXV010000045.1:0-45022 GCF_044769385.1 Streptomyces sp. NPDC090445 | reverse complement strand
CCAATGGCTGCACACCTACAATCACCACCGCGGACACACCGCGCTCGCAGGCAAACCACCCGCCAGCCGCGTCCCCAACCTCACTGGGCAATACAACCAGGGCGGTCGGTCCGCTGCCGACGGGGATGGTGCCGGTGACCGTTCCGGTGGCGGTCCGGACCACTGAGACGGTGCCGGACGCGGCGTTGGCGACGTACAGCGTGCATCCGTCGGGTGCCACCGCCACGCCCAGCGGGGCATCACCCACCGCGATGGTGTCCGTGACGGCACGGGTGCGGGTGCTGATCACGGACACGTTGTCCGACCCGACGTTGGCGACGTAGACGTTCCGGTTGTCAGGGGAGACCGCCACTCTGCTCGGTTCGTCCCCGACAGCTACGGTGGCGATGACCGTCCGGGTGCGGGCGTCGATCACCGACACGGTGTCCGCCGCGGAATTGGTGACGTAGACGCGGGAGCCGTCCGGGCTGACGGCCACGCTGTCCGGCCCGTCCCCGACGGGAACGCTGTCCACCACCATGGCGGTGCCGGCGTCGACGACCGACACCGTGTCGGAGTGGAGGTTGGCGACGTAAACGAGGGCATCGGGCCGCGGGGACAGCCCGGCTGCCGTCGTCCCGGCGGATGCGCCGACCGGGTTTCCCGGTCCCATCAGCGCCGCTGTCACACAGAGCACCACGGCTGCTCGCCGCCCCATGTCCTGTCGCCTCGTCATGGGGCCACGCTAGGGCTCCGGAGCGGAAGGCCACGTGAGGCTCACGCTCAGGCCGACCGAATGGCACACCGTCCACCGGGGCTGCTTACGACGGCTCCGTCTCCACCGGCCGCACACCGGGGCGACCTGTCCGAAGCGGACACGTCCTTGCTCCCGTCCGGTTGGAGGATCTGTGCGGCGACGAGTTCGGGCAGCAGCAGGTCGGGTTGCTTCCCCCACCGATCGTCTTCCTCTTCGAGACCGAAACCGCAAAGGTATGCCCCGTCGCGGGCGCAGTCCACGGTGGCCGGGGGGTGGTCCGCCATCGGGTGGTACTGAATGGCCTCGACGCCGTTGCGGGAGATGTCCACCGGGCGATCGGAGCCGGTGGAATCCCCGTACTCCACAGCGGAGGCCCAGCCGGCGCTCTCCCCGACACGCACGACACCGTCACCGGCCGGTAGACCTCCATCCTGAGCTCCCGCACCTGGACATCGGTGATCGGCTCGGTCACACCGTGAGGACCCCGCATGCGCACAGTCAGTTCGGCCGCCGAAATCCCGCGAGCCAACACCACGCTGGACGTCTCAGTGTGCCCGAAGGGCCGCTTTGCCGGCGCGTGCCGTACTACGGGATCTCCGTCGGAGCGGAACGACCGCGCGTCAGCCTGCAGCACACCGGTTCAGCGACCGGGTGTAGCTGCCTTGGACCCCTCGGCCCCTCTTTCCAGGAGCTCGACCATGCGGTGCAGGACAGAGAGGGGGAGTGCCGGGTTACACGAGGCGTCACGCGCGGTCACGGGATCGGCCAGCAGGCGCGGCAGTACGTCGGGCGGTACTGCCGGGTTCCGGGCGGCCCGTGTCCGGACGCCTGCATCCGTGTCGTCGAGGAGCCGTACCGCTGTGGCGGGCGCGAGCCGCGGGTCCTCTGCCACGTCCCGCCGTACCTCTTCCGAATCGTCCCGGCTGAACCTCTCGACCAGTTCGGGCGTCGACTCCGGGTCGGAAAGGGCGAGCCGCCGCAGCCGAGGGTTCGGGTCGGCGGCGAACCGCAGCAGGCCCGCGCGCGGGAAGTTGGGATGGCTGCGGGGCCGGCCCGGGAAGCCGAGGCTGCCGTCCCACCAGTGCCACACCTCCAGGAGCATGTCGGCGGGCGCGTCGTCGCAGGACTCGGCGAGGAACAGCCGCACGGTCGGGTCCTCATCCCGGGCGAGCCGTTCGACCACGTCGGCGGGGAGGCGGGGCGCTCGGGCGACGCTGCTGCGGATGAACGGGTGGCTGGAGGCGGCGAGCCTGCGCATGGCCTCCGGGTCGTGGTGGAGGTCGGCTACCCATGGCACAACGTACCCGCGCCTGGCGCCGGGCACGATGCTGGTGCGCACACCGGCGCGTTGTTCTTCCGTCAGATCGGCGCGCAGGGCGACCGTCTCGCGCACTTCCTCGTCCTCGTCCACGAGGAGGAGGGCGAGCGCGTCCGGGTGGAGCCGCGGATTCTGGGCGAGCGCGCGCCGTACGTCCACGTCCCGGCCGCCGGCGAGGCGGACAGCCCAGGTCGCTTCGAGTCGGCAGCTCTCCAGAGCCCGGGCGCGGAGCTCCTCGCCAAGGCCGGCGCGGGCGGAGAAGGCGGAGAGTGCGGCCGGGGCCAAGGGCACGTCCTGGTGGTGCCGCAGGAGCGCGGCGGTCCGGACGCTCCCGTCGGAATCGGCGAGCAGTCCGTCGCGTACGGCCGGTGCGAGATGCGCCCACGCAGGCGTGCATGCGTCGGCCCGAACGCGGGGAACGGGATCGGCGGCGAGTCCGGTGAGCAGCGACGCGTGCATCCCGGGCAGCCCGGCGGCCGCGGCCCGGACGAAGGGGGAGGTGTCGGCGGCGAGGGCTTGTCGGCAGTCGGCGGTAAGCCGGACACCGGCCCGAGCCGCGTCCTCGACGAGAAGTTGGCGCCGGGCCGAACCCGGCTCGTTCAGAAGCAGGCGGCCCCACTGCTCGGGGGTCAGTGCAGGCCGGCCCTCGACGAGCAAGCCCCGCACGTTCCGGTCCGGGTGGTCGACGGCCGCGTCGAGGACGGCCGGCGGCAGGTCCTTCCGGAAGAGGAAACCGGGCTCGACATCGAGCAGGCGGAGGAGGAGATCTTCCGGAACCGCCCGGTTGAATCCCACGTTCCACCAGTGCCGTGCCAGTCCCGTGAGCATGTCCGTCATGCCCACCATCCTGCCGGACGGCTCCAGCTCAGTCGCACGAGATTTCGACCCCCGCCGAGCAACTCCTCGCCGAGGCCCGGCTCGACCCCTCGGACAATCCCGCCTGCCACCCACCAGCTCACGGTCATCCCCGCTCTCATGCGGCTGGTCCGCGTGTCCGGAGGCGGCCAGAGCATCCCCGCCGGCACATGCTTTCCGCAGCCCTGCGTCGTCCTGGTCACCACGCGCCACTCGATGAGCAGCGGGTCGTCCAGGCGGACGACGAATCCCGTGTCCCTGGGGGCTCGGGGCAGAGCCGCCGTCAGCGAGCACTGAGCTGCTCCGCGTGGTCGAGGTCCCTGTCACCGCTCACGCGAAGCACGTACCGGCCGGGACTCTGGGGCACCGGGACGATGCCCGTGGCCGCCCACCGCTCCTCCGGCGCGGGCGTCCGCACGTGTGCGCACGGCGCCGGCCGGGGGCTGGGGGTGTCACACCTCGGGCAGCGGGGCGCGCAGTGCGCTGAGGCCCCGGGACCAGGCCCTGGTGATGTGGTCGGTGAGGCGGTCCTCCAAGAAGAGGGTGGCAGCGCAGCCGAAGGCGACGTCGGCTTCGAGTGAGGGCTCGTCGGCGAGGAGGCCGTCGATCACCTCGTGGCGCACGACCTGTTCGTGCACGGCATCGGCCTCGACGTGTTCGGCGTAGAAGCGTTCGGCGGCCTCGCCCGCCCTGCAGCGCCGCATCGCCTTCGCCAACCGTCGCGAGCCCGGAGACGAGGTCACCTCGATGCATGCGAAGTGACCCACCAGGGCTCCCCGGTGGGCACGGTGGAGGCCGAGCAGGGACATCAGATTGACGGTGGCGAGCAAGGGCGCGGGTGCGCAGTCCAGGTACCTGCCGTACGAGGTGTCCAGGCCGAGGTCCGTCATGAGGTCGGCGAACAGCCGCGCGTGGACCCGTTCGGCCCGGCCCGCACCGAACTCGTCGTACTCGATGGCCGCCATGGCGGCCTTGGCGCGGCCGGTCAGGCGCGGGATCACCCACAGGTGCGGGTCGGCCTCCTTGAGGTGGTAGAGGGAGCGCAGCGCTGCGTACTCGCGCAGTTGCCACAGCTCTCCTTCCCGTTCCAGCCGGCGGCTGAGGCTCCCGGAGAGGTCGACGGGCTCGACGAGGAGCGGGGCGAAGGCCGCCTCGATCGTGTGGGGGGCCGCGTGCAGCTCGGTGCGCAGGCCGTGCAGGAAGCAGTCTTCCAAGGCCCGGCGCAGCCGCAGCAGGTCCGGGTCCCATTCGCGTGCGTCGTCTACACCGGCGAAGCCGCGGTAGTGGAGCTCGTAGAGGAGGTAGAGGGCGAGCTGGAGATCCTCGCCCCACGGGTCGGCCTCCCGTACCGATTCGGCGCCATGCCGCAGGGGGTGGTCGGTCCGCAGACCGTCGATCACGGCTGCGGACAGCTCGCCGCGCGCTTCGCCCAGGCAGGGCCCCGGAGCGGCGGCGGTGGGGCTCGGGCCGGCGAACGTCATGACGCGGTTCCCTCCTCGGGGTTCGGCGCGGCGGCTCGCGCGCGGGGCCGGTGGCTGGTGTCGCACCACGGGTAGGTGCGGCTGCGGCGGCAGGTGCACATCGCGACCACGAACCGGTCAGACCGAGCGACGGTACCGTCGTCGAGGACGATCTCGACAGGTCCCTCCACCAGGACGGGACCGCCGGGTTCGACGGCCACCCGGCGCGGCGCGGGGCCGGCGGAAGGCGGGCACGTGGGTGCGGCACTGGCCTGCGGGAGGATGCGTTCACCGGGCACGGATGACCACCAGTTCCTCCGTCTCCTCGGCCTCGGCGGCCAAGCCCCGCCGCTCGAGCCAGGCCCTGCGGGAGCACAGGACGGGTCCCCACGGGACTGAGGCCCTACGGGTGACCTCGGCAGCCAGCCCGGTCCTGGCCAGCCGTTGGAGGGTCTCGTCAGTGCCGCACATCCCGGAGTGCACCATGAGCAGTACGCCGCCGGGGCGCAACAGAGCCGGAGCCCTCACGCAGACCCGGTCGATGACGGCACGCCCGTCGGGTCCGGCGTCCCAGGCGCGTTCCGACCCCCGAGCGGGGACCTGGCCGGCCGGTGCCGGAACGTAGGGCGGGTTCGTGACGATCAGGTCGAACCGGTGGCCGGCGGTGCGCCCCGCGAAGTCGCCGTGCAGGACCCGCAGGGGCAGCCGGCGGCGGATCGCGTTGAGCCGGGCGGTGATCACGGCCGGCCACGAGACGTCGACGGCGGTAACGCGTGCGCCCCGTCCGGCGGCCTGCAGCGCCAGGACTCCGGTTCCTGTGCCGATCTCCAGGACATCCGTTCCGGGCCCGCTCTCCTCCAGAGCCAGCGCTTCGGCGAGCAGGCGGGTGTCCGCCTGCGGCCGGTATGCACCGGGCAGGGCGATCAGATCGGCGGGCAGCGTGTCCGGCCTCATGCCCGTAATGACCACGGGTACCTCCTCGGCGTCTGCGACCTGCTCGAACAGGCCGTAGGGCCGTCGGGCCGTCGGCCGCACCCTGCGGCTGCCCGGTATGGGCCAAGTCATCCCTGATTCGGTGGTCTCGTGCCGGACTGGCGGCCGACTCGGCTCCGGAGCAAGCACCGGGTAACGCGATTGCGACGCCCCTCGGCGACAGTCGGTGCTGGGCCTGTTCTGGTGCAGGCCGTCGGCTACACGCGCGGGCCCGAGACTTCCGCGGCTCGGCGGACCTGTACTGCGCCCCCGCTGCTGTGCTCCGTTCACCGATCTCCCGGCACTGTGGGACGATGCGGGTCCATCCGGGCCGGCCAACAGACGGGCCGGCCGCCGAACGGGATGTCCGCGTGGTCGTACGTGCTGAGCTCCCCGCGGTTCCCCGCGTCCCCGGGGTGCTGGTCGACCGTGCTGATACTGCCGCTTGCTGCTTTGCCTTGCCAGTGAGGTCGGAACCCGCAAGGTGGCCCGCTGTCTGCATGGTGGGTGCCCGGCTGATTGCCGGGTAGCCGCGGCGTATACCGGCCCGCATGGCCGACCCGGGAGGCGCTCCACGCTATGAGCATGGCGGAAAGGCAGACCCACGGCGCCGACGCATCGGTGAGCGTGCTGGTCGCACGCGCCTCCCAGCAGAAATCGGGCTGGTTCGACGAGACCGTGAAGCCGCGCTGGTCACGCGGCGGGAACGCACTTGCCGGAAATCGGTGAGGGCGGAACAGAACGCGTCCAGGTCGTCGGGCTTTGCGGCTGGTGACCAGCGCTTTCGGCGCCGCGCGGCAGACCCGGCAGACCCGGGCCTCCTCGGCCATCCGGCCGCATCACATCGCACGTAACTCCACGATCGTGATCGGAAACGAGCCCCCGGAGGATGGCCTCAGGACGGCAGTGTCGGGTGTGCCGCCTGCTGCGTGCCTCGAGACACGAACGTACTTGGCTTTCGTGGCCCAGACGCCCAGGTCTCCGGTATCGGCACCATAGCCCTGCCAGATCTTTCCCCGTCCCTCGTCGTCCGGCAGCCCCGTTTCCGCCTTTGCCTCCCACACGGTGACGCGGGTGAACCAGTGGAGGATTTGGTGGCACGGGTTCTCGGCCTCGGCCGGCTCACCCGGGGCGCAGTACCAGTTTGACCAGGTCCTCCCCGACCGTGTCGGAGCCGGTGCGGATCCGGGACGGGCGGGAGCGGCCGGCTGGTGGCGCGTCCGCCGGGGAGGGCGGCCGCAGTCGCACGGCATCGGCCATCGCGTCGCCGACTGCGCGCAGGTCGGGAGCTGCGGGGACCGGCCGGGGAGCGGGGTCACCGTTCATGGTGCAACCCGGCGTTCCCTCGAGTCACCTCCGAGCTTCTTCCTGGCCGCTGCCCCCTGAGGCGCCACGTATGCCTCCCGAAGCGGCGTTGTTGCCCGAGTGGCCCTACCGATGTGCAATGCTCCATAACGCGGCGCGTGAAACGGCCCGTAGCGCACGCCGGATCGCCAGTCCCACGCCCCACACCACCAGCCGCACGCCCCAGACCGACATGCGCAGACAGGCGCGGCGGATTACGGCGCGAGGCGCCCAGCGAGCGAGCGTCCGCCGCCTGCCCCGCTTGTGTCGGCGCCGCCCCGGCGTGAAGTTCACGAGTGTCTCCTGCCGGCCACCAGGCGGTAGACAGCCAGCGGCATCATGACCCTCGCGATCATCCCGGCCAGCAGTCCCAAAAGAATCCAACCGATGATGCCCATGGAGTGCCTCTTGTCAAAGCCCAATGCATGAATCGTCATGAATCCATCTGCGCCCTTTACTGGATTCCAAACCTCGAAAAATGCACTGGGTGACGAAATCTCCTCGCCGTGACGTGGGCGGGACACTTGCGGGGCACGCAACGGCAGCGCCGACGGTGGGGGGACGGCTCGCCCTGTGGAGCCCCACGAGACGGAGCGCGGCAGGCTCGTCCGCCGGCGTCGGCACGGTTGGCTTGCGGAAGAGGTCGAGTAGCCGGGGGCAATCGTCCAGGTTTGGTACGGGAGCTTGCCATGTTTCCCCCTCCACGCCCCGCTTGCCCCGGCACACACGTCAGCCGCTCCACCCCGCCCCTGCGATGGCGGTGCAGGTTACCGAGTTCGGCGGCGCTATCGTTGTGACCGTCGTCGGCGCCATCGACGAGACGAACGCCCCGGGTCTGCAGACGGTCCTCAGCGCCGCCCTGCACGTGCACCCCGACGGGGTCACCTTCGACCTGTCGGCCGTCACCTCCTGTGACCGCCCCGGGCTCCGCGCCTTCTTCGCGGTCCGCCGGCAGCACTTGGACGGGTCCTCCGCCCCTTCACCTCGGGGCCGGCCAGCCGCCAGGTGCTCCACCTCCTGCAGCTCACCGGGACCCGAAACCTTTTTCCGACCACACCCGCGACCGGCGTCGACCCCACGCGCATGGGCCCGCCGGTGCCGCCCTTGACAGCCGTAGCCGCACCGCTTCGGTCCTCCCCGCGATCTGCGAGCTGTGCGGAACGTCCGCGTCCACCCCGCTGCGCACGCACGTGGCCGACTTCTCGGCCATCGATCCCGGCACCCCACTCCACGCCTGTAGACCCTTGTCTCTCAGGCACGCAAGCGCCCGTTCAGCGAAGGCGAGCGTGGTCGGGAATGATCACGCTGCCCTGGCCGCGTCGCCCCGGGGCACGCCCCCGCCACCTGCGGGTCGGGGGTGAACCGGGCCCGCCCAGTGCCGGGTGCCGGCGCGGGAGCGCGGCGTGGCGGCCAACGCCGTGATCACTGCGTCCCACGGGGGCCGGGCCGGGGCCGGGTGGCACTCGGTTGTCTGTGCGTCATTTCGCTGTCCTCTTCTTCCTTCGTTCCCTTGCGTCTCGGTCCGGATTGACTCCCCTTTCCTTCCGGAGGCGCCGGGGCGCCGCGGTGGCACGCTCCTTCCCCGCCAGGGCCGTGTCCGTTGCCGGGTCCGCAACGACAGCGGATGAATCGCAATCGAGGTCGGCGTGGCGCCAACCCGGGGCGATGTGGTGGCTCGTTGCTGGAACTTGGGAACCGCGCGGCGTCGCGATGCCTGGGCGGCGCAGCTCCGCGATGTACCCCTCACCTGCGGCATCCCTGAGCGCATTGGGCACACGATCGTACTCCTGGTCGACGCCGACTACGGGCCGGCCGGGGAACTGCCGGGTGGTTCTCGCCGTACGCCGACGCCCCTGGTGCGGTTCCGTGCTGTGGAATCGGGCGATCAATGCGACGCCATTCGGGTGTCTCCGCTCGGTTTGCTGCCCGAGAAGCCAGGGAGTGCAAGGACACCGTGCTGTGCTCCGTGTATGGCTGTATCAGCAGTAGGCGGACCATCGACGCGGATCGGCGCTCGCCCGGACAGCGAAGGAGTCTCCATGGCGAAGTCATGCCGTCTGCACGACCGGCAGGACGGGGGTGAACACGCGCTTGTCGCAGGGCCGTTCCCCCTGGAAGCCGCCTCGTCGGCAGGCGTCCGGACCGATGACGGCTTGGACGTGATTGCAGACCTCTTGTCGATCCGCTACAGGCAGTCGCCCAGTGCCAGGATCTGCGTGGCCAGGTCGGCGACCAAGCGAGCCGCGAGACCACTCCTTCAAAGGCACTGAAGGCAAGAACCCCATCAGCCACACCTGGCCCTTCCGGGCCGACTGACGACTTACGGAGGATCCGTGTCCCGTTTTCAGGAACGCTGCCGAACCGCACGCATGGCTTGGCCCCTGTTGTGCGCGTCGGTCCTTTGCCAGCTGGTGCCACTGAGTGCTTCCACCGCTCATGCAGCTGAGCACTTGTCGAAACCAATGGTCAATTGGGATGCCATCGCCCAGTGCGAGTCCGGTGGCAACTGGCGTGCCAACACCGGCAACGGCCACTACGGGGGTCTGCAGTTCACCCAGTCGAGTTGGAAGGCTGCCGGCGGGACCCGCTACGCACCTCGAGCCGACCTCGCCACCAGGTCGGAGCAGATCGCTACTGCCCGGAAACTGGCTGCCATGCAGGGCATGGGTGCTTGGACCTGTGCCCGTCGCTGATCCCAGTGCCGGTATGCATGGGTGGTTGCCGTGCCCTGCCCCCGGTGCACTGCCCTCAGACTGCTTCGGCGAGGCGGGTGCAGCATCGGAACCTCACCGCACACCTTCGCCGGCCGTCAGCTGGCGGGCTGAGGCCCGCCAGCATTTTGCGAACGCTGCCCCACCGGTGCATCCGCTACGGGAGGACCGACCCCCTCTGCGTTCACGTCATCTTCCACTGCCCGCGCGCGACGGGAGTAGCCTGCCGTGACCCGCGCTCCCTGCGCCTCGACCTGCTGGTGAAGATCCAGGACCAGCAGAGGGCCGCGAGTATGCATCTCCGGCACCCGGCGCAGATCGATCATTACGGCCGTGGTCCGGGCGGGCGCTTCCGCAGTCCCGTCGAGGACCCCGGTCGCGCTGAGCCGCACGGAGTCGTCACGGCGTTGCGTCGCCTTTGGAGGTCGCGAAGAAGATGACCGACCTGGGCGTCGGCGCTCTGCCGAGCACACAGCCTCGTCCGCCTGCCCATGCGGCAAAGTGGCCGGTCAGCGGCAGCCCGCCAGGAACCCTGGCCTTTGACGGAGGAGCGGTTCACGACAGCGTCGCTGCCCTGGGTGCGCCCCCGACGCAGTCGTGCTCGGGCGTGAGTGGACCCTCGCGATGAGCCGCCGACGGGCGCTCTGCGCCCGCGAAGGCCCTCGCCTCGCCGCGCGAAACATCCCGATTTCTCTATTTTTTGGGCGTAGGCGCGTTCTTCGAGAAGGAGACTCTTTCATGGCTGAGAAGGCCAAGGGCAAGATGGAGCAGGCCAAGGGCAAGGCGCGAGAAGCCGCTGGCAAGGTGACCGGCAACGAGCGGATGGAAGCCGAAGGCAAGATGGACGAGGCCAAAGGCAAGGCGCGAGAAGCCGCGGGAAAGGCCGAGGAACAGGCTCGCGGAGTTGACGACTCTCTGCGCGGCCGCAGCCAGGAGACCTGACCCAGTTGTACCCGCGCGGTCCTTGACGTGCACAGCGTCGGGGGCCGCTGCTTCTGCGTCGGCTTGGGTGCAGGCTGCCGCGGCCTCTGGGCCCCGAAGGAGCGACGGGTAGGCCCGCTGTCCGCCGCACGGTGCCGCGCCGCAGGCGCGTTCACGCGCCCTCCGCTGGCCGGCACGAAGACCCGAAGTCGGCCTGGGGTCCGAGCCGCGCGCTTGACCGGCTGCCGAGGGCCGAACCAACAGTGCGGTTCGGGCGAGTACGAGGTGTTGCCGTCCCATGGAGGCAAGCCTGACCGAGGCTGCAACGAGCATGGTGGCCAAGGCCAAGGGCCCGGTCATCGCGGGTACGACACTGGAGAAGTGACGGACAGCGAACGGCAATGACGGACCGGCGCTTGGCAACGAGCCGTCCTGGAGCTCCAGGAACCGCTGGAGCGTCCGGGCCCGACCACGACGATCTGCCCCTCCGTGACGCCCCGGGCGGTGTACCGAGTGGACGACGACGGCTGGGCGCTCTGATGGAGCCGGCCCGCCGCGCGATCCAGCGGCTGGTCACGGCCGGCGAGGTGGAAATGACCCGGGCCGACGCCAGCCGACCTGGCGAACGCATCATCTCGGCCGCGATGGATTGCCGCCTTGTCGCACGATCTCATCGGTCGCCTGAAGCGGCTGACCGGCAACGCTGTCCGGCAGTGGGTCCGGAAGACGCCGCGTTCGGCGGGCGGCAGCGGTGGTCCGGCGGAGGCGCGCAGGCGGTCGGCGGAGGCGCGCAGGCGGTCGGCGTCGGCCCGAGGACCGGCTGCGCGGCTCGCCCGGCCGGCGCCGACGAGGGCCCCACCAGGCCTTTGTGGACGTGGGCGACGGCACGCGAGCTGTTCGTTCGGCGGGCTGCCGGGCCAAGCCTTGGGCATGTGTCCGTGCCACGGCCGGGCAGAGAACGCCGGTGGCCGTGCCACGAGAGAGGAGCAGCATCATGACCGGACATCCGGACGAGGCCGCCGTTGAGGCGGCGCACGAACCGCACGATCCCGCACCAGGCGAGCGGGTAGTTCGCGACCGGGTGCGGGCGGAGGCCACGGGAATGCACCATCACCAGGCCGAGGCCGCGCTGGAGGCGGCTCGCGAGGAAGGCGCAGATCCGGCAGTCGTGGCCGAGTGGGAGCGCATCGAAGCACACCTCACCACGCATGGTGGCCCGTATGACCCGGAGGCCGACCCCTACGCCCGGGGCCAACTGGAGGCACGCTCCCGGCACAACGCCGACGACCAATGATCCGAGCGCGACGGCGCATCCGAGCGGACGAACCGCCGGCTCGACGGCGAAGCCGACACCGAAGTGGCACGGCACCGCACATGACGACCATCCCGGGCACCGTGGACGACGGCCGCCCCGGGCAGGGCGCCCTACCGAGGGCGGCCAGCGTCGACGCATGCCGCCGGCCGGGCTGCCCAAACCGGTGGCCGGAGCCCGAGCGTTCACCGCGCGGGCCTTCTGGGACTGGAGCCCCCGTCGGCTCCTACGGCATCGACCAGCACGTCGTGGACGACATCGTCCTCGACGCCTCCGAAACGCGTCTGCGCGTCGAGGTCAGCGACGGAGACATCGCCCCGCCCACCCCGTGCCGGCCCCATCGGCCATCCGTACCCGGCGGACACGGCCTCTTCATCGTCCAGCGGACGTCGGACCGTGGGCAAGACCGCCTGGGCGGAGTTCGACACCGCCAGGCTGGCCCCCGGCCGATAGCCGTACGGGCACCCGTCGGCCGCGCGGGGACCGATAGACGTTCGAGGCGACCATGCCTTCGAGTACCTCCTCTTCCCCGATGCCGAGGTCTTCGGCGAGCTCGGCGACGGTCGGCGCCCGGCCGAACAGGCTCGACAGCGCCTCCTGGCCCCTCATGTGCTCGGCACGCAGTTCCTGGAGGCGGCCTTGATCAGTCCGATTGTGCCGACCTGCCCGATGTCGTCCAGGTCGACCCGCGCCTGGGCCGTCCGCGTCCCGAGAGCGCCGTGCGGCGGGCGGACAGCTCTCCGCGCCTTTGCCCCACCTCCGCGCTCCTACTCGGCGCGGAACCGATTTCCTCGTGCCGAACCAGCGAACTCACCCGCAGAAAAGGGGCGCATGCGCTTGTATGGGATGCGAAGCCCGGTGCGCGTCCAGCGCTGGGCCACGGACCGTTCCCGTCGTGGGGCCGGCTGCACAGGACCGCCGTACCAGTGGCGCGACCAGCAGTGCCGGTCCGGCGGTGCGGACCGCCAGGGGCGTGATTGCCGGCCCATCGCGACGGCCACCCCTGGGTCTTCCCGGGGACGGGGACGGCGTACGGGTAGCCGCCAGGGGGCGCCGCCTGGCTGCCGCCGGGGGAGGGGCGCTGGTCGGTGCGGCGCGCGCATTCTGCCGGCGGTCGCACCGCGGCGCGGTCGACACGACATGGCGTATCCGCGGCCCTGCGCTCACGCTCACGCCCGCAATCCCCCCGGCTGGCGTCACGGCGATCAGCGTGCTCGGACGCCCGGTCAGCCCGCTGGCCGGGGGCGGTACGGGCAGGTCGAAGAGCCTGGCGTGGCCGCTTCGGAAGTGCGGGCCGTCGTGGTCGACGGTCTCGCCGGCGAGGAGGCGGCGGATGATGACGGCGGCTTCCTCCAGGCGGTCGATGCGCCGCCTCGGGCCGGGCCATCCCGCGCCGGCGCCGAGCACGCTCCACGCGTACGGGGCATGGCCCTGCTCGTCAAGCCAGGGGACGTAGTGGTCGGAGATGACGGAGAAGTCGAAACCGGCCGCCTCGGCGCCCACCGGGTCGTCCACGAGCGCCCCGGGTCCGGCCTGCTCGGACATCATCGTGTATCCGATGTCAACCATGCCCGGCGTCTGGCCCGTCACCGGGCCTCGAAACCCGGCCCGCGGGATCAGCCGCAGGCTGCGGCCGTCGTGGCGGCGAGGTCGTCGACCACGGTGGTCAGGTCCCCGCCGCCGGCCCGGTAGGCGCGGCGCTGCCTGTCGGCTCCGGTTCCCGCCGCCAGGAGGCGTGCGGCGGCCTGCGTGCACCAAGCCAGGTCGCCGTGGGCGGCCAGAGCCGGGCCCGCGAAGGCCAGCAGCCTGCCCAGGCCGGTCCGGCCGGCCCAACCGGGCCCGGTCGGTGTCCGGTCCGGCGACGACAGGCCGTACCGGGCTGCCGACTCGTAGGCCCGTCGGAGCCGTGCCGCGGCGGGCCGGGGCGCAGGCAGTCCGGCGTCGATGCGGTGCAGGCAGGTCGCGGCCAGGCCGCGGACGAGGGCAGCCAGCAGGACGACGGTGTCCAGGTCTGCGTTGCTGTCGGCGACGCGGATCTCCAGCGTGGGCACGTGCTCGCTGGGACGGGCGTACCAGTACAGCATCCGGCGGTCGAGGAGCACCCCGCGCCGGACGAGGTCGGAGACGGTGTGCTCGTAGCCGGCCTCGTCCACGAGCGGTGCCGGGCCGGTCGTCGGCCACTTGCCCTGGTCCACGGCGCGGCGGGCCGCGTATCCGGTGTCGTGGCCGTCGAGGTAGGGGGAGTTCGCCGCGAGTGCGGCGAGCACCGGCAGCCACGGGCCCATGTGGTTGGCCAGGGCCAGGGCCTGGCCGCGGCTGTCGACGCCGACGTGGACGTGGCAGCCGCACATCACCGGCAGCTCGTCGGCGAGCAGTTGCGCGTACCGCTCGGATATCCGCCGGTAGCGCTCACCCTCCGTCACGGTGAGCGGACCGGGCGGGGCGATCGGCGGGGTGCCCGTGGCCACGAGGAGGCATCCGGATGCGGCTGCGGCCTCGTTCATCACGCGGCGTGACCGGGCGAGGTCGGCGTACAGGTCGGTGAGGCGGGTCGCGGGCACGGTGCAGGTCTCCACCTGGACGGTGAAGAACTCGCTCTGCGCGCGTTCCCCCAGGATTTGCCGCGCGTCGGCCAGGACTGCGGGCGCGCGTCCGGCCGGGGCCCTGGTGCCGCGGTCCACGAGGAGGAATTCCTCCTCCACTCCGACGGTCAGGGGTCCGGTCGGGCGACGGCCGACGGGCGGCGTCTGCAGGGCACGAGCGGTGATCGACATCGCATACCGGCCTTTCGAGCGACTGGGCGGCGGGTCGGGCGTCCCGGAGCCTCGCCGTCTGCCGAGGCCCGCGCGATGGCGCGACCCTCGACGCTACGCCCCTGCCGCCGGTCCGGCATCCGGAGAGGACGCCCAGTCCGCCCCGCTGCGGGTGTCCGCGCCGACGGCGGCAGCCGTCAGGTCCCGCTCCGGGGCTCTCTCCCGTCGTCGCGGATGGCGGGACGGGAGCCGAGGGTGTCGAAGCCGTCCGGCTCGTGCGGGGCCAGGCGGCCGCCCTCACCGTTCTTCGGCACCGGGCCCGGCTCGCGGCCGGCCTGCTCGCCCTCGTGCGCCGCCTTCCGCGGACCTGGCGGGACGTACGGGTGGCGCCCCGGGCCGAGGGGGCCCGGGGCATCCCCGGCGCCTCCGATCGTACGGACACGGGCCGCGAGGGCCCGGGGCTGGGCGGCCCACGACCGGGCCGGGGCCGTCGGCGCGGTCGTCTCCGCCGAGGTGGGTGTCGCCATTGGTCGACTTGACCTCCACCAGCCCCTCGCCGATCTCCAAGAGGCGACACGTCGAAGGTGCCGCCGCCCAGGTCGAAGACGAGGATCGTCCGGTCGTTCTCCTTGTCCAAGCCGTACGCCAGCGCTGCGGACGTCGGCTCGTTGATGATCCGCACACATTCAGGCCCGCGATCTCACCGGCTTCCTTCGTCGCGGTGCGCTGCGAGTCGTTGAAGTACGCCGGAACGGTGATCACGGCGTCCGTGACGAAAGCCCGCCGCTGGGCGGGGCGCATGTCCGCATGATCCCCAGAGGTCGGGCACACGTGCGGCATGAGGACCAACCCTCCGGATCCGGACCCGCGCACGGTGTCGGGGCCGACGCACCGGACTCCCAGACCCCCCGCTCCAGTACCACCCGGGGAAACGCCGCCGGCGGAATCGGGCACCGGCACGGGGACGGGCCCCTACCGTCCACTCACCCGGGGCTGGGCGCGCGGGCCGCTGGTGCTTATCGTCGTGCTGGCGCTGCTCGTCGCGGCCTTCTTCCTGGCCTACGCGATCGTGGTGGCCCTGTGAGGTGAGCCGCCGCTCCCACTCGCGGCCGTCGCCCCGGAACCGTTGTGCTGACGTCCGGGCCGGCTCGAGCGGCGTGCGGTGGTTCGACCCTCTTGTCGGGACGCCTCCACCCCAGGGCGGCACTCTGGTTCTCCCCAGGAGTTCCCGGCAGCTGCGCCCGAGGAGGGCGGTACACGGCCCGAGCACGGGGATGCCCGTGCCCTGTCGCCGACCGAGCCCGGCACGATGAATGTTTCTCGCCGTTTCTCGCCGCCGAACGGATGAAGCGGATGTGCCCACGGGCGGCAGGGCAGGCGGCACGACGGGGCTTCGGGGTGTGCCCCGTTGCGTGTTCTCCGTGGCCGAGGCGTTCTACGTGGAACAGAGCGTGCGCGGTACTCCTGCTCGGAGGCGGATTTCTCAAGGTGGTCGGCGAGTAGGTCGAGAGATTCCCGACCGCCCGGGATCCTCAGGACCTGGTCCTCCGTGACGATCGAAGCGGTGTCGCGCTCCGGGTCCTCCCGGAATGCGATCTCGGACAGCGACCTCTCGTAGGGAAAGGGGTGCCGGTTCTCCGAGAGATCAGAGGTTCCCGCTTTGGCTTGCAGCAGTCGCCGCTTGCCGATCCTACCGATCGGTACGCGGGATCGTCCTGCCGGTTCAAGGGGCTGTGCGGCCCCGGATGGCTCTTCGGGTTGGGCCTCGTGGGCGCCCGGTCCGCGGACCGTCTGGCCGTGTGCCGCCGCCCCGCGACGCAGGGGGCCGCCCCGGGGGGATCCGGGGCGGCCCTTGCCGTGCGTGGTGTGGGGCGTCGGTCAGCAGTGCGGCACGGACGTCTGTGCGGCGACCAGCGACGAGTGCACGTAACCGGTGCCGACGGGGCTGGAGACCCGGAACCAGCGGTTGGAGGCGTAGTTCGAGCTGGGCGGGTACACCCACTGGCTGTCCAGCCAGCACTGCATGCCCACGCCGGTGCCGTTGCCGAGGTAGCCGTACGAGCCGCAGCCGGTGTGGGCGCAGGAGCGGACGTTCGCCCCGCCGCTGTTGGACGAGATGTAGCTGCCGGCGGCCTCGGCCCCGCCGGCGCCGGCGAGCATGCCGGTCAGGGCCAGGCCCGCGGCGGCCGCCGCGACTGCCGTCCGGGTCCGCAGGCTGCTGGTGAAGCGTCGCATGGTGGTGCTCCTTCGTGTCGTGGTGGTCGGATCCGCCGGCCGGGTCGTGCTCGGTGGCTCGGCGGCGCTCCACCAGCA
This sequence comes from Streptomyces sp. NPDC090445, assembly GCF_044769385.1. Taxonomy (NCBI): domain Bacteria; kingdom Bacillati; phylum Actinomycetota; class Actinomycetes; order Kitasatosporales; family Streptomycetaceae; genus Streptomyces; species Streptomyces sp. NPDC090445. The sequence goes on along the minus strand of NZ_JBIVXV010000045.1, from coordinate 28,327 downwards.
AGCCCGACCGGACCCGCCCGGCGGAAGGGAAAAGCCGCAGGTCGGACGGGTCCGGACGCGGCTCCGTACAACTCCGTACGGGCCGCGGGGGGTCAGGGGCAGGGTGGTGCGTACGGCAGGCCCGGGAGCAGGGACGCCCACTCGGCCCGGGTGATCGGCGAGCCGGCCCGCTCGCAGACGTGCCGGGCGGCGTCCTCGGCCCCGGTGCTCCACACCAGCGCCGCCGAGGCCGAGCCGCCGCCCGCCAGCGAGCGCCCGTCCGGGCTGTAGGCGATGGCGTACCCCTTGCCGCCGAGGCCGCTCAGGACGGCCCGGGCCCGCGGTGGTGGCGATCCGGTGCGGCCGGCCCCCGAGGTGTCCCACAGCCAGACGGTGCTGTCGGTGCTCGCGGCGGCCAGGGTCGTGCCGTCCGGGGCGAAGGCGAGCGCGTAGACGTAGCTGCTGGGGCCGGCCAGCGGCGGTCCGGCGCTCACCGGACGCCCGCCGTCCGCCGTGTCGTCGAACCTCCACAGCCACACGTCCCGGTCGCCGGTGCCGGCGGCGAGCGTCCGCCCGTCCGGGCTGAAGGCCACGGACATCACGTAGCTTCCCGGTCCCTGGAGGGTGGCTTCCGCCTGCGGGGCGCCGCCCTCCGCCGACAGCCGCCACACCAGCACCTGCTTGTCGACGGTGCCCGCGGCCAGCCGCCGGCCGTCGGGGCTGAACGCCACCGAGTACACGAAGTTGGTCGGCTCGGTCAGGTCGCCCGCCGGTCGGGGCCGGTCCGGGTCCCGGGTGTCCCACAGCCGGACGGTCCGGCCCTCGCTGCCGACGGCCAGGGTCCGGCCGTCCGGCGAGAACACGGCGGACTGGACGGTTCCGGTGCCGCCGGCGAGCGGTTCGCCGCGCGGTGCGGCGCGGTCCGGGCGGCTCGTGTCCCACAGCCACACCTTGCCGTCGCGGCCGCCCACGGCCAGCGTGCGGCCGTCCGGGGTGAAGGACAGCGTGCCCGAGTAGCCGGTCGGGTTTGCCAGGGGCGTGCCCACCGGGCGGGGGAGCCACGGATCGCGGACGTCCCACAGGTGCACCTCGCGGCCCGCGACCGCGAGCAGCGTCCCGTCCGGGCTGTACGCGACGGCGTTGACGGTCCCCTGCACGCCGTGGAGGGGACGCGAGGGCAGCCGCCAGATCCGTACCGTGCCGTCGGCGGAGCCGCTGACCATGCCCTGCCCGTCCGGCAGGAACGCCAGGGAGGTCACCGGTCCCGGGTGCGGGAACGAGCCGAGGGAGGTGCGGGTGGCGGCGTCGTACAGGCGCACCTGGTTGTCGGCGCTGCCGGTGGCCAGCCACCGTCCGTCGGCGCTGTGGGCGACCGCGTTCACGTAGCTGGCGGGCCCGGTCGCGGTCGCGGGGGCCCCGGCGAGGACGTCCGGGGGAGGCGGCGCGCCGTCCCCGGGCCCGGGGACCGTCCACAGCCGGGTGGACCGGTCCTGGCTGCCGGCCGCGAGCCGGCGGCCGTCGGGGCTGAACGACAGCCCGAACACCGGCCCGCCGGCCCCCGTCAGCGGCTGCTCCCGGGACACCGGCTCGCCGCTGCCGGAGGCATCCCACAGCCGGACCGTGCCGTCCGCCCCGCCGGCCGCGAGCACGGCCGGGCCGCCGGGCCGGAAGACGACCGAGTGGACGGGCCCGGCGAAGCCGCCGAGCCGGCGGGCGGGTCCGAAGCCGCCGTTGCCACCGAAGCCGCCGCTGCTGCCGCCCCCCGCATCGCCGCCGGTGGCGGTGCCTGCCCCCGTACCGCTGCCGGTGCCGTCCGGTGTCGGCGCCGCCGGGCGGGCGTTCCCGGCGCGCTCCCACACGTACACCCCGCCGTCGGCGGACCCGGCGGCCAGCCGAGTCCCGTCCGGGGCGAACGTCAGCCCGTACACGGCGGACGAAGGCCCCGGCAACACGGCCCCGGCGCCGCCCGGCGAGGTGGTCCCGCCCTGCGAGGCGGCCGTGGCGGTGCCGCGGGCCGGCTCCCACACCCGTACGGTCCCGTCGCCCGCGCCCGCCGCGAGCAGCCCGCCGTCCGGGCTGAACGCCAGCGCGTACACGGTGTCCGCGAACGGCGGCGACGGGACGTCCAGGCGCTGCGGCCGCGCCGGGTCGCGCAGGTCCCACAGCGCGACCTCGCGGTCCAGTCCGGCCGCCGCGAGCATCCGCCCGTCCGGGCTGAGGGCGACCGCCTGCACCACACCCCGGAACGCCAGCAGCCGGGTGACCGTCGGCATCGCCGAGGCGTCCGTCAGCGCCGCTCGGGCCTCCGCCGTCGGTGCGGTCCGGTACGCCACCAGGCTCAACTGGGCGGCCAGGGCCAGGTCGCTGCCGCGCAGCCGCTCCGAGCGGGCCGCGACCAGCCGGGACAGGGCCGTCCTCCGCTGCTGTTCGGCGTCCCGCCGCTGCACCAGTGCCACGGCGGCCAGGCTGCCCGCGAGCGTCGCGAGGACGGTGAGCAGGACCAGCAGCTGCCGCAGCCGCCGGGAGTGCTGCCGGTCCCGGGCCGCCCGCTGCTCCTCCGCGGCCCGGCTCCCGACGAGGAATTCGCGTTCCGTGGCGGTGAGTTCATGGGCACGGCCGCCGCTCTCGGCCCACCGGGCGGCCAGCGCCAGCCGGGCACCGCGGTACAGCAGCGAGGGCTCCCGGTCCGCCGACCGCCAGCGCTCCGCGTCGCGCGCCAGGTCCTGCCACACCAGGTGCCCGGCGCGGTCCGCCTCGATCCAGCCGTGCAGGCGCGGCCAGGCGGTGAGGAGCGCCTCGTGAATGATCCGGGCGCCGTCGCCGTCCAGACCGACCAGACGCCGGTCCACGAAACACTCCAGCACCTCGTACACCTGCTCGGCGCGTTCGTCACGCCACTCGTCCGCGGGCGAGGAGGGGCCCGGCAGGGGCAGCACCCTGCGGGTGTCCGGGGCCCCGTCCCCGACCGTCACCATGCGCAGGAACAGGGTCCGGGCGAGGTCGCGCCGGCTCTCGCTGAGTGCGGCGTACGCCTCCTCCGCGCTGGCCGAGACCGCGGCGGACATGCCGCCGCCCGCCCGGTAGTCGGCGATGGTCAGGACGCTGCCGCGGCCGCGCTCCCAGGTGGACAGCAGGGCGTGCGAGAGCAGCGGCAGCCCGCCCGCGCCGGAGTCCCTCAGGTCCGCGACCAGCAGGTCGGCGAAGCCCTCGTCCACGGCGAGCCCGGCCTTGGCCGCCGGTCCGTGCACCGTGCTGCGGATCTCGTCGGTGGTGAGCGCACCGACCACGATCTGGCCGCGCTGCAGGGCGGTGCCGAGGGCGGGTTCCTGGAGGGCCTGGGCGTAGAAGTCGGCGCGCAGCGCGCCCAGGACGTGCACACGGGGGGAGGCGAGCGCGGCCAGGAAGGCCAGGAACCGCTCCCGTTCGGCGGCTTCCCGGCAGACCGTGAAGACCTCCTCGAACTGGTCCACGGCCACCAGGACGCGGACGTCGCGGCGTTCGGCCCAGTCCCGCAGGTGGGCGGCCAGCCCGACCGCGGAGTCGGGCACGGCGTCCGCCGCGGGGGCAGCGGCTGCTTCCGCGGCCGTCCACGGCGCGGAGTCCGCGGCGCACGTCATGGTGCGTACGGCCCGGACCAGCTCCGACGCCGGGGCCCGCCCCGGCGCCAACAGACAGGGGACGAACCCGTGATCCGCGCGCAGCACCGGCAGGACCCCGGCCCTCAGCAGCGACGACTTGCCCGAGCCGGACGCGCCGACCAGGAGGTGCGGGAAGTCGGGCCCGTCGGCGAGCAGCCGCTCCACCACCGCGTCCCGCAGCCGCTCCCGACCGAAGAACCAGTCCGCGTGGTGCTCCTCGAACCGGGCGAGCCCCCGGTACGGCACCACGCCCCGGGCCGCTCGCGGGGTGCGCGACCGGCGCAGGTCGGCCAATCGCTCCAGCCAACGGGCGGTATCCGCGGGATCCTTGACGCCCAGCTCCTCGAGCACCCGCCGGAACATCGGCAGCGAGCCGAGCGACGGGAGGCTCTGCCCGGCCAGCCAGCCGCCGATGGTGGTGTGCGCGCCGGGGGACTCCACGCGGGCGGCGAGCACCCGCACGGTGAGGGCCGCCTCCTCCCTCAGCCGGGTCAGGTCGGCGGCGAATTCCTCCCGGGGCGTCGGACCGCCGGGCGGCGCGGCCGGCGGGTCCAGGGGTGTCGGCGGGTCCGGATCTGTCGACGGGGCCGGGGGTGCCGGCGGGGCCGGCGGGGCCGGCGGGTCCGGGGGGTCCGGGGGTGTCGGCGGGCGCGGGGAGGGGAGGGACCCCGGGCCGGTGTCCGGTTCGGCGCCGGGTTCGGGCAAGGGTGACGACTGCGGTGAACGGTCCATCGCGCCTCCGCGCTACGGTGTCAGGGGGACGCATGCGCAGGCATCGTGCACGCCGCGACGGGCCGGAACCCGCGGTACCCCGCGAACCGGTCCTTTTCCCGTACACCGCGCGCGCCCCGGCGAGCGTTCCTGCGCATGCCGCCCCCGCCCCGCCCCTGCCGCGGCCACCGCCCGGCCCCTCTTCCACACCGCCCTCGACGGTCCGGTCCGGCGCGGCGCAGGAATCCGAGCAGGTCGCCGATGCCGAAGGCGCGCCCGAGGGTCCCCCAGCCGACCCGGACGTGCGGTCACTTCCGGTTCGCCTCCAGAGTGTCCTCGGCCACGAAACGCCGTCGGACCAGCAGAGCCGGCAGAGGCCGACCTGATCCAGCAGGCCGCCGTCGTCCGCACCTCGCACGAGCAGTGCGGGTCACCCTGCCGGCCGGCGGAAGGGCGTGGGCCTCAGGGCGTGGCGTGTTCGATACGGGTTGCGATGCCGTCGAGGATGAGTTCCAGGCCCGTCGAGAAGTCGGCGTCGGCGAGGGAGGAGTCGGGCGGCGCGTCCGCCTCGCGCGCGTCGAACATCGCCGAGGCGAACAACCGGGCTGACTCAGGAAAGCGTTCGGGGTCCACCAGGTGGGCCAGAGCGCGGCTCCAAGCGTGTTCGGCGTCGGCCTGGCTCTGGTCTTCGGCACGGCTCCGGGCGAACTCGTGCTCCTGCAGCACGGCTTGGACCACGTAGCCGCCGAGCAGGGACAGGGCCCCGATCTTGTGTGCCCAGTCGAGCGGTGTGCGGGCCAGGACCGCCAGGGCGGCTTCCATCCAGGCGATCCGGTGGGGCCCGGCGGGCGGCCCCGTCACGGGCAGCCGGGTGAGCCACGGCCGCTGGCGGTGGACCGAGCGCATCGCGGCGGCCCAGAGCCGCAGGCCCTCCTCCACGCCCGCGGATACCCCGTCTTCGCCCTGATGTTCGGCTACGCCTGGCTCGCCCTCCTGGCCCCCTTCACGCTCGACCTCGCCGCGCATGCCGCCCGTCCCACGGCGACCGGCCTGGTCGTCGCCGCGACCGTCTGGCTCGCCACCGTGCTGCTGGCCCGCCTCCTCGACGGCCGCGGCGACGGTCGCGACCGCCCCGGCCCGGCCGAGGCGGTCCTGCGCCGCCTCACCTACGGCCCCGCACCCTCGTCCGGCCCGGCGAAGGACGGCCCGCTCCCCGCCGTACGAGACGGAAAGGGGGCGTGAAGCAGTGCTGGGAACCCGGTTCCGCAGCGAGGACGTACCGGCGGGCGAGCGGCTCGAGCGCTGGCGGGAACTGATCGACCGGACCCGCGCGACCGACGCGACCACCGACCACGCCGAGGACTTCCGGGCCGAGTTGCACCGCATGGAGCTGGGACCGGTGACGGTGTGGTGGACGTCGTTCCCACCGGTGTGCCTGCGCCGGACGGCCAGGAGCGTCCGCAGGGCGGATTCCGACCGGTCGCGAGCGCGGGCGGGCATGCGGGAGAAGGCGGACGCGGAGATGGACTCCTTACCGGTCCTGGCCCGCTCGGCTATCGCCTTGAGCGTTCTCGGCGGATGGGTCGTTCCAGGAGGCTGAGTGCGGTGGCGGCCGAGGCCAGGGCGATCAAGACCCGGCGGCCTGTGCTCGATGGCGGCAGCCCACCGGGTCTGTTCTCCGGCTTCGTCGAGATGGCCGTGCAGGTACGCACCGCTGAGCCACCCTCCGTACCGGCAGCTGTTTGCCCTGGTCATCGGGGCCGCCCGTCGCCGGAGGAATTGCAAGTTTGTCCGCGTATCCCGAGCCGTCCCAGGAGGAGCGGGAAGGCTGCTCCCGGCCGCCTGCGGCTCGGCAGGGGGGATAGGGTCGCCCCATGCAGCGCACCCAAGTCGACGGCGTACCGGTCCTGGCCATCCCCGAAGGGGACGGACTGCTGGTCGGCGCCGCGTTGCGGTTCGGCTGCGGTACGCGGGACGAGACGGTCCGCACGCTGGGGGTCACGCACCTCGTGGAAGCCCTGGTCATGGACCGGCTGAAGGCTGCGGACGAGGCCGACTTCGGTTCGTCCTTCGACCTCGACGAGACACGGTTCCACGGCTACGGCACTCCCGAGGAGGTCGCCCGCTTCCTGGAGGCGGTGTGCCGGACCCTGTCGGACCTGCCCCTGGACCGCATGGAGCATGTCGCCGGTCGCCTCGACATCGAGTGCGCCGCCCCCGTGGACGGGCAGATCGCCGAGGTGCTGGGGGCCCGGTACGGCGCCCACGACCTGGGTCTCGCCTGCCACCAGGGCGCCGAATACCGGGCGCTGACCCCCGAGATGGTCCGGGCCCATGCCGCCGCGTACTTCACCCGGGCCAACGCGGTACTGATGGTGGCCGGGACCGTACCGCCCGGACTGCGACTGCCGCTGCCCGATGGGGCACGGCCTGCGCGGTGTGCGCCCCGCCTCCTGGCCCGCCACGTGTGGGCCCGGCGCGACCTGACAGGGGTGGCCCTCGCCTACGAGGTGCCGGTCGGCTCGGCGGCTGCCCGGATCGGCCACCAGATCCTCATCACCCGGGTCGAACGGCTGGTCAGGGACAGGCTGGGCATCTCCAGTGCGGTCGAGACGTTCAAGACGGCGCGCGACCCGGGCTCGGTCGAGCGCATGCTCCTGCTCGACGCCGAGGAGGGCCGTGAGGACGCAGTGGCCGCGGCCCTGTGGGGGGAGGCCGTGCGCCTCGCCCGCCATGCACCGACTCCCGAAGAGGTGGCGGCGGAGGTCGCCTGGTGCCAGAAGGTGCTGGTCGAACGGCCGTCCGTTTCGGCCGAGCTGGACGGGGCCGCAGACTGCGAGCTGTACGGCGTCCCCTACTTCGACGGCGCCTCCATGGTGCGGGCGCTGGAGGCGATCACCCCCGCCGACGTGCGCGAAGCCGTCGAACGGGCCGTGGCGGGCGCGGTGCTCGTCGTCCCCCACGGCACGCTCCCCGTCCTTACCGGCTTGGACGGCACGCGCCTGGGGCACACCCCGGTCTGTGAACAGTGGGACGTGCCCCCGCCGCGCGGCGAGGTGCACAGACGCCCGCTGCGCGCCCGGCTCGGTCGCGAGGAGGGGGGAACCGACCGCATCGTGCGCACGCCGCACTCGCTCGTCCTGTGCCGGGACGACTGGTACCACGAGTACCGCTTCGACGAGGTCGTCGAACTGGAGCGGTGGGGAGATGCCCGGCGGGCGGTCGCCCGCTGCGGCTGCCTGCTGGAGCTCATTCCCGGCGCCTTCCAGGGCATGGACGGGCTGATACGCACCCTGGACGATGCCGTCCCACCCGCCCGGACACGGGAACGCGCGTAGTCGCCGCCCCGGAAGTAGCAGGAGGGCGGTGCGGGTTGAGCTGACGCGGCCCGGCCTGCATGGCGGCGCCGAGCTCCCACTGACTGGACTGCAGACCTCCAGGCACGCCGGAACGTCCTCGGGACCATGACCCCCATGGGGCCGCTCCTGCACCGCCAGGGTTCAAGCTGGCGGCCTCAGCGGTGCCGTCGCTGACCGGGGACCGCCCGATGAAGCCCAGGACCGGCTACGGGACGCCCACCGACAGCACCCTCGCCCGGCCCAAGCACCGCTGACCTCGCTGCGCGGTGGCCGGTGCACTTCGTCGTGTTCGACGTGCTGCAGCAGGACGGCCAGGAACTGCTCACCCTGCCCTACCCCGAGCGCCGCGCCCGCCTGGAGGCCCTGTCCGCCGACCACGCCCTGACGGACCCGTGGACCCTGTGCCCCATGACCACCGACCTGGGCAAGGCACGCGAGTGGCCGGAGTCCTGGACCGACGTCTCCGGCCGTGCTGCTGTGCTGCTCACCCTCGCCAGCCAGTGCCGATGAACCAGCCCGCGTCAACAGGCCTGCCAGCAGTAGCGGCTCGGACCGGCGGGCCACGAGCCCCGCCGGTCCGTCGCGGGCACTGGGTCCCGCACGGGCTCCGGCCGGCGCCTGGACCGTCACCCGCGTCGTCGGCCGTGCCTCTGTGCGGCATCACGCCGTTCGATCCCACAGGTACGGCCGGTACGGGGGCGGGCATGTCTGCCGTGGCCGGTCAGCACCAGCGGGTGTGCCGGCAGGGGCTCCAGCCGTGCCGGTCCGAGTCGCCGTCCGACGAGCCGCCGGTGTCGCGGGGGCGGCCGTTCGGGAAGACCGTGTCGCGGTTCCGGTCCCCCGGGTGGGGGTCGCGGTAGTCCGGGTCACCGTCGCCGTCCCGATCCGGGAGGTACACGGCCGTGCCGCGATCCGGGTCCGGGCAGCCGTTCTCGGGCGACGACAGGGACAGCTTCACCCAAGTGTCGTTGCGCAACTCCGCGTCCTTCGCGGGATCCTGACGGCAGACCCGCCATTCGTCGTACTCGCCTTCGGCAGGCAGGACGTCGTTGCGGTACGCCGCCTCGGCGTGCACGCGGCGCTCGGGCACGCCCACGGCGACGACCTCCGCGCGGGCGGTGGGCCAGGTCTTCCCCACCACGTCGGGCATCTTCGGCCACGGCACGGCCTGGCCGTCCCGCTCGGGGCACGGCTCGCCGGTGCGGACGGCGCCGAACTCGACCGTCTTCTCCACGACGGTGCTTCCCGGCTCCGGCCGTTGGAAGCACACCGTCCACAGGGACCGGGCCGTCACCGCCCGTCCCTGGCTGGACGCATCGTGGTAGGTGACGGAGTATCCGGACTTGCGGGAACGTCCGAACGCCGTGTCGAGCCGCTCGCCCACGAAGCCGCGTACCCGTTCCGTCGGCATGGTCGGCGAGGCAGACGGGGTCGGGCGGAACGCGGGGGAGGTCTTGGCCGGTTTCGCGTCCTTCGCCGACGGGTGCGCCGCGGTTGCCGGCCGGGACTGGTCCGGGACCACCGCTCCCAGGAGCGCCATCGCGGCGGCCGTGGCCGCGATCTTGCCGCCCCGCGGCCAGGGGTTGCCCCGCCACAGCACCACGAGCGCGGCGACGAGTGCCATGGCGCCCAGCCGCTCGTCCAGGGCACCGAGCAACGGCGCCGCCACGACGGCTCCGGCCCTCGCGGGGTTCGTGCGCCACCAAGGGTTCGACGAAGCGGAATCCGGCGGCATTGCTGCGGTGCGCGAGTCGGGCATGGAGGTGCTGCAGCTCTTCTCATGGGCGGGGCAGGCGATTCCGGCCACATCGTACTGGTGGCCGAAGGTGGCTGACGGCGAGGGTCGTCGATCCCGGTGCACGGCCGGGAGGGGCGCGGTACGGCCCGGCCGCGTGGCGAAGCCCAGTTGGGCGCCGACGTACTGCTCCTGGGGGGGGTGTGATGAAGATCGTCGGTGTGGAGCGGGAGTTCGATGCGGAGATTACTGAGCGGGTACCCGACCGCAAGGTGGCCTGGGTGACCCTCGGTGAGGGGGGCGAGCGGTCGCGCGTGGTGGCCTTCGAGCCGATCGGCCCTGCAATGGGTAGCTTCGCGCAGCCGCCGCCACCTTGAGTCGACGCTTCGCAGTCATGCCTGACGAGGCCCCGTCGCGTGACGACTGAGCGGTTTTGCCGAACGGCGCATCACCCAGCCGGGAGCGGTGTGGAACCGATCGGAGTCGACTCGCATCATTGAACATGTTCAGTGATCATCTTTTGGAGGTGCCCTTGTCTGTGCGACGCAGAAAGTTCGCGATCTGGCTCTCGGTCGGCGCGGTCGGGACCGTGCTGACGTCCGCCGGCTGGTTCCTGTACCAGATCGGCCTGGAACTGGACGGGAAGGCCCCGGTCCCCTGCAGTGAAGCCATTCGCTTCCTGCATACCGCCGAGCCCCCCGCGACCGCACGGAACAAGCAGTGCACGAGGGGCCAATGGCAAACCACCTGGTACAACATCGACTTCCAGGCCTCGCGAGCAGAGGCGGAAACGTGGCTGCGCACCGCGTACCCCGATGCAAGGGTCAGCCGCGACTGCGTGAAGGCCGATCTCTGCTCGTGGCCCGCCGCCCCTGCGGGCGGGGATGACAGCGCCGACCACCTACGGGTCGACATCCGCTTCGACGAGCGCGGCTCCGCGCACGTGCACGTCTCCGGAGGTACGTCGACCTGACCGCACTGTGGTGGACCGCCAAGGGCAGCGGGCACGACCGCTGCGCGAAGCCCCCCGTCTGCGCCTCTCCCGCGCCGCCCGGCGCGACGGCCCCGGACCGAAGCGCCCCCGACCGGCAACCGGGGCGCCGGCGACCCGGACGGCCCCGCACGAAGAGACGGTGGCGCGTAGCGGCTGTGCGTGACCTCACCGCCCTGCGGTATTTCCCCGCTGCGCGACAATGGGGCGGGGCTTCGTCAGCTCCTGCCGCGGCGGGGATACAGGCAGCGGCCCCGAACATCATCAAGCCTCGCCCGGGGCCCGGGGCCCGGGCCCCGGGGCGTGAGTGCGTTGCGCGCGTCTTGAGCGGCCCACGTACTTCCAGCGCCGTGGGACGGTCCGACCCTCATCGAGCAAACGACACGCTCGGCAGGGAACCCGCACGAGGTCAAGCTCCCCTGCACGCACTCCGGCCTGCGCCCCCTGGCGCAGACGGAATCCATGCGCCGGGCGTCGCAAGGGGCGGGGGCATCCAAGGCGTCGCAGGAAACCCGTGGGAGTGGACGTCGAGGACGTTGAGGCCTACTTCTCCGCCCAGCTGTCCGGTGGGTCCCCGCTGGCCCATTCCACCGTACGCGGCCAGCAGAGCGACCTGCACCTTTTCTGTCGTGGTCCGGGTCCCGACCGGTTTCGGGGCTGAACTCTTCCCACGCTGCGTCAGTCGTGAGGTGCGGCGAGGCCGGTGAGCGCCGCGGCGATCTGGTCGAGGCGGGTTGGGTCGAGGGAGTAGAGGACGTAGTAGCCGTCGCGTCGGGTCGTGGTCAGTCCCGCCTGGGTCATCTGCTGCAGATGGCGGGAGATCACGGATTGCGACAGGCCGAGGAGGGTGGCGAGTTCCTGGGTGCTGCGGCTCTGCGTGGCGAGGAAGGTCGCGATCTGCAGGCGTGGTGCGGCCGCCAGGGCCCTCAGTGCGGAAAGGAGTTCCTCCTGGCTCGCGGGGCGTGGGGCGGAGGCGGGGGCGAGGGGCAGTGCCGGGTAAGTGATCCGGAGGGGCCAGGGGTCGTCGCACGTGACGCGGACGTGGGGCCACACGTAGTGGCTGGCCGTGAAGGTCACCGGGCGGGCCGGGGTGACGGCGATGTCGTGGTCGTGCGGGCGGTCCAGGCGCAGCGTCCGTAGTGCCGGGTCGATGCGGATCTGCGGTACCAGGGTGCGGAGCATGGGCAAGACGCCGTGGTGGGCGATCCGCTGTCCCGCATGGGCGATCGCCTGATACAGGGTGGGTTCGACGCGCTGCCATTCCTCGGCGAAGGCGGCGCGCCAGTAATCCTCGAGCACGGTGAGCGCACCCTCCAGGACCGGCAGGGGGTCGGTGAGGACGTCACCCAGTCGTGCGGCGCGACCGCGGTCGGTCTGCTGCAGCTCGGCGAGGGCGGCAGCCCGGGTGCCGGTGTCCTCGACCAGGTCGTGACCGTCGTAGCGGGTGGTGTCGACGAGGGTCTGGGCGAGCTGGGCCGCCAGCTGCTCGGTCGGCAGCGCGCGCACTGCCGCGAGCTGGTCGCCGAAGTCCTGGCCATGATCGTCCGCCAGGCATTCGAAGAAGGCCGGGATGTAGTCGGCCACCACGAAGCCGTACCTCCGCATCTGCCCGCGCAGCGCCGCGGGGAGCCGGCGGCAGCGCCGTACCCAGGGCACGTGCAGGGCGTGGTGTCCGGGGTCGGTGAGCACGTGCCAGGAATGGACCGCTTCGAGCAGAGGGGAGACGGAGAACGCGAGATCCTCAGCAGCTGTCTCGGTAAAGCGCATCGTGATCACGATTGCATGATTTCACAATCAGTTGATCGAATCTCGCCGGGTCGTTCAGGCTCCTGGAAGCAACCCCTGGAGCTCCCATGGACACCGCATTCACACGTCGCGAGCCGAAAGCCGACCTCCCGTATGAGCAGCCACAAGGCGCTGTGGCAGGCCGTGCTCGACACGGACGGCAGCGCGTCCGTCATCCACAAGCATGCCGCCGCGCACACCGTTGCCGAACGTCAAGCACTGCCTTTCCCCTGGTCCCGAGCGGTGGTGAAGACGCTCGCCTTCACCACCTCCGACATCCCGCTCCTGCTGGTGGCCCCACGGGCGAACGACCGCGTCGATGCCGTCCGGCTCACCCGTGCCCTCGTCACCAGCCGTCCGCAGCTGCGAGCCGCCGGCACCGACCTGCTCGGCGAGGAGGCCTGGCCCCCGGAGGCATCCCGCCGATCAGCCACCGCCCCGACGTGCCGTGGCTGATCGACACGGCGGTCACCGAATCCGACCAGCCGCTCCACTGCGGTGCCGGATCCGCCGACCGCACCCTCCACGTACACCCCGCGGTCCTGGCCCGACCACCCCGCGCCCACGTCACACCCCTGCACCGATGGCCCGCCCCAATCCGTACAGCCCAATGCGGCGACCCCACCGCACAGCAACAGCAACGTGCCGCACCGGCACCGCGCACGAAGCAAGGAAGCAACCGTCCCATGGTGTCCTCCTCCAACCTTCTGGCGTTCGCCGCGATGTCGCTCGTCGTGATCGCCATCCCAGGACCAAGCGTCCTGTTCGTGATCGGCCGCGCCCTCGCCCACGGCCGCCGAACCGCCCTCGCCACCGTCCTGGGCAACCTCCTGGGGTGCTACGCCCTCGTGCTGGCCGTGGCCCTCGGCCTGGGAGCACTCGTCCAGAGCTCGGCCACCACCCTCACCGCAGTGAAACTCGCCGGCGCGGCCTACCTCGTCTACCTCGGCGTACAGGCTCTCCGCCACCGCGACCGCCTGCACGCGGACATGACCGTCACAGCAGACGGGAAACGCAGCGACCTGCGCACCGTCCTGGACGGACTCCTCGTCGGTGTCACCAACCCGAAAGGCCTCGTCTTCTTCGCCGCGGTCCTGCCACAGTTCGTGGACCACGACGCCGGCCGCATCCCACTCCAGATGATGATCCTGGGCCTCGTCCCGGCCGTCATCGGCCTGCTCTGCGACACCCTGTGGGGCCTGGGCGCCACCGCTGCCCGCACCTGGTTCACCGGCTCGGACCGCCGCCTCTCGACGGTCGGCGGCGCGGGCGGAGTCGCGCTGATCGGCCTGGGCATCACCGTCGCCGCCGCCACCCGCCCCTGACTCCCTCGGCCACGCTGCGCCGCCGCGGAGCGCTGTCCGTCGTCATGCTCTGTTCGATTCCAAGCGAGGTGATGGGTAGCCGCCAGTGCGACTTCGACCCGGGCCAGCAGCTGATCAGCGTCGTGCGCAAAGGTTCCCGGCCGTGGCAGCAGGTGCCTGCCTCGGAGGACGCGTTCGTGTGGCTTCGGCTGCACCAGCTGGAACGACACGGGCTGGTGTCGGCCGGCCGGCACCAACCCGTGTGCGGTTCAAGCTATGGGCAGGCGGAGGCCGAGGTCTGCCGCGTCGAGGTCGCTGTACGCCAAATCTTGGAGCGCGCTCCATGGCAACCGAGCGCCGGGCGTCGTGCCCCGCGCGCTGAGCAACCGATCGGCCCTGGCTCTCCGGCTGTGCGCCCGCCCGGCTTCACGCGTCGGAAGCGCATCGACGACAGGATGGGCTTCCACGCAGGGCATGGAGCCGAGGGGGAACCGGCGAACGGGGCGGCCAACCGCGGGAACGGCTCGGCGAACGTCCGACGCGGACGGTCCGCGTCCCACAGATGAAACGCCGGACCACGACCGGATCACGCAGCCTCGCTCAGCGAGCAGAGATCCTTCAACCTGCGGTGCCGGCTGCAGTCGAGTGCCCCCGCTCGCCAACGTTCGGGCGTGTGTGCGGCGCGGCGGCGGTTGCCACGGACCGGCAGCGGGAGACGATGGGGCCGGGAGGTGCCTTTCATGGGCGAGTACGTCGAAGCAAACGGGACCTCGATCTGGACCGAAAGCCGTGGCCAAGGGCCCGACGTCCTGCTGATCGCAGGTCTGAGCGATCCCTCCGAGGCGTGGCAGGCGCAGCTCGAGGGGCTGTCGGACCGGTACCGGGTCATCGCCTTCGACAACCGGGGGTCCGGACGGACGCCGCTGCCCGAGGGGGCCATGTCCGTGGCGATGATGGCCGACGACGCCGCCGGACTGCTTCGGGTGCTCGGAGTCGACGAGGCACACGTCGCCGGCTACTCCGGTGGCAGCGCGATCGCACAGGAGTTGGCGCTCCGTCACCCGGCTGTCGTCCGCAGCCTCGTTCTGGTGAGCACCTGGGCACAGGCCGATGCCTACTTCACCACCATGACCCGCTTCTGGCGCTGGCTGGCGACGCAAGCGCCCGGTGCGCGGGCCATGCTGGAGGCGTTCTTCCTGTGGATCTACACTCCGCGCGCCCACGCCGACGGCACCGTGCAGCGGATCATCGAAGAAACGCTCGCCTTCCCGTACCCGCAGTCCGCGGAAGCCTTCCAGCGCCAACTCGAGCCGTTCATGCAGCACGACACGCTCGACCGGCTGCCGGGCATCACCGCACCGACACTCGTCCTGGCCGGCGAACGGGACATCGCGACGCCGCCGCGGCTCGGGCAGGTGGTGGCAGATGCCATTCCGGACGCTCGCTTTGAGATCATGGCGGGGGAGGCCCACCAGCCGTTCCAGGAATCCCCGGACGTGTTCAACGCACGACTCCACTCCTTCTGGCGCCATGTCGACGGGGCCGCCCCGCCGCCCTGATCCTCGGATCGTCCCCCGACCCAACAAAGGCGACTCTGCTCACCCGCAGCTACAGGCCGGCTCAAGCGGGCCGGTCGTGACGCGGCGCTTGCTTTCTAGGGCGTTCACTGCCTCCGGCGCCATTGCCGTTCACGACGCCCACCGGGGCGGTGAACGCCGTACCGCGGTCCTCGTGGCCGGGCTCCTCGTCTCGGCACTGCTGGCCGTCGACGCGGCTGCCGGCTCGGTCCGCTGGCCGCGAGCGTTCCTGTGGCTCGGCCTCGGCCTGCTGCTCTTCGCCGTCCTGCTGCCGCCCCTGATACGGGTATCGCCAGGTGTCCTGGCCAGCCGCACGATGTTCGTCCAGCACGTGGTGCGCACCGATGAACCGGCGGGCGTTGGCGTCGAAGACGATGCGGTCGGCGCGTAGCTCGGTGGTGCGTGAGACGCGGGAGATCAGCGATACCAGGATGATGCCGGCGATGAAGAAGGCTGAGATGACGATGCCGTCGGGCTTGTCGATGATGTTGGCGACCAGCGCGTAGAGCAGGACCGTGGTGAGCACGGCGAAGCCGACGGTGGCCGATCGCCGGCGGTGGCGGGCCGCCGAGACGGTGACGGCGAACGCTCCGGAGACCATCATGGCCAGGATGCCGGTGGCGTAGGCGCCGGCCTGCTCGTCGACGTCGGCGTTGAACACGATCGTGATCAGGATGCACACGACGGTGTAGACGATCACGACCGGGCGGACGGCGCGTCCCCACTCAGGGGCCATTCCGTAGTCGGGCAGGTAGCGGGGCACGATGTTGACCAGGCCCGCCATGGCGGAGGCGCCGGCGAACCACAGGATCAGGATGGTGCTGATGTCGTAGACGGTGCCGAAGCCTTCTCCGACGTGCTCGTGGGCCAGCCATGCCAGGGCGCGGCCGTTGGCGGCGCCGCCGGGTTCGAACTCCTCGTGCGGGATGAGGAGGGTGGTGACGAAGCTCGCGCTCAGCAGGTAGACGCTCATGATGAGCGCGGCAGTGGTCAGCAGTCTGCGGGTGTTGCGGATCCGGGAACGCAGCCGCTGCTCGGCATCGGCGCCTTCGGCGGCGAGGAGCGGCATCATGCTCACACCGGTCTCGAACCCGGACAGGCCCAATACCAGCAGCGGAAAGGCCAGCAGCGCCGGTCCCATCACGTCGCCGAAGCCGCCTCCGCCTTCGACGACGGCATGCGTCCACGCCGACCAGGCCCCAGGTGTGGTGAACACATCGACCAGACTGACGCCGATGACGACCGCATTGAGCGCGAGGAAGACGGCGACCAGCGGGATGGCCACGCTGACCGCTTCGCTGAAGCCCAGCAGGAACACCCCGCCGAGCACCAGCAGCAGTGCGATGGTGAGGGCGACCTCGTGCCCGTGCAGGACTGCCGGGAAGAAGGGGTTCTCGACCACGTGGACGGAAGCGTCGGCGGTGGAGAGGGTGATGGTGATGATCCACGAGGTGGCGACGAAGCCGAGCAGGACCAGCACGAACAGCTTGCCCCGCCAGAACGGCAGCAGGTCCTCCAGCATCGCCACCGACCCGGCGCCGTGCGGGCTTTCCTGCGCCACCCGCCGGTACATGGGGAGCATGCCCAGCAGGGTCAGCGCCACGATCAGCAGCGTCGCCAGCGGCGAGACCGCCCCTGCGGCGAGGGCGGCGATCGCAGGCACGTAGGCCAGGCTGGAGAAATAGTCCACTCCGGTCAGGCACATCACCTTCCACCAGGCGTGCGGCTCGGCATGCCCCTCGTCCGCAGCAGGCCCCACCGGCTGAACCTGGTGCCGCAGCATCCACCGTGCCAGCCCGCCGGACGGTTCGGCCCGCGAGGCAGGGCTGTCCACCACCTCCGGCATCCCCGACCGGCCCGCGTCCCTCATAGCCCCCACCAAACCTTTTCCCGGCCTGTCGAGCCCCTGCGTCAAGCCCACCAGCCGGGCCTGGGAGAAGCATCGAGCATGCGGCTGCCGCCGGACCGGTCCCGCACCGCGCAGTCCCTTCAGGACACGCCGTTCGTGTGGCGACTGGCGGCGCCGCAAAAGCCCCTCGCCCGATCCTGGGGCGGGAGCGGTGGGCCCGCAGGCCCCGCGCCGCTCCGGCCCGGTCACGGCCTTCCCCTTTCGCACCCCGTCATCGAACACTTGCACGCCCTCGTCGACGATGCCGCAGCCCAGGCCAGGGCCATCCTCCGCACCGGGACGCCGCTCCAAGGTGCACGGGACGAGGACGCCGACAGACTGGCCTCCCGAATCCCGAGCACCTGCATCTCGGAAGTCACCGGCGGCCTTGGCCTCGGCATCGCAGATCTCCGAGACCGAATCACCGCAGTACGCACCTCGCAGCAGCGGAGACCGGCCGACCCGGCGGATCCTTGCGCGCACTGCCGACGTCCGGAGCCGCTTCCGCCCCTGCTGCTGGTCGGGCTTCGAGAAACCACGGAAAGCGCTGGTCTCCCGAAGACGGGGCCTTCGTGCCGGCGCACGTGGTCAGGGCCGGGCTGGGCGACCGGCTCATCGAGTGCAGCCCGGTCCGCCCTGGGACAATCATCCGGTAGGACGCCCCGCGGAACGGGCGCCGTCTTCGTTGAGCAGGGGAAAGGACGGGGGCGACGCCCGTGGAACCGAACATTGACTACAAGGCGTTGTTCGTGGCGACGCCCAGTCCGTATCTGGTGCTGGATCCAGGTCTGGTGATCGTCGACGTCAACGAGGCATACCTGCAGGCCACCGGCCGGAGCCGACAGGACCTGGTCGGTCTGTACGTGTTCGACGCCTTCCCTGACAATCCGGCGGACGCGCACGCAGACGGCGTGCGGAACCTGAACGCCTCGCTGCACCGTGTCCTGCAGTCGAGGCAGCCGGACACGATGGCGGTGCAGAAGTACGACATCCCGGTGCCGTCCCGGGCCTGGACGTTCGAGGAGCGGTGGTGGTCGCCGATCAACACCCCCGTTCTCGGGCCTGACGGACAGGTGGCATGGATCATCCACCGGGTGGAGGACGTAACCGAGTTCGTCCGCTCCCGCCCGCCCGGCCACGCAGGAGGACCCCTGGGCCGCCGGGAGGTGATCGAGGCCGAGCTGTACGCGCGGGCCCGGGAGCTGCAGAGACTGAACGAGGAGCTGCGGCAGGCACACGCCCGGGAACGCCAGGTCGCCGTCACCCTGCAGGAAGCCATGCTGCACTCGCCCGACCTGGACCGGCACCCCGATATCGCGGTGCGCTACGTGCCGGCGGTCGGATCGCTGAACGTGTGTGGCGACTGGTACGACGTCGTCGATCTGCCCGACGGCGCATTCGCCGTCGCCGTCGGAGACGTCGTGGGCCACGGCCTGGAAGCCGCCACCGTCATGGGCATGCTCCGCAGCGCGCTGAGCGCCGCCGTCAGAGCCCTGCCCGAACCGGCCAGGTCGTTGGAGGTGCTCGGCCTGTACTCCCGCTCCGTGGAAGGGGCGCTCGCCACCACCGCCGTCCAGGCCGTCGTCGACACCAGCCGCCACCAGATCGCCTACAGCAGTGCCGGCCACCCGCCGCCCGTCCTGCTGCACCCCGACGGCACCTGCGACCTGCTGGACCAGGCCACCGACCCTCCCCTGGGCGCGCGCCCCGACCACGTCCCGCGCCCGCAAGCCGCCGTACCTTACGCACCGGGCGACTACCTGGTGCTGTATACGGACGGCCTCATCGAACGCCGCGACCGGGACATCGATGTCGGCCTGCAGCAGCTCACCGACGCCCTCGCCCGCCATGCCAGCCTGAACCCCGAACGCCTCGCGGACGCCGTCCTGGCCCGACTCGGCGTCGCCGGCGGCGCCCGCGACGACATCGCACTGATCGCCGTCCGCCTCTGACAGCACGCGACAGCGGGATCACTCCTCCGCGTTGCGGGCCCAGCCACACAGCGCGGTCGGTGAATCGATCGCGCACACCAGCGACTCTGTTCCGCCGGTCAGTCCAGGGGCAGCAACGCGACCGGGGCGGGGCTGCGGTGGATCGCCCCGTGCGCGACGTGACCGGTGTGCTGCTCTGGAGGTCCTCTGGCGCGCGCGTGTTCGCGGAGGAAGGAGCGAAGTGCGGCAGGGTCTTGGCCCGGTTATCCGAGCCGGTCCGCTCCTTGAAGGTCTCGGCCGTGACATGGGCGACCTCCGGGGCGTGGACCAAGCCCTGAGGGCAACGCCGCCGGAGTGGACGGGGAAGCTGTGATGGGCGAAGGAGTTGCGGGTCATCGCCGTCGTGCGGGTGACTGTGCACCGCTCCAGGAGCAGGGCGACCACGGAGATCGCGAAGTGGTCCTCCGGCCAGGACCGCCGCATACCCCGAGTTCGGCGAGGGGCTCGCGCACGGCCGGGAGGCCGGCTGGCAGTATGGCCCTGCGAGCCTGATATCCGGAACCCGTGATCATGCCGGCGCCCACCCGGTACGGATCCGTCTGGCGGCAGCCGGCGCGGCGGCGGTCACCGTCGGCTTGGGGCTTGGGGCTTGGGGCTTGGGGCTTGGGGCTTGGGGCTGGGGCTGGGGCTCAGGGCCTTGGCGACCGGGACCGTGGCCAAGTACGGCGGCGACGCGCTCTACACCGTCCTGCTGCTCACCCTGGTCGTCGTGCTCCGTACCGCAGTGTTGGCGCTCACGCCGTACGCCATCGCCCCTGGCACCGCCACCAGCACCGACACATGTGCACCGATCGCCCCCGTGCGCCAGCCGGCCCCTCTGTCCCCGCGGTTGCGACCGGGTGGCGCCCGATCAGGCGGCTTCGGCCGAGGCCGCGGGCCGGATCCGAAGACGGCCCTCCAAGAGGGGCGAGCCGGGCAGTCGGGCCCGCCGACCCCCCATCCCCGGCGCGCACGTACCCTCTCCTGTTATGACGTACCTCGAACGAGTGAGGAAGGCCACCTCCTGGGTGGGATGGGCGGGTGGCGCCCCGGCCCCGTGGCACCTTGCTGCTCTCGACGAGGCCTACGCGCTGATGGACGAGGGCCGGTTCGAGGATGCCGAGGCACGGGCACGAGTCCTCGTCGCGGCCCGGCGGAGCCGGAGGGGACGGGACCGCCGACCGGGCACCGTCTGGTACGCCACCTACGTCGCCGCCCTTGCGGCTCGCGCACACGGACGTCAAGAGCCGTCGGTCTTGACCGAATTCGAGGCGCTGATCGCAGAGGCCGAGCAGACGTACGACCTCCACCGTGCCCTGTTGCTGCCCGCTCGCCTGAACCGCGCTTTCGTGCTCATCGACGCGGAACGGCCCGCCGAAGCGGAGGCGGAAGCCCGAGACGTCCTGAGCGCCCTGGCGCGGCGGGCGCACCGCGCCGGGGACCAGCAGCTCGAACTGAACGCGCTGATCTGCCTCGGGCACGCCCTGTGCGCGCAGGACTGCTACGAGGAGTCGGAGGCGATCGCCCGCGCAGCCCTGCCGCGTGCCGACGACGACGCCGTACGCGCCCTCCGGATCCTGTTGGTCCGCAGCCTGTCAGGTCAGGGGCGGCACGAGGAGGCGCTGGCCGAGTCGGGGGAGGCCCTTCCCGAACCGCCGCACGCCGCCGGGAAACTGGAGCTCCACAGGGCCACCGCCCTGCACGCCCTCGGCCGCAGTGGCGAGGCCCAGGCGGAAGCCGGCCGGGCTCTGGCGGCCTGCGAGCGCTACCTGCACCCGACCCACCCCCGCATCGCCGCGGTCCGGACGCTACTGTCCCGCATCACCCCGCCCTGACCCTACGGGCTGCCTCGTCCCACCCGGGTGGAGTGCCTCAGCGGCGGAAGACGCGACGGACCACCGGCCGGTTTCCTCCTCAGGAGCGGGGCAGGTACGGCAGAGTCGCCGGAGGCGCTACCTGCCGCGGTTCTGCGCTACGAGTCACCAGGGCCTGCTCCTGTTCGCGGGCCGCCAGGGTTCTGGACGGATCGGGTCGACCGCGGCGGCTGTCTCAGGGGAGAGTTGGAACGTCGAGAGCGGGGAGCGAACCACCCGGTGCGGCGCCACCGCGGTCACCTGGGTGTAGGAGAGTTGCTACGACTGACGTGGCAAGCATGATTCTTGGACACCGCCCCCGAGATCTACCTCGCCGGGCTCCATCTCAGCGCCTCCATGATCTGGATCAAAGACCTCACCCGGACCACCGGTGATCACAATCCACTACAGGCCCGAGCCGAAGGAGAACCGTGAAGCTGTCGTTCGAGAAGCCCACGGCATACGATCTGGGGCCTGATGCCGACCTCGGCATGCGGCTGGCGGAGCTGTTGGGACCGGACGCCGACTGGCGTGCCAACGGCCACGCCGCCTACCGGGAGTCGGCCCTCGGCAACGTCACGTGGACACCGGTCACCGGGGCCACCTTCGACGCGGCCGTCGTGGGAATCGGCAACGGGCGTGCCGTGGTCGTCGTCGCCACGGACGAGGACTGAGGCGGCAAGGTACTCAGGGCTGACCAGCCTTGCTCAGGTAGAGGCCCTAACAGAAGCGCCGTTGATCATATGACTTTCGGTTCGGGTAGCCGTTGGTCCGGCCGTGGGGAAACGTCAGCCGCGGTCGTGCATCGTGTCGGATGAACTGTGGTCGCTGATCGAGCCGTTGCTGCCTGAGCCGGCACCGAAGCAGGTGGAGGTTCGACCGCGGGTGCCAGACCGGCAAGCCCCGTGCGGGATCCTGTTCATCTTGCCCACTGGCACCCAGTGGGAGCACGTGCCGCAGGAGCTCGGCGTCGGTTCTGGAATGACCTGCTGGCGGCGTTTGGCCGCCTGGAACGAAGCCGGTGTGTGGGTCCAACTGCACCTGGCGCTGCTGAAGAGGCTGCGGGTCGCGAAGAAGCCGGACCGGTCGCGGGCGGTGATCGACTCCTCCCACGTCCGGGCCGCTCGGCGGGGCCCAAAGTGGGCCCAGCCCGGTCGGCCGGCCCCGCAGACGACCCGACACACTCCTGGCCGACCGCGGCTACGACCACGACACGTACCGCCGCCTGGTCTGGGCGACGGGAGTCGAACCCGTGGTCGCCCGCCGTGGCGTACCGCGCGGCTCCGGCCTCGGCGTCTACCGGTCGTGGAACGGACCATCGCCCGGCTCCACGGCTTCCGTCGGCGGCTGCGGGCGTGGGGCGTACGTACCGCGTGGGGCGTACGGACCTTCCACGGGACCCAGGAGGTCCGGCGCCGATGCGGGCCGCAACTCCCTTTCATGGTCCGCCCGAGGGGTGCAGCAACCGGCACCCTTTTCCAGCCTGGTCCGCGCCCCGTACGCGGACGTCATGCTTGTCCCTTGTCGACGGGTCCGGGCCCAGTGGCGACGGCCTCGACCGGCGACAAGTGGTTCCCCGGCCTGGAAATGGCAAAGGCAAAGAGGTTTCCCACTCCTTGCCACTCTCAACATATAGCGCACCGGGGGCCTTGCGGCAAGACCCTGGTCGTGCTGCAGAATCTCCGACCGACGCCGGAACCTGCCGAAAACCAGGGATCCGCGGAGTGCGGGCCATTTAGGCACGCAGCGTCGCCGAATGGGGGATTCATGTTTGATGTGATCATTGCCGGTGGTGGACCGACCGGCTTGATGCTGGCCGCCGAATTGCGACTGCACGGCGTGCGTGTGGTCGTACTGGAGAGGGACACGGAGCCGACCGGGGTGGTCCGTGCGCTCGGCCTGCATGCGCGCAGCGTCGAGGTACTGGATCAGCGCGGTCTGCTGGAGCGGTTCCTGCCGCTGGGGCAGCAGTTCGCGGTCGGGGGTTTCTTCGCCGGCATCGACAGGCCGTGGCCCGCCGATCTGGATACCGCGCACTCGTACGTCCTCGCCATCCAGCAGCCCGTCACCGACCGGCTGCTGACCGAGCGCGCCGTCGAGCTCGGCGTCGAGATCCGGCGCGGCCGAGCCCTGGTCGGGCTGAGCCAGGACGAGGAAGGGGTGACCGCGGAGCTGGCCGACGGCAGCCGGCTGCGCTCGCGCTACCTCGTCGGTTGCGACGGCGGCCGCAGTACCGTGCGCAAGTTGCTCGGTGTCGGTTTTCCCGGCGAGCCGGCCAGGTTCGAGACGCTGCTGGGCGAGATGAGGGTGGCCATACCGCAGGAGACGCTGATGGTCTCGGTGGCCGAGGTCCGCAAGACCCAGGTGCGGTTCGGCGCCGTGCCCCTCGGCGAGGGGGTGTACCGCCTGGTCGTGCCTGCCGAGGGGGTGTCGGAGGGCCGTACGGTCCCGCCGACCCTGGAGGAGTTCAGGCAGCAACTGCGGGTGGTCGCCGGCACCGACTTCGGTGTGCACTCGCCGCGCTGGCTCTCCCGCTTCGGCGATGCGACCCGGCAGGCCGAGCGCTACCGGGTGGGCCGGGTGCTGCTGGCGGGCGACGCGGCGCACGTGCACCCACCGGCCGGTGGCCAGGGGCTCAACCTGGGCCTCCAGGACGCCTTCAACCTGGGCTGGAAGCTGGCCGCGGAGGTCGGCGGCTGGGCGCCGGCGGGGCTGCTGGACAGTTACCAGGCGGAACGGCACCCGGTGGCCGCCGACGTACTGGCCAACACCCGCGCGCAGATGGAGCTGATGTCCACCGAGCCGGGCCCGCAGGCCGTGCGCCGGCTGCTGGCGGAACTGATGGCCTTCGAGGAGGTGAACCGGCACCTGATCGAGAAGATCACCGCGATCGGGGTCCGCTACGACTTCGGCGAAGGACACGAGCTGCTCGGCCGGCGGCTGCGGGACTTCACCCTGAAGCGGGGGCGCCTCTACGAGCTGATGCACGGCGGCCGCGGGCTGCTGCTCGACCAGACCGGCCGGCTGTCGGTGGCGGGCTGGGAGGACCGGGTTGACCACGTGGTCGACGCCAGCGAGGAACTGCAGGTGCCTGCCGTACTGTTGCGGCCCGACGGCCACGTGGCGTGGGTCGGCGAGGACCAGCAGGACCTGCTCGCCCGGCTGCCCACGTGGTTCGGGTGTGCACTGCATTGACCATTTGGCGTTGCAGCGCCGAGCCGCCGCCCGCGCCCGCGGCGCCGCCGGCCTCGCCGCCCGGTGGCCGGCCTTCTTCGTTGCGTTCGACCGCGGACGGCCTCACCCCGCCCTCCCCCGTGCGGCGGAGGCGCTCCTCCTTCGGGCCGACGCCTCGTCCACGTCCCGGCTCGTAGCGTCGAGGCCATGCAATCCGAACCCGGGAAAACTCTCCTCCGCTGGGCATACGCGGCCGTCGCCTGGTTGGTGGTGAGCTTCGTGTGGCACGTGCAGATGGGCGTCATGTACGAGGACACGATGGGTCCCGACGACGGCACTCCGGTGTGGCTCTTCCTCTCCTACGACGCCCTCATTGTCCTCATGTCGGTCGTCGGCGTGGTGTGCGTGCTGGCCACGGTCAAACCGTGGGGCCGACGTGCGCCGTCCTGGCTGGTTCGCGCGCCCTTGTGGATCGGCTGCGCGGTACTGACGGTGCGGGGCGTGCCCGGCCTCGTCGAGAACATCACCACGGCGACGGGACTCACTCCGCACGGCCTGCTCGGGATGGAGAAGGAGGCCGTTGACACGGGGTCATGGGATTTCTGGAAGACCATGGTGATCAACGGCTACTTCTTCCTCGGCGCGGTGCTCCTCGTGCCGGCCACCGTGCTGTCCCGCCGGAGTCGACGCACGGCAAAGGCGACGCGAACGGTGGATCCGGCGCGGCTGCCTGCCGGGGGATCGCTACCCGCGACGACAATTCGCCCGGCAGCTGCCTCGCCGGCCTCCACCTCCGGGCCACAACGATCTGGATCGACGACCTCCTGAAGGCCGCCGAATGATCACGACATCACACAGGACCTAACCGAGTGCCGGAGGGTGCTCGGCTGGACGGCGTCCCCAGGCCGAGATCAGCGGCGCGAGTGTCAGGTCGAGTCTTCCCGCGTGGACGGCGACCAGGTGCGCGTCGATCTCGGCGTCGTCGGCCAGGCCGGCCGCGAGCAGCTCGCCGCGCACGTGCCGGATGGTCGCCGCCTCCAGCCGGTCGCAGGCCAGCCCGCCGACCGGGAAAGAGCCCGCCGCGGCGACATCTGCCAAGCCGGCCTCACGCAATGCCCGCGGCAGTGTCCGGCCGTAGCGCAGGTCCGCGCCGCGGCGCGTCAGCAGCTCCCGGACCGCGTCGCGCAGCCGGTTGGCCCGCCGCTGCGCAGGGCCGCTGTCGTCCAGGCATGCCAGTGGCTGCAGAGCGGTGTCGGCGTCCTCGACGAGCAGCCAGCCGCCGGGCCGTAGCGCCGCCGCCATCGTGGCCAACGCGCGAGCCCGGTCGGGTACATGGACCAGTACGAGCCGGGCGTGCACCAGGTCGAACGTCCCCGGTTCCGGGGGCGGATCAGAGGCGATGTCGTGCTGGCGTACCTCGTACCCGTCCCCTGCCTTCAGCCACGACGGGTCGATGTCCGTGGCCAGCACGTGCCCGGTGGGACCGACGGCCGCGGCGAGCGCCTCCGGGATACTGGGGCCACCGGCCCCCACTTCCCAGCAGCGCGAGCCGGCCCTGACCCCCAGTCGTTCGAAGTGGCCGCGCGTCACACCGTCGAACAGCTCGGCCAGCCAAACGAATCGCTCGCCCGCCTCGGCGCGCGCGTTGTCCAGCAGGTACCCGCGGGCGGGAGGAGACCCTCCACCGAGCGCGGTAGTCCCGCCTGTCGGATCCGGTCGGCCGCCGACATGCGGCGGGCGGGGCGAGGAGGTCATGACTACATGGTCAACCTTCCCGGGCCACCAGCGCCACGATGTATTTGCCGAACTTCCCGTCGACATCGGAGTTGACCACGATCACCTGGGTCACGCCGTCCTGCGAGAGCCGGACGACGATGGTCTCGTAGCCGGGCAGCTCGCCGTTGTGGCCTATCCATCCGTTGATGGAGGCGATGCCCAGAGCGGTCTATCGACCGGACCCTGGCACGGGCCCGGCTGACTGACATCGAACACACGACGCTCGGGGAACACGTGCGCGCGAAGCACGAGGGCGGATGTCGGCCGGAGCCGCCTCGGCCATGGAAGACGGCCTCCCGTGGTCGGCCGTGGTGGGGAGGGTACGCGTGACGCTCAGGCACGAGGACGCGGCGAACGAGCGGAGGTGGGAGCCTGCGGGCCGAGAAGCGCGGCCGGGAGACCGGAGATCGGGAGATGAGGCGGTGCCGCCTCGAAGTCAGGCCCTGCGGGCGCAGGACGCGAGGCGATCGGCGAGCGCGGTGACGAGGGTGCGTAGTTCCTCGGGGCGCTCGATGACGAACGGCCGGTCGAGGGAGGCGAGTACCGGAGGCAGCCAGTCGAGCCGCTCTGCCCGCAGCTCGACGCGCAGCCAGCGTTCGCCGGGCCGGGCCTCGCCCGTCATGGGCTCGTACTCCTCCATGCGCGCGACGCTGGCGGGAAGGTGGGCGCGGATCTGTTCGGCCGTCGCGTTGATCCGCAAGGTCACCTCGTGCCGGTACGGGGCCGTCGCGAACCCCGACAGTACGCGCCGCGCCGGATCGGTGTCGGCGGGCGCCTCGAAGGTGCCGGGCAGGGTCCGTGCGTCCGTGATGCGGTCGAGCCGGAAGGTCCGGTCCTCGTCGATCCGGGCGTCCTTACCCGTGACGTACCAGCGGCCCGCGTGGGCGACGACCCCGTACGCGTGCAGTGTGCGTTCGCTGCGCCGTCCGTCGCGGTCGGTGTAGCGGATCGAGACCGGTCGGCCGTGACGCACCGCGTCGGCGATGGTGAGCAGGACCTCGGAGTCCGGGATGTCGACGTCGTCGGGCTGGTCGGTGAAGGCGAGGGCGTCCAGGAGCGTGTCGAGTCGACGGGCGGTGCGCTTGGGCAGCACCCGTCGGATCTTGGCCGAAGCCGTCTCGCTCGCCGTGTGCTCCGTCCTCGGCAGCCCTGCTCGGCGGCCGACGACGAGGCCGAGGAGCACGGCCAGCGCCTCGTCGTCGCTGAGCATGAGCGGAGGAAGGCGGTAGCCGGGGGCGAGCCGGTACCCGCCGTAGCGGCCGCGCACCGATTCCACGGGCACGTCCAGGTCGATCAGCTGTTCCACGTACCGGCGCACGGTGCGCCCCTCGACGCCGAGCCGGTCGGCGAGTTCGGCCACCGTCCGGGTGCCGCCCGACTGCAGCAGCTCCAGGAGAGTCAGTACGCGGGCGGTCGGTCGGGGCATGCCTGCAGACTAGCCCGGATACAGGACCGATTCTGTCCACTATTTCTACTAGCCTGCGACGCGTACGCCTCCGCTTCCACTTCCGCCTCTGGCAGGCCAAGGAGATTCCCGTGGACTTCGTCTCGATCCGCATCATCACCGGCGACGTGGCGCGCCTCGTCGCGTTCTACGAGCGGGCCACAGGGGCTCGGGCGACATGGGCCACCGAGGACTTCGCCGAGCTCAGGACCGGGGGCGCCACCCTCGCGATCGCCGGCACCTGCACCGTCCCGCTGTTCGCCCCGGGCTGCGCCCGCGCGGCGGACAACCACAGTGTGATCACCGAGTTCCTCGTCGATGACGTGGACCGCGTCCACCGGAACCTGACCGGCTTCGTCACGGACTTCGTCAACGGGCCCACCACGATGCCCTGGGGCAACCGGTCGCTGCTGTTGCGTGACCCCGACGGCAACCTCGTCAACTTCTTCACCCCCGTCACCCCGGCCGCCATCGAGAAGTTCGCACGCCCGGGCCGGGAACGGTCGCTCACCCGGGAATCCTGAAGTCCCCGGGTCCCCGGGCCCCTGGTGAAACGCGACGGGCGCGGGGCACGGGGCACGGCCACGAGTCCGACACCGGCCCGAGCCCGCCCCACCCCCCCTGGAGCGTGAGCCAGGCCTTCGTGGCGCGGCCCCGCCGCGTCAGGAGTTCTTTGTCTTGGAGGAGTCGTCCTCCAAGGCGCGCGTAGCCGGTATCGGCCCATGCCTCGGTCACGCTCGGGTGGGCGTTCACGATCCGTGAGAGCACCTGGATGCCTCCGGCGTTGCCGGAGACGCTCGCGGCTGTGACCAGCCCGGTCAGGAGGAAGCCGCGGGGGAGCCGTTTCATCTCGTGCACGATGAGGGCGACCCTCGCGGCGGGCATGGTGGCGGCCTTCATCTCGGCTGCTCCCACACGCGGATGCTGATGCGTTCCTGGAACAGGCGGTGCACCCCTGAGGCTTCCATCGAGGCGATCTGCGACGGGATCTCCTGCGTTCGAGTCGAGACACGGGCGTAGCCGAGGCGGCCTCCACGGGAGTAGAGGCCGGGCCTTCCCCCGTGAAGGTGGGCACGCGGGGATTGATCACGCGGCGAGCGTGAGTTTAACGCTGTGGTGTCGGCGTTCGTATTCGTCGGGGCT
>NZ_JBIVXV010000044.1:0-45313 GCF_044769385.1 Streptomyces sp. NPDC090445 | reverse complement strand
CCGTGATCCGCCAGTACATCGAAGGACAGAAGCGGCCCGTCTGACCGTCAACCCGGAGGCGCAGCGAACTCCGGCGCTCCGCGCCTCCGGGCCAAGGATGCGTTTCCCTCCCCGGCTGAAGCCGGGGATACCCACGCAAGATCAGGGATGGATGCGGAGAACGCGGTCGGGCTGCTCATCGCCCTCGCCCTGCTCGGCTATCTCGTGACCGCACTGATCAAGCCCGAGAAGTTCTGATGCGAAACCCTCCTGTCCGGA
The DNA here is from genome assembly GCF_044769385.1 of Streptomyces sp. NPDC090445. Lineage (NCBI taxonomy): Bacteria > Bacillati > Actinomycetota > Actinomycetes > Kitasatosporales > Streptomycetaceae > Streptomyces > Streptomyces sp. NPDC090445. Next base: position 45,055 of record NZ_JBIVXV010000044.1, on the reverse strand, counting down.
CAGGAGGCCTCACATGTCCGGGTACCGACTCCACGACGCTGCCGTCCTGCTCGCGGCGCTCGTGGTCCCCTCCCTCGTGGCAGTCGCGCTCGTGCCCTTCCGTGCGGATCTATCGGCGACGAACGCGGCCCTGATCCTCGTCGTCGCGGTGGTCGCGGTGGTCGCGGTGGTCGTGGTGGTCGCGGTGGTCGCGGTGGTCGCGGTTGCCGCCATCGGCACGCGGATCGCCGGAGCGGCGGCCGCTCGCCGGAGGCGGTGGTCGAGTACGTGCGCAGGGAGCTCGTCGGCCTGCTGAGGCTGCGCGGCTGCCGCTTCGACTACTACGGCCGCTTCCTGCTGGATCCCCTCCCCGGCCCGCTGCCCCCGGAGCAGGACCGCCTGGTGGCCGTCGCGCCGGCTGCACAGGCCGGCTCCGCCCTGGACACGGCCGACCTGTCCCACCAGGCCTGACCGGGCGTTGTCCGGCGCTTCCCGTATGGGTGGCGTTAAGAGTTCCCGTGCGCCCGTATGGACCTCGTCAAGGTGACTTAACGCCGGGATGAAGACGCGGTTATCTCGTCATCGGCCATGTGGCCGATTCATTTCCTCCCTCTTCACCCAGGAGCTCACGGTGGCCGATCTGGCCTTCGTCGTCACCACGATCGCGGTGTTCGCGCTGGTGGCTCTCATCGCCCGGGGGGTGACCAAGCTGTGACCGCCGAAAACATCATCGGCCTCACCGTGGCCGTCTCCCTGCTGGGTTACCTCGTCCTCGCTCTTGTGCACCCGGAGAGGTTCTAGCCACCGATGAGTCCCGTCCTCGCTGGTGTGCTCCAGCTCCTCGCACTGATGGCCGCGCTCGCGCTGGCCTACCGCCCCCTGGGCGACTACATGGCCCGGGTCTACTCCTCCGAAAAGCACTACAAACCGGAGAAGTGGATCTACAAGGCGATCGGCGCCAATCCGACCGCCGAGATGCGCTGGCCCGCGTACCTGCGCGGCGTCCTCGCCTTCTCCGCGGTGAGCGTCCTCTTCCTCTACGCCCTCCAGCGCGCCCAGGGCGTGCTGCCCGGCTCGCTCGGCTTCCAGGCCATCGACCCCGACCAGGCCTTCAACACCGCCGCGTCGTTCGTGGCCAACACGAACTGGCAGTCGTACTACGGCGAGCAGGCCATGGGCCACGTCGTCCAGACCGGCGGCCTGGCAGTGCAGAACTTCGTGTCGGCGGCCGTGGGCATGGCCGTCGCGGTGGCCCTCGTACGCGGCTTCGCCCGGTCCCGTACCGGTGAGCTCGGCAACTTCTGGGCCGACCTGGTCCGTGGCGTGGTCCGGATCCTCCTTCCCATTGCCGTCCTCGGCGCGATCGTCCTGGTCGCCTGCGGCGCCATCCAGAACTTCGCCGGCATCCACGAGGTCGGCCAGTTCATGGGCGGCTCGCAGCAGTGGAACGGCGGCGCCGTGGCCTCCCAGGAGGTCATCAAGGAGCTGGGCACCAACGGCGGCGGCTACTTCAACGCCAACTCCGCCCACCCCTTCGAGAACCCCACCCCGTTCTCCAACCTCTTCGAGATCTTCCTCATCCTGGTCATCCCGTTCGCGCTCACCCGCACCTTCGGCCGCATGGTCGGCAGTCTGCGGCAGGGGTACGCGATCCTCGCGACGATGGCGACCATCTGGATCGGTTTCACCGCGCTGATGATGTGGACCGAGTTCGCACACCACGGCCCGGCCTTCGACATCGCGGGCGGGGCGATGGAGGGCAAGGAGACCCGTTTCGGTGTCGGCGCCTCCGCGATCTTCTCGGTCGCCACCACGCTGACCTCGACCGGCGCGGTCAACTCCTTCCACTCCTCCTACACCGGGCTCGGCGGCGGCATCCAGCTGCTGGGCATGCAGCTCGGCGAAATCGCCCCCGGCGGTGTCGGCTCCGGCCTCTACGGCATGCTCGTCATGGCGATCATCGCGGTGTTCATCGCCGGCCTCATGGTCGGCCGCACCCCCGAGTACCTGGGCAAGAAGATCGGCACCCGCGAGATCAAGTTCGCGGCCTGCTACATCCTGATCACCCCGGCCCTGGTCCTCGGCTTCACCGCCGCGGCCATGGCGCTGCCGACCCCGCCGCACTCGATGCTGAACTCGGGCGCGCACGGCTTCTCCGAGGTCCTGTACGCCTACACCTCGGGCGCCAACAACAACGGCTCCGCCTTCGCCGGCCTGAACGCCGACACGCAGTGGTTCAACAGCACCATCGGCATCGCGATGCTGCTGGGCCGCTTCCTGCCCATGGTGTTCGTCCTCGCGCTGGCCGGATCGCTCGCCGAGCAGAAGCCCGTACCCGAGACGGCAGGCACGCTCCGCACCGACAAGCCGCTCTACACCGGTCTCCTCGTCGGCACGATCCTCATCGTCACCGGTCTGACCTACTTCCCGGCCCTGGCACTGGGTCCGCTCGCCGAAGGGCTCGCCTCATGAGCACCGCCACTCCGACCCGTGCTCCGCACGAGGACCTGCCCACCGGCCACAAGCCGCCCGCCGGCCGTGTCGGCGGAGGCCTGTTCGACCCCAAGCAGCTCCTGAAGTCCTTCCCCGATGCGGTGAGGAAGCTCGACCCGCGCGTCATGATCAAGTCGCCGGTCATGTTCGTGGTCCTCGTCGGCTCGGTCGTCACGACCGTGCTGGCCGTCAACGACCCGACGGACTGGTTCGGCTGGGCGATCACCGCCTGGCTGTGGCTGACCACGATCTTCGCCAACCTGGCCGAGGCCGTGGCCGAGGGCCGCGGCAAGGCGCAGGCGGACACCCTGCGCAAGGCCAAGACCGACTCCGTCGCCCGCCGCCTGACCAAAGACGACAAGGGCGAGGAGGAGGTCCCGGGCACCGAGCTGAAGATCGGTGACCTGGTGGTCTGCGAGGCCGGCGACATCATCCCCGGCGACGGCGACGTCGTCGAGGGCGTCGCCTCCGTCGACGAGTCCGCGATCACGGGCGAGTCCGCCCCGGTGATCCGGGAGTCCGGCGGCGACCGCAGCGCCGTCACCGGCGGTACGAAGGTCCTGTCGGACCGGATCGTCGTCAAGATCACGACGAAGCCCGGCGAGACCTTCATCGACCGCATGATCGCCCTGGTCGAGGGCGCGGCCCGGCAGAAGACGCCGAACGAGATCGCCCTGAACATCCTCCTCGCGTCCCTCACGATCGTCTTCCTGCTCGCGGTCGTCACGCTCCAGCCGTTCGCGATCCACGCGGGCGCCGAGCAGTCGATGATCGTGCTGACGGCCCTGCTGGTGTGCCTGATCCCGACCACCATCGGCGCGCTGCTGTCCGCGATCGGCATCGCCGGTATGGACCGCCTGGTCCAGCGCAACGTGCTGGCCATGTCCGGCCGCGCCGTCGAGGCCGCCGGTGACGTGTCCACGCTGCTGCTCGACAAGACGGGCACCATCACCCTCGGCAACCGCCAGGCCTCGGAGTTCGTCCCCGTCAAGGGAACGACGGCGGCCGAGCTGGCGGACGCGGCCCAGCTGTCCTCTCTCGCGGACGAGACGCCCGAGGGCCGCTCCATCGTGGTCCTGGCGAAGGAGAAGTACGGGCTGCGCGAGCGCCACCAGGGCGAGCTGTCCCACGCCGAGTGGATCGCCTTCACCGCCCAGACCCGCATGTCGGGCGTGGACGTGGACGGCAAGCAGACCCGCAAGGGCGCGGCCGGCTCCGTGATCACCTGGGTCAAGGAGCATGGCGGCGAGGTCTCCGATGATGCCGACCTCCTCGCCAACCGCATCTCCGAGGCCGGCGGCACGCCGCTGCTGGTCGCCGTCAAGGACGGGCGGGGCGCCCGGGTCCTGGGTGTCATCCACCTCAAGGACGTGGTCAAGGAGGGCATGCGCGAGCGGTTCGACGAGCTGCGCCGCATGGGCATCAAGACCGTCATGATCACCGGCGACAACCCGCTGACGGCCAAGGCCATCGCCGAGGAGGCGGGTGTCGACGACTTCCTCGCCGAGGCCACCCCCGAGGACAAGATGGCCCTCATCAAGCGGGAGCAGGCCGGCGGCAAGCTCGTCGCCATGACCGGCGACGGCACCAACGACGCCCCGGCCCTCGCCCAGGCGGACGTCGGCGTCGCGATGAACACGGGCACGTCGGCCGCCAAGGAGGCCGGCAACATGGTCGACCTCGACTCCAACCCGACGAAGCTGATCGAGATCGTCGAGATCGGCAAACAGCTGCTGATCACCCGGGGGGCGCTGACGACGTTCTCCATCGCCAACGACGTCGCGAAGTACTTCGCGATCATCCCGGCCATGTTCGCGGTGGTCTACCCGGGCCTGGACAAGCTCAACATCATGGGCCTGGCCTCGCCTGAATCCGCGATCCTGTCCGCCGTCATCTTCAACGCGCTGATCATCATCGCCCTGGTGCCGCTCGCCCTCAAGGGCGTGCAGTACAAGCCGACCAGCGCCGACAGGATGCTCCGCCGCAACCTCGGCGTCTACGGACTCGGCGGCCTGATCGCCCCGTTCATCGGCATCAAGCTCATCGACCTGCTCATCTCCCTCATCCCCGGAATCGGCTGAGACGACCATGAACAACTCAGTAGCCAGCACGGCACGCCTGATCGGGGCCGGCCTGCGCGCCCTGCTCGTCCTGACCGTGATCTGCGGGGTCGTCTACCCGCTGGCCGTCACCGGCATCGCCCAGGCGCTCTTCAACAACAAGGCCAACGGCTCCGAGATCAAGGACAAGAGCGGGCAGGTCGTCGGCTCCTCCCTCATCGGCCAGACCTACAACCTGTCGAAGAAGGACCCCAATGATCCGGAGGAGGCGGCGAAGCCGGACCTCAAGTGGTTCCAGCCGCGTCCCTCCAACGGACTGGGCAGCAACAGCGTCAACACCCAGTACTCGCTGATCCTCTCCGGCGCCACCAACCGCTCGGCCGACAACGGCGCCGTGGGCGGCAAGTGCACCAAGGGCGCCGAGGAAGGCACCCTCTGCGCCCAGGTCCTCGCCGCCAAGGAAGCCGTCATCGCGGACAACTCCACCGCCGGCCACCCGGTCAGGCCCGAGGACGTGCCGGCGGACGCCATGACAGCCTCCGGCTCCGGACTGGACCCGCACATCTCCCCCGCCTACGCGAAGCTGCAGATCCACCGGGTCGCCGAGCAGAACAGGATCGACGTCAAGCAGGTGGAGAAGCTCGTCGCCGACCACACCACCGGTCGGACACTCGGCTTCATGGGCGAACCCCGCGTCAACGTCCTCGAACTCAACACCGCGCTCAAGGCACTGACCAAGAGCTGATGTTCCACATCGCACGGACGGGGAGCCGGCAGGGCGCGGAATGCTCGCGCCCTGCCGGCTCCTTACCGTGCCCCGCAACGAAGGAAAGGCTGCACAGCGATGACCCGGGTGCTGGTGGTGGAGGACGATCCCCAGCTCGTCCGCGCGCTGAAGATCAATCTACAGGCGCGCAAATTCGAGGTCGAGGAGGCCTCCGACGGAGGCTCGGCCCTGCGGCTCGCCGCCGCGCGCAGGCCGGACGTCATAGTGCTCGACCTCGGGCTGCCCGACATGGACGGCATCGACGTCATCAAGGGCGTCCGCGACTGGAGCCGGGTCCCCATCCTGGTCCTCTCCGCGCGTCACACCTCGGAGGACAAGATCCGGGCGCTGGATGCCGGCGCGGACGACTACGTGACGAAACCGTTCAGCATGGACGAGCTCCTGGCGCGCCTGCGGGCGGCCGCCCGCAGGCAGGATCCGACTGCCGCCTCCCAGGCCGACAAGGTCGCCCTCGTCACGACCGACGAGTTCACCATCGACCTGGTCGCGAAGAAGGTGCGCCGGGGCGAGCGCACGGTACGGCTGACCCCGACCGAGTGGCACCTGCTGGAGATCCTCATCACCCATCCGGGCCGGCTGATCACCCAGAGCCGGCTGCTGCTGGAGGTCTGGGGCCCGAGCTACTCGGAGAACACCAACTACCTGCGCGTCTACATGGCCCAGCTCCGGCGCAAACTGGAACCGGACCCCTCGCACCCCCGGTACCTGATCACCGAACCGGGTATGGGATACCGCTTCGAACCCTGATCACCCTGATCACCCTGATCACCCTGATCACCGTCAACAGAGAAGAAGAGCCTGAACATGGGACGCGGCAAGCTCCGCATCTACCTCGGTGCGGCACCGGGCGTCGGCAAGACGTACGCGATGCTCTCCGAGGCGCACCGCCGGGTCGAGCGGGGCACCGACTGCGTCGTCGGCTTCGTCGAGCACCACAGCCGTCCGCGGACCGAGGTGATGCTGCACGGCCTCGAACTCATCGAGCGGTGCGAACTGGAGTACCGCGGTTCCACCTTCACCGAGATGGACGTGGACGCGATCCTCGCGCGGCGGCCCGCCGTCGCCCTGGTGGACGAGCTCGCCCACACCAACGTTCCCGGCTCGCGCAACGCCAAGCGGTGGCAGGACGTCGAGGAGCTACTCCAGGCCGGCATCGACGTCGTCTCCACCGTGAACATCCAGCACCTGGAATCGCTGGGCGACGTGGTCGAGACGATCACCGGGGTCCGGCAGCGCGAGACGGTCCCCGACGAGGTGGTGAGGCGGGCCGATCAGATCGAGCTGGTGGACATGTCCCCGCAGGCGCTGCGGCGGCGCATGGCCCACGGCAACGTCTACAAGCCCGACAAGGTCGACGCGGCCCTCTCGAACTACTTCCGGCCCGGGAACCTGACCGCGCTGCGCGAGCTGGCGCTGCTGTGGGTGGCCGACCGGGTCGACGAGTACCTCCAGGAGTACCGGGGCGAGCACAACATCCGCTCCACGTGGCAGGCCCGCGAACGCATCGTCGTGGGCCTCACCGGCGGCCCCGAGGGCCGTACGCTCATCCGTCGCGCCGCCCGCCTGGCGGAGAAGGGTGCCGGAGGCGAGGTCCTCGCCGTCTACATCGCCGCCAGCGACGGCCTGTCCTCCGCCTCGCCCAAGGAACTGGCCGTCCAGCGCACCCTGGTCGAGGACCTCGGCGGCACCTTCCACCACGTCATAGGCGACGACATCTCCGACGCCCTGCTGGAGTTCGCCCGCGGCTGCAACGCCACCCAGATCGTGCTCGGCGTCAGCCGCCGCCGCTCCTGGCAGTACGCCTTCAGCCCCGGCGTCAGCGCCACCGTGGCCCGCGAATCAGGCCCGGACCTCGATGTCCACATCGTCACCCACGACGAGGCCGCCAAGGGCCGCGGCCTGCCCGTTGCCCGCGGCGCGCGCCTCGGCCGGTCCCGCCTCATCTGGGGCTGGCTGGCCGGCATCGGCGGCCCCGTGCTGCTCACCGTCCTGCTGAACCAGCTGGTCCCCGACCTCGGCCTCGCGAACGACATGCTGCTCTTCCTCACGTTCACGGTGGCGGCGGCTCTGCTCGGCGGGCTGCTCCCCGCGCTCGCCTCGGCAGCGTTCGGGTCCTTGCTGCTGAACTACTACTTCACCCCGCCGCTGCACGAGTTCACGGTCTCCGACCCGAAGAACATCGTCGCCATCGCGATCTTCGTCGGCGTGGCGGTGTCGGTGGCCTCCGTGGTCGACCTCGCCGCGCGGCGCACCCACCAGGCCTCCCGCCTGCGGGCCGAGTCCGAGATCCTCTCCTTCCTCGCCGGCAGCGTCCTGCGCGGCGAGGACTCCCTCGACGCCCTCCTGGAGCGGCTGCGCGAAACCTTCGCCATGCAGTCGGTGGTCCTTCTGGAACGCACCAGCGAGGTCGACCCCTGGACCACAGCGGCATCCGTCGGCACCGGCACGGTCGTCCGCCCCGAGGACGCGGACGTGGACCTGCCCATCGGCGACAACATGGCGCTCGCCCTCACCGGCCGGGTCCTGCCCGCCGAGGACCGCCGTGTCCTCGGCGCCTTCGCGGCTCAGGCAGCCGTCGTACTCGACCGACAGCGCCTCGTTGACGAGGCGGAGAAGTCACGTGAACTCGCCGAGGCCAACCGCATCCGAACAGCCTTGCTCGCCGCGGTCAGCCACGACCTGCGCACTCCGCTCGCCGGCATCAAGGCCTCCGTCACCTCCCTGCGCTCCGACGACGTCGAATGGTCCGAGGACGACAAGGCCGAACTGCTCGAAGGCATCGAGGACGGCGCCGACCGCCTCGCCGCGCTGATCGGCAACCTCCTCGACATGTCCCGCCTCAACACCGGCACCGTCGTCCCGCTCATTCGTGAGACCGACCTCGACGAGGTCGTCCCCATGGCTCTGGGGGGCGTACCGGAGGACAGCGTGGACCTGGACATCCCCGAGACGCTGCCGATGGTCGCCGTCGACCGGGGCCTGCTGGAGCGGGCCGTCGCCAACATCGTCGAGAACGCCGTCAAGTACAGCCCTCACGGCCAGCCCGTCAACGTCTCCGCCAGCGCCCTGGGGAGCCGCGTCGAGCTCCGGGTCGTCGACCGGGGCCCCGGTGTCCCGGATGAGGCCAAGGACCGCATATTCGAGCCCTTCCAGCGCCACGGTGACGCCCCGCGCGGCGCCGGCGTCGGCCTCGGACTCGCCGTCGCCCGCGGCTTCACCGAGTCCATCGGAGGCACCCTCACGGCGGAGGACACTCCGGGCGGTGGCCTCACCATGGTCCTCACCCTCCCCATAGCAGGTGACGGCCCTCCGGTGTCCCCGGAGCTCCCGACGTCTGCGGTCACCTGACATCGAGGAAAGGTCCCACCGGAACACGCGAGCCGTCCGGCACCGGTACCCCCACACCGGAAAGCCGGACGGCTCATGTGTTGTGCGACGGGTGACCGACACGCGGTCGCGCAGGTCCGTACCCCCACGGTGGGACCATGCGCTTCTTCGGTGTTCAGGTCACCGCCCACCAGCCGCGTGCCGCCGGTCCGTCGTCCGGCTCCGTCGCCACACCAGTCTGCGCCCGGCCGATGGCCCTCGCATCACTCCTTGACGGGTTCCTTCCGCGCAGAAGTCGATCTTTTACGCCGCCCTGATGGGCGTGCGTCAGAAGGCTGTCAAGGAGCCGCCGGGCGCTTGCCTCGATGTCCCCGATGCGCTGGGATTGCGCCATGAACAGCGGTCCGCGCCACCACGATCGGCCACCGAATCAGGTGCGGCCGACGGCGCCCGCTGTCCGCGCGGCCCTCTGATTTCGGCCGCGCGTCCTCCGCGTACCTGCTGCCGCCAGCCCCCTGAAGGGTGCTGCCCGAGGCTCCGTACGCATCCTGACCCTCACCTTCACCGCATGACCTGAGCCCCGGCTCACGCCCGCCTCGCGGCGGGGCGCCGGGCACGTCAGCCATGCCTGTTTCCAGGGATCCACCATGTCGTCATCTCTGTCAGGCCGTACCGTCCTCGTCACCGGGGCCACCTCCGGCATCGGCTATGAGACCGCCCGGCAGCTCGCCGCGCGCGGCGCCACCGTCCTCCTGCACGGCCGCACGCCCGAGGAGGCCCAGGCCGCCACCGACCGGCTCATCGCCACCGCCGGTATGGCCGGGGCCCTTCTCCGGCCGCTCGCCGCCGACTTCGTCCGCCTGGAGGAGGTCGAGAGCCTGGCCCACGCCGTCGTAAGCGACCACCCGCGCCTGGACGTACTCGTCAACAACGCGGCCATCGCGGCGCCGGAACGCCACACCCTGACCGCCGACGGCAACGAGATCTCCTTCCAGGTCAACTTCCTGGCCCACTACCTCCTCACCAACCTCCTGGAGCCCGCCCTCACCAGCGACCCCGGCGGGCGCGTCGTCAACGTCTCCTCAGCGCTCCACCGCTCCGGCGCCATCCAGTGGAACGACCCGCAGCGTGTGCGGCGCTATTCCCGCCTCGCCGCGTACGCCCAGTCCCAGCTCGCGCTGACCGTCTTCGCCGCCGACCCGCGCGTCACCGCCGTCTCCGTCGACCCCGGCGTGTGCGAGACCGGCCTCCTCCCGCTGTACGGCCACGAGGGCGCCCCTGCCGCCGAAGGCGCCCGGCACGTCGTACGGCTCTGCGACCCGGCCACGGAGATCGTCAACGGTGCGTACCACGACCGCTCCGAGCGCGTCGCCCCGGCCCCTGCCGCCACCGAGGACCGCACCATCAAGCGCCTCAACAAGCTCGCCGACCTCCTTGTCGGCCACACCGCCTGAAGGGATCCACGGACATGTCCAAGCGCGCACGCAAGAAGAAGGCCCGCCGCAAGAAGGGCTCCAACCACGGCAGCAAGCCCAACTGCTGACCGTCAACCCGCCCCGTGGGCGGCCTCCGAAGGGCCGCCCCACTTCCATTGCGGCCTCGCGCGCTGCTCACCTGCCGGTGCTCTGACGCACCGCCCGATCCGCGGCCGCCCGCCCCCGCCCGTAGAGCGGGCGGCCGCCTCCACCGGCGCTTGCCGTCTCCGTCCACTGCGGCATCTGTCAGTACGCGTACGAGTGGCCGCTGGTCCAAGAGGCTTCCGTCGTCCGCGGCGACCGGGATGGGCAGGGCTGCGGCCAGTGGGACGACTCCGCGCGTGCCCGCCCACGTCAGCACGGCCGGGACGCGCCAGGACGGGCATGCGCCCGCATTGCGCTGGACGACGGCACCAGGGCGATGACGGTCTCCAGTACCGGGTCCTCCGTCCTGCGACGGATCAGCGCCACCGCGCCCGCGACGACGCCTCCGATGAGGGTGCCGCCCCCGGCAAGCAGCGCGAATCCGGTACCCGCCGCCTGCCGGGACACCCCGGTGGAGGCTACTGCGACAACGACCGCGACGCGGAAGAGCACCAGCGAAGTGGCGTCGTTGAAGAGGCTCTCGGCCTGGACCAGGACCTGGACGGCCCCCAGGATCAGGGCCATCTGCCGGGTCAGCGGCGTGACCAGCGGCGCGACCACGCCCACGGCGGCCGCCGAGGCCAGGGCCAGGCCGACGGCGAGGACGCTGACCGGCTTCCATACCAGGCGCAGTTCGCGCCGACCAGGCTTCCCGGCACACCGCCTTCACTCTATCGATGCAACGGCCGTCAATGGACCGTCAAAGTCCCGCCTCAGAGCCGTTAGGAGTGCATCAGGGGCGTTTCCCTCGCGGCTTCGCTGCTGTTCGCTGATGAGGTTGAGGACGCGTGGAGGAGTCGGGTGCGGGTGAGCACGGAGAACATCGTCGGCATCGTCATTGCGGTCTGCTTGATCGGGTACCTGATCCTGGCGTACCTCTTCCCCGAGAAGTTCTGAGCATGGCGACCGTGGACGAGGCAGGGCTGGAAGCGGCGGCGGAGCCGGTCCTCCGGCCCGGGAGGCTCAAGGTCTTCCTGGGCGCGGCTCCCGGCGTCGGCAAAACGTACCGGATGCTCGACGAGGCGCACCGCAGGGTGGCCCGTGGCGCGGATGTGGTGGCCGGTTTCGTGGAGTGCCACCGGCGTCGGCACACCGAGGCGAGGCTCCACGGCCTGGAGGTGCTCCCCCTGGCCGACGTCGACTACCGGGGAGGCCGGTACGGGGAGTTGGACCGCGAAGCACTGCTGTCCAGGCGTCCGCAGGTGGTGCTGATCGACGAGCTCCCCCACACCAACGCCCCGGGCGGCGGCCGACACCCGAAGCGCTGGCAGGACGTCGAGGACATCCTGGCCGCCGGGATCGACGTCGTCACCACGCTCAACATCCAGCACCTGGAGTCGCTGAGCGACGTCGTCGAGAAGATCACCGGAGTACCGCAGCGCGAGACGGTGCCCGATGAGTTCGTACGCCGCGCCGACGAAATCGAACTGGTCGACATACCCCCTGAGGGACTTCGCCGCCGGATGGCCCACGGCAACATCTATCCCCCGGAGCGGATCGACGCCTCCCTCGCCCACTGTTTCCGCCCCGGCAATCTCATCGCGCTGCGGGAACTGGCCCTGCTGTGGCTGGCCGGGCGGGTGGACGAGGCCCTGCACAAGTACCGCATCGAGCACGGCATCGGGGATGTCTGGGAGACCCGGGAACGGGTGGTGGTGGCGCTCACGGGCGGCCCGGAGGGCGAGACCCTGATCCGCCGTGCCGCCCGCATCGCCGGCCGGTCCGCCGGCGGCGAGCTCCTCGCCGTGCACATTGCACGCAGCGACGGTCTTGCCGCCGGGTTCTCGCACGCTGCGCTCGCCGCGCAACGGGCCCTCGTCGAGGACCTGGGCGGCAGCTACCACTCCGTCGTCGGCGACGAAGTCCCGACCGCCCTGGTGGACTTCGCCATGGCGGAGAACGCCACCCAGCTCGTCCTCGGTACGAGTCGGCGCCGCAGGCTGGAACGTTTCCTCACCGGCCGGGGAATCGGCGAGACCGTGGTGGCGCTGTCCGAGGACATCGACGTCCACATGGTCACGCACGAGCGGGCGGGCCACGGCAGGCTGCTGCCGTCCCGCCGCCGCACGCTCCCCACCTCCCGGCTCATCGCCGGGCCCGTGGCCGGTGTGGTGCTCCCGGTGCTGCTCACCTTCGCCCTCGACCGGATACGCGGCACATTCAACCTCACCAGCGAAGCGCTGCTCTTCCTGGTGGCCGTCGTCGGAGTGGCCTGCATCGGCGGAGTGGCCTCCGCCCTCATCGCGGCACTGACCACCGCACTGCTCCTCAACTACTGGTTCATGCCGCCCATGGGCGAGTTCACCATGAACGACCCGGACAGCGTGCTGGCGCTGGTGGTCTTCGCCGCCGTCGCCGCCACCGTGGCCGCCGCGGCGGACCGGTCCCTGCGGCTCTCCCGCCGCGCCGCGCGGGCCACTGCCGAGGCGGAGACGATGTCCTCCCTGGCCGGCAGCATCGTCCGCGGCGACCAGACGATCCCGGCGCTGCTGGAACGCACCCGGGAGACCTTCGGCATGAACACCGTCGATCTGGCTTCGGAGCCCCCGGACCCCGGTGCCGGAACGAACGGCCGACGCCGCACGCGGACGGATGCCGACCCCGCCGTGGTGGTCGCTGCCGGATCCGGGGCCTTCCTCGTCCTGCGTGGCCGTACTCTGCCCTCCTCCGAGCGCCGTGTGCTGGCCGCCTTCGCCGCACACGTCGGCGCCGCGGTCGAGCGGGCCCGCCTGGCCGAGGCCGCCGCCGAAGTCGAACCCATCAAGGCCGCCGACCGCCTCCGCACCGCCCTGCTGCGCGCCGTAAGCCACGACCTGCGGACCCCGTTGGCGGGGGCGCTGGCCGCGGTCAGCTCGCTGCGCACCCCGGACGTGGACTTCTCCGAGGAGGACCGGGCGGAGCTGCTCGAATCCGCCGAGATGTCCCTGAACCGGCTGAACCGCCTGGTGGAGAACCTGCTCGAGCTCAGCCGTCTGCAGGCCGGCGCCCTCACCCTCGAACTGCGGGCCACGACCCTTGAGGAAGTCCTGCCGGCCGCTCTGGAGTCACTGGGACTGCTCTCCGCGGGCAGGCCCGCCGTCCACGTACAGAACCTGGAGACGGTACCGGCTCTGCGAGCCGATCCGCCCCTGCTCGAACGCGTACTGGCGAACCTGGTCGGCAACGCGGTCCGCCACGCCCCCGCCGACCGTCCGGTGCTGGTGACGGCGAGCGCCTTGGCCGGACGGGTCGAAGTCAGGATCGCCGACCGGGGCCCCGGGATCGCCATCGACGACCGCGAGCGAGCCTTCGAGCCCTTCCAGCGCCTCGGCGACCGGGACAACACCGCCGGACTCGGCCTCGGCCTGGCCCTGGCCCGGGGACTCACCGAGGCGATGGACGGCACGCTCACACCCGAGGAGACCCCCGGCGGAGGCCTGACCATGGTCCTGTCCCTGCCCGTAACCGCCGATGCGGCCGCGGGGGCAGCCCTGACCTCTTGACCGCAAGCGCCACCCCGCCGAAGCAATGCGGTTCACCGAGCAGGACACCGCCCCTGTGAGGGGGGTGGCTTGCCGTGGCCTCCCGGGGCGGTGCCCCGGGAGGCCTTACGTGACCGGTGTCTCGGCCCAGTCGACAGCCGGGCACCCGGCTACTGCATGAACTCGATGTGGGGATGCTCCGGTGCCGCCGGGCAGACGTACAGCTGCTGTTTGTAGCCGCTGCCGATCTGAACACGGGTCGGTCGGCATATGTCGTCGTGGTCGTCGGTTGAGGACGCGGCGGCCTGGTCTTCGTACGGGATCCAGCTGCGGTCGTTGCCGTCCGATTCGAACGTGGCGATGGTCAGCAGAGCGTCCATCGCGGTGTCGCAGGCGGGGCACTGCCGCGGGCTGGGGTCGGTGTAGCCCCACTGGGGCCAGCCGCCGGCCTTCCAGCCGGGGGCGACGGACAGATTGCTGTGGTAGTACGACTCCGGGTAGGGAGCGTAGGAGCTGTCCACACCGGCGTCGGCAGCCTGCCACCTGCTCCAGTCGTCCAGCTGCTCTCGCAGCTCCTTGCTCAGTTCAAGGGAGTTGGGGTACTCGGTGATCTGCTCCGGCGCGAGCACGCACGGCTCAGGCACGTATTCCTCGTACTCCACATCGAACGGTTCCGGGGGTGAGGTGAGGATGTCGGTGACGGCGTCCGCGGACCGCCAGACCACGGCGGTCCTGGGCATGTACAGATCCGGGTGGTCGAAGGGACACCACAGCACCTGAAGCAGATCGGCCTGGCCGGGCGGGCGCAGCACGGGGACGTCACGCACGTACAACTGGGCCACGGGCAGCAGGGGGACCGGACCATCGGGCCGCTCTTGGTCCCAGTCGATCTCCTCCAAGAGCGCCCTCTCCTCCGGCGTGGACGAGGAAACACCGTCCGGGTGCGCCGCCGCTCTCGCCCGCACTCGCTGCTCCACCCGCACCGCGGCCAGCAAGTGGCCACCCCCCTCGTGCGGGGCGTCGCAGTGCGGCCACGGCTCGTCGGCGGGCCACAGCAGTGGCCCGCCGATCGAGCTGTCATGCGGTGTAGGAGCCCCGCGGCGGGGGTGCAGCCGGGTCGCCGGGCGGGCCAGCGGGGCCAGTTGGGGGAAGACCGCGGTGACGTCAACCGGCCGCGGCGGGGTGGTACGGATGAAGGTCATGACACCGATGGTGCCAGCGCCCTCCGACACCGGGGCATACGGAGCTGCGACAGCTGACGCCTGTGCGACATCCGTGAGTTCCGTGATCCGGTCTCGGCAGAGGCTTTGCGCATCCCTCCGACCGAGCCGGAGATCAAGACGTTGATCACCGGCTGGGGCGGCGAGCCGGCGACCTGTCGGGCGGCCCTCACCGACGGCGCCACCTGTCCGCTGCACGGCCTCTGGCCGACACCCGCCCTGCAGCCTCCCCTGGCGTCGGTCCGATCGAACTGCTCCTGCTCTTGGTGGCCTGCGATGCACTACTCCTGCGGCAGGCGCGTTGTCCCTCCGCGCGCCCCGCGGCTGACCGCCCGAAGGGCACCCTGCAACGAAAGCACGCCTTGCCGCCGAGGTCGGCAGTCAGGCAGTCAGGCAGTCTGAGCCTTCGCGTGGAGGCGCGCCTGAGCCTGCTGCCGGTGCTCGGTGCGCGCGATCTCCAGTAGGCGCCGCCAAGACGTCACCAGGGGCCGGCGTCGCAAGAGAGCGCGCCGCTCCCGCTCGGTCATACCGCCCCAGACCCCGTGCTCAATCCGGTTGTCCAAGGCTTGGGCAAGGCACTCAAGCCTCACCACGCAGTCGGTGCACACGGCTTTCGCAGTGCTCTGGGCCACCCCGTCACCGAACAAGTCGTCTGGGTCTGCATTGCGGCATGCCGCCCATCCATGCCACGTCTGAGTATCGTCACCCACCCCGGCGCCCGTCCTTCCTCTTGTTCCCGCCCATGCCATTCGACCAGTACACGCAGCAAGCGGCACGCTCGTTCAACGCGCTCGCCGATCGCCCGACAACCGACGGCAGGTGGCAGGGCCCTGGACCGGCATCCCCGCAGGTACACAGCAGCATGCCAGCGCCGGTCCGGGCCGTGCGGGTGCAAGGGTCGCCCAGCCGGTGAGCCGCCGCCCGGCCAGTTCCGTGATCGGCCGGGCGCCGGGCAGCGGTGGCAGAGCCAGAGCACGCCCGGCCCGCCCGACGGCTTCCACCGCCCGGACGGCTTCCACCGCCCGGACGGTGTCCTCGGCGCCGGGGGCGAGGACCGGCACCGTGCGACACATCTGCATCATCCGATGAGTTCTTGAGCCCAGCTGCAGATCTCAGGCTGGGGTCTCGCGCCCGCCCGCGGCGAGGTGGTCCTTGAGTCGGTTGCCGGGTCCGCCCCGCGGGCCTTGCGTGGTCCCTGCCATCGGGCGGCCTTGTACCGAACCCTCCCCTCCGCCGGCCGATGTGTGTCACGCTCTGGCATGCGCAGCGCATGCTGCTGCGCCCCACGGGTAACGAGGCCCACGAGGGCAGGGGATACGGGGGCACGGAGGATGGAGCTGATCATCGGGGTGGCCGACCCCGAGGAGAGTGCCGCAGTACGGGACTTCTTCCGCTGGTTACGGAGCGAGGACGAGCCGCCCGGCGAGCTCCGGCTCGCTGCGCGACGCGCACCGGGCTCGATGAGCGGCGGGCTTGACGTCATCAACGTCGTACTCACCCAGTCCGTGGCCCTCGGCAACCTGGCCCTCGCCTACGCGGGATGGCGCAGGGCGCGCCGCAGCCGTGCCGCCGTCACCTTCACCAGGGCGTCCGACGGACTGTCGGTGACGGTGGAGGACGGCTCGGAGGAGACGGTGCAGCGGCTCGTACAGGCCCTGACCCCCGATCCGGTGTCCGTACCCCCACCCGCAGCGCCCTTGCCTGACGGGCACGGTGTACCCGGCGGACGTGGCGCACCCGACGCATGTGACGTGCCGGACGGGCCGCCGCCAGGAGCCGAGTAGCCGTGGAGCTGGCCGACCCGAACGGCTCGTACGCCGTCCTCGTAGGCTCGTCACGGTACGACTCCCCAACCCTTGAGGACCTCCCCGCGGTTGCCGGGAACGTCCGGGACCTCGGACGGCTCCTGATGGACCCGACCGTCTGGGGCCTTCCCCCGGGGCATTGCATCCCGATCACGGACCCGTCCTCGCACGAGGTCGTCCTCGACGCCGTGCACGAGGCGGCGCAGCGGGCCACCGACTCCCTCCTCGTCTACTACGCCGGACACGGCCTGCCGGGCCCCGACGGCGACGGACTGCTGCTCGCCCTGCCCACCTCCGACACCGATCGCCCCTACTCGTGGCTCGACTACCGGGGCGTCCGCCGGGAGGTGCTCAACGCGGGCCGGAGGGTCAACCGGATGGTGATCCTGGACTGCTGTTACAGCGGCCAGGCGTTGATCGGCGGGATGAGCGGTTCGGTGACGCTGACCGAGCAGGCACGTATCGCCGGCACGTACCTGCTCACCGCGACCTCCGCCAACTCCATGGCGCTGTCGCCCCCGGGCAAGCCCCACACCGCCTTCACGGGCGCGCTGATCCGCCTGCTGGACCAGGGGCTGCCCCGCGGCGGACCGCTGATCACCGCTCCGGAGCTCTACGACCACCTGCTCGACGACTTGCGCTCCGACGACTTCCCGCTCCCGCAGCAGCGGCTGGGCGGCACCGGGCACACCCTGGTCTTCGCCCGGAACCGCTACGGGACGCGCAACCCGGTCGCCCTCGCCGCGCCGGCTGCCCCCGCGAGAGCGGTTCCCGAGCGGCTGCGGGACGCGCTACGGGCCCAGCCGCGGTTGATCGCGGAGCACGCGTCCCGGTGGCGGACGACCGACCCTGCCGGGGCGGCGGAACTGCTCACGCTCGCCGCCACGACGCGCCCCGCCCAGGAGGCGGCGGCATTGGTGTGCCTGCTGCGCGGGCAGATGCGGACGGACGAGGCGGACTTCGTGCTGGCCGCCGCCGCGTCGCAGCGTGCGCCCGCCGACCTCGCCGCGTGCATCCATGCCCTGCGCGCGATGGACGACGACGGGTCCGCGGACATGTTGCTGCGGACGGTTGCGAAGCACCGTCCGCCCCAGGACGTTGCAGCCACCATCCGTTCGCTGCGCACAGACGGAGGCGGTACGACGGCGGTAGCCGATGCGGAGGCACTGCTTGCGGCGGCGGTCGCTGAGCTCGGGACCACCGAGGCGGTCCTCGACCTGGCCGGGGCGCTGTGGTCCGCTCAGCTGGACGACTGCGCCGACCAAGTCCTGCGGGCCCCTTCGGTCTCCTCATCGCACGAAACGGCCCGGCTCGCGGAAGCGTTGAGCTCGATCGGCCGTGTGGAGGAGGCCCTCGCCTTGTACGTCCGGGTGTTCGAGGACGTCGTCCAGGCGCCCTCCAACCTGGTCCGGGTCCTGCGCTTGGCGGACGAGGCAGGCCGTCCGGCCGACGCGGACCGGCTTCTGACAGCCGCGGCGAAAACGGTCTCGACGATCCAGGACATCGCCGATCTGTGCGACGCCCTCTGGGCCGCCGGCATGGGGGACCGAGCCGGGGGGACGCTGGCCTGGTCCGCCGGGCGCTTGGCCACCGACGGCGTCATCGTGCTGGCGGACGTACTGCATGCTCAAGGCCACGACGAGGCCGTACTGCAGCTGTTCGCACAGGCGGCGCTGCACAGGCCGGTGGCGGACACCCCCGTTCTGGTCGCGGCGCTGCGTACGATGGGCCGCCCGCTGGACGCCCGCCGGCTGCTCCTGGACGCCGCCGGGCGACCGGTCGAGGATGTCGCCGAGCTGTTCGGGATCCTCGACGACCAGGGTGCGGTACGGGACCGCGCGCGGGTACGGGGCGCCCTGCCGGACGCCCTCGCGCCCCGTGCCCGGCTGATACGCCTCCTGCATGTGGCGCGCCGATCTGTCGAGGATCTGCTGGACCCGCTGCTCGGGCTGTCGGACGCGCAATTCGACGATGCATTGCGTCTGCTGCGCGCGGAGGGCGCGGACGACGTCGCCGGCCTGCTCCTGCGTCACCTGGTGCGCAACGCTCCGGACCGGGCGGCGCAGAGGCTGGAGCACCTCGACGGCGCAGGCTCGCTCCTGCTCGACCGCGTAGTCCTGCGGGCGTTGCTGCAGGCGTCCGACCGCCGGGTGGCGGAGGTGCGGACCGAGGTGATCGTGGCCCTCGTGGGCCCGCGCGGCCGGACGATCGACGAGCGGGTCGCGGCGATCGGATCCCTGTGCGAAGCAGGTCTGACGGAACGTGTCGAGGAGGTCCTCGCCGACGCCACGCGGCACGAGCCGAGGGTGGAAATCGTCAACCTGATCGGCCGCATGGAGGCCCGGGGCCTCACCGCGGGCGCCCGGGCCGTTGTCCGCAGCGCGTCCTGGATGTTCTCGGAGCTGTACCGGGATTTCGTACTCGCGCTGCTGCGCGCCGGCCTGCGGGACCTCGCCGTGTACGCCCTGGAGAGCAACCCGGAGAGGCTCAGTCCGGCCCAGCGCGAGCAACTGGTCCTGACCCTGGGCATCCCCGCTCCGGGCTCGACCGGCGCCCCGTCCAACGGTCCGGCTCCGCCTCCCAAACCGTCCACCCCCCTGCGCCTCCGCGACCGCCTTCGTCGTCACTGAGGCGTACGGCTTGGCCCCGCAACGCTCCGCGCAAGGGTCCGGCCTGCCGCTGTGCCCTCGATCGCGGCGACGAGCGCGTCATCGAGCCGGTGAGTTGGGGGTGCAGTGCCGGTGGGCGGAAGGCCCGCCAGTACGCGCCCGCGCCGGTGCTACAGGGTCCGGCCTTGGCTGCGTTGGCGGGCTTGCTGTCCCGGAGTGCGCCGGCTGCATGCCGGTGAGTCGGTCATCCTCTTCGGACCGGTCGGCCTCGGCAAGACCCACATCGCCCAGGCCCTCGGCCACCTCGCCCTCTGCCAAGGTGCCCACGTCCGCTTCGCCAAGACCAGCCGCATCCTCGCCGACCTGGCCGGCGGCCACGCGGACCGCACCTGGGAGAAACGGATCCGCGAAACCCGTCCGCCCCGACGTCCTCATCCTCGGCGTCCTCATCCTCGACGACTTCGCCATGCGCCAACTCAACGCCACCCGGGCCGACGACCTCTGAGATCCATCCGGGAAGTCTCTCAGAAGTACCTCGCACAACATGCGGGTTTCGAGAGGACTTTTGCGAACAGCGACCTGCGGAAACGTGATCACTTTGGCGGCTCTCGCAGAACTCTCACAGATGAACATTTATGAGAATCGCGGAGCGTGAGGCTTTCGCCAGGGTCACCAGGTGGCGGTGTCCCGTCTTGCGAAAGCTCAGGCACCGAGGAAGAGCTGCGGCAGCCGCCCGGCTGCCGCAGGGACCGCCGTGCTGTTGGCCCGGACGTGCCGGGCCAACAGCACGCCCTTGGTGCCTGTCTTTTTCGATTCCGGGACGGTCAGGTCAGAGGCCCTGCGGCACTGGGCCGGGACGTCGGCTGAGGTCCCGGCCCTGTGCTGCGAGCCCGAAAGGTTCGAACGTGGTCGTCCAGACGTTCCGGCGGAGACTGTCAGAAGGTGCCGTGGCCGTTACCGGTGGAACTCCCAGAGCTGGTTGACGTCGGTCGACGAGCAGCTCTTGATGACCATCTGCTGGCCGTGGCCGGCCTTGGTCAGGCACTTGCCGTCCTGCTTGCTGACGATCTGGTAGTAGGCGCCCTTGCGGACCATCTTCCACCGCTGGTCGGGCCTGTGGTGGTAGTCCCACCACAGGGTGGCCTTGCCGCCCGAGTTCGTCAGCAGCCGACGCTCCTTGCCGATGAAGAAGAGGATGTCACTGCCCCACTGCTCGGCGTACCACTGCTGGTTGGCCTTGCGCTCGTTCGTCCAGGTGACGACGCGCGTGCCATCCTCGAAGGAGCCGCCCTCGGTGTCCAGGACGGTCTGGTCGTGGTAGTTGGCGATGGCGGTGAGCCCGCGGACGGTGTTGTACGTCTGGACCCGCTCCCGGGCGGCGAAGTCGTTCGCGTCGAAGTAGTCGACCGCGAGGAAGTTGGGCTTCTTGCCGCCCGTCGCCCTCATGCAGGTGGCCACATGGCTGCTGATCGTGTCCGCCGTGTTGTAGCGCTTGGCCGCGGCCTCGGTGCGGGGCGTTCCGTGCGAGAAGTGGTTCATCGTGAAGAGGCGGGTGTACTTCTCGTGGTAGAGGCTGCGGTGGGCGGCATTGAGGGGCTTCGCGTCGCCCCCTTGCCCGTCGCACGAGCCGGTCGCGTCCTCCTCGAAGGAGTTCTCCACCGTCCACTCCTTCGTGTACATGATCCGGGGGTCCTTGTCCGCCCGCCACCCGTTGCTGCTGAAGAAGAGCAGGCGCTGGTTGACGCTGATCATGTCGGAGACGGTGGGCCAGTCTTTGTCCTTCACCGCGAAGCCCGGGGTCCCGTCGAGCGTCTTCGGGGTCGGGTTGAAGAGGAGACGACGCGCCCCGCTGTCCGAGACGGCCTCGTAGACGAGGTTCGAGTGCTCGTCGCCGAGGCGGTCCTCCAGGTTGACGACGACGATCTCCTGGCGGTTGTCGTTGAGGAACTTGACGACCTCGGCGAGCCCCGAGGTCAGGGTCTGCGAGGCCGTGCTGTAGATCTCCCCCTCCTTGGTGACGGTCCTCGGGCACTGGCCGTGGCAGAGAAAGGCGTCGTACTTGCCGCTGCTGCTGGGCTGCCGGTAGGCGTCGAGCATGAGTGCGCGGGCGCCCTGGTTCAGCTGCCCGGTGATCGTCTCCCGCTGGTAGGCGTGGTTGAACGCTGCGGCGAACACGGAGCGGTGGTTCGCCATCGCGTTGTGCGCCGTGAGGAAGGTCATGTCAAAGAGCTTCTTCTCCCACGGCGCGGCCGCCTCCTGCACCGGGGTGTCGTCCGCGGTCGCCGTGGTCGCCCCGGGGAGGGCGGCGAGCAGGAGTGCGATCACTGCGGTGAACAGGGTCGTCGTCAGCGCCCGGCCGCGCCTCCCGCGCCGGCCGCCCTTGATTTGCCTGTGGTCTGTGCTGGTTGTGGCCCGTGGTCCCGTGGTCTCGGGTATCACGTAGTCCCCCCTTGGTCGGTGTTCGGGTGTGAGTAGTTGCGGTACAGGATGTAGCGCTGGAAATGATCACGGGCTCTAGCTGCGGATCTCCGTGTTCGGGTGGGCTGGGTCTGGAGGGGGCCGAAGCGCCGGGCCGTCGTCCACCGCGGCGGCCTCTGCTTCGGCGAGCACCCGGTAGAGCGAGGCGACCGACGGGGACTTGCCCGCGTTCTTCCCGGTCTTGATGGTGAGCTTCTTGGCGTTCTCGGGGACGGGGACGCCCTTGTCCTTGAGCGCGACGGCGAAGGTGAGCATGTCGTCGTCGATGACGGCGTGATGGGGAGACCGGGTATGTACCCGGATCAGCGGAAGACGCCGCTGTAGGCGTTGAGGGCGGGCTGGCCGCCGAGGTGGGCGTACAGGACGTTGGAGTCCTTGGGGATATCTCCGTTGCGTACGAGGTCGATGAGCCCGGCCATGGACTTTCCCTCGTAGACGGGATCGATGATCATGCCTTCGAGGCTTGCGGTGAGCCGGATGGCGTCCAGGGTGGACTGGACGGGGATTCCGTAGAGGTCGCCAGCCCAGCCCTCGAGGACGGTGATCTCGTCGTCGCGCAGGTCCCGGCCGAGGCCGATGAGTTCGGCGGTGTTGCGGGCGATCTTCTCCACCTGGGCGCGGGTCTCGGCGAGCTTGGCCGAGGCATCGATGCCAAGCACGCGGCGGGGCCGTTTCTGGCCGGCGAAGCCCGCGATCATGCCCGCGTGGGTACTGCCGGTGACGCTGCACACCACGATCGTGTCGAAGAAGACGCCCAGTTCACGCTCCTGCCGCTGCACCTCGTAGGCCCAGTTGGCGAAGCCGAGACCGCCCAGCGGATGGTCCGAGGCACCGGCCGGGATGGCGTACGGGGTGCCGCCGGCGGACCGGACGTCCTCCAGGGCTTGCTGCCAGCTGTCCTTGAAGCCGATGCCGAATCCGGCCTGGATCAGTCGTACGTCGGCGCCCATGATGCGTGACAGCAGGATGTTGCCGACCTTGTCATTGACGGCGTCCGGCCAGTCCACCCAGCTCTCCTGGACCAGGACGGCCTTCAGACCGGTCTTGGCCGCGACCGCGGCCACCTGCCGAGTGTGGTTGGACTGGACCCCGCCGATGCTGACAAGAGTGTCCGCACCCCTGGCAAAGGCGTCGGGAAGCAGATACTCCAGCTTCCGGGTTTTGTTACCGCCGAAAGCCAGCCCACTGTTGCAGTCCTCCCGTTTGGCCCAGACGCGTGCACCGCCGAGGTGGTCGCTGAGCCGGTCCAGGGGGTGGACGGGGCTGGGTCCGAACAACAGGGGGTAACGCTCGAGGGCGTCGAGGGACATCGGCGGCTCCTTCAGTGAACGCGCCCGGTGCAGGGCTTTGGTCAGTGCGGGGAAGCGATGCCGGCGGGTCCGCCGCCCAGCTCGTCGCCGCCAGGGAGCGGGATGTCGAGCAGGGGCACCAGCGTCTGCCAGTTGGCGCGGGTGGCAGCTACTGCCCCTTCGACATCTCCGGCCTCGCACAGTGCGATGATCCGGTCGTGTTGCGCGACCGAGCCCCGGCCACTGAGCGAGGAGAAACGCCGTCGCTCCAGGCGCCGCAGCACCGGCGTGAACTGCTCAAGGACATTCCAGATGGCGGGATTGGCGCAGGCGGCGACCGGGACGCCGTGGAAGTCGTCGTCGGCGGCGATCGCCGCGTCGGCGTCGTTGCGCCGCAGGGCGTCGGCGAAGCGTGCATTGGCCCCGCGCATGGCGTCGAGCTCGGCGGCGGACAGGTTGGGCAGTGCCTCGCGGACGGCGAGTTCGTGCATGGCGGACGTCACCGACTGGGCGGCACGGACAGCGCGGGCGTCCAGGGGGCTGACCATGGTGTAGCGGCCAGGTTTCGTCTGGACCAGTCCGGCCCGCTCCAGACGCGCCAGAGCCTCCCGAACGGGGGTGCGGCTGACGCCCAGCCACTCCACCAGGTCACTGTCGTTGAGACGTTCACCCGGGGCAAACGTGCCATCCACGATGGCGTCCCGGATCGCCTGGTAGGCGTTTTCCCGAAGGAGTGACCTCGAAATGAGCCCTCGGCTCTGCGGAACTGGCATGCAATATATTGCACGCAGGATGTCGATGTCTGTCAAGGGCGCAGTCCGAAGCGGTCTATCGCCGGACCGCCCGCGAGCTAACACCCAGAGGTATGTAGCGCAAGGTGATACTCAGGGCTGGACCGGGTGGGGGGCGTCGCGGTGCAGCGGGCGGCGGTAGTGGTGGTTGCGCTTCGAGGTCTACTTATCGGACCTCCCCATGCTTGATGGTGTCGACCAGGGGCAGTTGCCGCAGTAAATGCCGGATTTACTGCGACGGAGCCCCTACCGCGCTCACCCACGACGCCGAGGGCGGCACCTCACCCCCGATGCTGCTGGCCCGCTCCCGTCACGCCTCCGTCCGCTCCTTGGAGCGGTACGCACGCCCCGGCGTCGATGCGGTCGCCCGGCACGTCGCCAGCAAGGACCCGACCGCTCGTCGACGCTGACCGCCGTCACGACAGCGGTCAGCTCACCGTCGTGGGGGCCTACGGCATGTTTCCGGCGTATTCCGGCTGCTTTCCAAGTTGGATAGCCGATGACTCGCACTTCGGCTGCTGCGGCCGGTCCGCGGGGCGGCAGACCCTGCCCGTCTCCGCAGTTCAGAGCCGCCTCAGCCCGCTCGGCCACGCGGTCGCGCGGACTGGGCCGCCCTGCCCGTCCGGCACTGCGACAGTGGAATCGTCCACCGGTAGATCAGGCCGAACGGGCAGCGCATCACCGCCCTGAGCTGGGGGAAGGGGCGACTTCGTCCCAGATCTGCAACAAGTGCAACAGTTCTGACGTCCCGTCCGATCTTCCAGGGTCGAGACCCATACGGTTCGGAGCGATCCGTTGACCGCCCAGACCGAGGAATGCCATCAGATGTCCAGGAAGACCCTCCGGCCCGCCGGTGTCGCCGTCGCCGTTCTCGTTTCCCTCGTGCTGACGGGCTGCGGGTCGGCCGACGACAAGCCGACCGCCGAGGCCGCGCCCGCTGCCTCCGCGACCGCCTCGGCCTCGGCCGGTGCGGGCTCCGCGAAGCCGAAGGCACCGACCAAGGCCGCCACCCCGTCCGGCTCCGCCGGGAAGCCGGGCGCGTCGCACGTGCCCGGCACCGGGGACGAGAACCCCGGCGACCACTCCAACATCGGCGGCGGCACCGCGGCGACCAAGTTCGGCGGCCGGACCACGATGGGCGCCCTCGAAACCTTCACCGGGATCGCCGTGCACGACAAGTTCGTCTTCAGCGAGGCCGCGAGCGCCAACACCGACATCCAGGTGCACGTCGCCCAGGGCGCGATGGCCACCACGTCCAACCCCAGCATCACCAAGAAGGCCCCGGAGACGATGACCCTCGCCGAACTCGGCAAGCGACTCGCGGCCGTACCCGCCGAGCAGCGCAACATCGTCTGGGCGGTCACGTTCACCGCGGACGGCGACATCAAGTCCGTCAAGGACAGCTGAGCCCCTCCGCTCCCCGGCCCCGGTCCGGATCCGACGCTCCCGCCCGCTTCGCCGACCGGCGCAGGCCACACCCGGTGCGACAGGTCGATGCGCAGCGGCCCGGCCGCCGACCGGCTGTACCCGATCGCTGGCCACCCGGCCCAGATGCGCGGCAGTACCTCGACGGGCGGGCGACGGAATGCACTGTCGGCCCACGCGGATGGGCGCGGCCGTCCGCCAGTCGCCTCGGTCGTCTGCACGGTCTCCCGGCTCAACCCACCTCTGAGGTTCCCCGAAGCCGCCATCGAGGGTGTGAACGGCGCCCTTTCCAGCGGCCCTGAGGCCTCAGTTTCAACTCCGGCAAGGTCCTCCCCTGTCCAGCACCTATCCCCGGGCAACAGTCCGGCTCCCGGGGATAGGCCGAGGTCCCGTCTACTCCTCGTTGTCCTCATCCAGCCCGAGCCCGGCCGCGTCCGGGTCGCGCAGCGGACGCAGGGCGCCGGCGGCCGGGGTGGAGGGGGTGAAGCTGTAGCGGCCGAGCACGTTGAGGTTCGCGTGCTTGAGCGGGGAGAGCCGGGCGATGTCCTCGTCCCGGATCTCGTGGCCCTCGGCACGGAGCTGGGCGACCGCGGCGTCAATGTACTTCGTCGTCCAGAGCACGATGGCGTTGAGGACCAGGCCGAGTGCGCCGAGCTGGTCCTCCATCCCGTCGCGGTACGCCTGATGGATGGTGCCGCGCTTGCCGTGGCACACGTCGCGGGCCAGCTTGTGGCGGGACTCCTGCACGGTGAGCTGGCGGTTCATCTGCCGGCGGTAGGTGTCGTCGACCGGGTCGACCATCCGCATCAGGTGTTCGGTCTTGCCGATCCGCCCGTACTCGGCGAACGCCTGCCCCAGCGGGGTCGAGTGGCCCTCGCGCGCCAGCAGCGGCTTGTCCTTCACCCGTCGGCGAGCCAGCGCGGGCAGCCGCCGCACTCCGGCCAGCACTCGCGCGCCGCCGGTCGCCGCGTCCAGGGCCTTCGACTCGCCCAGCAGCGCGAGGCACGGGCGCACCGTGTTGTAGCGGGTGGTCAGGGCCGCCCGCATCGCGACGTCGGCCGAGTCCTCGTCCTGTGGAACCAGCGACACCACCAGCGCGGCCGCGGTCATCACCGCCTCGCGGGGCGCGACCTCCTCGACCGCCGCCCACAGCGCCGCCGTATCCAGGTCCGCGCCGTGCTCCTCGACCAGCTCCGGCTCCTCGAACAGCACCTTCGCCGCCCGCGCGAGCGTCCGTGACGCCTTCTCCAGCTGCGGCAGCGTCGACAGGCGCTCCTTCTCCGTCGCCCGCTTCGCCGTGCTGATCAGCCGGGTCGCCATCAAGACCTGGAACAGGTCCAGGGCCTCGTCGATGGCCTTCGCCTCCAGGTGCCGCATCACCGCGGTGAGCATCGCCGTCCGCTTGGGCTCCTCGGCCCGCTCCAGGCTCGCCGCCTTCGACCCCAGCCCGTAGCGGGCCAGCGCCGCCAGCCGGTTCGGCGGAACCTGCGACAGCCGCACCCGGCCCAGCCCGAACGCCCCGATCTCATCGACCCGCTCCAGCGACCGGGCGAACGCCGTACCCGTCGTACGCGTCGGCGGCCGGCGCAACCGCTCCAGCTCCGAGAACCGCGCGCCCTCCGGCGTCACCAGCATGGCCACCAGGTCCCCGGGCAGCGCCGCATCCGCCCGGTGCGCGGCCCTGGCCACCGTGGTGTGCAGCCGCTTCTCCGCGACCGCCCGGACCTCCGACACCTTCCGGGCCAGCACCGACACCCCCGGCAGCAGCACCCGGTGACGGCGCAGCCAGCCCACCGCCTGGTTGAACAGCGCCACCGGCCCCTCGGCGTGCGTCCACGCCCGCCCGTGCAAGAACGTACGGAACTTCCGCCCCCACTCCGCGTCGTCGTACTCGTGGTACTCGTACGCGTCCCGGATCTCCCACGCGTGCTCGTACGCCGTCGGCTTGCGCTCCGTGTACTGCTTCACGCAACTGACGTCCCCGATGCCGAGCTGCTCTCCGAGGTACTCCACCACGGCCCACGGAACGTCCAGCGGGTCGTCAGGGAGGAACCGGCCGATGTAGCGCACAGTGCACATCTGGAGGGCGAACCCGAGCCGACTGTGATCACCGCGCCGCTTCGCGATCAGCTTGCGGTCCTCGTCGTCGAGGAAGAAGAACCGCTCCAGCTCCGGCCGGGTCGGCTCCTCGTTGAACTTCCCGTACGAAGCCGCCTGCTCATCAGTCAAGAACTCCACTGGCATGGACCTGACGCTAACGACGCCCGCAGCCGCCCAACGATCTTCCGCCGAACCCCGGCGCCAGACCGATCGCCTGTGCTAGCGGCCCATGATCACCGGCTTAGCGTTAACCGCTGTACCGCTGTTCCCCGAGGCCGGGTTACCGGGAAAACGAGGGCCTGGTCATCGATCCAGAGACCGGCATCCCCTCCCTCAAGGCCCACCGCTCCGAGGGTCAGCGGGCCTCGGCGAAGGCCCTGGAGCAGGAGATCAGGGCCCGGATGCCGGAGCGCTCCCTGCTCGGGATCATCTCCCGCACGGCGTACTGGGTGGAGTGGTGGCGCCGCTTCGGCCCCGCCTCGGGCAACGAGCCGAAGCTGAAGGACCCCTTCGGCCGGTACGTGATCACCACGTTTGTGAAGGGCACGAACATGGGCCCCTACGGCTCCGCGGTCGCCGCGGACGGCACCCACATGGACACCTACCTCAACAACCTGCTGTCCGAGACGTCCGTGCGGTACGGCGCGCCGGCTCACGCAAGAACGCCACCTGCACCGCGTTCCGCGAAGTCGGCCGCGTCATCCGCACCGTCCAGCTGCTGCGCTACCTCTCGGATGCCCCGCTGCGCCGACGGGTGACCGCCGCCACGAACAAGGTCGAGGCGTTCAGCGGCTTCTCCCAGTGGATCGGCTTCGGAAACGGCGGCGTCATCACTGACAACGACCCCGTCGAGCAGGAGAAGACCGCGAAATCCAACGCTTTGCTCACGAACGCGGTGATCTTCCACAACGCCCTCGACATCGCCGAGATCGTCCGCCAGCTCCAGGAGGAAGGCCACGTCATCGACCCCGAGGACCTGGCCCACATGTCGCCGTACCTGACCGAGCACATCCGCCGCTTCGGCGAATACTCCACTCACGAGCTCGGCATCCAGCCCGGGCAGTACGACCCGCACCTCGACGTCGACTTCAGCCCGCTGCGCGGCGACGGTCCGCGCGCGCCGGACGGCTACGGCCAGGCGGCCTGACCACCCATGCGAGGAAAACCACGATGAACGACTCCGCGACTGGTCGGGCGTGCTGATGGACTGCTTCCGGCGCAGGTTCTGCCGTAGCAGGCTGCGTACGATGCATGCACCGCTGATGGAAGGCGGTCACAGCAGCGGCTGCACGACCGCCCTGGCGAGGCCCTCGGCGAAGGCGCGCGGCGCCGCGGGGGCGTCCACACCGTGGGCGTAGTAGCGCAGGAATGCCTCCTGGAAGCACGCGCCCACCAACAGGCTCGCGGATGCGCCCGGATCGGCATCCCGGGCGATGCGGCCGAGGTCCTGCTCTGCCCGCAGGTAGCCGGCGAAGCCGGCGACCGCCTGTTCCGGCCCGGCGCCGTGGCGGCCCATCGCCTCCCGATGGGCGGCCATCCGCCGCGGATCGGCGAAGAGGGCCCCCAGCATGGGGATCGCCCGCTGGTAGAAGTCCGAGGCCGCGTGGGCGAGCGCCGCGAGATTGTCCTCGACGTCACCCTCGCCCGGGCGGACGGTGACGCGGGACATGCCCGGCAGCCGCTCGTCGAGGACGGCGAGCAGCAGCCGCTCCTTGTCCCCGAAGTACTTGTACAGCGTGGGCTCCGACACGCCGGACGCCTGCGCGATCTCCTTCGTCGTGGCGTGCATGACGCCGCGGTTGTGCAGGATCTCCGCAGCCGCGTCGAGGATCTTCTCCCGTGTGCTCATGACCGACCGTCCTCCTCATTTCGCCCTCCCGCTTGACGGGTTAGTGAACACTAGCGCATCCTGGGGTTAGTGTTTACTAACCCCACTCCGACCTGGAGGTCGGCATGCGCATCACCGTTTTCGGTGCCACCGGTGGCACCGGCCGGCAGCTCGTGGCCCAGGCCCTGGAGGCGGGCCACCACGTCACCGCGGTCGTCAGAGACCCAGCCCGCCTGCACCAGGCCGGCCATCCGCGACTCGACGTGGTGACCGCCGACGTGATGGACCCGGAAGCGATCACCCAGGCGGTGGCCGGACAGGATGCCGTCGTCTCGGCCCTGGGGCCGCGCGCCAAAGGCGAAACCTCGGTATGCAGCGACGGCGCCCGTGCGATCATCACCGCGATGCGGGCCCGCGGCACCCGCCGCCTGATCGTCGTCACCGCCGGCGGCCACATCGTCGACGCCGGCGACGGATGGTTCACGAAGGCCGTGGTCAAGCCCATGCTGCGGCGCTTCCTACGCGACAGCTTCGCCGACTTCGCCCGCACCGACCAGGCTGTTGAGGCCAGCGGCCTGGACTGGACGATCATGCGGCCGCCCCGCCTCACGGACGGCAAGCCCCGCCCCTACCGCACCGCCGTCGACCGCAACGTGCGCGGTGGCATCACCATCGCCCGCGCCGACCTCGCCCGCGGCATCCTCGCCGCACTCGCCGACCCGGGCACCGCCCGCCACACCATCGCCCTGGGGCACTGACCATGAAGAGCCTGTTCACGAAGAGGCGCGTCATCATCGCCCTGTCCACCCTGCTCCTCGCCGTACTGGGCGCGGGCGGCACCGTCGGCTACCTCACCTTCGTACGCTCGCCCACCAGCGCACCGGCCGATGCCTGCACCGACGGGCGCCCGCGGGCCGACGGCCAGGTCGTCGTCGCAGCAGGCGCCAGCATGGTCCAAGGCACCCTCGGCCACGACTGGGTCGGCGCCCTGCGCGAGAAGCCCGCGTTCCGCGACCACGAGTTCATCAACGCCGGCGACAACGGCAACACCAGCGCCGACCTGCTGGGACGCGTCGACAGCGACATCGTGGCCTGCGACCCCGACCAGGTCGCCATCCTCGTCGGCACCAACGACGTCCGCGACGGAGTGCCCCTGAAGGACTACCGCGACAATCTCCGCGCGATCATCGACCGCATCAAGGACAAGACCTCGGCCCGTATCGCCCTGATGTCCCTGCCTCCCCTCGGCGAGAACCTCGACACCGGCATCAACCACCGGCTGCGCGACTACAACGCGGCGATCAAGGACACCGCCACCCGCGCCAAGATCGACTACGTGCCCGTCAACGAGCGTTTCACCGATCACCTCGACGACCGGAGCGACCGGCCCGCCTACGACTTCAGCTTCACCACCGCCTACCTGGCGGCCACCGAGCACTACCTGCTCGGCCGCAGCTGGGACGACGTCGCCCGGAGCAACGGACTCGAACTGTTCGTCGACCACATCCACCTGAGTGACCGGGGCGGTGCCATCGTCACCGACCTCACCACGGGCTGGTTGTCCGGCAACGACGCCACCGCGAGGCAGTAAGGCGTTGCCTCGGGGTCGAGCCGGAACCGCGCAGAGAGTGCATTTGGTGTCGCATCGTTTGACACCGTCGACGCCTGAACGGCCCGAACGGCCGGCCCCGTACCAAGTGTCGGCAAACGAATGACGACAGGCGCGCCGGGCGTTCAATGAACCCGGACTTTCCGGGGCCCGACGGCGGCGCCGATCCCATCAGATCCGATGGCGGATGATGACAGGGTTTGCTGACAGCTAGGGTCGAATGCGACCACCGAGAGCGGGGAGCGGGGAGCGGCATGGCCAACCTGGTCTACAAGCGGGTGTCGACCGACCAGCAGTCGACCGACCGTCAGAACCTCGTCTTGGCCGAGGCCGGGATCGAGGACCCGGTCGTCTTCGAGGAACAGGCCGGCACCTCCAGCCGCCTCCACCCGCTTGAGCGCCCGAAGTTCGGCGAGCTGCTCGCCTACGCGCGGCCGGGCGACACCGTACACATCTCCGAGATGTTCCGGCTCGTGCGCGGCACTCAGCACGTCCTCGACGTGCTCGACGCCCTGCACCGCGACCGCCTCGCCCTGCGCATCCACGACGGCGCGTTCTCCACGATGGACCTCACCGCCCGCCACCCGCGCACCGGCGAACTGCTGTCCACGGTGAAGTTCATGGTGCAGACCCTCGCCGCCGCCGGCGAACTCCAGCGTGATCTCCAACGCGAGCTGACCTACGACGGGCTGCGGGCCGCCGAGGCAAAGGGCAACAGAGGCGGGCGCCGCCCGGCCGTACCTGCCGACAAGACCGACGCCGTCCGCACGGCGTATCTGGAGGGCCGGTCCATCGCGGCCCTGGCCCGCGAGCGCGGCGTCAGCCGCGGTGCCATCCGCACCGCCGTCGCCGACCTCCTGCCCGAATACACGGCCGCCGACCCCGGCGCCCCTGCCCCGGAACTGCCGGTCACCTCGACATGCCGGGCAAGGTCGCCGACTTCCTCCGTACCACAGACCTGGAACCAGCCGAGCGGACCGCGCTCGACCAAGGGGTGACCGTACGACGCGGCCAGGGATACACCCTGCGCATCAGCGCCATCCCGGCGGTACACCGCCAACTCCTCGACCGCTGCCGGCCCCTCGACAACACCGCGGCAATCCCGGCACAGCGCAAGGCCCGCCGCGAGTACGCGAACCACGTCAGCAACCTCGACCAGTAACCAAGATCATCCCGTGGTGGGTTTCTGGCGTATTTGGGTCATGCCCCCTTCGGGACGGGCACGAAGCTCGCGGGCGAAGTGGTGATCTGCTGCCCCGGGCGGCCGAGGAGACGGCGCCGGGCAGCTCAGACCTCGGGCAGGGACGGGTCGGGTGTCCAGGGGCTCGGAGCGGTGATGGCCCAGCGCTCGTGATCCCGCCAGCCCCCGTCGACGTAGAGGTAGGCCGGCGAAATCCCCTCGTAGCAAAAGCCCAGCCGCTGCACCAAGGCAAGGGACGCCTTGTTCGCCGGCTGGATGTTGGCCTCCAGCCTGTGGAGCCGCAGGTCGGTGAAGGCGTACTGCAGGGTGGCGGCAAGCCCTTCGGTCATGTACCCGTGCCCGGCGGACGGAGCGAAAGCCGCATAGCCGAGGGACGCGCCCTGGAAGCGGCCGCGGATGACCGAATTGATGTTGACCATGCCGGCGGCCGTCCCTGTCTCCCGGACACGGACCAGGAAGCCGAGGTTGACGCCGTCGTCGAAACGGCGCATCCAGGCCTGGAACTCCTCCGCGGTTGCAGGCAGCTGCATCCACGGCAGGTGCAACTCGGAGCTGGCCCGCACGAGCGAACAGAACTCGTCCTGGTCAGAGCGGGTGAGCGGACACAGTTCAACTCGTGACGACATCTTCGGCATGACCCAACGTTAGGGCCTGCGGGCAGGAGGCCACCCGAGTCATCCACAACCGGAATGATCTAGGACTGGATCATGCACCCCCCCCTGAGAGTGGCGCCGTTGTGACGGTCCGGATGCGGCGAGGCGCCCACGATCCAGACAGCCACCGCCGGACAGGCAGGCCGACCTGCGGAAGCCGACCGCGCGGCGTCGACAGCGCGACGCAGGTGTGATGGCCGGCTTCCCGCACATCAAGAGGCCACCTCCCCGGGATCCGCAGCCGCTCGGTCTCACGACCGCAGGGCGAAGAAGCCAACCGGTACGTCGCACGGCTCGATTACGGTCTCGTTCAGACCGAGCGCCAGCGCGGCTCCCGCGAGCCCCCGGCATAGCATTCACCCCCATTCCATTGCAACGCAACAAGGCGTGACGTTGCGTTAATTGCCACACCCAACGCAACGATTTACCAGCCCTGAGCTGGGAAGACAACACTCAGACGCAATGAATGGATTGATAGATTCTTGAACGCAACGTAGTGTTTCACCTGTCGGAAACACCGACGGGAACAACAAAACGAAGGAATCACCACGATGCAGACGTTCACCACCCCCGCCCCGATCGCCACCGTCCTGGACATCCCCGCCGGACGCATCCGCTTCATCGCCGCCGACCGCGCGGACACCACCGTCGAGGTCCTCCCCACGACCGCCGACAAGCACAGCGACATCAAGGCCGCGGAGCAGGTCGAGATCGACTTCACCGACGGCGTCCTGCGCATCGCCGCCGAGCCGCCGAAGAACAAGTTCCTGGGCGACTCCGGCTCGGTCGAGATCACCGTCCATCTGCCCGCCGACTCCACCCTCCGGGCCAAGGCCGCCAGCGCCGAACTCCGCGGCGTCGGCCGCCTCGGCGACGTGGTCTTCGAGGCCGCGGCCGGCACGGTCAACCTCGACGAGACCGCCGCGGCCCACTTGGCCCTGCAGGCCGGCGACATCGCGGTCGGCCGCCTGCACGGCCCCGCCGAGGCCACCACCTCCAAGGGCGACATCCGCATCACCGAGGCCCGCCGCGGCACCGTCCACCTCCGTACGGAGGCCGGCGACGTGACCATCGGCGCCGCCCGCGGCGTCTGCGCCACCCTCGACGCCGGAACCGCCTACGGCCGCATACGCAACTCCCTGCAGAACACCACCGGCGCCGACGCGGCCCTGACCATCCACGCCACCACCTCCTACGGCGACATCACCGCCCGCAGCAACTGACCCTTCTCAGCCATGACGGCCAAGGCGGACAGGCCCCTCCACCTTTCACAACAACATCACCGCTCTGCAGGACATGGCCGCTGCCGGCTCCTGACCGGATCTCACCGGCCGCCGCGGGGCCGAAGCCTGACGGCTTCGGCCCCGCGAACAACGAACCTCGAAGTGGAAGGGCGGCCCAGGGCTCAGGTCCTCGCCCAGCTGGGCATCTCCGCCGTTGCTTCAACCCAGGCCAGAACCTGATCAACGGCAACATCGAAATCTGCCGGCGCCTGCGGATGAAGATCCGCCTGCCACGCCACATCACCCACGAAATCGAGCCCGATCACACTGACCCCGCCCTCGGCAAACACGCTTACGTTGCCGTACCTGTTCCCGAAATCCACGTCCACTTGGGCATCGGGAGCGTTCTTCCGGCGCCTGACCGGGCGCCAGTCAGCAGGACGAATCCGCAGCGCCACGTCGACACCACAGGCCCGGCACCCGCTCTCACGCTCCGCGAACCACGCCTCCAGCCAGTCCGGCAGTCCACCCACGCCGCTCCCCCTCGCTCCGGAATCGCACCAGAACACCATCCTGACAGGCAGGTCGGCACAAAAGCTTCCGGCACCCAACCGAGCGACCGGCACAACTCCCTACAGGGGTCGAGCAGCCTCCCTCACGGTTCTGCACTCGACCTCGCACTTCGCTCTGCAGATCAACTCGTACGCCGACAACACGAGCCGCGCGACACGCCCGAAGGCTTTTCGAGGCCGTGCATGGCCTGACCCGCTCTGGTCGGAGCCACAGCTCCGTGGCCCGAGAGCTCGGCCTGAACCGCCGCACCGTCAGCAAATACGCCACCGACTGGACCGGCGGCCGACCGGTGATCGTCGGCCACACGCTGCTGTTCTCTGTCGGCTCGGTGCTGTGCGCCGCCGCCCAAGGCGTCGAGGACTTCAGGTCGGCCTGGCCTGCAGTGCGGCAGTAAGAATGAGGTCGTGTTCAAACGCGAATGGCCGGAGCCACCGACCGATGCCCGGCTTGACCCATACCGCCACGCTGCTGCCCGTCTCATGAACGGGAACGAACAGATCGGCGTGCTCGTGATCCGAGTCGCCACCTGGTGGCGAAGGGAAGGAC
Source organism: Streptomyces sp. NPDC090445 (assembly GCF_044769385.1). Taxonomy (NCBI): domain Bacteria; kingdom Bacillati; phylum Actinomycetota; class Actinomycetes; order Kitasatosporales; family Streptomycetaceae; genus Streptomyces; species Streptomyces sp. NPDC090445. Next base: position 9,979 of record NZ_JBIVXV010000044.1, on the reverse strand, counting down.
CCTTCTGGCGAAGGCGGTGGGGGAATCCGCGAGAACTTCCCGAGTGGGCGCTGTCTCGCGTCGGCCCGGCACAACAGTTGCCCGACTTCGACGACGGGATCGTCTCAGCTGAGGAGCTCGACGGGGAGCTCGCCGACTGGGCAGCGGGGATCTTTCGCCTACGGGGCCGGCAGTTCAGTCTCGTCTGGCTTGGCGAAGAGGAAGCCGACGCTGCGCATAGGGAGCACGGGTGGACGATCGGCTGACCATCCCTGCTGTGCTGTTTACCGCGGCATAGCCGGGACGTTCATCCGTACGCGGCTGGGGAGCTTCGGGGCTCTGGCAGGACTGTCGTAGCCGGAGATCATCTCGGTGACACGGTCGGCTGGTGCACAGGATGGGCAGCCTGTGACTGTGCTCTGTTGAACCGGCCGAGCTGTGGCAGGCCGCCGGCGAAGCCCAGCTGGGGCTCCGTGTACGGCGGCGGCACCTGGCGTGCCTCCGTTGGCGTAGGCCTCCCTGCGTGCCGCCGTCCAGGCGGAAGCTCCAGCCGGCAGGGGGCGTCATCGGGGGTGTTCCTCCGCTGACCCGCACGGGGCCGGGGCCGGGGCCGTCCGGAGGCTCGGTCAGTCGTCGATGGCCTGGTAGAGGGTGGTCCAGAAGTCCTGCATGGCGCGTGCCGAGTCCGGGGTGGACATGCCGGTCTGGGTGAGGAGGATGCCGACGAGCCGGTTGTGCGGGTCGGCGTAGGTCGTCGTGCCCGTTCCGCCGTCCCAGCCGAACTGGCCGACGGGCGCGTAGTCGCCGCGGTAGGTGCGCACCGTCATCCCGAAGCCCCAGCCGCCGGTCTGCCCCTGGCCGTGTGACAGGTGGACGACGCTGCGCGCCCAGGTCTGTAGGGCGGCTGTCTGGTCGGGGGTGAGGCGGTTGGTGGTCATCAGCTCGACGGCGGGCCGGGACAGGATCCGCTCGGTGCCGTGCATTCCGTGGTTGAGCAGCATCCGGAAGTAGGCGTGGTAGTCGTCGACGGTCGAGTCGAGCCCGCCGCCGCCGGACTGGAACGCCGGGGGCGTGCTGTGGTGTCCTCCTGCAGCCTGGTCCTCCACGGTGAACTCCCCGGTCTGCGGGTCGGGGGCGTACAGGGGCGGCAGGCGGTCGATCTTGTCGGCGGGCACGTGGAAGCCGGTGTCCTTCATGCCCAGCGGATCGAAGATGCGCTCACGCAGGAACGCCTCGAAGGGCTGGCCGGTGACCCTGGCCACCAGCACCCCGAGCACGTCGTCGCCGACGTTGTACAGCCACCGCTCTCCGGGCTGGTGCATCAGCGGAAGCGTGCCCAGGCGGCGCATCCACTCGTCCGGGTCCACTGCCGGCAGCATCCATCCGTTCTCGCCGTAGACCTTCCGCTCGAAGTACGCGCTCATCATCGGGGAGCCCATCGCCGTCATGTCCAGCCCGAGACCGCAGGTGGAGGTGAGCAGGTCCCGCACGGTGATCGGACGCCGTGCCGGCACGGTGTCGTCCAGGGGGCTGTCGGGCCGCTTGAGGACCCGTCGGTCGGCCAGTTCCGGCAGCCACTGGTCTATCGGGTCGTCGAGCCGCAGCCGGCACTCGTCCAACAGGACCATGGTCCCGGCGACCGCGACCGGCTTGGTCGTCGAGGCCATGCGGAAGATCGTGTCCCGGCGGATCGGCGCGCCGCCGTCGTGGCGCATCGTCCCGATCGCCTCGACATGCGTCTCCTCGCCCCGCCCGATGAGGGCGACGAGGCCGGGGATCTTCTTGGACTCGACATGCGCCTGCAGTACCTCGCGCAGGCGGCGCAGCCCTGCTTCGGACAAGCCGTTGTTGCCGTTTGCCATGACGGGTCTCCTTGTACGCGATGGTCGGTCTCGACAGTGCCGCGGGCAGGCGGTGGCGGGCGGCCGGCCGGGGGCGCGGCCCGGCCGGCCGCGTGGTGCAGACAGGCGATGAACGTGGTACTCCGCCCTGTGGGGGCGATGTGCTGAGGCGGGATCAGACCGTCTCGGTTCCTGCTACGGTCGCGCCGCCGGCGGCGCGGTCGATGTCCTCGGCCAGCTGCTTCCGCGCGCGGGCGGGGACGTAGCCACCATCGGAGTAGTTCTGGGCGAACGCGTCGGCGAACTCCACCGGGTCCTCGCCGACGATCCCCCGGACCGGCGTCCCGTCCGCTGCGGCCTGCTCGAACAGGTCGGCGAGGTCTTCGAACATCGAGGCGCTGCTGTCGCCGTCGGTCGGTACGAAGTGCATCAGGTAGCGCTCGATCGCTGCGATCGCCGTGCGGTGGTTCTCAGGCAGCTCCTTGACGCGCGCCTTGTACGCCCGCCAGCGCTTCTTGGGCCCGATCACCTTCGCGATGATGCCGCCGGTCTTGTCTGCTTCGGACATGGTTACTCGCCCTCCCCTTCGCGGAGCCGGTCCAGTCGTTCCGAGAGGAAGCTCCAGGTCTTCCAGAACTCTTCGAGGTGCTCCCGCCCCCGAGCGTTGAGGGAGAGCACCTTGCGCGGCGGCCCCTTCTCGGACGGGACCTTCTCCACATCGACGAGCCCGCGCTTCTCCATCCTGACGAGCAGCGCGTAGACGGTTCCTTCGGCGATGTCCGGGAAACCCTGCTCCCGCAGCCGCGCGGTGATCTCGTAGCCGTAGGCGGGCCGGCCGGACAGGGACGCGAGGATGATGCCCTCCAACGTGCCCTTGAGCATCTCGGTCAACAGCTTGGCCATGAAACCGCCTCCTCCCTGCGCTATTTGGCGTCATTGAGTACCGGTACAACGTAACGCTGACTACCGGTACTCAGCAAGACCGAATAGCGGAGGGCGTCGCCCGAGGGCTGGGAAGAGTCGAGCCGGGGGCGGCCGTCGATGCGATGACCCGCGGCCGGCATCGGGGCCGACGATGGTGCGAAGAGGACGGCGGTGGAGGCGAGTCCGCCGGCCCGACCCATAGCCATCCGGCGATGAAGACGGCGAAGTTGGGGGCGGCGGCCACGACGAGGAGGCGGAGCGGGCCGAGGACAGCGCCGTGACCGGCCCGTGCAACTCCCGGCAGAATCGGTCACCGGCCATCGGTCAACGCGGCCTCGCCGGACAGGCGCTCCGGCCAGGTTGGGAGAGCCACTGTTCGGCGGCTTCCACCTGCCAGGCGGCGCAGTCAGCCGCCTTCGCCTGGTGGAAGGCGATGACGGGGTCGACCAGGGCGAGGCCGTGCTCGCACAGGACCCAAGATCAATCGGTCCCCAGCTCGTTGCCGCCGGCACGGCGGGCGGCCGGGCGCCCTGGTCCGAGCGGTCGGCCTGTTTCAGAGCCGCTGCCCGGGCCCGATGACCGTGAGTCCCACCTGCTCGGCGAGCCAGTACGCGTACGGCTCCCTCAGCTGGCGGCCGTCGACGCTTGCGCTGCGGACATGGACAAGGACGGTGTGGTCTTCGGCGGGCTCGTCAAGCTCGCGGGTACGGGCGTTGAAGAGGAGCGTCACCGCAGCGTGCTTGAACTCTCCTTGGAAACCTGACTCGGGCGCGTCCGGCCAGGACAGCATCTCCCAGTTGATCCAGCCCACGTTCGTGCCGATCGCCGCGGTGAAGGCGTCCTCGATGCTGCCGACCGGCAACTCACTCAGTCCGCACTCCACCGGCAGCCGCCCTTCGTACGCGGCCGGGTCGGCCGGCAGACCCGGCTCCTGCACGCCGACGACCAGCGGGGGCTGCTCGTCCCACGGCACCCCGTGGAACTCCTCATACTCCGCCTGCCCCCGGAACCATGCCTCGGGCAGCTCCTTCGCCACACGCCGCACCTCGGTGACGGAGCGGAACTCTGCGTACACGGAGACCTCGGAGTACTCGCACCGACCGAACTCCATGAGACGGCGTGCGGTGCTGAGGGCGAGTGCGAGGTCGGTGGTACGGAAGACGGGGTAGGCGATGTCGTTGGACATGCGTGCACTGTGCCACGGCCCGTCATCGCAGGTCATCGCATTATCGAACAACCATGCGCGCGTCCGCCCGTGGCCCGCCGCACGAGCGCTCGGCTCCACCGGCTCGGACGCTCAACCGTCAAGTCTCGCACTCGGTCTCAACGGGCTTCAGCAGGCGTCGCGCGCACGTTGTCGTCCGGGTCCGCCCGCCCGTGAAGGGTGCGGGCCGAGCGGGCCGGTCAGGGGCGCGGGGCGTGAGCAGCATCCGATCGGCCAGTGGTGTCAGCGAGCCGTCGGAGTGCGGGATCGGTGCCACTGGCCGGCCGGATGCGGGCGGCGTGGTCGGGCCTCGCCTTCGTTCACGAGCACTCGCGCAGTGTCGACGAGGGTAACCATGGCCAGTACCGGGTCGAGCACGTGTCCGATCGCGGCGGCCCGGGCCGGCGGCAGCCTCTAGGATTTTCGTCATGGCAACGAGACTCGTGCAGATCAACATGAAGGCCCAGGACGACTCCGCACTCGGCCGGTTCTGGGCGGAGGCACTCGGTTGGGGTGTCGACAGCGAGGGACCCGGCGTGACCAACCTCGAACCCGTGGGCTTCGCCTATCCCGACCCCGTGGCCGTCTGCATCGACATCGTCGCCCGCCCGGAACCCAAGACGGTGAAGAACCGGGTGCACCTTGATCTGGCCACCACCTCGACCGCTCATCAGGAGGAGTTGGTCGCGCGCCTGAAGGGTCTCGGCGCGACGCTCGCCGACGTGGGTCAGGGCGACGTGCCCTGGACGGTCATGGCCGACCCGGAGGGCAACGAGTTCTGCGTCCTGGAGCCCCGCCCTGTCTACCGGGACACCGGGCTGATCGCCGCGGTGGTGGTCGACTGCACCGACCCACGGGGGATGGCCCGGTTCTGGGGCGAGGCGACGGACTGGACGGTGCACGAGGTCACCGACGACCACGCGACCATGCGCTCCGCCCAAGGCGTCGGCCCCTACCTGGAGTTCGTCCGCACCCCCGACACCAAGAGCGTGTGGAACCGCGTCCACCTCGACGTCTGCCCCTACCCCGGTGACGACCTGGCAGCAGAGGAAGCCCGACTGCGCGCCCTGGGCGCCGCCGACCCCGGTATCGACCAGTCCGCAATCCACTGGACGGTCATGGCCGACCCGGAAGGCAACGAGTTCTGCCTCCTCAGCCCCCGCTGACCTTGAGCAACGGCTCCGCCCGCTTTCAGGTCGCCGACGAAGACCGCACGGCGTCAGCGCATGCCGCCCCCGAGGCGGGGAGGGCTTCCCCGGTGGTCCAGCGCGCGTCAGCGGACGCCGGGAAGGCCACGAGCCGGCCTTCGTAGGCGCCGGTACCCGTACAGCCTCGGCGCCTACGGCGGCATACCGCGGAGTTCACCGATCGTCAGCCCCTACGGCAACCCACCTCCAAGGTCAGCAGCGGCTGCCGGCCCCGTCCGCGGCGGGGTCAGGACGGCGGTCGCCACGTGCTCGCGGAACCAGCGGTGCCCCGGATCGGCCGAGTTGCGGGGGTGCCAGGCCATCCCGAGGTCCAGGGGTGCCAGGTCGAGGGGGATGGGGAACGTCCGCAGTCCCATGGCGGAGACGGTGTCGGGGAGCCAGTCGGCGAGGCTGAGCGCGACGAGGTCGGTGTCCCGGGCGAGCATCATCGCGCTCGTGTGGCTGGGCACCACGACCGCGGTCCGGCGCCGCAGCCCGAGTTCCGCGAGCGCACTGTCGATGGGCCCGAGGCGCTTGCCGAGCCGGGAGATGCCGATGTGGTCGGCCGCGGCGAACCGACGGGCGTCGATCCTCCCGTCGAAGAGGGGATGACCGCTGCGGGCGATGCCGACCAGCGTCATCCGGGTGAGGTGCCGGGTGCGGATCTCCGGGTCCAGGTGTCCGAGGACGCCCAGTTCGACGTCCACCCAGCCCTGCCGCATCCCGGGGCCGCCCTCCACCGCCTCCGACAGGAAGACGACGTCCACCTGCGGGGCCTCCGCATGGATCCGCTCGGTCAGGCTCCCGGCCAGTCCCACGAGGAGCAGGTCGGTGGCCTGCACCGTGAAGGTGCGTTGGAGGTGCACGGCATCGAAACCGGGACCGGGCCGCAGGACGCTGTCGCAGCTGCGCAGCAACGCGCCCACCTCCTCCCGGAGTTCCACGGCGCGCGGGGTGGGGACCAGCCCCTGGCCGGCCCGGACCAGCAGCGGGTCGCCGACGGTACGGCGGAGCCGGGCCAGGGTGCGGCTGACCGCGGCGGGCGAGGTGCCGAGGCGCTCCGCTGCACGGGTCACGCTGTTCTCCTGGAGCAAGGCGTCCAGGACTCGCAGCAGGTTGAGATCCATCAGTCGCTCCTGAGCTGCATTTTTGCGTCTGCGGCAATGATTGGATGCCAATCTTTGCATTGTTGTGGCACCCCGCCGGCGCGGAGAGTGGAGATGCCCGCGACCACGCGTGGCGTTCCTCCCTCCGCCCCTTTCAAGGAGCCGCTGTGCAGCAGTCCCCCCGTACCGGTCGGGAAGGCGATGTCCTGGCCGTCGTCAGTCAGAGCGGACCGACCGTCTCGTTCTTCGACGCCGCCTCCGACCACCACCTCGGCGATGTGCACGTCCCCGCCGAGCCCCACGAGCTGTGCTTCGACCCGACGCAACGACTCCTGTGGTGCACGCTGACGTACCACTCGGGCTACTACCACGCGAACGCCGGCCGCCGCACCGAACTGGCCGTCATCGACCCCGACACCCGCCGCATCGTCGAGGTCGTCGACCTCGCCCCGGAACACGGGCCGCACGGCCTCGCGCTGGACCCGGTGCGCGGTCGGCTCTACGTCAGCGTGGAGAGCGCCGAGGACCGACCCGGCGGTGTCGTGGTGATCGACACGGCGACCCGCCGGCCCGTGGGCAGGATCGACACGGACGCGCCCGGCCCGCACTGGTTCGCCATCGACCCGGCCGGAAGGACCGGGTACGCCACCAACAAGGAGGCGCCGTTCGTGTCGGTCGTCGACCTCGAACGGGGCGTCCTCACCTCGAAGGTCGAGGTGCCGGGCAGTGAGGGACTCGCCGTCTCCGCCGACGGCAGGTACGCCTTCGTCGCCGCGCCCTACGGCAACTTCTCCCGCACCGCCGAGGAACGGCCGGCCACGGGAATCCGGGTCATCGACGCCCGGACGGCGTCCGTCGTCGACACCCTGCCCACAGAGGACATCGTCCTGCCGGTGCACCTGACGTCGACGGGGAAGCTGCTCGCGGGCGAAGTGCGCATGGCACCCGATCCGGTGTCCCGACTCGGACGCAACGCGCCGGGCCGCCTCACGGTGTTCGACGCCGACACCCGCAAGCAGGTGGGCGACCTCGAGGTCGGGCTCTTCCCGCTGACCATCACCTCATCTCCCGACGGCCGACTCGCCTACGTGTCCTGCGTCATCTCGTCCACCGTCGACATCGTCGACCTGGAGACGCTGGAACGCGTGGCCCGGCTGGACATCGCCAAGCTCGGCGAAGCCGGCGCGCACGGCCTGGCGTATCTCCCGCGCCCGGCCTGATCGCCGCCCGGCGGGCCGGACGAGCACGTCCAGGCCCGTACTTCGCGGGTCGCTCCGGTTGACGAGTGGGCCCGGAGCGCGGTGCCGGGACCGCTCCCGGTCCGCTCTCCCTCCGGGCCTCTCGCCGAACCCGCCGCCCTGCACCTCCCGACGCAGCGGGCTCTCGTGCTCGGTGTCGTACGCCAGGATCGTGACGCGGCCTGGCCGGGCACGGGCGGTGGCGCAGGTCAGGTCAGGTCAGGTCAGGTCAGGTCAGGTCAGGTCAGGTCAGGTCAGGTCAGGTCAGGGAGTCTCGCCGTCGTCTCCGGCAACGAACCGTTTGGCCAGCCAGCCTCCCCCGAGCGACCGGCTCCACGGTTCCGGCCGGCTGTCGTCCGATCCTGCCGAAGGCGGCCCGGCATCCCGCGCCGCCGGCGTGCGGAGGGCCACTTGGTGGTCGGCCAGGGTGGGCGGGGCTGCCCGCCGCCCCGGCCGCGGGCCTTCGCCCGTCGGCCCCATCCAGCCATCGGCAGGCAGGAATCCTTATGGACCCTGCATCCGCCGATCACGTATGTTCACCGGGCTCGGGCCGCCCAGGAGGCGGCCCGCTTCTCTGTCGTCGTTCCCGTGGGGGGATCTCCATCATGCTCTTCGGCACACCCGGATCACCGCCGTCCCAGCCCCAGGGCCCCGGCTCGGCCGGACCGTACGCGGCCGCGCCGCCGGCGCAGCCGTACCCCGGGCAGCCGTACCCCGGGCAGCCGTACCCGGGGCAGCCGTACCCGGGGCAGCCGTACCCGGCCGCGCCACACGGAGCCGCGCTGCTGCGCTCCCCGCTGGGCCTCGGAACAGCCCTGACGGTCCTGCTGTCCGTCACGGCCGCGGTCAACCTCTTCTCGTCCGCCGTGAGCGCCTACACCTGATCGGCGATGGCGAGCCTCGCCGCGGACGGCACATCCGTGGCCGACACCTTCACGGCGGCGGATCTGCTCACCGGCATTGCCGGGCTGCTGCAGTCCCCCTCCTTCCTCGGCACCGCCGTGGTTTTCTTCGTCTGGTTCCACCGGGTACGGGCCAATGCCCAGGTCTTCCGCCCCGACGGGTTCAGCCAGACCCCGGGCTGGGCCATCGGCGGCTGGTTCATCCCCGTCGCCAACGTCTTCCTGCCGTTTCGGACCGCCCGCGAAATCTGGGCAGCCAGCGTGCAACTGTCCCGCGACGGATCCTTCCGTGCCGTGTCGCAGGCACCCGTCGGTCGCCTGGTGGCTGGCCTTCGTCGTGTCGATGGTCCTCACCCGGATCAGCGACCGGATCTACCTGAACGCCGAAACCGCAGAGGAAATGAAGGACGCAGCGGCTTTCGGCCTGGTCTGCGACCTCGCCACCGTCGTCGCAGCCGTCCTGGCGATCGTCTTCGTACGCAAGCTGACGGCCCTGCAACACCTCCGGGCCACACAGGGGTTGTACGCAGCCTCCTGACCCCCGGTCTGCCGGGCCCGCCCGCGGAGGTTGGCGGTGACACATCCTCACTCCCTGCCCAGCACCTCCGCGTACTCGGTGAGCTGACTTTCCTGGTCCGCGGTCAAGTGCCGGATCTCCCAGATCAGCGCCGCTGTGTCAACCACCTCGGGTGTGAGTTCGCGGCTACCCGCCGACGGGCGGACGCCGGTCAACTCGGCCAGCACGGCGACCGGTACGCCGAGCATCGCGGCGAAGCCGTCGAGCATCTCTGCATCGAGCGGCTTGGCGCCCCGCCCCACCGCGCCGATGGTCGAAGCCGCCTTGCAGACACCGGACATCAGATACATCGCCTTGGCCGTCCCTGACCAGTTCAGGTTACGGAGCCCGAGCATCCGGAGGAGGAGCGAGCCGAAGCCGGGTGGGTATTGCTCGTGCGGGCGGGGCTTCCGAGGAGTGAGCACGCCCGCCGGTGCGGTCATGCGGCGTGCACGGGTACGCAGCAGTTGCCGACCGGACACGGGCAGGGCGAGGGAGCGCGACACCAGGAGACCGGAAGCGCCGGCCGTCTCGTCGAAGAGCCACGCGGTCTCGGGCACGGGGAGGTCCGCGACGAGCAGGAGGTCGTGGGTGCGCAGCCCGGTCCGCTCCGCGAGGCCGCCGAGGAATTCCTCGGTCGGGGGCCACGTGGCCGAGAGGCCGACCGCGCCCGCGAGGCGCGCCAGACGTATGTCGGGTTCGGGGTATGTCGAGGGTTCCATGGTCACCACGGCTTCGGTCGGAGGTGTTCAGTCGTGTCGGGCCCGCCGGGTACAGCCTCCACGAGGCTGTACCCAGTTGTCAGGTGCCCGGTCAGGGCATCCTCTGCCCGGGGTGATACACCCAGGCCTTCCGTTCTCGATCCGAGTGAACGCGCCGCCAGGACCCACGACCCGCTGCTGGAACCAGCTCGCGGCCGGAGCGGCGCGGGCTCCTCCGGCGATGAGGCGGGGGGGTGCCCCTATCTGTTTGGTCAACCCGTCAGGGTCGCTTCGTGGGGGTTAATCCTGGTTTCCGGGAACGTCCCGCGAAGCGGGACGTT
>NZ_JBIVXV010000043.1:0-47518 GCF_044769385.1 Streptomyces sp. NPDC090445 | reverse complement strand
TCACCAGGATCGTACGCGGCTCGACCCGCTGAGCCGGTACCGGCAACATCCCCTCACGGAACCAGCGATACGCGGTCTGCGGATGCACGCCCTGCGTCTTCGCCCATTCCGTCAGATTCACGCTCTGACAACGACACTCACTCATACATGGTTACGCTCACCTACCCGACTTCAAGGGCCAACAGGTGGAGACCCCTCGAAAGCCTCGCCGATCTTGTCGTACTGCTGCACGCTCACGTGCGCCCCCTCCGGTACCTCGTCTGTGTACGTCGTCGTCCTGTGCGCCGTTCTTCACGTGCGCGGCCGCGCCCGGCAGCCTTCCGGAACTCGGAGTCCGGCCCGGCCGGGCCGCCGCGGGCATGACAGAAAGTCTCTGTCGGGCGCAGAGAAGATGTCAGTGCGGCGCAGGGTTTTGTCAGTAGCGCGCCCGGTGGTCGATTGCTCCAGCGGGCCGCATCACTCCCGATACGGGTGTGACATGCAACGACAACTCCTAGAAGGGCGGCTCCAAGGAGTACCCGTTCTCGTCCAGAGGGACGGGCTCGGGCTTCGGTTTGGCAGCTCGCTGCTCGGCAGCCGTGGGGTGGACGCTGATCGCCTCGGCCGCCTGCCCTTGCCGGATCAGGACCCGGCATAGTTCCTCACGTGCCTTGACCGTGCCGAGGACCCGCAGTTCGGCAGCGGCGGCGTGGAACTGACCGACCATGCCGAGGAGGTCGGCCTTGATCATGCGGGGGTCGGTCCAAGGGCGGGGGTCAGCTTCGGCCAGGGCGATCGCTTCATCGATGCGCCCGAGGCGGGCGAGGGCCAATGCTCGCCACCAGTGCTGGAAGTCCTCGTGGTCGTGGTGGGGTACGACACGGGGGTGCTCCACCAGGTGCAGGAGTTCCTCGGGGCGGTCAAGGAGCGGGTAGACGAGCGGTGCCAGGAGGTTGGAGCAGTCGTACCAGCCGAAGCCGGGTTCGGCCACGGCGATCGCGTCGTCCAGCCGGCCGTCCCGCAGCAAGGCCAAGGAGAGCCAGGCCCGGTACCCGACCCAGTCGTCGGCGGCGATGGCTTCGCGCATCACGGTCTCGGCCTCCTCGGCCCGGCCGTGGTCGCGAAGGGCGCCGGCGTAGATGGCCAGGACGGTGCGCCGGGTCCGTCCAGTGGCCAGTTCGCGAAGCTCGTCGAGCCGGCCATGACGCGCCAGAAGGTCGGCGTAGGCGGTGAGAGTGTTCTGCGTGAAGTAGTGGTGTCCGGCTATGTCCTGGCCGAGGATCTGGATCGCTTCGTCGGTGCGGCCCGCGCGCTCCAGCACCTGTGCCTGGAGTTCCTGTGCATTGTGGAAGGGGTGGTTCCACCGGCTCTCGCCCCGGGCGTGGCGTGCGCTGTCAGCGTGGGGGGCGATGAGCTGCAGGACCTGCTCGTCACGGTCCTGGCCTACGGTGATCTCCACCAGGACGGACAAGGTCCACCATCCGTCGATGTGCGGGACGAGCAGATCGACGGCCTCGTCGATGCGCCCTGCCTTGGCAAGCAAACCGGCGAAGTCATGGGACTCGGCTTTCGAGGTCCCACCGGCTGCGTCCGGGCGTACCAGATCCAGTGCTTCCTGCGGCCGTCCCGACCGGAGCAGGATGTCGGCCTTCACCCACAAGGCAGTCGGCCACCCGGTCGCGACGAACGGCTCCATCACCTTCAGCGCCCGGCCGAACTCCCCTGCCCGGCATAGCTCCTCCACCGCGCCTTCCGCGCAGAACCACTCGCCGCGTTCCGCCGCCGCCTGGATCACCAGTTCCAGGTGGCCGTGCTCCAACAGGAGGTCCACGCTTCTCGGGGCGAGGCCGCCAAGGTTGCTCGCCTGCCAGGCAAGATCATCCATGTGCATGAACGGGAGCGTAGATGTACCCGCTGACACCCGCTGCCCAGGGGTTCCCGACCGGTCGGCTCGCCTCAGAATGGGAAAGGCGATCCGCAGGTCAACCCAATCGCGTCAGCTGAAGTGGTTGGGCACAGTCAGCAACTGGTTGCATCTCGCCCAGCCGTGGTACCAGCGGCTTCGTCGTACGCGGCGAGCGTCCGGTAGAGGGTGGAGCGGCGGATGCCGAGGTGCTTGGCGATGGCGGTGACGGACTCCTCGGCGTCGCGGCGCCGGAGGGCGACGGCGAGCATGTCGCCGTCGACTACCGGGGGCCGGCCGCCGTGATTGCCGTTGGCCGCGGCGGTGTCCAGGCCGATCAGGGTCCGCTCGTGGATGAACTCCCGCTCGACCTCCGCCATCGCGGCGACACCACGAACAGGACCTTGCCCGCGCCCTGCGGGTCGTACATGCCGGCGAGCGGGCCGCCGAGGATTTCCAGGCGGTGGTCGCGCTCGGCGAGGTCCTGCGCGGAGGTGATCAGCTCGACCATATTGCGCCCGAGGCGGTCGAGCATGGTGACGGTGAGGGTGTCGGCCGGGCGCAGGTCGGCGAGGGCGGCGTTGTATTCGGGGCGGATCTTCTCCCGGGTGCCGATCTTCTCGACGAAGATCCGCACGCAGCCGGCCTTCTTCAGGAGGCGGACCTGTCCGGCGAGGTCCTGGCCCTTGCTGGAGACGCGGGCGTACCCGATGCGGTCGCCAGCCCGCGCGAGGAGTGCGGGGTCGAGGTCGGGTTCGGGGCCGGGCTGCCAGGTGCGGCCGGGCCCGCGCGCGGTCGGGATGCGGATCGCGGGCCCGGACTTCAGCGTGGGGATCTTCGCGTACCGGCCGGTGTGATAGTCGACGGCGACGACGCCGGAGTTGGCCCGGCACGCCGATCCGGGTGGCGCCCCGCAGCGCGGGCACGGTTCGCGCTCGATCAGCTCGGCGCGGGCGATCTCGTCCAGGTCGCCGTTCACGCGTTTCCCCTCCCGCCTGGCCGCTCGACACGGCCGTCCCGAATACCCGTCCCGCTTACTCGTCGCGCCCGCCGGTTTCGGGACGCCTTTCGGGACACCTCCCGGGATCCGCCCGCCGCGGCGGGCGGCCGTCCCGGAAACGACCGATTCCGGGACGCGCGGGCGAGCGACGGCCGCACGGAGTTCCGGCCGGACCGCGCGCCGCCGTGATCAGCGTGGACGGACCCGGGGCGACTGCCCGCCAATCACCCCTCGTTCACTCGTACGGACGAACGGAGCGGATGTCCCGAACACGTTTCGGGACTCTGTCGGAGACTTCCGATCACGGAGGGGGCGGACGAGTCGAAGCGTGCTGCGGCGGTGGCCCGGCTGATCCAGCTGCGCGACGCCGAGCAGTTGTCGGCCGCGCACGTGAGGCTGGCCGCCGAGGGCCTGGGCGTCAGCGAGCGCACGGTGTGGCGGTGGCTGTCCGCGCCCGCCCGCGTCCCCGAGCACCGTGGGCCCGAGCCGTACGTGCTGAGCGAGACGGATCGGGAGGCGTACGCCCTGTACCGGGGGAACGTCTCCGCCGTGCACCGCGCCCGCCAGGCGGTGGTCGACGGTGACGGGACCACGGCCGGCGCCCCGGTCCCCGACTTCCTGCGCGAGGGCTGGGCGGGCGCCGCCCCGGTCGCGCTGCGCACGTTGCAGGTCGCGTTCGCCCGTGAGCTGACCCCGGCCGAGCGGGCCGCGTGGAAGGTCGGCGAGTCCGGGCGCCGGGCGAAGTCGGTGTACCTGCGGCGCCCGGACGAGGTGAGGGGCCGGGTGTGGGAGATGGACCACAAGCAGCTGCCGATCCTCGTGCACCCGCCCAAGGGCAAGCCGCTCTCCCCGTGGATGACCACGGTCGTCGACGACGGCACCCGGGCCCTGCTGGGCTGGTCGCTCGCGGCGAGCCCGCACGCGGGCACGGTCCTGACCGCGATGCGCATGGCCCTGGTCCACGACCCCGACGTCTCGCCGTTCGGCGCGGTGCCCGTGCGCGTACGGATCGACCGCGGCCTTGAGTTCGCCGCCGGCACCATCAAGGACGTGATGGCCGCGCTGTGCGTCACCGTCCACCGCCTCCCGGCGTTCACCCCGCACCGCAAGGGCAAGGTCGAGCGGGTCAACCTGACCATCGAGCAGACCCTCGTCTCCCTGATGCCCGGCTTCACCGGAGGGCCCCGCGACGCGTCGGGCCGCCTGTACGGGCCGGTCGGCGACAGCCCGGCCGCCAAGCGCGCCGCCGAAAAGACGGGCGGTGGGCCGATGCTCCTCGACGACTTCGTTCAGCGGCTCGCCGCGTGGGTGCGCTGGTACAACACCGAGCGCCCGCACCGGATGCTGGCCGGCCGTACCCCGCTGGCGGCCTGGCAGGAGGACGAGGCACCTCTGCACCGGATCGACGCGGACAAGCTGCGCCACCTGCTGCTGGCCGGTGACGAGCGCACCATCCAGAAGGACGGCATCCACCTCAACGGACACGCCTACGTCGCGTCCGAGATCCACGGACGGGTCGGCCAGGTCGTCCAGATCCGCTACATGCCGCACGACGACCGGTCCATCGAGGTCTACCTAGGCGGCAAATACCTCTGCACCGCGCTGCCGACTGGAACGCTCACTGCCGAGCAGACCGACGCCTTCCGCCTCCAGCAGCGCGAGGAGGCCGCCCGGCTCGGCCGCGAACGCCGCAAGGCGTCCCGCCGGGCCCGCCGCGAACTGGCGCCGATGACCGGCGACGGCACCCCGGCCGCCGAATCGCGGCTCGTGCCGGACAAGGTCGGCCGCGGCTCCTCCCGCCAAGCCTTGGACGCCGCCCTGCGCGCCCGCTCCTCCACCTCCCTGCTGGGCATCACCCCGATCACCAAGAACAACGAGGAGAGCTGAATGCCCCGGCACTTCGCCGACCTGACCGGCGCCGCGACGCTGCCGACCGGCACCTTCCAGCTCGCCCACCGCGTCGTGGACGACCTGGTCGCCGACAACGCCACAGGCGTCATCCACGGCCCGGCCGGCACCGGCAAGACGTACGCGGTCGAGGCCGCCCTGGAGGACCAGGCCCACCGGGGCGGCCCCGCGGTGTGCGCGCTGTCCTTCACCGCCCGCCCGACCATGCGCCTGGTCGCCGACCACCTCCTGGCCGCGCTCACCGGCATCGAGGCCCCCAAGTCCCGCAACCGGTTCCACATCACCAACCGGCTCCTGGACCTGCTGTCCCACCCCAAGCGCCTGGTCGTCGTGGACGAGGCCCAGCGCCTCAACAGCGACTGCATCGAACTGCTGCGGCACCTGCACGACGACCCGAGGACGAAGTTCGTCCTGCTCTACGTCGGCGGCGACGGCTGCTGGGAAGTCCTCTCCCGCGAACCGATGCTCCGCTCCCGCGTCTTCCGCCGCCTGCCCTTCCGCCCGCTGACCGCCGAGGAGATCCCCGCCCTCATGAGGGACTACCACCCCATCTACACCGGCGCGGACGACGCCCTGCTGCGGCAGATCGACGAGCTGTACGGACAGGGCACCATGCGCGACTGGGCCGCCTTCACCCACACCGCCGCCGGACTGTGCCAAGCCGCAGGCCGGCCCCGCATCGACATCGAGGTCCTCGACAACGCCCTCACCCTCCTCGGCGGCGGCGTGTATGCCTGAGACCGAGCCCGCGGCACACGTCGTCAACCGCGACCTGCCGCCCGGCCCCCGCCTGGTGTTCGTCCGCAACCCCGGCGACGACCACCGCATCGTGCGCCGCCTCGCCGCCGTCGAAGGCCCCGGCCGGCTCGTTGTCCGCCCCACCCCCGGCGGCCGCACCAGCGACCTCGCCCTCGACATCCTCACCGCCACCGGCCGCAGCCCCGCCACCCTGCTCGCCGACCGCACCCCCGCGCCCGAAGCCTGGCGCCAGGCCGCCGCCTGGCTGTCCACCGACCAGATCGCCACCTCGTCATCGACCGCGCCCACCGGCTCCCCGACGGCGCCCTCGACCTGCTCGCCGAACTCGGCACCCGCGCCGACGCCACCGTCTGGCTCATCTGGCCCATCACCGAAGACGACGCGTACGTGAAACCGCCCGTGCGCGCCTTCCACGACGCCGGATACCGCTTCCAGTCGATCGGCCTGACCGACTTCGCCCGCGAGCTCCCGCCCTCGCCCCGCTCCCTCACCAACCCCCTGCAAGCCGACGCCAAGACCCCATGGGCCGAAGGCATCGGCCCCATCCTGCCCATGCAGGACTTCCCCGTCTTCCTCGCCCACTGCCGCGCGAAGCTCCCCGGCAACACCTTCACCGCCCTGAACGAGGTCTACGGCCGCGAGATCCACCTGGCCGACCAGTGGCTGACCCGCCGCGGCCTGGCCGGCCACCACGCCCAGCCCGGCACCCTCCGGCACACCCGCGCCCTCGGCGCCCGCCTCACCTTCTACCTCCGCGACCACCGCATCGGCCCCGCCCCCGACCAGGCCCACGCCCTCGTACGGCTCCGCGCCGTCCAGGTCGCCCTGTTCCTGCGCGGCTACCTCCTGCGCTGGCAGTACGAGACCCTCGGCGCCACCCCAACCACCCGCCTGCTCAGCCAGCTCACCGAACGCGTCTGCGGCAAGATCCGCACCGTAGCCCCGCCCGAGGCCGCCGCCGCGACCGCTCTGTCCATCCACCTCTCCCACGGACCCACCGGGTTCGGCCTGATCACCTGCGGCAACACCGCCCCCGACGGCAGCAGCGTCCATGTGCCCGTCACCGGCAGCCCGTACGAGCCCGAGGAGACCCGCTACCTCCGCGTCCCCTGGAGGTGGAAGTTCCACCACCACACCCCGCACGAGCTCAACGCCCTCCAGGTCCTCCACCTCGAATCGGATGACCCCGTGCTCCTGCCGGCACACGCCGCCCCTCTCGTCGCCGCGCACCTCGCCTACCGGCGCAGCCAGGGCGCCACCGACACCGACCCCCTGTTCATCCACGACAAGGCCCCGGGCAACAAGAGTCCGGAACTCCACCTGCGCGAAGCAGTCATCCGCACCTGCTACCGCATCCACTTCAACCCGGCCTGGCTCCACCGCTCCCACTGCCGCCACGGCGACGAGACCGCCCACGACGCCGCGGCCGCCGGATGGATGCACTACCGGGGCCTGGACCTCATCGCCCTCAGCGACAACCTGCGCAGCCGCCTGTGACCGAGCCGATCTCCTCCAGCCGTCGCCTTCGACGCGAGGGCCCCCAGAGGCGCCGCGACTCGGCGCAGAGATCGCACATCATCAAGCGGCGCCTCCTGGCCGCCGGGATGACCGGCTGGCAGCTCGCCGATCTCCTCGGTGTCCACGAGCACCAGATCGACCTCGAAGAACTCCCCGACCTGCCCGTCCGCGTCCTGCTCGAACTCGCCCGTCGCCTCGACATGCACCCGGCCGACCTGATGCCCGGCTCCGACGACCTCTTCGAGCTGCCCCGCCACCGCCAGGTCATCGACCGCCGTCCGGCCGGCGCCGACCACGACGCGCTCACCGTCCTCACCGGGCTCGCGTACGCGGACGGCCCCCTCACTGCCGACGCGCTCGCAGCCGCCCTGTCCTGGACCCGCCACCGACTCAACGCCGCCCTTGACCACGCCCGAGCTCACCCCGACGCAGGCGGCGTGCTCGTCCTGCGGCAGGTGCCACCCGAGGCCTACACCGCCACCCCGCGCCTCGACGTCCTCGAC
This sequence comes from Streptomyces sp. NPDC090445, assembly GCF_044769385.1. NCBI lineage: Bacteria > Bacillati > Actinomycetota > Actinomycetes > Kitasatosporales > Streptomycetaceae > Streptomyces > Streptomyces sp. NPDC090445. Next base: position 39,948 of record NZ_JBIVXV010000043.1, on the reverse strand, counting down.
TCGTACCAGGTCGACGCCCTCACCGGCCGGAAGAGGCCCCACGCGTCAGTACGCGGCCCGATCCAGCCCGCCGAGGCCGAGGTCCTCCTCCGCGTCTGGGCCGACGGCGGCATCGACCCGCACGACGCCGCCCAGCGCCAGGCCCTCGAAGACCTCGCCGCCGCCGAGATGGTCACCCGCAGCGACATCATCGACCGCTTCCACGACAACGTGCTCTACAGCCTCCGGATGATCCCTGAGCCGTCACCACCTACTGACACGGACTCTGCGATCCCGCTGTCATAACCCTGCGCATCCCACTGACATCCACCCTGCGCACGACAGTCTCCGCCGCCCGTGTCCGCAGGCCGTACTGGCAGATGACACGAAGAAGCGGCCCCACACCCTCGTATCACCCGACACCGCGTCACACACGCCGACCGGTGGCCCCCGCACGGCCGTGTCCTTCCGCCCCGGCGACGCAAGGGGAGCGGTGGACAAGGGCGGTGGCGAACGAGAGCCCGCAGCACCCGGGCCGGTGATCGACTGCGGGAAAAGGATGGTCCGAGAAGCGAATGCCGCCACGCCGAAAGGCACGGGGAAAGGCCGGATGCAGGGGCTCCGCCTTCCGGCTGTAACCCGGCGGATACCGGGCTGGTGCCCGGGTCCGAAAGGACGCCCAAGCGGACCAGGTGGGTCTTTGAAGAGACGACGAAGCACCGAGTAAACGGCAGCGCACGTTAGACAGGGAGGGCAAGTGGACCAGAACACCGGGCAGTTGTCCTTCTGGAACGAAACTGCCGACGATGCGGAAGCCCGGCACCAGATCGACTGGGGCCGGGTCGACCGTGACGTAACGAGGCTGCGTCAGAGGATCTTCAAGGCCGCTCAAGCGGGTGACATGAAGAAGGTCCGCAACCTCCAGAAGCTCATGATGCGGTCGGCCGCGAACACGCTTCTGAGCGTGCGCCGGGTGACCCGGGTGAGCCGGGGGCGGAAGACCGCCGGCGTGGACGGGGAGACGGCGCTCGGCCCGAAGGAGCGGGGCCGACTGGCCCGGATGCTTCTGCGGGACGGGGCCGCCCGTCCGCGTCCGGTGAAGCGAGTGCAGATTCCGAAGGCGAACGGGAAGACGCGTCCTCTCGGTATCCCGGTCATCCGGGACCGGGTCCACCAGGCCAGGGTGAAGAACGCCCTGGAACCTGAATGGGAGGCGCGATTCGAGGCGCGAAGCTACGGCTTCCGCCCCGGCCGGGGATGTCACGACGCACTGGCCGCCATCTTCCAGGTGGTGGGCAAGCCCGCCAGCCACCGGAGGTGGGTGCTGGACGCCGACTTGTCGGCGGCGTTCGACCGGATCGACCACACGCACCTGATGCGGTCCCTCACAGGCTTCCCCGCCAGGGATGCCGTCGAGGGCCGGCTGAAGGCCGGAGTAATGGACAGGGGCGCCTTCGCACCGACGGTGGAAGGTACTCCGCAAGGAGGGGTGATCAGCCCGCTCCTGCTGAACATTGCTCTGCACGGAATGGAGGAAGCAGCCGGGGTCTCCTGGAGAAGACACGGGAACTCCCGCGTCCTCAAGGAGGGGTCTCCGGCCCTTGTGCGGTACGCGGACGATTTCGTGGTCATCTGTCACACGGAGAAGGACGCGCACGAGGCGTACCGGCGGTTGACGGAATGGTTCACCCCCAGAGGTCTGGCCTTCAACGAGGAGAAGACTTCGGTCCGCCACCTCACCGACGGCTTCGACTTCCTCGGGTGCACTGTCCGCACGTACGCCAACGGGTACACGCTCGTGACGCCGAGCAAGGACGCAGTGAGGAAGGCCAAGGGGCGTATCCGGGACATCGTCCGGGCGAACCGGGGAGAGCCTGCGGACCGCCTGGTCCCAGAGCTGAACTCGTTTCTCCGGGGATGGACCGCGTACTACCGCCCCTGGAGCTCGAAGAGGGCCTTCAAGGAAGTCGATCGGATCGTGTTCTCCCAGCTCTGGCAGTGGGCGAGCAGGCAGCATCGGCGGAAGGGAAGGCAGTGGGTCGCAGCCCGGTACTGGGACAAGCGGATTCCCGGGAGCGACAACCGCTGGATCTTCGGTGAGGGTTCGGCGTACGTCAAGCCCGCCGCGATGACCAGGATTGTCCGTCACGTGCCGGTCCTTGGAACACATTCCAAGGACGACCCGGCACTGACGGGCTACTGGACCGAGCGCACGGCCAGGCGGACCAAGCTGGGGGTGGAGAACAGGTTCATCCAAACCCTGGCCGTCCGCCAGCGCGGCCGATGCGCACGGTGCGGTCTCGACCTCGTCGAAGGAGCCGAGTTCGAGCCGGACAACATCCACGACTGGGTGTCCTGGTTCGACTCGGTCCGCCGGACGCTGAACGTGCACCACGTCGTGCACCGACAGCACGGCGGCGGCAACGAGCTGAAGAACCTCATCCTGCTGCACTCGCAGTGCCACCGGCAGCATCACGCGACAGAAGCACTCGATGCGAAGCGGTCCCAGTGACCTGCTTGAGCCGTGGTGCGGTGAAAGCCGCTCGCCCGGTTCTGAGGGGGCCGGGGTCCAGCAATGGGCCCCGGCTACCCGACCGTGGAGCGGAAATCGGTCTGCATCTACTCCCAGCTCAAGTCCTGTTCGGCCTCTGAGGTCGCCTCCTGCTTCGAACCGCTCGTGGGCGCGGCGGACCTCGTGGAAGGGGCAGCGGTACGCAATGCGCAGCCGGAGTTCGCCCCTGTCCACAAGGGCCACGAGCCGGGCGAGGTGATCCTGGTCTTCCTGGACGTGGCTTTTGGCGGCCCCGGGGATGTTGGGCAGGGGGTGGTCAGCGATGGAGATGTACCGCCCCCTTGGCGCGAGGGCGGCGCCCGCGTTGATGCCTGCGGTGTCCAGTACTGCCGTATAGGCACGGCGGGGGAGGTCGGCCGGGGTGTGCCAGACGTGTTTGGCGCCGAGTTCCCGGGCCGCGTCGAGGTGCTCGGGGCGTGAAACCAAGGCGTCGACGGTGGCCCCGGTGTGGCGGGCGAGTTGGATGGCGATGCCGCCCACGGCACCGGCCGCGCCGGTCATCAGAACGTGGTCTCCGTCGGTGACTGCCGCCCGGTTCAGGGCCTGCAGCGCGGTCACTCCGGCCGGCGGCAGTGCTGCGGCATCCGCCAGCGGAAGTGTCGTGGGGGCGGCCGTAACCAGCCGTGCGGGCAGAGCGACCTGCTCGGCCCTGGTGCCGCGGCCGGTGGCGATCTGCGCCGACATCGCGATCACCTGGTCCCCAGGACGGTAGCGGGGTGGTTGGCGGCGGTGACGATTCAGGCCAGGTCCCACCCCAAGGTGGCGGGGAGTTCGGGCCCGACCTCCTCTGCGCGAGTTTTCCGGTCCACTGGGTTCAGACTGCTGGCGACGGTACGGATCAGTAGCTCTCAGGCTCCTTGAGTGGGCCGGGGAACCTCCCGGACGGACAGGACTTCGGGCCCGCCGTGGCGAGCGATTTGGATCGCCTGCATGGCGACCTCCTTGTGAGGTGAGTGGACGGGCAATCAGGCGACGATCGAGGCTTCGGATTCGGCATCCTTCGCCAATGTCCGTGTCCGGGGCAGGACGAGATGGGTGAGGGCCAGTCCGATCAGGCTCAGCGCCGCGCCCGCCAGGCCGGTCCACCGCAGAGCGCCGGCGGCGACGATCGTGCCGCCGATGACCGAGCCGGCTGCGGCTCCGAGGTTGAAGGCACCCACGTTGACGGACACCGCCAGGTTCGGGGCGGCGCCCGCATGGTGCAGGATCAGTCCCTGCAGCGGGGCGATGGTCGCGGTGGCGAGCAGACCGAGTACCAGGACCGCGGCCACGGCGGTGGGCTGCCACACCACGGCAAACGGGACGAGCAAGAGCGTCCCCGCCAACCCACCGAAAACACCGCGTACGGTCGCACTCATCGACTTGTCGGTCAGCTTTCCGGCGGCGAGGTTGCCGAGGAAACTCCCCGCGCCGTAGGCGAGCAGCAGACCGGAGACCGCCGCGGCGGAGAAGCCGGAGACGCGGATGAGCAGCGGGGCGATGTAGGTGAACACTGTGGCGACCCCGGAGAAGCCCACTGCGGTGGTGGCGATGGCGAGCATGACCGGCCGACGCGTCACCACGCGTATCTCGTCACGCAGTCGCGTGGGCCGTGCCTCCTGCCGGGGCAGTGCGGCGGCCAGGAGCGTGGTGCCCACCAGGGACAGAGCGGTGAGCACGGCGAATGGAGCCCGCCATCCGGCGCTCTGCCCGAGCAGTGCGCCCAGGGGCACTCCGAGGAGCGTGGCCACGGTGAAGCCGGAGGCCACGGTGGCAATGGCCGAGCCCGTCCTCTCGGCCGGGACCACCCGGGTCGCCGTCACCAGCGCCAGAGCCAGGAAGGCGGCGTGGCTGAGCGAGGACACCACGCGGCCCACCAGGAGCAGACCGAACGACGGCGCCACCGCGCTGATCGCGTTGCCCGCCGCGAACAGCAGCATCAGGCCTATGGCGAGCCCCTTGCGCGGCAGACGCGAGGTCAGCAGGGCCATGAGCGGCCCTCCGACCACCACTCCGAGCGCGTATGCGGTCACCGCTTGTCCGGCGGTTCCCACGGAGACGTCAAGATCGGCTCCAACCTGGGGCAACAGCCCAGCGATCAGGTACTCCGAGGTACCCACGACGAAGACGCTCGCGCACAATGCCGCGAGCGTCGCGAAACCCTTGTTCACCTTCATGTCGCAGACGCTAAAGTCTCACATTGGTATGAGAGTCAAGGCGGGCGGGCCATGCCCGCCTCGTCATCAGGAGGTCGATGTGCGCATCGGTGAGCTGTCCCAGCAGACCGGCGTGGCCGTGTACCTGCTGCGCTACTACGAAGAACAGGGTCTACTCCACCCCCAGCGGCGCCCCAGCGGCTACCGGGAATACGTTGAAGAGGACGTTGCTGTCGTCCGCCGCATCCGCAGCCTGCTGGCCGCCGGCCTGAACACCTCGACAATCACCACGGTCCTGCCGTGCCTGCGGGACACCGGCGACCGCCTCGTCCCCACCTGCTCGGACCTGCTCGCCGACCTCCACCAGGAGCGCGACCGTATTGCTCAGGCCATCAGCGACCTTCAGTCCTCCATGGACGCGCTCAATGACGTCATCGCTGCGGCCCCGGCCGACGTCACTCGCCGGGCACTGGCCTCACTCGGCGTGTAAGCGAATCGGCTCTCACGAGCGACCCTTTCCCGGAGCAAGATCAAGAGAGGTCGGCGGAAGCGGTCCGGAGCACCGATTTACTGTCATGACTCGTTCTCACTCAAAAGTGGATTGGGGCCCATTCTCCGCCGACCGCGGCCCGGGGCAGCGGTGGCGTCCCGGTACTCCCGTTCCGGCGCCGATCGACCGGGACACTCCGACCACGGACATCCGCATCGGATACGCCAGGTGCTCCAGCCTCACGCAAGAACTCCAGTCGCAGCTCGACGCGCTGGCCGCCAAGAACACCCCCGAGACAAGATCTTCTCCGAGAAGATCAGCACCCGGGTCCGGGTCCGCCCGCAGTTCGAAGCCGCGCTCGCGTGCGCGCGCGAGATCAAGGCCCACGCCCCGCACTGCCGGGTGATCTTCACGGTGTACGAGATGAAGCGCCTCGGCCGGGACGCGGCCGAGCTGACCGCCCTGGCCGACCACCTCACCGCGCACGGGCTGGTGCTGGAGATGCTCGCCGGGCCGCTGCCGGGGATGTACGACCCCAGCGGCCCGGGACGGCTGCTGTTCGGCTTCTTCGCGGCGATGGCCGAGACCGAACGGGAGAACATCCGCGAGGCCACCCTCGAAGGGCTCGACGCCGCCTCCCGCAAGGGCAACCACGGCGGCCGACCGCCCGTCATCACCGACGACAAGCTCCACACCGTGCTCCGTCGCCGGGCGATCGGCGAGACCGTCGAGCAGATCCAACCGGACCTGATCATCCCCACCGGCCGCCGCAAGGGATGCAGCCCCAGCCTGTCCAGCATCTACCGGGCGCTCTCCGAGCCCGACAAGCGGCAGGCGTACCCCGAGGCCGTCCAGACCGCGCACGCCGACTTCGCCACCCTTCATCAGCGCGACCGCAGCCCCAAGTAGTTACTCAGCGCTACACGCCACCTGGCGGTAGCTATACGAGAACAGAGCCATGCGTTGTCCCCGCTCCTGCCACAGGCTGGAGCTCCTCGGAGCGCTGCGGCGCACGCTCAGCGCAGGAACACCAACCAGACAACGACCGCACCAATGATCAGACCGAGCGCCGACACGAGGAACCAGCCCTGTTTCCGGGACGGTTCCGCCGCCGTGGCCACCCACGAGGCCGGGAGGGGAGGCGGCATCGACGGACTCGGGCGTTCCATGGCCCGTTCGACCGAGGGCGACTCCCGGGACGCCCACGCCCAACTGCCGTCGGCGAGCCGTCTGCCCTCACGGAGACCGCCACCGGGGTCCCGGCGCCAGCGCATGCCGGCCGCGTCGGTGAAGATCACGCTCATGTCGGCCGACCCCGCCGCGAAGCCGACTGCCGCAGCCGAGGTGACGGGGAACGAGCGGGAGTCGCCGGCCGCCACGCCGCCCGCAATGCCGGCGATCGGCTCGTCCCCCAGCCGCGCAGCCAGATCCAGGATCGGTTGGGTGCTGTCATTCGTGATCTTCAGTTCCGGGAGTTTCACCCCTTCGTTCAGGCGCGACGGCGTCCACACGAGACGTACGTCGACCATGGACGCTTGCGTGAGCACGGCTTGCCGCTCGGCCGCCACTCGGCGTTGCTCCAGCTGCCGTTCGGCCGCCTCCAGACGCTGCTCCCTCGCGTCGAGGAGCCGGGCGCGCACGATCTGGTGCCGGAAGCCGAAGACGGCGAGGGCTAACGACCCGATGGAGACAACGACTCCGGTGACTGCTCCTATGGTCTCGATCACGGATCAAATTCTGTCGGGTACACGTCGAAATCGCCCGTGGTTCTCGGCCACTGCACCGGAGTCGGCCGCTCAGCTCGTCGACGGCGCTCAGGTCGTCGTCGACGGCGGTCCGGCCGGCACGGGGTGGGGGGCCGGGCCTGCGGGTTCGGCGGTGTCGTCGTGCGGAGCGCCGCGGGTGAGGCCGGCGCGGTTGAAGAGGTACGAGGCGAGCAGGACGCCCGCGACCACGAGCAGGCCGCCCCACAGCTCGTGGGCGGTGGGGGTCCGGCCTTCCCAGAGGAGGTTGAAGGCGACGCCGAAGACCGCCTCCATGCCGATGACCGGCCCCGTCACCGTGGCCGGCAGCCGCTGGGAGGCGAGGTTCCAGAACCAGGTCGCACACCACGAGCCGAGGACCGCCAGCGCCACGCACCACGCCAGGAACGGCCACAGCGTCCCGGCGTCCGAGACCGGCGACGGGCCGCCGCCGGCCAGCGCGAGCGGCAGCAGGAACAGCGACCCGAGGCAGGCGCCCAGACCGATGCACGCGGTCCAGGCGGTGCCGTCGACGGCCGGCCCGGCGTGCCGGAGGGCCCTGCGGTTGACGATGACGAAGTAGGACCACGCGGCGGAGGCCAGGAACCCCAGCACGGCGCCGAGCGCGAGGTCCCGGCCGCTCGCAGCGCCGTCGGCGGGCTCGCCACCGTTGACGAGCAGGAGACCGGCGGAGATCACCACGACGGGGAGAACCAGCCTGCGCCAGGCGAGCACCTTCTCCAGCAGGTTCGAGACCAGGGTGACCATGAGCGGGATCAGCCCGGTCATGGTCGATGCGAGGACACCGCCGCCGAGTTCGGCGGACATCGCCAGCAGCAGGTAGAAGCCGATGTAGCCGACCACGCCCAGGTGCGCGGCCGTCAGGAGCCGGCGGGTGCCGAGGGCGCGCAGCCCGCCGCGGTGTACGAGGAGCACGGCCAGGGACATGAGCCCGAAGACGGCGTACCGGCCCACGACCAGGTAGTAGACGTTGACGGGCGCGACGGCGGCCGGCCCGAGGAACGTGAACCCCCACAGGGCCGTCGCCGTCAGCGCCGCGGGTAGGCCGACGAAATAGGCGCGGTACGCCCTGGCTGTCATGGCTGCACCCTATGCTCGCCCTTGTCTTCGCCCTCGCCCCTCGCCTTCGCCGGCGGCATCGAGGGGGAGGGGAGGAGAGGGGAGGGGCCCGCGATCCGGCCGTGGACCGGCAGGATCGTCAGCCGATCAGCTTCTCGTACGCGGCGGCGTCGAGCAGGCCGTTGCCGGAGGCGCCTGCCGTCGGCTTGATCTTGAACAGCCACATGTCGTAGGGATCGGCGTTCACGTCCTCGGGTGCGTCGGCGGCATCGGTGTTCACCTCGATCACCTCGCCGCTGACCGGGGCGTAGATGTCGGAGGCGGCCTTGACCGACTCCACGACGCCCACGGCGTCCCCGGCCTCGACGATCCTGCCCACCTGGGGCAGTTCGAGGAAGACGATGTCCCCGAGCGTCCTCTGGGCGTGGTCGGTGAGTCCGATGGCCACCGCCCCGCCGGCTTCGGTGCGCACCCACTCGTGCTCGTCGGTGTACTTGAGATCGGCAGGGACGTTCGACATGGCAGGGCTCCCCAAGCGAAGGCGGCGTGCTGTGATCAACGGGTTACACAGTGCCATGTCGTACGCGCTCACGTGAGGACCCTCGGGGAGAGCGCGCCTGAAGGCCGACCGTGAGGGTCAGCAGCCGCAAGGGGGTGCGAAGGGGCCGAGCACTCGCTACGGCGTGGCGGGCGGCTGCCGTTCCGCGAGCTGCTCCTGAGCCCATTCGGCCCACTCGCGCTGGGTGGCGCTCAGTCGCAGGCCCCACTCCATGACGATCCGGCCGTAGACCGACAGCGCGTCTTACCCCTGGGTCACGGTCTTGCCGAGCGCGGCGAGCCGGTCGTTCCGCTCCGCGGCGAGTTCGGCCTGCCGGCGCAGATAGGCGAGGGCTTCGTCGCGTTCGAGCTGGTCGAGGAAGAGCACGCGCAGGCCACCGTGCGGCAGGCCGAGGCCGAGGCCGAGGCCGGGGCCGGGGCCGGGGCGCGGGCGGGGGCTTGACGGGCGTCCGCGCCCGTCCCCGGTCACCCGTCGCCGTCGACCGGGATGCCCAGTCGGTCGGCCACCGTGGTGAGGGCCGTCCCCAAGGGCAGTGCGACGCGGGTGCGGGCGTGCGGGTCGCCCCGGGTCGGGTCCCGGTTGACGATCACCACCGGCTTCCCGGCCTGCGCCGCCTGGCGGACGAACCGGAGGCCGGACATCACCGTCAGCGAGGAGCCCAGGACCAGCAGGGAAGCCGCCTCACTGACCAGTCGGCGGCAGTGTTCGACCCGCCCCGGCGGAACGGTCTCGCCGAAGAACACCACATCCGGTTTGAGGATGCCGCCGCAGACCGAGCAGGGCACCGCGCGGAAGTCCCCGACCTGTTCCGCGGTGAGGTCGGCGTCACCGTCCGGGTTGATTCCGGCGGCCACCGGCTCGAAGCCCGCATTGGCCTCCTCCAGCCGCTGAGCCAGTTCGCGGCGCGCGCTGAAGGCTCCGCAGGAAAGGCAGACCACCCGGTCCAGGCTTCCGTGGAGTTCCACGACGCCCTCGCTGCCGGCGGCCTGGTGCAGGCCGTCCACGTTCTGGGTGATCACACCCGACAGCAGGCCGTGGCGCCCGAATGCGGCCACCGCCCGGTGCCCGGCGTTGGGCCGGGCACGGCCGAAGGTACGCCAGCCGAGGTGGCTGCGCGCCCAGTACCGGTTCCGGGCGCGGGCGCTGGTGGTGAAGTCCTGGTAGGTCATCGGGGTGTGCCGGCTCAGGCTCCCGCCCTCGCCCCGGTAGGCGGGGATCCCCGACTCCGTCGAGAGGCCCGCCCCGCTGAGCACCAGCACACCGCCGGTGCCCAGGGCATCGGCAACCGGCTCCGGATCCGTGGTGCCCGGCGGCAGGTCCCCGGTAGGGGTCCAGTGCAGAGTGGGGCGCATGCGCATGCCGCCAGGGTACGGAACAGGCCCGGCAGCCCGCCTCCGCGGCCGATGAACACACGGCCCGGTCACGGCTGCGTCGCGCCCTGCCGGAAGTAGCGGAACATCCAAGATCGGCTCATGATCATTGTCCTTGGCGGGGCCACTGTCCGTGTCCGTCCCATCGCAGACTTGCAGGGTGTGGCGGCCGGCTGGTTGCCGCGTCTTCGGCCCGGTCGACCCAAGGACTGCGATCATGAGCGAGCGTGTTCTCACCCCCCGCAACCGGGGCTTCCTCTTCCTCGACGCCCACCCGGCGGGCTGCGAGCGGCTGGTGGCCGACATGTGGCAGGCATGTCCCGACTCCGCCGACGTCCCGGAGGGCGCCGGTCCGGTGGCTCTGGTCATCGGCTCCTCGGCCGGATACGGCCTCGCGGCCACGGTCGCCGGACTCAAGCGCGCAGGCATCCGCGGCATCATGGTCTCCTTCGAGAAGGCCCCCACCGAACGGCGCACCGCCACGGCCGGCTGGTACCGCACCGCCGCCACCGCCGACCTCGCCCGTACCGCCGGGCGGGACCTGGTCTTCCTCAACGGCGACGCGTTCTCCGACGCGATGAAGAACCAGGTCGCCGACCTCATCGAGCAGCGCTTCGGCGGCAGGCTGGACTACCTGGTCTACTCGGTGGCCGCGCCCCGGCGCACCGACCCGGACACCGGCACCGCGTACGCCTCCGTCCTCAAGCCGATCGGCCGGGCGAACCGCACCAAGACCCTCGTCTTCGACGACCGGGGCGTCCCCGAGGTCCGCGAGGTCGAGACCGGGCCGGCCGAGGGCGACGACGTCGAGCAGACCGTGGCCGTCATGGGCGGCGCGGACTGGGAACGCTGGATCGACCACCTGGCCGGCCGGGGACTCCTCGGCGAGGGCTTCGCCACCGCCGCGCTGTCGTACATCGGGTCGCCGCTGACAGCGGCGATCTACCGGCAGGGCACCATCGGCGCGGCCAAGGCCCACCTGGAGTCCACCGCCCGCACCCTGAACGAGCGGCTCGGCAAAACGGTGGGCGGGCGGGCCGTGACCTCCGTCAACGGCGCCGCCGTCACCCAGTCCTCCACCGCCATCCCCGGCATCGCCCTGTACACCGGACTGCTGCGCGGCGTCCTCGGTGACGGCCTGGTCCCGCCGGTGCATCAGCTCGCCGCCCTGTGGGACCAGCTCACCGGTGCCGCCCCGCTCGCCCTGGACGACGAAGGCCGGATCCGCCTGGACACCTGGGAACTCACCGACGAGGTCCAGGCGGCCGTCGCCGAACGCTGGGAGGCCGCCACCACCGACACCATCACCGGTCTCGCCGACCTCGACTGGTTCCACGCCGAAGTCCAACGCCTGTACGGGTTCTCCGTGCCGGGCATCGACTACACCGCCCCGGTGGCCACCGGCATCCCCTGGCCCACCCCGGCACCCTGATCCGGGCACGGCCCCGCCACGCGGTACGCCCCCGCCGAGGAAGCCGGACAGCAACCCGACCCACGCCTGGCGCAGATCGAACGGCTCGGCGCCATCCCGGCGCCGTCGGTCCGCACACTTCCTCGCCGGTGGTCGCAACCGCCGCCGCAGGTCGGCGATAGCGTGGGGGTGAACCCCGAGTGGTGAGGAGGGCGCGTGCGATTCGCGCTGGACGCACTGTTGGCCGACGTACCCGCGGAGCAGGTCGACGAAGCTCGCGACTTCTACAAGTCGAGGGCGCCAGGCCGCGGCCCCAGCACACTGGAGGAGCTCAAAGAGGCACGGGCGAAGAGGCCTGCTCCTCCTGCCGCCGATCCGCCTGCCGTCGAAGAGACGATCGAAGCCGCGGGAGCGCGCGTCCCCGTGAGGATCTTCACTCCTGCCGGCGGTCCGCCGCGGGGCGTCTACCTGGACATACACGGCGGCGGCTTCTACATGGACTCCGCGGCGCGAGGAGACAGACGCAACCGCGAACTCGCAGACGCCCTGCACCTCGCCGTGGTCAGCGTCGACTACCGGCTGGCCCCTGAGCACCCCTGGCCGGCGGCACCCGACGACTGTGAAGCGGCGGCGCTCTGGCTCGTCGAAGAAGCCGATGCCCGCTTCGGAACGTCCCGACTCGCGATCGGCGGGAGGTCTGCGGGAGCCACACTCGCCCTGGCGACCCTGCTCCGGCTGAGAGACAGAGGTGCCATCGGCCGATTCACCGGCGCTGCGCTCCAATTCGGGACCTACGACTTGAGCGCACGAACCCCGGCCGGTCGCCGCATCGCGGACGAATACTTCATCCAGGCGTACGCCGGCCATGTGGAAGACCGCACCGTTCCCGACGTCTCTCCCGTCTACGGCGTTCTTCGCGGGCTTCCCCCGACGCTGCTGATCGTCGGCAGCGCAGACGTATTGCTGGAAGACAACCTGGCGATGGCAGGTCGGTTGTCAGCAGCCGGCAACGACGTCGAGCTCCGGGTCTACCCCGAATCGCCTCACGGCTTCACGGCCCACCCCACGGCAATGGCCAGGACGGCGCTCAGCGGCGTCGACACCTGGCTGCGCGACCGGATCACGCAATCGTAGAGACCGACCGCGATCCTCCGTCCGGTGAGCCGGGCTCGGCTGCCGGGCCGGAGAGCAGCTCGGCCTGACGCGGGCCTCCCGGGGGATGCCACGCGCGGTGCGGCGCAGCAGCGTACGCGGTGCCGGGGTTGCGGGTGACCTCCCGCATGACGGTCGAGGCGGGCCGCCCCAGGCGGCGGCCGATCTCCGTGTATCCGAGCCCCTCGGCCAGCCCGTCGGCGATGCGCTGACGGTCCTCATGGGTGAGCCTGCCTCCGGGCATCGTTGCTCGTCTCCCCTCTGCCGTCTGCACCTGTCACCTGTCATCCGTCGACGGCCATGTGGGGGAGCGGACGCCCGCACACCCCGCGGCGCAGTATGCGTTCAGTCTGAGGTCATTGCAATGCGTCCCGCCGTCGTTCGTTGCGTTCGGCGTCAGTGTCATTGCAATGTCCGGTGTATATCCCGTAACCACAAGGCAGTTTCGGCGCTCATTGCTCGTTGACGGATCAGTAAACGCAATGTAGCGTCGTAGACGTTCAGCGATTCCCGAAGAACGAAGAACGTACGCAAGGAGATTGACGATGGAACACGGCAACAGCGGTTTCTCCGCGGCCGGGCTGCGCAGGTGGCGTGATGTGCTCGCACGGCACATCGACTCCGGTCAGATCCCCGGGCTCGTCGCGCTGATCAGCCGGGGCGACGAGACGCACGTCGAAGCGATCGGCACGATGCGTCACGACGGTGGCGCGCCGATGCGCCGGGACACGATCTTCCGGATGGCCTCGACGTCCAAGCCGCTCGGAGTCTCGGCGGCGATGGTCCTCCTCGACGAGTGCAGGCTGCGCCTGGACGACCCGGTGGACCCGTGGCTGCCCGAACTCGCCGACCGGCAGGTGCTGAAGCGGATCGACGGCCCCCTGGACGACACCGTGCCCGCGCGGCGGCCCATCACCGTGAGGGACGTGCTGACCTGCACGTTCGGGCTCGGAATGGATCTGACGTCGATGAACACTCCGATCATGGGCAAGATATTCGAGCTCGGGCTCACCGGTCACGGGGGGCCGCTGCCCGACCCGGACGAGTGGATGCGCCTCCTGGGCACGCTCCCGCTGATGCACCAGCCCGGAGAGCAGTGGCAGTACCACATCGGCTCCGACCTGCTCGGCGTGCTGGTCGCGAGGGTCACGGGCCAGTCGTACGAGACGTTCCTGCGCGAACGCGTCCTCGACCCGCTGGGGATGAAGGACACCGGCTTCCACGTGCCCGCCGACAAGATGGACCGGCTGCCGCCCAGCTACGCGCCCGACCCGCAGACCGGCGAGTTCACCGTGTGGGACGAGCCGGCGAGCGGAAGGTTCAGCGAGCCTCCGGCGTTCCAGGCGGGCGGCGGCGGGGTGGTCTCCACCGTCGACGACTACCACGCCTACTTCCGGATGCTGCTGAACCACGGCATGCACGGCAGCGAACGGATCCTGTCCCGGCCCGCCGTCCAGCTGATGACCACCAACCGCCTTACGTCCGAGCAGGAAACCGTCCGGTCCGCCCTGGCCCGCAACAGCGTCCACGTGTCGTTCGGCCAGGGGCAGCAGGGCGGCTGGGGCTTCGGGATGGCGGTGCGCACCTACCGCGGCGACTACGCGCCGGTCGGCCAGTTCGGCTGGGACGGCGGCACCGGCACCTCGGCGTACGCCGACCCGAACGCACAGCTCACCGGAATCCTGCTCACCCAGGTCGGGTTGTCCGTACCGGCCCCGGCGCAGCTCATCCACGACTTCTGGACCACGCTCTACCAGGCGATCGACGACTGACACCGGGCCCGCCCCGGGGCGCCCCGGGAGCACGGCGCTCCATCCCTGCCCGGAAAGTTCCCCACCAGAACGTCCGATTATCGACGCTTCCCGAGGGAACACAGCGTGCCGCCCCGTCAGTTCACACAAGTGAACGGGGGCGGGCCTGCGCGGCTCGTGCTCGACCGGCAGACCATGGGCAAGGAGAGACCGTGCGCATACTCTTCACCGGACCGGCTTCGGCCGGCCACCTCTTCCCGATGATCCCGACCGCGCAGGCGCTGCGCGCCGCCGGCCACGAGGTGCTGTTTGCCGGCTCCCAGCCGCTGGACCAGCTCCGCGAGGCGGGTTTCCCGATCGTGGAGATCGGCGACGGCCGCACCGTCCGGGAGGTGTTCGAGCAGTCCACCGACGAGGAGGTGCGCTACGTCGCCCCCGACATGACCACGGACGAGATACTCGACAGGGCGGCCCAGGGCTTCGCGCTCGTCTCCCGCCCCACCGTGGACGGCCTGCTGGAAGCCGCGGACAGCTGGGGCGCCGACCTGCTGGTCTACGACTCCTTCCAGGCCTCCGCCCCGCTGGTCGCCGCCAAGCTCAAGATCCCGTCGGTGATCCAGAACTTCGGCGTCACCTCCGGCCTCGACATGGTCGGCCGCCTCGCCGCCAACTTCACCGAGGCGTACGAAACATACGGGGTGGCCGGCCCCGCCCAGGCCACTGCGCTGAACATCGTCCCCGCCTCGCTCGGCGGCGACCCGGGCGGCCTGCGGATGCGCTACATCCCCTACAACGGCGGCGGCACCGTCCCCGCCGAGCTGCTCCGCCGCGGCAGCCGCCCCCGCGTCGCCGTCACCCTGGGCACCGTGCTCACCGAGATGGACGGCGTCCGCGCCATCGTCCGCCTGACCGAGGCCGCCGCCTCGGTGGACGCCGAGTTCCTGCTCGCCGTCGGCGACACCGACCTCACCCCGCTCGGCACCCTCCCGGACAACGTCCGCCCGCTGCCCTGGGTCCCGCTCGCCGAACTGCTGACCGCCTCCGACGCGCTGATCCACCACGGCGGCTCCGGCACCCTCCTCACCGCCCTGCAGGCCGGCCTGCCCCAGCTCCTGCTCCCGCAGGGCGCCGACCACTTCACCAACGCCGACGCCCTCACCGCGACCGGCGCCGCCCTGCGCTCCGCCTCCGACGACGTCGACGACCGGCTCCTCACCCGCCTCATCACCGACCCGGCCCTGGGCGAGGCCGCCACCCGCCTCCGGGCGGAGAACGCCGCCCTGCCGACCCCCGCCGAAACGGTCCCCGCCCTGGAGGCCCTGACCGCCTCCTAGGGTCGGAACGCGGCTGCGATGCACGACGGGCATCGCAGCCCGTCCGCGGACGGCACGGGGGAGGAGATCCCGCGTGCCGTCCCGTGGGCGAGTGGGACCGCAGACGGCAGCGGTTCAGTGGTCGAAGACAGCGGCCAGGCGCCCGCCGGCCGGATCCCTGCCTCCGGCAGACGCCCGCTCGGCCAGAGAGCGCAGCTGTGCGGGGGTGAGTCCGGCCAGGGCACGGAAGTCACGATTCATGTGCGCCTGGTCGAAGTAGCCGCAGAGGGCCGCACGGTCGGCCAGCGACCGGCCGGCGTCGGACGGCAGGGTCAGCGCCCGCTGAAACCGCAGGATCCGGCTGACGGACTGCGGCGGCAGCCCGATGTGCTCGCGGAAGAGCACCTGCAGCCGCCGATGGCCCCGCCCGGTGGCGGCGGCCAGTTCTCCGGCCGACAGCCTCCCGTGACGGGCCCGCAGCAGACGCCAAGCCCCGGCCATCACGGGCGAGGGCGTCGGGCCGCCGGCCAGCCGCCGCGCCAAGGCGTCCTCGACGACTGCCCATCGTCCTTCCCAGTCCGGAACCGCGATCAGCCGCTCGGTGAGCCTCGCCGACCAGCCGTCGCCCAGTACGTCATCCGGGTGCACGTGGCCGTTGGCGAGGTGGTGCAGCGGTAACCCCAGGCACGTGTACGCACCGAGCGGGGTGAACTCCACCTCGATCGCTTCCGCGACGCCCTCGAAGCCCCCTCTCACCGACGACGTCTGCAGACCGGCGAGCATCGCATGCCACGTCGTCTGCTCCGCCGGAGCGCTCCGGGCGTTGTGGAACAGGCGCAGGGGATCCCCCCAGCCCAGGATCAACGTCACGGTGGCCGAGGGGAGGGTGAGTCGCACAGGTCCCCGCCCCGCGGTGCGATGACCTCGGTACATCACCACGTGATCACGAAGCCGCGCGGAAGCGCGACGCTCCCGGTACATGCCTGTCCTGCGCGCCCCCACGGCCGTTGCGACCCGCATCTGCGCCTCCCCCGCCGGCCCTCGGATCCCGCGAACATGGTGCGCCTTCGTACAAGGCCAACCCCCACGCGCCGCCGCAATCTGGACACCACGCCGCGCGCGGCGCCCCGTCAAATCCGGTAAAGGGAAAGGGAGAGAGCATGCGTTTGCGTCAAGTCCTCGCGAGTGCCGCACTCGCGACTGCGGTGGCCCTCGGCACCGCAGCCGTTCCGGCCCAGGCAGCTCAGTCCGGCCACGATGCCCACAGCGGCACCGTCGCGGACGGTGCGTTCACGGCCGGGACGTACGCCGATTCGCGCCAGGACGCGTTCGTTGTCCGGAACGTCGACACGGACACGGCAGCGGCCGCACCGAGCACCGCCTTGGACATGATCCTCGTCGGCACCTTCCGCAGCGAGTCCGCGTGCGAGGCGTTCGGGGCGAACTCCGCCTACGGCTTCTGGGTCTGCGAGCGGAACGGCCGACGCTGGGAGCTCTGGGTGGACAACGACACGTGAGCACCTGAAAGCCCGTAGGGCCCGAGGTCGTCATGAGGACGGCGAAGGGCCGGACCGCGATCGGCCCGGCCCTTCGCCGACTGCGCCGCCGTCAGCCGGGGCGACCGACGTGCGGTGCGTGGTGCGTGCTGTGCTGCGCTGCGCTGTGCCGTCAGGCGATGGCGAGGCGCGCCTGCGCCTCCTTCGTGCCCTTGAAGGTGAACGAGAACTGCTCCCGCACCCCGGATCCGCACGCGGACTTCGTCCTGTACTCGCCGTTGCCGGCGTTGATGCGGACCAGGGCGCACTTGCCGTCGGCGCGGGTGTCCTGGAGCCAGCCGGACACCGTCACGCTGTTGCCCGAGCAGCTCAGGGTCCAGTGGGCCGACGCCCCGTCGGTCACGGGGGAGGCGGAGGACGGACAGGTGGCCGCGCTCGCCGGGCCGGCGGCGCCGAGGGCCAGACCCCCGGCGAGGACGGCGGCGGATACGGCGGACGTGAGGGTCTTGCGGACAGTGGACATGGGTGCCCCCTTCGGGCGGTGTGCTGACGGGAAGCGGACCGGCACGAGTGCCTGGACGTGGTGCCTGCCGAGGGGGCGGGCTGTCCGGGGGTGTCGGCCGCGAAACCAGCATGGCGGGGGCGGCCGGGTGGGGGGAGACGAATCCGGCTGCTTGCCGACGCGCATCGATGCACCCTGCATGCCAGGCCTGTGACCTGTGGTTATGGCCCGGTGCATGAGGACTGCACGGACCGCACGCATCGGACTGCGAACCCGGGTTGGCGCTGTGCCCGGGGCGGGGGCGAGGGCGGGGCCGGGGGCTGGGGGCGGGTGGGAGGAGAGCCGCCCCCTCACAGGGAAGCGGAGGGCAGGGGGCCGGGGCCGGCGGTCCTCTGGTACTCCGGTGCCTTGACCGGCGGGAGCTGCTTCACGAGCAGGGCAAGCCAGGTGTCGGCGTTCGCCCGGCCGGTCACGGGCAGGCCGTGGGTGCGCTGGAAGAACCTCAGGTCCTCGGCGGTCGCCGCGGTGAACTCCCCCGACACCGGTGTGCCGCCCTGGCCCGCGTTGTTCAGGAGTTCCTGCACGGCCCGCACCTCGAACGCACCGGATCCGGGCCCCGCCTCCTTCACCACCACCGGCCAGGTCTGCCTGCCCACCTTGCCGTCGGCCGGCAGGTCGTGCCGTTTCTGGAGGTCCATGACGGCGTCCCGGGTGTCCTGCCGGAAGAACCCGTCGGCCTGCACCTTGTAGCCGTGCGCGTTGAGCAGATGCTGCAGGGCCCGGGCACGGGTGAACTGGTCCTCCTCGCCCATGCGCAGCAACGGCCACTCGTACGGTGCCTTGCTCGCGGCAACGGCCCCGGCCGCACCGTCGGCCGCGGCCCCGCGGCCGCGGACGGACAGCCGTTCGTGGACGACCATCCCCAGGGTGAACGCCAGAACCACGGCTGCCGCGACCAGCACCGGCCGGAGCCAGCGGAAACGGCGGCTCCGGCCGGAAGCGCCACGGACATCAGTGCCGTGCACGGCAGCGCAGGGGCGCTCGTCGGATCCGTCCGCGGCACCGCCTTCCGTCGCCGTGTGTTCCCCTCCACCCCCGGAGGGCCGCTGGCGGCCGTTCTGCAGCAGCGCGGCCCGGCACAGTGCCCGGGCCTGATCGAGTTCGGCCGCCGGGGCGCGTAACTGGGTGTGCAGAGCCTCCACCACCCTCAAAGGCGCGATCGACAGGTGTTTGGGGTTCAGGTAGCGCGAGAGGGTCGTCTGGTCGATGTCCAGCCTCACGGCCAGGGCCTGCTGTGTGGGCCGACTGCCGCCGGCCGGGCTGCCGGCCTCCTCCCACCAGCGGCGCAGCAGCCGCGCCAGCTGCACTCCTGCGCTCCGGTCCTGGTCCAGGCCGCCGCCGCCCCGCTCCTGCGTCATATACATGCCCCTCCCGTCGTCGCCATGTCGAACAGCCGGGCCTCCGCACCGCCCGCATGGCGGCATAACAGCAGGTCAGGTCTGTGCATAGCGGCAGGCGTCCATGCATCGGCCTCAGCGGCGCCGATCGTAACGACGCGGTCGCGGTATCCGGCGCGGCCGCGTACGGGCGGTGCACGCCTCCGCCCCTGGGCAGAGCCGGACCGGCAACCGCGGCGACGGCCCGCGTTTCACCCGGACGAGTGCGTGGAGCAACGCGCCGGGTGCGATGCTGGGCGGATGCACGAGACACCCGCCGCTGCGGCGGCCGCGCGGTGGCCCTTCGCCGGGTCCGGGGAAGCCGACTGGTTGCGGGACCTGACCTCCGATGACGGGCTCACCGGGTTCATGCCGCCGGCGCTGCCCGACGCGGCCTGGGTGCTGCACGCCATGTACGAGCACGAGCTCGGGCCGACCGATATGTCGTTCATCGAGTACCGGCGGGCCGTGCTGATGGGCGGCGGGCCCGACATCATCCCGGGCCTCGACCCCGCGGACGTATGCGGCGCCGACGACGGCGAGCACCCGGGACCCCGTTGGCATCGGCTGCGCTGGACGGAACTCGCGCGCCGGACCGGGGATCCAGTGGTGCCCGAGGGACGGATGCCGTGCCACACCTCCTTCCCCTCGATCACGCCGGGCACCTGGCCGGTCGGCATCCAGGCACCGCCCGAAGGCCGCATGGACCGACCCGACTGGAACCGCCTGATCGACATCCTCACCGAGCACAGCCCCCAGGGCGCCGACACCCCCTGCCTGGCCTACTACAACCCGTTGCTGCAACGGGCCGAGGACTTCGACAACCTCCACATCCGAAGCGGCGCACTCGCGGACGCCAAGGTGCTGTACGACCACCCCGAGGAAGACGGCTGGAGCCCGTCCAACCTCTGGCCCCGGGACCGAACCTGGGTCCTCTGCACGGATCACGACCTCTGGGCCACCAAGGTGGCCGGCCCCGCGCCACTCGTCCGGGCCCTCCTCGACGACACGGAGATCGAGGCCGTACGCCTGCCCTGGACCACCTGACCACCTGAGCGCCTGACCACCTGACCGACGGCCGCGCCCTTGCCACGGCCTGGCCCACGCCGACCCGTGCGAGTACTGTCCGTGGGATGCCCCTGACCTCTGCGGACCTCTTGTCCCGTGCCCTGGACGCCCCGGGCGAGCCCCCGCTGCGGCCGCTGCCGCCCGCGGCGGCGGACCTTCTGCGATCCCTGGGCGCCCCGCCCCGGCTGGCGGCGCACTTGCGCGCGGTCCACGACGTCGCGGTCGAACTGGTCGACTGGGTACGGGACCGCTACCCGGACCTGGCCGTCGACCGTGACGGCGTCCTCTTCGGCGCGGCGACCCACGACGTGGGCAAGACCCTGCACCTCGAAGAGCTCACCGGGCCCGGCTCGGCACACGAGGAAGCCGGCCGTGACCTGCTGCTGAGCCGCGGCTTCCCGCCCGCCCTGGCCCGGTTCGCCGCCACCCACGCCGACTGGGACGACCCGGCGGTGACCGTCGAGGACCTCCTGGTCAGCACGGCAGACAAGGCGTGGAAGGACAAGCGTGTCCCCGGCCTGGAGGACCGGCTCGTCGGGATGCTGGCCGGGGCGACGCAGCGGGAGCCCTGGGAGGAGTACCTCGCGCTCGACGACCTGCTCACCCGGCTCGGGGCGGGCGCCGGCCATCGCCTGGCCTTCCAGTCCTCGTTCCCGGTGCACGCCTGACCGAGGTTCAGAGCACCTGCACGTACAGGATCCCTGCGAAGAACCCCAGCCCGAGCACCAAGAAGAGCGCACCCATCGCGACGAAGACCCGCCCCAGGCCGTTGCCCTCGGCGGGGAGCGTCCAGCGGGAGGGGTCCGCCGGGTCGTAGCGGACCTCGACCCGGGAGCCGACGCGAAACGTCTTGTCGCGGGCGCGGCCCAGCTTCGACGTGGTCTCCATGGGCCGGTCGTCGGCCGTGGTCCAGGCGATGACCGGGCAGTACACGGTGGTCCCGGTGCTCCTGATCGTGATCGATGCCTCCGATTGCCCCTCCAGTTTCATCGGTGCGAGGCGGGTGACCACACCCTGCGCTGTCATGCCCTTGCGGAGCAGGTGATCGGTCTTCCGGACCTCGCGGTATCCCACTGTGCCGAAGACGGCACCGACCAGGGTGAAGATCAGGGAGAAGAAGCAGAGGGCCAGGGAAGGGGACATGAGACCTGTTTCGGTTTGGCGGCGGCCGGGGCTCAAGCGGTGAGGCCGCCGCGGGCGATGACGTCCGCGTACCAGTGGGCGCTGCTCTTGAACGTCCGGCGCCGGGTCGGGAAGTCGACGTGGACGATGCCGAAGCGCTTGCTGTAACCGTAAGCCCATTCGAAGTTGTCCAGGAGGGACCACAGGAAGTAGCCGCGGACGTCGGCCCCGTCCTCGATGGCGCGGTGCACGGCCGCCAGATGGGCGTGGAGGTAGGCCACCCGCTCGGGGTCCTTCACCTGCCCCGAGGGGTCGGCGTAGTCCTCGTACGCCGCGCCGTTCTCGGTGACCACCAGCGGCACGCCCGGGAGGTCGTCCCGCAGCCGGAGCAGCAGCTCGTGCAGCCCGTCGGGGTCGACCGGCCAGTCCATGGCCGTACGCGGCCCGGGGACGGGGACGAAGCGGACGTGCCGTTCCGCACCGGCCCACGGCGACGGGGACAGGGAACGGGAAGGGGAAGGGGAGGTGCCGGCCGCGACCGTGGCGGGGGAGTAGTAGTTGATGCCGAGGGAGTCGATCGGCGCGGCCGCCGTCCGGAGGTCCCCGTCCATGACGAAGGACCAGTCGGTCACGGGCGCGGTGTCGCCGACGAGGTCCTCCGGGAGACGCCCGTGGAAGACCGGGTCGAGGAAGATCCGGTTGCCCACGGCATCGATCCGGCGGACCGCGTCCGCGTCCTCCGGGGTGTCGGCGCGGGCGCGCAGCGCGTGGAGGTTGAGGGTGAGCGACACCTCGGCCGCCCCGGGCACGGCGCCGCGCAGGGCCCGGACGGCGAGGCCGTGGGCCAGGTTGAGGTGGTGGGCTGCGCGCAGCGAGTCGACGGCACTGGTGCGGCCGGGGGCGTGCACCCCGCTGCCGTAGCCGAGGAAGGCCGCGCACCAGGGCTCGTTGAGGGTCGTCCAGGTCGCCACGCGGTCGCCGAGCGCCTCCGCCGCGAGGCCCGCGTACTCGGCGAACCGGTACGCCGTCTCCCGGTTCGGCCAGCCGCCGGCGTCCTCCAGTTCCTGGGGGAGGTCCCAGTGGTAGAGGGTGGCCACGGGCCGGATGCCGGCCTGGCGCAGCCCGTCGGTCAGGCGCCGGTAGAAGTCCAGGCCCTTCTGGACGGCGGGTCCCCGGCCGGTCGGCTGGACGCGGGGCCAGGCGATGGAGAAGCGGTAGTCGGTGACGCCGAGCCGCCGCATGAGCGCGATGTCCTCGCTCACGCGGTGGTAGTGGTCGGCGGCGATGTCTCCGGTGTCGCCGTTGCGCACCTTGCCGGGGGTGCGGCTGAAGGTGTCCCAGATGGACGGGGCGCGGCCGTCCTCGCCTGCGGCTCCCTCGATCTGGTAGGCGGCGGTGGCGGTGCCCCAGCGGAAGTGCGCGGGGAAGCGGAGCGTCGCCCCGGTGCGGGGGCGTGCGTCGAGCGCGGTCATGACGATGGGTCTCCCGGAGGTGAGAGGGCTCGTGAGTGCGTGAGTGCGTGAGTGAGTGAGTGAGTGCATGCGTGCGGGAGAGGTGAGGGGGCTTCTGCGCGGAGGCGGCGGTCAGCCCTTGACCGCGCCCTGCATGATGCCGCCGACGATCTGCCGGCCGAGCAGGCCGAAGACCAGCAGCACCGGCAGGGTGCCGAGCAGGGTGCCGGCCATGATGACGGACTGGTCGTTGACGTAGCCGCCGCCGAGCTGGCGCAGGGCGACCTGGACGGTCGGCTCGGAGGAGGACAGGGCGACGACGGGCCAGAAGAAGTCGTTCCAGGCGGCCATGAAGGTGAGCAGGCCGAGTACGGCCATGCCGGGCCGTGCGACGGGGACGACGATCCACCAGAAGATCCGGGCGGTGGAGGCGCCGTCGACCCGGGCCGCTTCGATCAGTTCGTCCGGCAGGGACTGGGCGAGGTACTGCCGCATGAAGAACACGCCGAAGGCGGAGACGAGGCCCGGCAGGATGACGGCCTGGAGCTGGTTGACCCACTGGAGCTCGGCGATCAGCATGAACAGCGGGATGACGCCCAGCTGCGGTGGGATCATCATGGTGCCGACCGTGACCGAGAGCAGGGCGCCGCGGCCGCGGAAGCGTAGTTTGGCGAAGGCGAACCCGGCGAGGGTGGAGCACAGGACGGTGCCGAGGGTGATCGACCCCGACACGATGAGGGAGTTGAGCAGCGCCCGGCCGATGTCGGCCTCCTCCACGACCGCCTCGAAGTTCCGCATCAGGTTCGGTCCGGGCAGGAGTGTCGGCGGCACCTTGGCCAGGTCGGCGTTGGAGCGGCTGGCCGCGACGATCGTCCAGTAGAACGGGAACGCCGAGACGAGCACGGCGAGGACGAGGATCGCGTGGGCGAGCTTCCCGCCCCGCATCGCGCGCCCGGCGCGGGAGCGGCGGCGTCCGCCCCGGGCGCGCCGCCCGGGGGCCGGGTGTTCGACCGGCGGATCGGCGAGGACGGTCACCGGTCGGCCTCCTCGCGGGTGCGGCGGTACACGATCACGGCGTTGACGCCGACGACCAGCAGGATCAGCAGGAACATCACCCAGGCGACGGCGGCCGCCCGGCCCAGGTGGAAGAAGCCCCAGCCCTGCTCGTACAGGTAGAGGCCCAGCGTCTGGTACTGGTGGGAGATGCCGCCGGACACGGATCCCTCGAACAGGAGCGGTTCGCCGAACAGCTGGGTCGCGCCGATGGTGGAGACGACGACCGTGAAGACGATCGTCGGCCGCAGCCCGGGCAGGGTGACGTGGAAGAACTGCCGCAGGCGCGATGCCCCGTCCATCTCGGCGGCCTCGTAGAGCTCGTGCGGGATGGACTGCATGCCGGCCAGGTAGATCAGCGCGTTGTAGCCGGTCCAGCGCCAGATGACGATGGAGGAGACGGCGATCTGGGAGGCGACCGTGCCGGTCTGCCAGTCGACGGGGCCGATGCCGACGAGCCCGAGAGCGTGGTTGACCAGCCCGAAGTCGCGGCCGTAGAGCTGGGCGAAGACGAGCGTGGCGGCGGCGACCGAGGTCGCGTACGGCAGCAGCATCACCGTCCGGAAGAGCGTCCGACCGCGCAGCCTGTGGTTGAGCAGGTGTGCGAGGCCGAGCGCCATCACCAGCTGGGGGACCGTGGAGAGCACCCCGATGGTGAACGTGTTGCGCAGCGAGGTCCAGAAGAACTCGTCACCGAGGAGCGCGGTGTAGTTGCCGAGCCCGCGCCACTGCATGTCGCCGGGTGCCTGCAGCTCCACCCGGTACAGCGACACGAACGCCGTGTAGAGCAGGGGGAAGAGCCCGAAGGCGGCGAACAGGCCCAAGAACGGGGTGATGTAGGCGTACGGGGAGACCGTGCGCCACGCGCGCCGGACGGGGGACGGCCGGGGAGGTGACGGCCGGGGCGGCGACGCCGGCCGTAGGGGTGCTGCCAGGGTCACGATGCGGCCCTTCGGGAGGAGTCGGTGCCCGGGTGGGGTGAGGTGGGGCACGGGCGGGGCGGGGGAGCATGCCGGGCCGGTACGGGCGCGGGGCGGGGCACGGGCGGGGCGGGGGAGCATGCCGGGCCGGTACGGGCGCGGGGCGGGGGCAGTCCGGGGGTGGTGCGGGCGCGGGACGGGGCGGCAGCCGGTCAGCCGGTGGTGTTCGCCACGCCCTTCCCGGCGTTCGCCCACGCCTGGTCGGGTGCCGTGCCCTTGCGCTCCACCTCGCCCAGGGCGTTGGTGATCTGCTGCGCGATGTTCTGGTCGTGGACGCCGAGGACCTGGACGGGCGCGGCCTTCGCGGCGTCGCCGAAGATCCGGCCGATCGGGGCGTCCGAGAAGTACGGGTCGGTGGCGTCGGCGATCTGCGCGATGGCACCGGTCGCGGACGGGAAGTTGCCCTGCTTCCGGAAGACCTTGGCCTGCTGCTCGGGCGCCGTGAGCCAGGCGATCAGCTCGTACGCCTCCTTCTTGTGCTGCGCGGCCCGCGGAACGGCGAGGTACGAGCCGCCCCAGTTGCCGGCACCGGCGGGCAGCTTCGCGACGTCCCACTTGCCCTTGCCGGCTTCACCGGCCTGGCCCTTGATGTAGCCGAGCATCCAGGCGGGGCAGGGGAGCGTCGCGAAGGAACCGGCGGCGAAGGCCTGGTTCCACTGCGGCGACCACTGGTCCAGCCGCGCGCTCAGCCCGCTCTGCGCCGCCGTGACCGACGCCTCCCAGGCGGCCTTCAGGGCCGGGTTGGTCTCCCAGACCAGCCGGCCCGAGGCGTCGTGGTAGCGCTCCTTCTGCTGGCCGATCATGACCGAGTAGAGGCTGCCGACGCTGTCGAGCCACGCGCTCTTGTCGGGGGCAGCGGCCTTGTACTGCCGGCCGAGTTCCAGGTAGCCCTCCCACGTCGACCACTTCTTCGCGAGTTCCTCGCGGTCGGTGGGCAGACCGGCCCGGGCGAAGAGGTCGGTGCGGAAGCACATCGCCTCGGGCCCCACGTCGGTGGCCAGGCCGAGGATCTCGCCGTTCTTCCCCGTGGCAGCCGCCCACGTGGCCTCGGCGAAACCGCCCTTGAGCGCGCCCGCGCCGTACGTGCGCAGGTCCTCGAACCTGCCGCTCTGCTGCTGTGCGACGGAGGCGATCCGGCCCACCTCGACGGCCTGGACGTCGGCGAGACCGCCACCGCCGGCCAGCCGGGTCTGCAGCGACTTCCAGTAGTCGGCCTCGTCCTCGGTGTCGGTCTGCTTGACGGTCACGCCCGGGTGCAGCTTCTCGTACTCGGCGTAGAGCCCGGCTTCCTCGTAGCCGAAGGAGCCGAACAGGTCCACGGTGATCGTGACCTTGCCGTCCGCGCTGTCGGAGGCGCCGCCCGGCGAACCGCCGCAGGCGGCGAGGAGGGCCCCGGCAAGAGCGACCGCCCCCAGGCGGACGGCTGCTTTTCCGGTGGTTCTTTCGGCGGTTCTCCTGGCGCTTCTCGTGGCGGTTCTGGCTGTGGGCATGGGAAGCCTCCCTTGGCTCCGGGGCGAACGAGAACGCATCGCTGAGAGCGCTCTCACCAAGCGAGGGGAGCGTGCCCGCGGCACGTGTGATCCGTCAAGAGTCGAAGGCGCATTGGCTCGGAATCGGCCCAACTTCCGTTGTTGCGAGGTCTCTTGACACCTGCGTTTCGGGAGTCTTACGGTTCCGGCCAGTTGAGAGCGCTCTCGCGTACGAGTCCCGGACACGACCCACCGCGTGCGGACGCCACCGCGTGCGGATGCCGCCACGTGTGGCCCCGCCCCGTACGACCGCACACCGCCGCGCCTACCGGGCACCACCCGGTTCGCCGCGGGTGAGCCGCCTTTCCACCGCGATGACATGAGGTGTTCCCCATGCCCGTCCCCCACTCGCGCCGCGCCGCCCCGCTGCTCCTGGCCGCCGCCCTGGCGGCCGCCACCGTCGGGCTCGGCCCGGCCACGGCCCCCGCGGCAGCCGCGACCGTCCCCGTGGGCGCCGGAAGCCACTCCGACACCCGCCCCGCCGGAACCTCCGGCCCCACCACCAACACCGGTACGCCCGTCACCCCCAAGGTCACCCCCGCCGCCG
Source organism: Streptomyces sp. NPDC090445 (assembly GCF_044769385.1). NCBI lineage: Bacteria > Bacillati > Actinomycetota > Actinomycetes > Kitasatosporales > Streptomycetaceae > Streptomyces > Streptomyces sp. NPDC090445. The sequence continues at coordinate 13,210 of NZ_JBIVXV010000043.1, read as the reverse complement.
CAGGCAAACCGGTCCCCACCAACGACTGGTGGTCCTCGCTCGCCTTCCAGCGCTACGGCGACAACCCGTACTCCACCCCCATGTACGGCCACCCCCTCACCTACCAGGCGGTCGCCGGCGGCCTGGACATCGGCTACCCCACGAACCCCGCCGTCGTCGGGGACGGCCGCCAGTACGAGTTCGCCCACCGACGCGACCTCACCATCGGCCTCGCCGGACTGAACTCGCCCGACACCAAGGCCGATTCCTGGTCCGACTGGACCGTCACCCCCTACTGGTCCGACGGCGCCCGCACCCTGCGCACCACCATCGGCCACGGCAGCCCGTTCGTGTACGCCCAGGGCTCCGGCGGCGACGCCCGGATCACCACCGCCGCCACCCCCGCCGTCTTCGCCGACCAGGGCAACGTCCTCGGCATCACCGTCGCCGGCCACCACTACGCCCTCTTCGCACCGACGGGCGCCGACTGGAACGTCTCCGGCACCACGATCAGCGCCGCCCTCGGCGGCAGGAACTACTTCTCCGTCGCCGTCCTGCCCTCCACCGACGCGCTCGCGACGTACCGGAAGTACGCCTTCAGCTTCGTCACCGGATCCCGGGTCGACTGGAGCGCCGCCGGCGGCACCGTACGCGCCACCTACGCCCTCACCACCGAACCCAAGGAAGGCGCCGAGCGCGGCACCCTCCAGGCCCTCTACCGGCACCAGTGGCTCCACACCGCCGACCCCCTCACCTCCTACACGTACGCATCGCCGCGCGGCACCATGAAGGTCCGCGAGGGCACCGCCTTCACCACCGCCCAGAAGACCGCCCCCGTCCTCCCCGCCCTGCCCCGCCCGAACGACGTCGACGCGGCCAGGCTGCGCGGCCACCTCAACGAGGCCGCGTACGCCGCCGACCCGTTCTCCGGGGCCGTGGACACGTACTGGACCGGCAAGGCGCTCGGCCGGCTCGCCCAGCTCGTGCCGCTCGCCGAGCAGATCGGCGAGACCGCCACCCGCGACCGGCTCCTCGGCCTCCTCAAGGGCCGCCTCCAGGACTGGTTCACCGCGGGCGGCGCGAACGAGTTCTCGTACGACCGCACCTGGAAGACCCTCACCGGCTACCCGGCCTCCTACGGCAGCGACACCGAGCTCAACGACCACCACTTCCACTACGGCTACTACGTGTACGCGGCCGCGATCGTCGCCCAGTACGACTCCGGCTGGGCCGCCGACTCCGCCTGGGGCGGCATGGTCAAGACCCTGATCCGCGACACCGCCAACCCCTCCCGCACCGACGGCGCCTTCCCGTTCCTGCGCGGCTTCGACGTCTACGCCGGCCACAGCTGGGCCTCCGGGCACCAGGGCTTCGCCGCCGGCAACAACCAGGAATCGTCCTCCGAATCGACCAACCTCAGCGCCGCCCTCGTGCTCTGGGGCTCGGCCACCGGCGACACCGGCCTGCGCGACCTCGGCTCGTACCTGCTCGCCACCGAGGGCGAGGCGATCGCCCAGTACTGGTTCGACGCCGACGGGCAGGTCTTCCCCGCCTCCTTCGCCCACGACACCGCCGGCATGGTCTGGGGCAGCGGCGCCGCCTACGCCACCTGGTGGACCGCCAACCCCGAGGAGATCCACGGCATCAACGTGCTTCCCGTGACCGGCGGATCGCTCCACCTGGGCGGGCACAAGGACGCGATCCGGCGGAACATCGCCGAGATGGAACGCGAGAACGGCGGCCCCGCAGCCGAATGGCGCGACATCCTCTGGGAGTTCCAGTCACTGGCCGACCCGGCCGCCGCGAAGGCGAAGTGGGACGCGGGCAACGCCGCCTACACCCCGGAGGCGGGCGAGTCCAAAGCCCACACCCACCACTGGATCACGGCCCTGAACGCACTTGGCGCCCCCGACCCGTCGGTCACCGGCGACATCCCCACCTCCGCGGTCTTCAGCAGGAACGGCACCCGCACCTACGCCGCCCACAACCACGGCTCCGCCCCCCGCACCGTCACCTTCTCCGACGGCCGGACCCTGACCGTGCCGCCCCGCTCCACCGCCACCGGCACCGGCACCGGCACCGGCCGGGCGTAGTACGTGCCGAAGGGCACGCTGCGTGGGCCGATACGGGACCATCTGGCCACGGCCCGGAAGGTCGCACCGATGTTGCCCGTCCCGGCCGCTGCTCGCCACTGTCGAGCAGGCCGCGGAAGCGTTCGTCGAGGGGGCTTGACCAGCTGGCTAGGACTTGTCCGGGCGATCACGGAGTTGTTGGCGGCAGCTTCTTCATGAGGACGATGCTGTCGTAATTGGTGACGTCCCACCGCCACGTGCCGATCGGCGCGTAGCCTCGCCGGCGGTACCAGCCGACGAGGTCTGCTGCCTGCGAGGAGGTATCGATGACGACCTGTGTCGATCCGAGAGCAGCAATGCGTGACTCTGCCAGAGCCAGCAGTCGTTGTCCCAGGCCGGTGCCTCTTTGCGATGGCTCGACAGCCAGTTGCCAGAACGAGCCTCCTCCCGCCGGCGCTGGGTATCCGGCCGGAGTGGTGTGTGGAGCTGACACGGTGACGGTGCCGACCAGTACGTTTCCGTCCATCGCGACCCAGCACTCGCCTTTGCTCAGGCGGTGCTGCGTGTCCTGCGGAGACTGGTAGGAGGCGAAGAAGACCCGCCCGGCAGCGGCGTGGTCTGCGTAGGCGCGGTGGAGCAGGAGAGTGAGCTGCTCCACCGAATCGCCGTCGCGGAAACGCCTGACCTGCAGGCTTGCAGACGGACTTACTTCCGTCGAGTTGATGTTCATCCGCGCAGTCAAGCGCACTTCAGGGACCTGTCCAGCTGCCTCTCGGCCGCCCCGAGGCCGCCCGCGCCAAGCAGGAAGCCGACATCGCCGAGGCCAACGCCCGCCAGGCCGCCGAGCGGGCCCGCCTGAAGGCCCAGGAGGAGATCGCGGTCGCGCAGCGCACCCTGTACCTGCGCCAGGCCGAGATCAAGGCCGAGACCGACGCTGCCGCCGCCCAGGCCAACGCCGCCGGGCCGCTGGCCGACGCCGACCGGCAGCAGCAGATCCCGGCCGAGCAGGAGAAGATCGCCGCGCGGCGCAGGCCGCGCTGACCGACCGCCAGCTCGACACCGAGGTCCGCAAGCCCGCCGACGCCCGCCGCTACCAGGCCGAACAGGAGGCCGAGGCCAAGCGGGCGGCCCGCGTACAAACGAGCCCCAGGTTGCTGACCCGGGGCTTTGTCGTGGATCAGGGGCTGCCCAGGATAGTCCTGTACCGGTGGGGTCCGGCGGTCAGGAAGGGCGCCGACTGGTTTCGATGAAGGTTGTGACGCGGTTCGCGTACTCGTCCGGGTGGGTGACGTGCGGGACGTGTCCGGCCCCGTCGTACGTGTGCGTCTGTGCCTGGGGCAGTGCGCGGGACAGCCGGGCGGTGATGGCGGCGAACCAGGGCGGGCTGTCGGTTCCCTTGGTCAGCAGGGCGGGCCCGGTGTAGCCGGAGAGCCGATCGAGGTCGAGGTCGGCCCAACCGGGGTCGGCCTGCTCGTCCGCGAAGGTGGGGGCGTTGCTCACGAGCGTCTCGCGGAGCTCGTCCGGCAGCTGCTCCCAGGACCCGGGCCCGAAGGCGACCTCGTCCACGAACTGGCGTGCCCCTGCGACGGTCTCGCCCGCCCGCAAGTGGCCGAGGACGGATTCGATCCTTTCTTCGGCAGCCGCCATCAGCGGCCGCTGCTCGGCGTCATCGGCCACGATGCCCATGAGCGGCGGTTCGTGGGCGATGAGGGCACGGAAGAGCTCGGGACGCCGGGCGGCCAGGCCGAGTACGGTCGAGGCGCCGAAGGAGTTCCCCGCGACGTACGCCGGCGCGAACCCCAGGGTTTCCATCAGTGCCGCGAGGTCCTCCTCGTCCTCGAACCGGGATCCGGGCCCCGGCGGCCGTTCGCTCTGACTGTGCCCCCGCCGGTCGTAGACGAGGACCCGGTGTCGCAGCGCGAGGGCGTGCAGGACGGGAACCCAGTTGCTGTGGTCGCCCCAGGAGCCGTGCACCAGGACCAGCGGATCGCCGTCCCCGCCCACCTCGTAGAAGAGCTCGACGCCGTTCACCTCGACCTGGGACATGCTCCTCCTCCTTACCGGCCGGCGATGGCCTGTGCCGGAGCCATTGAGTCACCGCTTGCCCGGCGCGCACAACCGCCGTGGGCCTGGGCGGGCGAAACACCACCGGTCCGGCCCACCGGCGGTGACGGGGCGCCGTGGCGGATACTTGCGAGAAGGAAGGCGTCGCCTGCGTATCGAGCACCTTCCCCTGGCAGGTGTACTACGCGCCCGGGGCCACCGTCTGGTCGACCCGGGCGGATACGCGGAGCCGGCCGGGGCGTACGAACAGAGCACCGGCAGGCAGTGGTTGCAGCCGCTCGGACTCGCCCACGCGCCGTTCGAGGTCGCGCTCCACGCCCTGGCGACGGCGGAGGCCCCGACCGACCGGGGCCGTGGCCGCCGCCGTGGGCCGAACCCGCCTGGACACGATCGCGGGACCCCCGAGTGCGGCCAGGCCGCCGGGGCGGTCCGGTCCGTCGTCCGTGTCCTTGACGGGTTCGGTCATGGTGTCGGTCACGAGGCCACTCCTTGTACGCCGCGACGGCTGCGGATCAGGAACGTGATGACGACGGGGGCGCCGAACAGCGAGGTGATGGCGTTGAGCGGGCAGGACGGAGTCCGTGCCGGGCGGCTGGCTCAGCAGGGCACAGGCCGGCGCGAGGAACATTCCCGCGAGCATCGACGCGGGGATCAGCGCCCGGTGGTCGGAAGTCCCCAGCGCCACCCGGGTCAGATGCGCGACGGCCAGGCCCAGGAAGGCGACAGGGCCGCAGAACGCGGTCGCCGCCCCCGCCGGCAGCGAGGTGCCGAACAGCACCGGATCTCGGCTGCGCCCCACGTTCAGGCCCCATGGTGCGGGCATAGTCCTCGCCCAGCAGCAGGGCGTTGAGACGTTTGGCCGCCGGCAGCGCGGTCAGCAGGCCGGCGCCGATGACGGACAGCATGACGTGGAGGTCGGGCCAGGCCGTGGCGCTGAAGCTGCCCAAGCCCCACATGACGAACTGCTGGGCGCGCTCGGGTCGGGCCGGGCGTAGACGAGCATCACCCCGACCACCGCGGTGGCCGCCGAGCCGATCATGACTCCGATGACGAGCAGGGTGGTTCCGCCGTCGCTTGTCGGACGGAGGCACCGCAGAACCGGGCACGGCCACGCCAGACCCGCAATGGTGCGACCAGCCACAGGAGGTGTCGCTTTGAGGCGCCCCGCGGCAACGGGAGATGCGGTGGCCATCCGCGCGGCGTCACTCGTGTGCGGTAGCGGCTCGTGTACGTGTGGTCAGAAGGGCCCGGGGCTCTGAGAATGTTGACGCGGGCCGGCGCAGGACCGCCACCGCGTACCGCCTTCGTCGACCGGGAGAGAAGGATGACCACCAAGGACATCGGGCCCGAACCGCAAAGCTTCGACCTGGAGAAGGCGACGCTCGAGAACACGAACTACCGCGCGGTCGCCTGGTCGGGGAAGTACCTGCAGTTGACTCTCATGTCGATCCCGGTGGGTGAGGACATCGGCTTGGAGGCGCACCCGGAGACCGACCAATTCCTACGACTCGACGCAGGACGGGGCCGCGTCCAGATGGGCCGTACGAAGGATCGACTCGACTTCGACCGGGAGGTCGAGGACGGCTGGGCCATCTTCGTACCGGCCGGCACTTGGCACAACGTCACCAACATCGGTGACGAGACCCTGCAGCTCTACGCCGTGTACGCACCGGTCCACCATGCGGCGGGCAAGATTCATGTGACAGCCGCCGACGCGGAGCGCGACGAGCACTCGGGCGACGACGAGCCGGCAAGCTGGTCGGTCCAGCCCGCCCGGCAGCCGCCGGACGAGCACGCTTGACCGGCGAGGGCGTATCGCGACACTACTTCCCGGCCCCGAGGCGAGCCGAGCGGCCCGGCGGAGCCACTTATGGCACGCGGGCCCTGATAGGTCTGGACAACAAACCAGCCCCAGGTCGCTGACCCGGGGCGTTGTCGTGGAGCGGATGACGGGAATCGAACCCGCGCTACAAGCTTGGGAATCACCCGGCACTTGGGCGTGTGTATGCGCTCTGACCTGCCGGAATGTTCGGCAGCGGACCCGTCCCGGCTCCGACTGCGAGCCCCGTGCAGACCGCTGCCGCTGTTCACCGCCTCTACCGGCACGGTGTGGCACGGAGCGGGCGCCGCCGGCACCGTATTGCCCTGTCGTAGCCCTATGCGCCGGCCGCAGCGGGGTTGAGGGAGTCGACGTCCTCCATGAAGGACAGCATCCGGGCGTTGACCACGTCGGGGTGGTCGATCTGCGGGCCGTGGCCGGTCGCGGTGATGATCTCGGCACGGGCTCCGGGAACCAGCCTGGGGACGCGCTCCAGCTGCCGCTTCGGGTGCACGAGCAGGCTGTGCTTGCCCATGATGACGTAGAGCGGGGTCCGGATGGACCGCAGCGCGTCCTCGGCGAGCGGCAGGGGTGCGGGGCGGCGGATCCGGTACGCGCGGGCGCCGAGCTGGATCCACTTGCGCATCTCGGGGACGGCGATGACCGGCTGGTCCAGCCACTTGGCGAGCCGGGGGCGCAGCGCCTTCGGAGCGAAGGTGGCGAACAGGCTGACGAAGAGTGTCTCGCGGGGCAGGGCACCAGCCATTCAACCTCAGAAGTCCCTGACTGGCGAGGCGAGCCGGACTCGGATGCAATGGAATGTGCGCTGCCACCGGATCTGACCATCAGACTCCGCTGCCCCGTGCCTTCGTTGGTGATAGGGAGGACGGCATGGCCCAGGACAATCTCGTACCTGCGTCTGCACCTGTTCGGTTCCAAGGCCACGACTTCCTGCTGGTTTGTGGTGTTCCCTGGACCACACTGGCCGCCGAGGACGAGATGGACCTTGACCGGTCGTTTCAGCGACTGGGCCGGCTAGTCGATGACTCTCCACACCACGCTCGGGTCCACTTTGGGATCACGCGTGGCGCTGAAGTCCGTTCCTGGTCTTTGGAAATCGGACCGGAGGGTGCCAAGGTCATTCCCGGATTCGTGCACGGTCCCGATCTCGAGCTCCTGCTGGGGGAGGAGACCTGGCGGCGTATCACCCGGGGCGAGCTGGCCCCGCTGGACGCGTTTGGGCAGGGGAAGATGCGAGTGATCGGCGACCTGCGCGTCGCGCGATACCTGGCCGAACGGCTGACCGCCCGGGAGAGCCAGCAGGAAGGGAATGAGGACCATGGCTCTGACGACCGGAAGCGTGACAAACCTGATAGCGAGTGAAGGTCAGGCTTTCGCCGATATCACAGAAACGACGACCGGCGCGGTAAGGCGTTTCGTGTTGTGGGGCTTCAGGGAAGACGAAGTATCGGCCTTTGACAGCATCCACTACAGCATGTGGGTCTCTCAACTCCGGGCTGCCATGCTCAAGGGCCTTCAGGCCACCATCAGTCATCCAGTTGGCAGTAGGAGCGTCCAATCGGTCGAGCTGACGGCAGGGCCGTGACCCCCGATCATCCACCCAACCTGGCGAGGAGGGATCTCGGTGAGCGAGTGGGAAGTGGATCAGGCCATGGTCTCACGGGCACGCCAGGTAAAGCAGGCGACGGCCGATCGCCTTCGCTCATACCCGAACGTGACCGGAATCGGCGTCGGACTGAAAGAAACCGGGGGCCGGCCTACAGGCCAGATAGCCGTCATTGTTTATGTTCGCCGCAAGCTCCCTGATACCCAGCTGCGCACCGAGGACAGGCTCCCCGCCGAGCTCGAGGGGATCCCAGTTGACGTCATTGAAGCCGAGTTCAAGTCCTTGGACGTGCAAGACCACCGCAAAAGACGTGATCCCCTAGTTGGCGGGATCAGCATCGGCCACAGACCGCCTGGCGAGTCAGACCCCAGAAACGCCGGCACCCTCGGCGGAGCCTTCTTCGATAATGCTACTGGCGAGGATATGATCCTCAGCAACTGGCACGTACTCTGCCGGCGCACGACATGCCAAGCCGATGATCTAGCCACCCAGCCCGGGGACGAGGACAACCAAACGGTTACATCCGGAGATGTGGTGGCCCGACTACACCGAACGGCATTCACCGACCGGGTGGATGCCGCTGTTGCTCGCCTGACAGGAGCTCGATTCCTCTTGCCCGAGCTGCTCGGGCTGGCGCCGATCTCTGGCCTCGGGTTCCCGGTTATTGGGTCAACCGTGAGAAAATCGGGTCGTAGTACCGGGGTAACGGCCGGGCTTGTAACCGCGATCGACGCAGATGTCACTGTCGAGATAAGAGACGTTGGACACTTCTCCTTCCGTGGCCAGATTGCTGTGGGAGGCCTCGGCATTGGGGAGCGTGGCGACTCAGGCAGCTTGGTCGTGGATGAGTCCAACCGCATCATCGGACTTGTCTTTGCTGGCGCCGACAGCCACATCATATGTAACCAGATCGCGTTGGTGCTGGCCGAACTTGACATTAGCCTAGAACGCGGCGTTCGAATGCATGACTTCGTCGCCATCACCGCCGCACTGCTGCACTGAATCGTTGAGATTCAAAGAGCGTGCGCCTGATGATTTTCATCGCATCGCGGGCCTCCTGAAGGGTTCCAGGAGGTCTAACGGGGCCGCCGGGAGAGGATGTGAGGACCATGCCGACTACGACCGGAAACGTGAGATGCCTGCTGGTGGGCGAAGATTACGCCTTTACTCAAATCAGGCGAATGGATGGCCGTGATGAGGTTTTCGTGCTGTGGTTTCCAGGCCTGGACGATGCCTCGGCTTTCACCCGAATCCGTCAAAGTATTTGGGTTTCTCAACTTAGAGACGCCATAGTCGGCAATACCCAGTTGGTTATTGCCTCTCCAGACGGGAGTGCACTGGTCCAATCGATCGAACTGAGAGCGACGCCGTAGACCCGGCCGTCGTGAGGCCGAACATCAGCAAACCCATCTGTGCCACGTGTATCGAGGTTGGCGGATTGAAAAGGGCAGATATGCCGAACCCGTCGAAGACGAGCCGGACCAGGCTTACTGGGCGTTTCATCCTTGATCTGTGGGTCAGGTTCCGCGCCAGGTCGGGGTGGTTTGGCCGGTCAGTCAGCGGGTCATCAGGTTGATCATTGCGACGTGGATCATGGCTTCGGAGCGGGCGGGGAGGGCTTCGTAGTCCCGGGCCGAGCGGCGGTGGTTCATGAGCCAGCCGAAGGTTCGCTCGACGACCCAGCGGCGGGGCTGGACCACGAATCCCCTGGTCGTGGGGTCGCGGCGGACGATCTCGACGTCGATGCCGAGGTTGGCGCCGTGCTCGACAACGGTTGTCTTGTAGCCCATGTCGGCCCAGGTCTTGTGCACGGTCGGGTGGTCCGCAGCCACCTTGGTCAGTAGTTGTCTGCCGGCGGTGCTGTCCTGGACGCTGGCGGCGGTGACCAGGACCGTGAGCAGGAGTCCGATCGTGTCGGTGACGATGTTCCGCTTTCGGCCGGCGATCTTCTTCCCGACGTCCACGCCCTGGGTGGTGGCGGGGGCGTTGGTGGAGGTCTTGACGCTCTGGGAGTCGATGATGCAGGCCGTCGGCTCCGGATCGCGGCCCTCGCTGGCGCGGACCAGACGACGCAGAAGCCCGTTGAGCTGCTCGAACACGCCGTCTCGTTGCCATCGGGCGAAGCAGGCGTAGACGGTTTGGTGGGGTGGGTAATCGTGCGGGAGGTAGCGCCAGGGGATGCCCGTGCGGTCGACGTAGAGGATTGCGTCGAGAAGATCTCGCAGGTCGTGCTCGGGTGGCCGGCCGAATGCGAGTGCGCGTGCGGTCCGGGCCTGGCGCCAGGCTGTCAGGGCCGGGAGAAGTCGCTGGACACCACGCACCCCGGCCGCCCGCGCCTGTCCCTGCCGCACCTCACCGCCATCCCGCCGGAGCCGGAGATCGCCGCCCGACTCGCCGTTCCCCGGGCCCGGATCGAGACGGACGACCAGACGGTGACGTTCGCAGGCGCAGGGAACGAGTGGACCTTCGCCCTCCCCGTCGCCCCCGCCCTCAGCCTCCTCGCGGACGGAGGGCCGGTCACCCTCGCGGAACCGGCCGCCGCATCCGACCTCACCCTCGGACAGGCGGCGGAAGTCGTCACCGCTTTGGTCGCCGGGCAGGCCGTCGCGGTCGTCGGGGGCTCCCAGTGACCGCTTCCCTCGGCCTGGGGACGTACCGGGTGCGCACTGTCGAACTGGCAGCGCGCACCGCGTGCGCCGACGGCCCCGTGTGGATCGACACCGCCCCCAACTACGGGGACGCCCACCGGCGGATCGGCCCTGTCATCGCCGGTCACCCCCAGGCCAAGGTCGCCACGAAGACGGGATTCTTCACCAGGGCGGAGGGCGAGGCCGCGGTCCGGGCCGGGCTCCTCACCTGGGCGCAGGTGGCCACCGGGCACAGCCTCCACCCCCTCTTCGTCCGCTGGCAGACCGAGCGGTCCCTCGCCGCGCTCGGCCGGGCCGACCTCGTGTTCGTCCACAACCCCGAACACGCCCCTCTCGAACGCGCTGAACTGCACGTGGCGCTGCGCGACGCGTTCGCTGTCCTGGAGGAGTTCGCCGGCCTGGGCGGGATCGGCGGCTACGGCGTGGCCACGTGGTCGGGCTTCTTGCACGACACCTTCACCGTGCCCGAGCTGCTGGGGCTGGCGCAGGACGCCGCCGGATCGGGTGAACATCACCTCCGTGCCGTACAGCAGCCGGTCAGCCTCGTCATGGCGCGGCCGATCGTGCTTACCCTGGATGGCCGGGGCCGACGTGGTACTGCTGTCCGCCAGCACCCCTGCCCGCTGGGGCGCTGCCAAGGAAGCCATCGCCTCCCCGCTCGACCCGGGTCAGCTCAGGAAGGTCACCGATGTACTCGCCCAAGGATGAGACCACCAGGGCCCGCATGGAGGGGGCCTTGGTGCACGCCGCCGCGCGGTTCTCCACCACGACGGCTGGGGCGGCGGCGTGGGGCTGGCTGGGCCGCACCATCGGCAGCCGCACCGCAGGCGGCCACTGGCTCCGCGTCCACTGCGGTGAGGCATCCAAGACTCCCGCCGCCCGGAACGAGGGCATCGCCCTCGCCGAAGAGCGGGTGTCCGACGAGGTCTCCCGCCCCCACCTTCACGACCTGTACCGCTGGAACGGCGGGGAGTGCGTCTTCGAGGCCGAGCTGATCGACTACATCGCCCAGCCCGTCATCTCCCCGGAGACGCCCGACCTCACCGTGGACCCGGGCCTGCCGGACTCCTGGTGGGCGACCCTTCGGGGGAGCCTGGACGCCCTCAGTGCCGCCGAACCGCCGCGCGAGACCATCCGGCAGTCCTGGGCCGACCGGGTCTTCCCCGAGTTCCTGGGCATCCCCGCGCCGGCCATCACCGAGCGCGTCACCGGGCACGCCGACCTCCAGTGGGCCAACCTCACCCACGACCCGCTCGTCATCCTGGACTGGGAGCGCTGGGGCGCCGTCCCGGTCGGCTACGACCCCGCGATGCTCTATGTGAACAGCCTCCGCGTCCCCGCCGTCGCCGACCGCATCCGCGCCGAGTTCGCCCACGCCCTCGACACCCCCGCCGGCCGGATCGGCGAACAGATCGCCCTCGCCGAGATGCTCCAGGCCGTCGGCCGCGGCTGGTACGTCGAGTTGGCCCCGCTCCTGCGACAGCGCGCGGAGGAGCTGAACGGGGTCCGTCCTCCGCGTGTGGTTCCCTCCCAGGCCCAAGCCTGACGATCGACAAACAAGGAGACAGAGCGAAATGGTCGAACGAGTCCGCGCCGTCCTCGTCACCGCTGACGACACGATGCTGGTCATCCGCCGCACCAAGCCCGGAATCCCGACGTACTGGGTCCTGCCCGGGGGCGGGGTTGAGGAGAGCGACGAGTCCCGCGAGGCCGCTCTCCACCGGGAGATCCACGAGGAGATCGCGGGGAAGGCCGACATCGTCCGCCTCCTGCACACGATGGAGTCCGACGGCGAGCGTCAGCTCTTCTACCTCGCCCGCATCGAGACGTGGTCCTTCGAGGACCGCACCGGCCCCGAGTTCAGCGCCGAAGGTCGCGGCGAATACGCGCTGGAAGAGATCCCGTTGACCGTGGAGGGGCTCGACGGCATCGAGCTCAAGCCCGAGGAGATCGCCCACGCCGTGCGGGACGCCATCGGTGCCGGCGGACTCGGGGCTGGGGTCGTGGTCTAGTCGCGGAATCCTCCGGCGCCGTGTGCCGGACATGGGGATACATGCGCGGTGTCCCGGCATTCCTGCCGCGCACGGCTCTGACCAGGTACTCAGGGCCGAGCAGGATGAGTAGGCGTACTCAGGTGGCGGTTCTCGGCAGCTTCGAGACTGGGCGCAGGTCGAACGAAGCAGAACGGAACGGGGAACGTCATGGTGCGGCGCTGGTCGAAGGCTGAGATGTGGGTGCCCGGCGCGTACCTGGCACTGGTGGTCGGACTCGGCTTCCACGCTGCGGTCCTGGTCAGCGCCCTGGTCAACGCCGCAGCGATCTGGGCCCTGTTCCGCTACACGGCGCGGCGGCGCGACGCCAGGAGTGCGCAGGCGTAGCCGTACGGACATGCGGACATGCCGCCGGGGCCAACGCTGAAATGCGTTGGCCCCGGCGGCGTTGGTCAGAAGGTGTACGGGGCGAAGGAGCGAGGGGGCTCCATCATGAGGCCAAGCAGCCGCTCGAATTCGGCCCTCTCGTCCTCGGTCATGAGCTCGACGGCATTGCCGAGGGCCTTCCTGGTGAGCTGCTCCATGAACGGGGCGAGGAACCGCTCGAACCCGCGCCATCCCTGATCTTGCGTGGGTATCCCCGGCTTCAGCCGGGGAGGGAAACGCATCTTTGGCCCGGAGGCGCGGAGCGCCGGAGTTCGCTGCGCCTCCGGGTTGACGGTCAGACGGGCCGCTTCTGTCCTTCGATGTACTGGCGGATCACGGTCAGCGGTGCGCCGCCGCAGGACCCGGCGAAGTAGGAGCGGGACCAGAACGCCGAGCCCATGCCGATCCGGTTGATCCGGCCGGTGTACTCCGCCCGCAGATACCTGGAGCTGACGCCCTTGAGCGAGTTGATCAGCTTCGACAGGGCGACCTTCGGCGGGTAGTGCACGAGCAGGTGCACGTGGTCGGCTTCACCGTTGAACTCACGCAGCTCCGTCTCGAAGCTGCCGCGCACCTCCCGCATG